>JBLHLM010000021.1:0-31097 GCA_047618365.1 Candidatus Poriferisodalaceae bacterium | reverse complement strand
AACCTCGATGTTCGCGTTGGTGGCACCCGTTTGGTGTGTATGGCCATGGAAACCCCAAATGGGCCGATGCAGATGTGGTTCAGCGGTGAGTTTGTGGAGGTCAACCCGACTTCTCGCCTCGTCTACACCGATGCCATGAGCGACGAGGACGGAAACGTGAAGTCACCGGTGGAAATGGGCATGCCTGACGGTCACCCGACGACAACTCGGATCGTCGTGGAGCTCGAAGACCGAGTCGCGGCCCGGTAACTCTGCGGCCTGGTAACTCTGCGGGACAGGCTGTTCACTGATGCTCGGAGCAATTCATCACCAGATGTGAATCCTCTTCGATTGTGTTCGGGTTGGCGCCGATCGACGATGTGTTGGCGTCCCAGAGACTGATCGCGTCTTCCACAATTTGTCTCGCAGACCCGTCGTTGTTGCACATCTTGCGTGCGAATCCCCACAGCGCGTCGCTAGGCCCCAGGGGAATCTGGATTTCGATGGGGTCGTCGACGTCGAGTGCGTTCACGATTGCCTTGAGTTGGGTCTCGATTGAATCAAGCGCGGAGAGGTTCACCGGTTCTTTCGATCTGTCGTCCGGTAACCCTGAATCGACTGGTTCGTCTGACAGGCCGGTGGAGAATCGGTCCAGTGTGTCGTCTAGGGACTGCACCGCTGTGAGGAGCTCACCCTGAACCTCCGTGAGCTCGGAAATCGTGGTTTCCTCGGCGTTTGGTCCGGACTCGCTCGTCAAGGCTTCCGCGGCGGCGGACGCAGCCAAGAGTCCAAACAGCACAGGAGCGATTGTGATCAGGTCGGTCCATCGATTGCACGGGTCGCGCTCCACGTCGCTGTTTCGTGCCTTGTAAAGGCCCCTCTCGGCGGCTTTCGAATTCAGCTCCAAAGAGGCTCGCCGCGCTGTTGCGCGCAGGCCGGCCGCCGATTGCCAAGAATCAGCAACGTCGGGTGCCTCCGCACGCCAGGAGGCGTCCCGATCGGAAATCGAGGGACTGAGCGCGGCGGTAGCGGCAAGCTCGAGGTTGGTTACCTCTTCGGAGGTCCGAGCTCGCTCTCCGTCTGCGAAGACGTTGCTCACGATGTGTACCGTTCGCCCGGGTTCGGCTACCCGAGCAGCGCCGTCCTCTTCGTCGTGGACCGAGTTCCGGCGGCCGCCAGCGAATCTGGGTGCATGGACTCAAGGTCGCCCAGTCGAGCTTGAAGGTCATCGGAAACCTCAGACCATTGCTTGACTCGTCTGACATCGGAAGCAAACCAGTCCGAGATGAGCACGAGCAGGACGGTCAGAACGACAGAGACCACTTTGCTGGCTGACTCATACCAGTCAGGCTGCTTTCCGAACTGGTCGATCCCGCTCACGACTGCGAGCAAGAGCCCGACCACAGCGAGGCATCGAGCTGACCAGGGTTCATCGGCCACCCACCGTTTCAGCCAATCGATGGCCGACCCAGCTGAACGTTGCGCCTCCGACGTATCCACCCCTGCCTCAGATCAAGCGATCCCGAAGGCCTCAACGGTTCCAGAGATCCCCAGGCGTCGTTCACACGAGCGCCAACGCTGGAAGCGAGAGGAGGACCGCGGCCTATTCGGCAATAGTTAGGCGAGGCGTTCGATCGCAGTCGTGACGACGGAACCGTAGCGCGGCCAGCAGGTTTTCAGCCAAGCAGGGTCGCCGTCGATACCGGTGATCTCGGCGTTGGGCACGAGTTCTGCCACCGCGCCGGGCCAATCACCCGAACCTGTGCCGTTACCGCCGAACCGTCCCGGATCGACGTCACTTCGTGCCACCACGATCGTTGTCGGCGGAGTGCGTCGCTGGCTGGTGGTTCCGAGCTGATGAGCTCGCCGTACCCCACGGCCCGAGACCAGTGTGTAGATCTTTCGACGCCAGCGACTCGCTGCTCGACGAACGTGCGCAGCCAGGCGTGCGATGCTGCGCAGCACTGGGCTCGTACAGAGGAGTCCGAGTGTCTTGGACCTTTGGGTGCCGTATGGAGCGGGTGACGGGAATCGAACCCGCGTCATCAGCTTGGGAAGCTGGAGTTCTACCATTGAACTACACCCGCATACTCGCCTAAGAGGCGAGTTCAGGCAGTGTACCGGCCACTCTCGTAGGCACACAGCTCGCAGCTTTGCTCGGCTGGAGCAGGTGGTGCGCTCGGGTAGGCTGCGCCGACCATGATCCTCTCCGACCGCACCATTCGTGAAGAGATCGAAGCCGGCCGAATCGTCATCGAGCCCCTCGATCTCACCTGCATTCAGCCCTCGTCGGTCGACCTCCATCTCGACGACACGTTCCGCGTGTTCCTGAACCACAACCGTCGGGTCATCGACGTGAAGGAAGACCAGAGCGAGCTCACCGAAGAGGTTGTCGTCACCGGCGATGACGCCTTCATTCTCCACCCGGGCGAGTTCGCCTTGGGTGCCACCCTCGAGCGAGTCGCTATTCCTGATGATCTGGTCGGGCGCATCGAAGGCAAGTCGTCGCTTGGGCGCCTCGGCTTGCTCATCCACACGACGGCCGGCTTCGTTGATGCCGGTTGGGACGGCTACCTGACCCTCGAGCTGTCGAACGTGGCCAACCTGCCGATCACCCTGTACCCGGGCATGAAGATTGGCCAGATCAGTTTCATCCGTATGACCACCCCGGCCGATACGCCTTACGGCGCTTCAAGCCTCGGCTCGAAGTACAGAGGCCAACGTGGCCCCACCGCCAGCCGCTACCACGAGAACTTCCAAAGCTGAGAACGACACGGTTATGAGCGTCAGCGAGTAACCCGGTAAGAGACGAGGCGCTCCGCGCCGAGGAACGACTAACTCTTGGTGGCGGGGTCTACTCCGCCTTCTAGGTAGTCGGTGTATTCCTTGAAGCCATCCTCGTCGCCGTCGACCAGGAACTGGGCTTGTTTGGCCCAGGTCAAGGTGCTGGCGGTGAAGGGCATGCCAGGTGCAGCATCGAGGATCGCCTTGAACTGATTCGGGGTACCGGCTGCCAGCTGAGCGAAGGTAGTGATTCCGGCCTCGTTCAACAGGGCGTTGGTCTTGGGGTCGATGCCTTCGATGCGGGTCAGCTTGTCCGGGGATGCGTCTTCGGCTACGAGGGTCTGCACCCCGCTGAGAGCTTCTGCGGTATCGGAGCCACGTGCATCAGTAGCACTACTTCCGGCGAAGGTCAGCATGCGGCCATCGGCTTCGGCCTGAGCGTCTGCTTCGGCATTCTCGAGGGCCTCGAGGATGTGCATGGAGATGTCGGCGACCTTGACCTGGTCTTCCTCGACTCCATGACCCTTCACGCCGTCGTCGAGCATGATGTAACAGAAAGGGCAGGCAGTGGCGACACGGCTGGCGCCGGTATCGATCAGCTCACGTGCACGTTCTTCGTTGACGGTCGTGCCGATGGTTTCTTCCATCCACATGCGAGCGCCGCCGGCGCCACAGCACATACCACTGGTGCCGTTGCGAGGTGCTTCGACGATCTCGACTCCGGCCAGCGAACCAATGACGTTTCGTGGCGACATGTAGACGTCGTTGTGGCGGCCGAGGTAGCAGGAGTCGTGGTAGACGACCCGCTCATCCAGGCGTGCGTTCGACAGGTCGAGCTTGCCTTCGTCGACCAGCTGCTCGAGCAACTGTGAATGGTGAATGACTTCCCACTCGCCACCGAACTGTGGGTACTCGTTCTGGAGGGTGTTGAAACAGTGTGGGCACTGGGTGACGATCTTGCGGACACCCATGTTGTTTAGGGTCTCGATGTTCTCCATTGCGAGCATCTGGAAGAGGTATTCGTTGCCGGAGCGGCGAGCAGAGTCGCCGGTGCACATCTCCGATGGGCCGAGAATGGCGAAGTCGATTCCCGCCCTAGTCAGCAGGTTTGCGGTTGCGGCAGAGACCTTCTGGTTCTTGTCGTCGAACGAACCGGCGCAGCCAACCCAGTACAGGTACTCATGGGCAAAAGGCTCCGATGGGTCGACGATGGTGACGTCTTCGAAGTTTTCGGCCCAGTCGCCACGTTCGCCATTGTTCATATTCCACGGGTTGGCGTTGTTTTCCATGCCTCGGAAGGCACCGCCCAACTCGGATGGGAAGTCCGATTCCATCAGCGTCTTGTAGCGACGCATGTCGAGAATCTTGTCGAGGATCTCGATGTTGACGGGGCAGGCCTCGTCGCATGCTCGGCAGGTGGTGCATGCCCACAGCTCATCGTTGCTGACCCGTTCGAACATTGAGTTGGCGCTGACTTTGATGTCGGTGTCGACGCCAAGAGGGGGCGACACTTCGCCATGTTCGCCGGTGGCGGCCATAACTTCGCCGGTCTTGAGAACGATCTCGCGCGGATCGAGTGGCTTGCCTGTGGCGTGTGCCGGGCAGACAGCAGTGCAGCGACCGCACATGGTGCAGCTGTCGGTGTCGAGCAGCTGCTTCCAGGTGAACTCTTCGATGACCGAGACGCCGATGGTTTCGATGTCTTCGGCTTCCATGAGGTTTGGCATGGCGCGCATGGCGCCCTTTGGCCGATCGCGGTCACGCAGGTACATGTTCAAGGGCGAGGTGAACATGTGGCGAAGCATCGTGACGGGCAAGATCACGAGGAACGCCATGAAGTTCATGACGTGCAGGATCCACATTGCTTGATGCCAACCAGCGAGGCTGCCCCAACCATCAACGAGTGTGGCGAGTGGGTAACCGATGAACGACCACTTCTCGAATTCGGGCGTTCCGACAAGCGCGATGCGAAACATCTCTGCCAAGAAGCCGGTCACACCCAGTCCGAGCAGCACGCCGAGAACCATTGCGTGTTCGGGACGGGTTTTGATCTTGATGCGGTATGGCTTTTGCACGTAGCGACGAACCACGGACCAACCCATACCGACAACGAACATCAGGCCTGCGAGGTCGCCGACGAACGAGAAGCCCTGATAGACGCCGCCGTGGAGGAACTTGAGGCTCTCCGGCAGCTGGTGGTCGAGTTCGAGGGTGGTGGTAACCGCGAGCAGAACCAGAAAGCCGTAGTAGAGCATGGCGTGCATGACGCCGGCGACGGGATCGCGCAGCAGCGTCTGCATCATCACACCAGCTCGATAATCCTTCAGGCGGCGTTTGGCGTTTTTGCCCGTGGTCGCGCGGCGATCAGGTGCACCGCGCTCCCAGTTGCGTACTCGCTGGGCGAAATTCCAAGCTCCGAAGACGAGGAGCAGCGGGATGACGGCGTAGAACGCAAACTTGAGTGCGCTGGGAACGTTGCCAAACACCTCGCGGTGTATCGGCGAGTCTTCGTGGAACTGGAACACGGTGGCGGCGATGCCGGACAGGATCGTGACGACGGCAAAGCCGATGCCGATGCCAAGTACCAGGTGATGAGGCTTGATACGCAGGTTCTTCACGGGTCAGACCGTACTTGACGAGCCCGTCACCGCGGATATCTGCTGGTGATCTTCTGTGAGCTGGGTTGATTGCCAACGCCGCGCGGAGCGGGCGTTGGATCAGCCGAAGAGCTTGCGATCCAGGTCGCGGATGCGCCCTGCCATGGCTGCGAGCAGCTTGTGGGCCAGCGCAGGAGTTTCGTCTAGTAGGCCGGTGAGCTGACGCGCAGTGAGCACCAGAACTCGCATATCGGAGGTGGCAAAGACCGAAGCGGTGCGGGGACCGAGATCGAGCAGCGACAGTTCGCCAGCGGTGTCGCCTGGACCGAGATCGGCGACCTTACGACCTCCACGCTTGACCACGGCGGTGCCTTCGAGAATGACGAACGCCTGGCGGCCAACTTCACCCTGATCCATCAATTGGGTGCCATCGGAGACCTCGATCTCGTCGGCGGCCTTGGCAATACGTTGCAGGTCACGTTGTGAACATGCAGAAAACAGCGATACGGACGCGAGTTTCTCTACGGAATCCTTGCGAGACATTCGGTACCCCCTTGAGGCGACTGAAGAAAGGGTAGCGCTTTGTGTTGAAGGGGGGCGCCACAGGCGTGACGAGAGTCACTTCGAAAGTGGGTTGAGGAAAGTTGGTAACGATCGACTCAACTTTTATACTCGGGTCTCAGACCCAATCGAACAGGGTGAATGGCGGTTGCCACACCTCACGAAAACAGGAGCTACGAAACGATGCCTAAGGCTGTCGGAATCGACCTCGGAACCACTAACTCCGTTGTGGCCGCCATGGAAGGTGGCGAGCCCACCGTGATCGCCAACGCTGAAGGCGATCGCACTACTCCCTCCGTTGTTGGCTTTGCCAAGAACGGAGAAATCCTCGTCGGTGAAGTGGCCAAGCGTCAGGCCGTCACCAACCCCGGTCGCACCCTGGCCTCCACCAAGCGCCATATTGGCTCCGGATGGACCATCGACATTGATGGCAAGGAGTACCGGCCCCAGGAGATCTCGGCACGCGTGCTTCAGAAGCTGAAGCGTGACGCAGAGGAATACCTCGGCGACGAAGTCACCCAGGCTGTCATCACCGTGCCCGCCTACTTCGACGATGCACAGCGGACTGCCACCAAGGAGGCTGGAGTAGTTGCGGGCCTTGAGGTGCTTCGCATTATCAACGAGCCCACCGCAGCGGCATTGGCCTACGGCCTGGAAAAAGTGGCCGACGATGAGACGATCCTCGTGTTCGACCTCGGCGGCGGCACCTTCGACGTTTCCGTTCTCGAAATTGGCGACGGTGTCTTCGAAGTGAAGTCCACCGCTGGCGACACCAAGCTGGGCGGCGACGACTGGGATCAGCGGGTCATCGACTGGATGGTCACCGGCTTCAAGGGCGACCACGGTGTCGACCTTTCCAAGGACGCAATGGCAGCCCAGCGCCTCAAGGAAGCTGCCGAACAGGCCAAGAAGGACCTGTCCTCCAAGCAGACGACCCAGATCAACCTGCCGTTCATCACCGCAACTGATGCTGGCCCGCTCCACCTCGACTTCGAGCTCAGCCGGTCCAAGTTCCAGGAGCTCACCGCCGACCTTGTCGAGCGCTGCAAGGGCCCCTTCAACCAGGCCGTCAAGGACGCTGGTCTCACCAAGAGCGAGGTCGATCACATTATCATGGTCGGCGGCTCTACCCGGATGCCCGCGGTCCAGGAAATGGTCGAAGAGCTCGCGGGCAAGGAGCCCCACAAGGGCGTCAACCCGGATGAGGTCGTTGCTGTTGGTGCTGCCATCCAGGCTGGTGTCTTGAAGGGCGACGTCAAGGACGTGTTGCTCCTCGATGTCACTCCACTGAGTCTCGGTATCGAGACCAAGGGGGGCGTGATGACCAAGCTCATCGAGCGCAACACCACGATTCCTACCAAGCGCACCGAAACCTTCACGACTGCTGATGATATGCAGCCGTCGGTCGAGATTCACGTGTTGCAGGGCGAGCGAGAGATGTCGCAGGGGAACAAGACCCTGGGCAAGTTCCAGCTGGTCGACCTGCCGCCGGCGCCCCGGGGTGTTCCCCAGATCGAGGTCACCTTCGACATTGATGCCAACGGCATCGTGCACGTGTCCGCCAAGGACCGGGCGACCAACAAGGAGCAGTCCATCACCATCTCCGGGCAGTCGTCGCTCGACGACAAGGACATCGAGCAGATGGTGAAAGACGCTGAAGCTCACGCCGACGAAGATCGGGCCCGCCGGGAAGCTGCAGAAACCCGCAACAACGCCGATTCGCTGATCTACCAGACCGAGAAGGTCATGACCGATCAGGGCGAGTCCCTCGCTGACGATGACAAGGCTCCTGTCGAGGCGGCTCTTGCCGACCTCAAGGTCGCCCTCGAGAGCGATGACGCTGACGCAATCAAGTCCGGTACCGAAGCGCTCGCCACTGCCAGTCAGGCCATGTCGGCCAAGATGTACGAAGCGGCAGCTGCTGGTGGCGACAGCGCCGCGGCCGATGATGATGATGACGACGACGATGTGGTCGACGCCGAAATCGTCGACGAGGACCAGTGAGCGACGCGAGCGCCGAAGCCGCGGCAGCTCCCGAACCCGTCCCCACAGATGTGCCAGCACCAGGGACTCAAGACGGAGGCGGCGAACAGCCGTTAGGTGAGGCGGCAACTGAGCCCGCGGCCGAAGCGCCGATAACGGTGGAGGATCTCATCGAGACACTTGAATCGGTGACGCTTGAACGCGACGAATACCTCGATTCCTTGCAACGTTTGCAGGCTGACTTCGAGAACTTTCGCCGTCGCAGCCAGTCCGACTCTGAACAGCGCGTTGCTGCTGGCACCGGGCGCATAGCCGAGGCCCTGCTTCCGGTCCTTGACGCCTGTTCTGCGGCAATGGGTCAGGGCATCGAAGGTGTCGACCCGATCGCTTCAGCGTTGTCGCTTGCTTTGGGCAAAGAGGGTCTCGAACGGATCGAAGCAGTTGGCGCTCCGTTCGACCCCAACGAACACGAAGCGGTGCTTCACGAGGCAGGCGACGGGGGCGAACAGGTTGTCGTCGAGGAGCTCAGGCCTGGCTTCCGTTGGCAGGGCCGGGTTCTGCGAGCTGCGATGGTCAAGGTGCAGAACTGAGTCCGCTGCGGCGGATGGAAGCAAGCACAGACATCGACACAGACGTGAACAAGGAACGAGAGGAGGCCCAGCGAGATGGCAGTGCATCGTGAATGGTTTGACAAGGACTACTACGCAGTAATTGGTGTGTCGTCCAAGGCAACTGAGAAAGAAATCACGAAGACCTACCGGAAGCTGGCCCGCTCGACTCACCCTGACTCGTCCACTGGGAACGAAGAGAAGTTCAAGGAGATCTCCGCCGCCTACGACGTGATTGGCGACGAAGGTCGACGCAAGGAGTACGACGAGGCTCGCCGTATTGGACCGGCCGGATCCGGTTTCGGTGGCGGTGGCGGTGGCTTCCCGTCTGGAACCGGCGAGCGGTTCGATGACCTTGGCGACTTGGGCGATCTCGGATCGATGTTCGGCACCATGTTTGGACGTCGACGCGGTGGTGCCCCGGGACCCATCAAGGGTGTCGATCAAGATGCCCGTCTGCACCTCGGGTTCCTTGAAGCTGTCGAAGGTGTCACCACCTCGGTGCATCTCACCAGCGAGGTGCTTGGGCCAAACGGCCCTGAACGCAAGAGCCGACAGGTCAACGTCCGAATACCGGCCGGCGTCGACGATGGACAGAGGATTCGTCTTCGTGGCAAGGGCGGCGCGGGCCGCAACGGGGGACCTGCAGGCGATTTGTATGTAATCGTCGAAGTCGCCAAACACGAAATGTTCGGCCGTAAGGGCCGTCATCTGAAGTTGACGATTCCGATCACGTTTCCGGAGGCCGCGCTCGGGTCTTCGGTCAAGGTCCCTACCCTTGATGGGTCGACCGTCACGGTCAAAGTGCCTGCGGGCACGAAGTCGGGAACCACGTTTCGAGTCAAAGGACGCGGGGTCGAGACCTCCAAGGCGACGGGCGACCTCCTGGTCACCGTTGAAGTAGTGGTTCCGACCAAGTTGTCCGACGAAGAACGTGCAGCCATCGAAGCGCTGGCCGAAGTCACCGACTGGAGCCCGCGTGATGAGGCCATGACGTGAAGATCTTCAACGAGCACACTGGGTCTGAGATCGAGCGGAAAGGGAAGGTCTAACAATGAGTAGCCGTGACATCAACCGTGCCGTCTACGTCATTTCTGTCGCTGCCGAACTCGCTGGCGTACACGCCCAGACGCTTCGTATATATGAGCGCAAGGGGCTACTTGAACCCGCTCGCACGCCGGGTGGTAGCCGGCGCTACAGCGAACGCGACATCGCCATGCTTCAGCGGATCCAGGATCTCACCAACGAGGGTTTGAACCTCGCTGGCGTGAAGCGGGTGATCGACCTCGAGAACGAGATTGCCCGCTTGCGTTCAGAGCTGGCTGAGCTGCACGCATCTGCCCAGGAAGCAGTTGAAGACGCGCATCGCCAGCACCGGCGCGATCTGGTGCCGCTGCACCAGGCGGTCGTGCGGTGGGAACGCCCCGACGATCCCTTGCGAGGCTGAGATGTCGGCAATTGATTTGGTACTCGGCATCATTGGCGGTGTCGTGCTGCTGTTTCTGCTGGCACTAGCGGTCTCGATTCTGCGCATGCGTATACGGCGCCGTTCATTTTCAGGGCGCTTCCAAGCCACTATCGCCACCGCCGATGGCGGAAGGGCCGAGCTTGGCGACATCGTCGATTCCGAGGTTGATGCCAAGGCACGCGTTGTTCGTTGGCTCGCCGATGAGCCCAGCCGCGAGGACACGCCGCGTGTCGGTTGGATTCTTGCCGAAACCGACGATGGATCTTGGGTGGTCGCCGACGAGGTGCACGCCCTCTAACGACAGCTCAGGCCAGCCCCGATGAAACATAATTCACACATGAAATCTGATAATTAGGCCATCAAGTTTACTGATGGCTTTGTAGTCTGGAGAACATGATGTTGGACCCGAAACGTTGGACCCTGAAAACCCAGGAAGCCGTCGCCGGAGCGCTCCAGACAGCGCGCGATGCGAGTAACCCAGAGGTCACACCTGACCACCTTGTTGCAGCATTGCTGTCTCAATCCGAAGGCATCGTGCTTCCACTCCTTAGCCGAGTTGGCATAGAGCCGCTGGCGCTGCGCAACCGCACGGCAGAAGCCCTCGCGAAGTTGCCATCGAGTTTCGGCGGTGACGAGCCGCGAATGAATCGTGAGCTCACCGGGTTGTTTGACACAGCGGACAAACTTCGTGTCGATTTGCAGGACGACTATCTCTCGACGGAGCACCTGCTGCTTGCGCTCGCTGATCACAACGACAATCGCGACACAGCCTCACGGCTTGGAACCGATAGGGCATCGCTGCTCGGCGCCGTAGAGGCAGTGCGCGGCAGTCATAGGGTGACGAATCAGAACCCCGAAGAGACGTATCAGTCGCTTGAGAAGTACGGGCGGGACCTGACTCAGGACGCCCACGATGGAAAACTCGATCCGGTGATCGGCCGTGACGATGAGGTCCGTCGGGTCATCCAGGTGTTGTCGCGCCGAACAAAGAACAATCCCGTGCTCATCGGTGAGCCTGGTGTCGGCAAGACGGCCATTGCCGAAGGGCTCGCACGCCGAATCGCAGAAGGCGACGTGCCCGAGGGGCTTCGCAACAAGCGGATTATCTCTCTCGATCTGGCGTCGATGGTCGCCGGTGCGAAGTACCGCGGCGAGTTCGAAGAACGTCTCAAGGCGGTGTTGAAGGAAATCGCCGACAGCAACGGTCAGATCATCACCTTCCTCGACGAACTCCACACCGTGGTCGGGGCCGGTAAGGGTGACGGGGCCATGGATGCGAGCAACATGCTCAAACCCATGCTGGCCCGCGGCGAGCTGCGGATGATTGGTGCAACGACCCTCGACGAGTTCCGACTCCATATCGAGAAAGATCCGGCGCTCGAGCGTCGCTTCCAACAAGTTTTTGTCGGCGAGCCGTCGGTGATTGACACGGTCGCCATCCTCCGAGGCCTGAAGGAACGGTACGAAGTCCATCACGGTGTTCGTATTCAGGATGCAGCTCTGCTCGCTGCGGCCACGCTGGCCGATCGTTATCTCGCCGACCGGTTCCTCCCCGACAAGGCCATCGACCTGATGGATGAGGCAGCAAGCAAGCTTCGTATTGAGATTGACTCGATGCCGCTCGAAATCGATGTTGTCGAGCGGCGTATCCGTCAGCTTGAGATCGAGGCCGTCGCGCTCTCGAAAGAAACCGACCAGACCAGCGTCGAACGCCTCGCCGCCCTCGAGGAGGAACTGGCCAACGATCGCGAACGATCGGCGGTGATGAAGGCCCACTGGCAGGCTGAAAAGGATCACATCGACCGAATCCGGGCACTGAAGGAGGAAGTCGAATCACTCAACGGCCAACTCGAACGGGAAACCGACCTCGAGATTGCCGCCGAGATTCGTTACGGCAAGTTGCCCGAACTTGATCGAAAACTTGTCGCGGCTGACGCCCAGCTGGCGGCGCTCCAATCGGAGCACCGCATGCTGAAAGAAGAGGTCGAGGAGTCCGACATTGCCGAGGTGGTGTCTCGTTGGACCGGGGTTCCTGTAGTCCGCCTGATGGAAGGCGAAGCTCAGAAGCTGGTTCAGCTTGAGCAGACATTGCATGACCGGGTCATCGGACAAGATGAGGCTGTTGTCGCTGTGGCGAACGCCATTCGCCGTAGCCGTGCTGGCCTTTCGGACCCGAACCGACCAATCGGGAGCTTCATGTTCCTTGGGCCCACGGGTGTTGGCAAAACCGAGCTCGCCCGAACTCTCGCCGACGTGATGTTCGATGACGAAAAGGCCATGATCCGAATCGACATGTCCGAGTACATGGAGAAACACGCTGTCAGTCGGCTGATTGGCGCACCTCCCGGCTATGTCGGCTACGACCAGGGTGGCCAGCTCACCGAAGCAGTGCGGCGCCGTCCCTACGCGGTTCTGTTGCTCGACGAGATCGAGAAGGCGCATCCAGATGTCTTCAACGTCTTGCTACAGCTGCTGGACGATGGTCGTTTGACCGATGGCCAAGGACGCACAGTCGACTTCACGAACGTCGTGTTGATCATGACGTCGAACCTGCCGGGCGACCCTGGCGAATTCTTCCGTCCGGAGTTCATGAATCGGGTCGACGAGATCGTGCGTTTCGCCAGCCTCACCGCTTCTGAATTGGCTCCGATTGTTCGAATACAGCTCAAACGCTTCGAGGCGCGGCTTGCCGAGCGGCGGATTGAACTGCTCGTCAGCGATGAGGCCGTCGAATTGATCGCCGAGCATGGCTACGAGCCTGCATTTGGAGCGCGGCCACTCAAGAGAGTCATCCAGCGCGAGTTAGCGGATCCGCTCGCGATCGCCTTGCTCGACGGTGGTGTCGGCGATGGCGCAACCGTGACAGTCACTGTTTCCGACGGGGCGCTGGCCTTCTCGGTGACCGAAAGAGCTGAGGGCTAACCCTTCTCAGCGAATCGGTGCAGGATCTTGACGCTGTAAGTCACCGGATCGAGGTTCATTGACTGGAGCCCCGCAGTGAGGTCGTGAAGAGTAAACGTCTCGACACTGTCTCCACGAGGACTGGCTGTTGGAGGACTGTCTGGAGGAGGGCTGTCTGCTTGCGCTGGCCCTTTTTGGTTTGGGGCAGGCTGGTCGACCAGAGGCTGGACCGCAACGATCGCGTTGGTGGGCGCGGCCGAGGCTTCTGACGCCCCGAGTCCGGGGGCCAAACGCGGTCCGCCTGTGAAGACGGCAGCGACGAGTGCGCCTATCAGCGCTTTGTGATTACGTTGCATTTTGCCACTTACCGATGTTCCGAAAAACGGTGTCCAAGAGGTACCGATACCTCTTGGATAGTCATCCATCGGTGAGTAACCACTCAGCCATGAGGCCTTCTCGAAACATTTGTTGCTCAGACTGCATCGATCGTGATTTGAGGTCTGGATTTGGCGTCGGGCAGGTTAGGCTCGCGCATCGTCGTGGACATCGACGTTTGGAGCTCAACGGTGCCCGGATCGATAGTGGTCGGGACCCAGTGGGGCGACGAAGGCAAAGGCCGAGTCGTCGACATTGTGGCCAAGGAATGTACGCACGTGGTGCGCTATCAGGGGGGTCACAACGCTGGCCACACTCTGGTTGTAGATGGGGTGACCTTCGCTCTTCAACTGATCCCGAGCGGGATTCTCTACGACCACGTGACCCCAGTGATCGGCAACGGTGTGGTCATCGACCCGCACGTGCTGCTCGCAGAGATCGACAGTCTTGAATCGAAGGGTGTCGATTGCGGTCGGCTGCTGGTGAGCCCTCAGGCCCACCTGGTGTTGCCGTACCACCAGATTCTCGACGAGTTGGCTGAGGCTGGACGTGGTGATGCCAAGTTGGGCACCACAAAACGAGGCATTGGCCCGGCCTACGCCGACAAGGCCTCGCGCGTGGGAATCCGGATCGAGGACCTTCTCGACGGCGACCATCTGCGGATGCGTCTTCGTGCTGCGCTTGCCGAGAAGAACGCGCTGCTTCGCGCTGTGTATGACCACGACGGCGTCGACCCAGACCAGTTGTGCGATGAACTGTTGGCCAACGTTGCGCCTCGAATCGAGCCGTATGTTGCCGACACGATCAGTCACCTCCATGAGGCATTGCATGCTGGCGAACGGGTCTTGTTCGAAGGGGCTCAGGCGACGTTCCTCGATCTCGACCACGGCACGTACCCGTTCGTGACGTCGTCGAACCCTGTTGCAGGGTTTGCGATGGTTGGATCTGGAATTGGCCCAGGCGCTGTCGATCAGGTCATCGGAATCGCCAAGGCGTATCTGACCCGCGTGGGGGCTGGGCCGTTCGTCACCGAGCTTCATGACGAAATTGGCGACTATCTGGTGGACGTCGGCCGTGAGTACGGCACCAACACCGGACGCCGTCGGCGCACCGGCTGGTTCGACGCGGTGATGGCCCGTCAGGCCAATCGTCTTAACGCGTGTACTGAGATAGCGCTGACGAAACTCGACGTGCTCGACCAGCTCGACGTGATCAAGGTGTGTGTCGCCTACGAAGTCGACGGTCGTCGGTACGAATTCTTGCCACATTTGCGTCGGCTACATGACCGGGCCACACCGGTCTACGCGGAGCTTCCGGGCTGGAAGACCGACCTGAGCGGGGTCACCGAGCGTCACCAGTTGCCTCGTGAAGCCGTCGACTACATCGCGTTCCTCGAACGCCAGATGGGTGTCCCGATCCGTTTCGTGTGCGTCGGCCCCGGTCGAGAGCAGTACTTGCGTTTCGCTGCCTGATGTTGATCTGCGTAGTCGGTGCCGGTGGCCGCGAACACGCGCTCGCTGTCACCCTCAGCCGCACGGCTGATGTCGTGGTTGCGCCTGGGAACCCGGGTATTCCGAACTCCACCGGCGCTTCAGTCGACCCGTTGTCGATCAATGCAGACTTGTTTGTCATTGGGCCAGAAGTCCCGTTGGTCGGTGGGCTTGCCGACCAGTTGCGGGCCGCCGGCAAACGGGTTTTTGGTCCTGGAGCCGATGGTGCCCGGCTCGAGGGCAGCAAACTTTGGATGAAAGATCTGCTCGCCGCAGCGCGGGTGCCGACAGCGAGATTTGGGGCATTCACCGTCGAAGCGCTCGACGACGCCATCGAGTTTGTGTCGCAGCTTGCGCCTCCCTACGTGATCAAGACCGATGGTCTCGCTGCTGGCAAAGGCGTTCTTGTGACCAACGATCTTTCTGAGGCCATCGGCGATGTGCGGGCCAAGCTCGTTGGCGGATCCTTTGGAGCCGCGGGAGCGACCGTAGTGATCGAGGAAGGGCTGTCAGGTCCTGAAGCGTCGTTGTTTGCGCTCTGCGACGGCTCGTCGGTGAGCCTGATCCCCACCCTTGCCCAGGACCACAAACGAATTTTCGATGGTGACATGGGACCGAATACCGGTGGTATGGGCGTCTATTCGCCTATGCCTGGCGTGTCGGACCTCGCTCTTGAGGACATGTTGGAATCCGCGGTAAAGCCAACGGTGGAGGAACTTCGCCGCAGGGGCATCGACTACCGGGGTGTGTTGTTTGCCGGGTTCATGCTGACTGAGGAAGGACCGAAGGTCCTCGAATACAACATTCGCTTCGGCGATCCTGAGACGCAGGCGATCCTTCCCCGACTCGAGGGCGACGTGGCAGCCCTCTTCGCTCAGGTTGCCGATGGCGAGCTGGTGGACGAACCGGTGGTGTCGTCGGATGCCATGGTCACTGTTGTTTGTGCTTCGGAGGGATACCCCGAGGCGCCCCGCACGGGAGACATCATTGTGGGTATCGATGGCGCAGAAGCCATCGACGGGGTGACTGTCTTCAGCGCCGGCGTTGCCGCGAACGACGATGGAGCGCTGGTGACCGCAGGTGGACGAGTTTTGAATGTGTGTGGCCGAGGCCCCGACCTCGCGACCGCCCGAGCTAAGGCCTACGCCGGAGTCGCCGAGATCTCCTGGCCAGGAATGCAGAATCGCACCGATATCGGTGCGTCGATCAAGGAGTGATTTCACATGACCGATGGCCCAGCGGCGAAGAAGGTTGCAATCCTGATGGGTTCGCCTCGCGATGACGAGAAGATGCAAGGCGCCAGCGACATGCTCGAGCGTTTTGGCGTTGAGCACGAGGTGCATGTGATGTCAGCACATCGTTCACCTGCCGAAGTCGCTGCCTTCGCCGGGAACGCTCGCGATAACGGTTTTGGCGCGCTCATCTGTGGCGCTGGGCTGGCAGCGCACCTCGCCGGCGCGGTAGCTGCCCATTCGACATTGCCCGTCATTGGCGTTCCGCTTTCGGGCGGAATTGCTGACGGGCTGGATGCACTGCTGTCCACCGTGCAAATGCCCCGCGGTATACCGGTGGCTTCGGTTGCGGTGAACGGTTCTGCGAATGCCGGAATTCTCGCGGTGGAGATGCTTTCGATTACTGACGATCGTTTGGCTGAGGAACTGGCGGCGTTCCGCGCCGCCGGAGCTCGATGAGCAAGCCACACGTCAGCAATGTTCTCGCAACGCGCTACGCCTCGTTGGCGATGGCCGATCTGTGGTCGGGTGAACGCAAGGTTCAACTCGAACGTGAGTTGTGGGTTGCAGTGCTCGAGGGTCAACGTGAACTTGGTCTCGACATCGCAGCAGAGGTGATTGACGACCATCGTCGGGTCATTTCCGACGTGGATCTGGCCTCGATTGAGGCTCGGGAGCGGGTCACGTTGCATGACGTAAAGGCTCGTATCGAGGAGTTTTGCGCTCTCGCTGGTCACGAACACATCCACAAGGGAATGACCTCTCGTGATCTGACAGAGAACGTCGAACAACTGCAAGTGCGTCGGTCACTGGAGTTGGTTCGTGATCGTCTCGTCACCGTTGTTGTCTTGCTTGCGCGTCGCGCCGCCGAGAACAGTGATCTCGTCATGACTGGACGATCACACAACGTCCCGGCACAAGCGACGACACTCGGCAAACGATTCGCCAACATCGGCCAGGAAGTTTTGGTCAGCCTGGAACGGATCGAGGAGCTGTTGGTGCGGTACCCGTTACGCGGCCTCAAGGGCCCGGTTGGTACCCAGCAAGACCTGCTCGATTTGTTCGAAGGCGACCACGACAAGGTCGAACAACTCGAACGTGGCGTGGCGAGTCGCCTCGGGTTTGCCCGGACTCTTGATTCCGTGGGCCAGGTGTATCCGCGTTCGCTAGATCTCGATGTGGTCAGCGCACTGGTACAAGCTGTGTCCGGCCCTGCAGATTTTGCTCTCGCGGTTCGTCTCATGGCTGGCGCCGAGCTTGCGACCGAAGGGTTCCGCCCCGGCCAGGTGGGCTCGTCTGCGATGCCTCACAAAATGAACACCAGGTCGACTGAACGCATCTCAGGTTTTGCCACAATCTTGCGCGGGCATCTGACAATGGCCGCTGGTTTGGCTGGCGATCAGTGGAACGAAGGTGATGTGAGCTGTTCGGTTGTCCGTCGGGTCGTGTTGCCTGATGCGTTCTTCGCTGTTGATGGAGCGTTGGAAACCACGATTACTGTGCTCGGCGACTTCGGGGCATATCCAGCGGTGATCGAGCGAGAACTCGATCGTTACCTGCCGTTCCTTGCAACAACGAAACTCCTTATGGCCGCGGTGAAGCGGGGCGTGGGGCGCGAGGTCGCCCACGAAGCGATCAAGGAGCATGCGGTCGCGGCCGCGTTGGCTTTGCGGGAACAGGGCAGCGAACGAAACGACCTGCTCGAAAGGGTCGCTGGCGATGATCGCCTTCTGTTGAGCGACGATGATTTGGCGAGCGTGCTCGCCCAGCCAATCGAGTTTGTTGGCAGGGCTGAGGCCCAGGTCGCGACCTTTGTGGCAGCGGCCGAATCAGTGTTGGCTCGACATCCCGAAGCAGGGTCCTACCAACCCGACCCGATCCTCTAGTAGACCAGTCTTTTCCACCGTTCCGTTGCCTTTAGGAGTGCCTCCGGTGAACGATTCACGGACCCCTGCCGATCTTCAGCTGCTGCACAGTGGCAAAGTTCGCGAGATGTACGAGATTGACGATCGCCATCTGTTGATGGTGGCCACCGATCGTATGTCGGCGTTCGACGTGATCTTTGACGAGCCGGTGCCGTCAAAGGGTCGGGTGCTTACCGCCATGACCGTGTGGTGGTCGGAGTTCCTGTCCGACGTTTCGCCGACACATGTGGTGTCGGCCGATCTGTCGTCTCTCACTGGTCGCATCGACGTCGATGCCATGAACGGGCGGGCTCTGATTGTTCGGCGGGCCGAGATGTTGCCACTCGAGTGCATCGTCCGGGGGTACATCACCGGGTCGGCGTGGAAGGAATACAGTGAGACGGGCACGATGCACGGTGCCCAGTTGCCCGAAGGCATGCTGGAATCTCAGCAATTGCCCGAGCCGGTGTTCACTCCGTCAACAAAGGCCGAAGAAGGCCACGACGAGAACATTTCTTTCGAGGCAGCTGTCGATCTTGTTGGCCTGGAGATGGCTGAGAAGGCCCGCGAGATCAGCGTGCGGGCGTACCGTCAAGCCGCGGCACACGCAGCCGACCGCGGCGTCATCATCGCGGACACGAAGTTCGAACTTGGTGTCATCGATGGTCAACTCATGATTGCCGATGAGATGCTCACGCCCGATTCCTCGCGGTTTTGGCCCGCAGATCAGTGGGAGCCCGGATCGACACCGCCGTCGATGGACAAACAACCGGTTCGAGACTTCTCAGCGTCGACGGGCTGGAACAAGCAGCCGCCTGCACCCCCGCTGCCGCCAGAGGTCGTCGCGGCGACGGCAGCCCGCTATGTCGAGGCATACGAACGAATCACCGGCGAGTCGTTTGCCAATTGGCCCGGAGGCGGCTCATGAAATGGTCAGTGCTTGTAGAAGTGTCACCTCGTGCTGGGCTGTCGGATCCTGAGGGCGCGACCATCGAACGTTCTCTTCCGGCACTCGGCTTCGAGGCCGTGTCAGGTGTGCGGGTCGGAAAGGCCATCCGTTTCAGTGTCGAGGCTACAGACGTTGCTGCGGCCGAGGCCATGGTGACCGATATGTGCGAACGTTTCCTGACGAACCCAGTGATCGAGGACGCAGCTGTCACGGTGCTGGCGACGACATGACGACCCGCATTGGAGTGGTGCAGTTCCCAGGCACGAACTGCGAGTTCGATACTGCCGATGCGCTTCGACTCGTCGGCGCTGAACCAGTGGCACTTTGGCATGGCGACTCTGATCTCGATGGCGTTGACGCGGTGATCATTCCTGGCGGCTTTGCCCACGGTGACTACTTGAGGCCAGGCGCCATTGCCCGGTTTAGTCCAATGATGGAAGCAGTTCGCGATCACGCCGACGAAGGCCGGCCCGTCATCGGCGTCTGCAATGGTTTCCAGGTGCTCACCGAGGCTGGACTGTTACCAGGCGCGCTGCAAAAGAACGCTGGCCTCAAGTTCGTGTGCGCTCCAGCGGAGCTGCAAGTGGTGTCCACACGCCATGCACTCGGTGCGGAGTTGGCCGTGGGCGATCGGCTCACGATTCCGATCAATCATTTCGAAGGCAACTTTGTTTGCGACGACTCAACGCTAGGTGAGCTACGGGACAACGATCAGATCGTTCTGAGGTACGTGGCAAACCCCAATGGATCAGTTGACGACATCGCTGGCGTCTCGAATCAAGCGGGCAATGTAGTCGGAATGATGCCTCATCCCGAGCGGGCCACAAGTCCGCTGCTTGGCTCTGAGGATGGCATGCGGTTGCTTCGCGGGCTGCTAGCGGTCGCGGGCGTCTGAGAACGCGAAACGGGGCCCCTCGCGAGGCCCCGCTTCTAGAGTGAATCCCACCATCGTCCGCTAGGCAATTTCTGTGTTAGCGCTGAGCGCTCGGGTTTGTTCAGCCCTTGCGGCTGATGTTGGCTGCCTTGAGAGTTGCAGCTGAGACGCCGAACTCGCGCCAGGTGGCATACTCGATGCCTTTGCGTTCGCTGTACTCGCTCGCCAGAGTAATGAACTCAGCTTTAAGAGCTGAGAGATCGATACTGGTATCGCCTGCGGCCAACTCACGCTCGAGATCTCGCCGTGTCTGCATCAGCTCAAGCCGGTCCATACCAGATGCGCTACCGATCGCGGCTTCGGTCTCCTGGAGTTTTGTCTGAACTGATTCGAGGGTTCTCTTTCGGCCTCGTTTTGGCTTGTTGTTCTCGAGTGCTTCGATGTAGGCACGAATTGCCGCGCCCTGTCTGCGGCCCTGAGCGAGGGCCGCCTTGTGATCATCAGACATCGGTGATTTTGGTGGGGTCATGCACTTATTCTGCCGACTATTGCTGAGATATGAAACTTGGGAACGGCACTCTTTCGAGCGATCGACTAGCGGAAGTCAGAGTCACAAGTTGCTGCTATTGCTTCAGGGGGCGACCGCCGCGATCGAAGTCGGTGTTCGATGGCGTGGAATGCGGCGCCGAGCTACTAGATTTCGCCTAGTGCCCCTACCCTCCTTGGTGCTGTGACGTCGCCCGACGCTGAGGTGCCCGTGCATCGGGCCCTCGGGTTGACCGACGAAGAATTCGACGAGATCCACGAGCTGCTTGGCCGTGCTCCGAATCATCTCGAATTGGCGATGTATTCGGTCATGTGGTCTGAACACTGCTCGTACAAGTCGTCTCGTCGTCATCTGGGCCGACTCCCCACTGAGGCTCCGTGGGTGCTGGTGGGTCCTGGCGAAAACGCTGGTGTGGTGGATGTCGGCGACGGAATTGCTGCCGCGATTCGAATCGAGAGCCACAATCACCCATCGGCAATCGAGCCCTACCAAGGCGCGGCGACTGGTGTCGGGGGCATTTTGCGCGACATCTTCACCATGGGCGCCCGCCCTATAGCGGTGATGGATCCACTGCGATTCGGACCCCTTGACGACCCTCGTAGTCGTTGGATCGCTGAAGGAGTTGTGTCCGGAGTCTCCGGATATGGCAACGCAGTCGGGGTGCCCACCGTTGGCGGCGAAGTCGTCTTTGACGAGACGTACCGCGGAAACCCGCTCGTCAACGTCCTCTGTCTGGGCATCTTGCCGACTGAACGCCTCGTATTGGGTGCAGCCTCGGGCCTCGGCAATCTTGCAGTGTTGCTTGGCTCAGCGACTGGGCGCGATGGCATTGGCGGTGTGAGCGTTCTGGCATCCGCTGGATTCGACGATGACGCAGACGACTCAGACAAGCGGCCGAGTGTCCAGGTCGGCGATCCCTTCGAAGAGAAGCGGTTGCTTGAAGCTTGTCTTGCCCTGCTCGATGAAGGTCTCGTGACCGGCATCCAGGATCTCGGAGGCGCTGGACTCGTGTGCGCCACTAGTGAGACTGCCTCTCGTGGCGGAGCTGGAATGGATGTCAACATCCTCGCTGTGCCTCGTCGCGAAGCCGACATGGAGCCCTTTGAGCTCATGATCTCTGAATCGCAGGAGCGCATGCTTGCCATCGTCGAGCCCGAATCGCTCGACCAAGTCATGTCGATCTGCGCACGTTGGGAAGTACGCGCTGCGGTTGTTGGCAGGGTCACCGACGGCGGAGCGTTGCGTATTCGTGAGGGGTTCGATGGGCCGGTGCTGGCTGACATTCCAGCGAAGACGCTTCATGACGACGCCCCGAACTACAACAGACCGCTGGCACGTCCGGCGGATTTCGAGGAGAAGGCTGCGGCTGATCCGAGCGACCTTGCGCCGGGAGACCTGAATCAAGCCGTCCTCGATCTGATGACGGACCTGTCGTGGGTCTATCGCCAATACGATCACCAGTTGTTTCTGAATACCGTCGTTGGTCCTGGGCACGATGGCACCCTGTTGCGTCTGCGTGATCCGCGAACTGGCGAAGAAACCGGACGTGGACTCGGCCTATCAACCGATGGCAATCATCGATGGTGTGCCATCGATCCACGTGTCGGAACAGCGATGCTTGTCGCTGAGGCGGCCATGAATGTTGCCTGCGTTGGCGGCCGCCCTCTAGCGGTCGTCAACTGCCTGAACTTCGGCAATCCTGAGCACCCAGAGGTCATGTGGCAGCTGAGCGAAGCCATCGACGGAATGGCGGAAGCCTGCATCGCGCTCGACGCCCCTGTTGTTGGTGGCAACGTGAGCCTCTACAACGAATCGAACGGTTCCAATATCGACCCGACCCCGGTGGTGGGGCTTCTCGGCATCCACGACGACCTGACGATACGGCCACCTGGGCTGGACGCAGCTGACGGCGACATCGTTGTGATGCTTGGTGATCAGGCAGACGCAGACGTGCCGCTCGGAGGGTCGCGGTGGGCGTGGGACGTTCACGGACGCCGCAATGGCCGCTTGCCCGACCTCGACCTCGAAGCGGTGTCACGTGTCCGTTCTGTCACCCAGCAACTCGTGGCCGATGGAGCACTGTCGGCAGTGCATGATGTGGGCGATGGCGGCCTAGCGGTCACGGTCGCCGAGCTGGCGGTAGCCTCGGGCCACGGCCTCAGCCTTACTGGTGTCGAAGATCACGCTCGCTTGTTCTGCGAGAACTCTGGCCGGGTGGTCATGACCGTCAGCGCCGACGGCCTCCAGGTGGTCAAGGCCGCGGCGGCCGCTGCTCAAGTGGCCGTCACCGAGCTGGGAACTGTCGGAGGCGATCGCCTGATTGTTGAAGGGCTCGTCGACTTGGCCGTGAGCGACCTGGCGTCTGTGTGGAGAAATCGACTGCCCGATGCGCTTGGTCAGGGGACGGTGAGCGCCTGATGTGTGGCGTTTTTGGTGTCTTCGCACCTGGGTCGCCTGTGGCCCACCTCACGTATCTCGGGCTGTATGCAATTCAACATCGCGGTCAAGAATCAGCCGGCCTCGCAGTGTCGGACGGTAGTTCGGTCACCGTCGTCAAGGACATGGGGCTGGTCGCCAGCGCTCTCGAGGACCGAATCCTCGTTGCCCTCGAAGGCGACTTTGCGATAGGTCACACCCGCTACTCCACGACTGGCTCGTCCAGCTGGCGGGCAAGTCAGCCCTTCTATCGTGACGTCGGCTCGCTTGAGTTCGCCCTCGGTCACAACGGCAACCTGGTCAATACCGCAGAGCTGGCAGCCGAATCGGGAATGCTTGATGGAATGGTCACAAGCGACTCCGACTTGGTGGCCGAACTCGTTGCGACGGAACTGGCGCAGGGTGGTCTGCCACGTGGACGTGAACTCGAAGTGGCGTTGACCAGAGTGTTGCCTCGACTGAAGGGCGGGTTCTCCTTCGTCGTGATGGATCAACACCATCTGATCGCGGTGCGCGACCCAAACGGTTTCTGGCCCTTAGCGCTCGGCAAGCTCGAAAACGGTTGGGTGGTCGCCTCAGAAACCCCGGCGCTCGACACAGTCGGAGCTCACGTGGTTCGCGAGATCGAACCTGGCGAGATGATCGTCATTGACCGCAACGAGTGTAGATCCGAGCGGCCGTTCGATACCCCGGACCCGAAGCTCTGCATCTTCGAGTACGTGTACTTCTCGCGCCCCGACGGCATCTTGTACGGGCAGAATGTCCACGCAGCCCGGCAGAGGATGGGCGAACAACTCGCCGAGCAGGCTCCGGTCGAGGCCGACCTGGTGATGGGAGTACCGGAGTCGGGTATCCCCGCAGCGCAGGGATACTCGCGCGCCAGCGGCATCCCCTATGTCGATGGTCTGGTGAAGAACCGGTATATCGGTCGCACGTTCATCGCACCCACACAAGAGATGCGGGCCCTTGGGGTTCGGATGAAGCTCAATCCAATTCGTTCGAACATCGAAGGCAAGCGGCTGATCGTTGTCGACGATTCCGTGGTTCGAGGCACCACCACTCGTGCCATCGTCCAGATGTTGCGGTCGGCCGGCGCCGCCGAGGTCCATCTGCGAATTTCCTCGCCGCCTTACCGGTGGCCCTGTTTCTACGGAATGGACACCGGCACCCGGGCTGAATTGCTCGCCGCAAATCTCACGATCGATGAGATTCGTGAGTACATCGGCGCCGATTCCGTCAGCTATCTCAACCTTGATCGGCTCATCGAAGCAACGGGAACTCCCAGCAGTGGCTTTTGCACTGCTTGCCTGACCGGTGACTATCCAGTCGAGATACCGATTGCCATTGGTCGAGACAGCCTTGGCGATCGTCAATCTGATTCGGACGAGCCTCTGTTCGCCCAGCTAGCGGCAACGGAGACGTCATGAGTGGCGATCTCAGCTACGCAGGGGCAGGCGTCGACATCGATGCCGCCGACGACGCGATCGAACGTCTCAAACCGCACGTTCGCAGCACCTTCAGGCCTGAGGTGCTGAGCGACATTGGTTCCTTCGGATCGCTGGTCGCGATCCCGAAGGGTTACGACGAGCCGATTCTAGTATCGGGTAACGACGGGGCCGGAACCAAGACCGCCGTGGCTTCGGCTGTTGGCCGTTACGACACCATTGGCATCGACGTGGTCGCTATGTGCGTCGATGACATCGTCACCATGGGTGCAGAGCCACTGTTTTTCCTTGACCAGATCACCGTGGGGTCCATCGATCCCGCCAGAATCGAAGAGTTGGTCATCGGGTTCGCTGAGGGCTGCCGTCAGGCTGGCTGCGCTCTCACTGGGGGCGAAATCGCCGAACATCCTGATCTCATGGGCGCGGCTGACTTCGACCTCGCCGGTTTCGCAGTTGGCGTGGTGGAGAGATCGCGAATCATCGATGGCCAAGCCGTGGTGCCGGGCGACGTGATTGTTGGCCTGGCCTCCCCAGGGTTGCGTTGCAACGGCTATTCGCTCGCCCGGCGGGTGCTCATGGCTGACCCCTCCACCGATCTCGACGTCCCTGCATGGGCGGGTGCCGACACCTCGCTGGGCGAGGAACTGTTGCGCCCTTCGGTCATCTACACCGCAGCATTGCGCAGCATGTTCGACGACATCGACGTCCATGCCGCAGCCCACATCACCGGTGGCGGCTTGCCTGGCAATGTTGTTCGTGTGCTCGGTCCCGGTACCGACGCGATCATTGAACGCGGTACGTGGAATGTTCCTCGGATCTTCACCGAGATCGCTTCACGTGGCCCGGTCGCGCCGCTCGAAATGGAGAAGGTGTTCAACCTCGGAGTCGGCATGGCTGTCGTTGTGCCATCAGATGAGGCTGCCACCGCAATCGATCTAGCTCGCGCTGGCGGCCATGACGCCTTCGTCATTGGCGGCATCGTCGAAGGTGCTGGCCGGGTCCGAATTCAAGATCGTTGAGATATTCGGCTGGCCCACGAGTTGTGCTGGCACCGTACACAGCTAAGAATGGTCGATTCCGATCGGTCTCCCCTCCGCTCGCTTTCCCAAGGTGAACCTTCATGTCACGCCCCACCGCAGCATTCTCGGCGACCCTTGAGGTCCGCCTCGCCCACGAGCCCGGCACCCTTGGCCGGCTGTGTACGGCGATCGGCGAAGTCGGCGGCAACATCCGGAGCCTGACGGGCTTCTCGGTCACGGGCGAAAGCCTCAATGAGCGCCTCGTCGTTGACGCGTCGAGCGAAGAGCACATTCGCAAGATCTGTGACGCAGCCAACGGGCTCGACGGAGTCGAGGTCGTCAGCGCCGTCGACCGCACTTTCGAGTTGCACGATGGCGGCAAACTCGAAACAGTGAGCCGAATCGCCCTCAACAACGTTGACGACCTTTCGATGGCGTACACCCCAGGTGTCGCTCGCGTTTGTATGGCGATCTACGAGAACCCAGCCCGCGTCCACGATCTCACCATCAAGCGGAACACGGTCGCCATCGTGAGCGATGGCTCCGCAGTGCTCGGCCTCGGAAACATCGGCCCCGAGGCAGCGATGCCCGTGATGGAGGGCAAGGCGCTGTTGTTCAAAGAGTTCGCTGGCGTCGATGCGTTCCCGATCTGCTTGAACGTTTCAAGCCCAGACGAGATCGTCGAGACGGTGATTCGCCTGGCGCCCACGTTCGGCGGCATCAATCTTGAGGACATCGCTGCCCCTGGCGCTTTCGAAGTCGAGGAGCGCCTCCGCGAAGCCCTCGACATTCCCGTCTTCCATGATGATCAGCACGGCACAGCAGTGGTTGCGCTCGCCGCGCTGGAAAACTCGATTCGTATCGTCGGCAAAGAAATGGCGAACATTCGGGTCGTCATTCTCGGTGCCGGCGCGGCTGGGGTTGCCATCGCCAAGATCCTGCTCGGTCGAGGCGTTGGCGACGTCGTGGTGGCTGATCGTAAGGGTGCGATCCATGTCGGTCGCGACGGACTCAACGATGCGAAGCAGTGGCTCGCTGAGAACACCAACAAGAGCGGCATCAGAGGCTCCATTGGCCAGGCAATGGTTGGCGCTGATGTATTCATGGGCGTGAGCGGACCTGGGCTGGTGACACGCGACGACGTCGCCGCTATGGCCGACAAGCCCATCGTGTTCGCCATGGCGAACCCTGATCCTGAGATCAGGCCTGAAGAAATCGCGGACATTGCAGCCGTCGTGGCCACTGGTCGGAGCGATTACCCGAACCAGATCAACAATGTGCTGGCGTTCCCAGGCATCTTCCGCGGCGCGTTCGATGCCGGAGCGATGGATATCACTGAAGGCATGAAGATCGCTGCGGCGAAGGCCATCGCCGCCGGCGTCTCCAGTGATGAACTGGCACCAGACCTGATTATTCCCAGCGCATTCCAGAAGGGCGTAGCTCCTGAAGTCGCCCGTTTGGTCGCTGACGCCGCCCGGGCGGACGGCGTCACCCGCTGAGACTCGGCCCCCGAGTTGAGGTTCACTCAGTACCCAAAAAGTGGAACGGAGTCCGGCTGGGCCGGACTCCGTTTACACGTGGTCGGGACCGGCGTCGATCCGGTGACCTCACACTTTTCAGGCGCGCGCTCTGCCAACTGAGCTACCCGACCGCGGTCCCGACGGGATTTGAACCCGCGACCTCCGGCTTGACAGGCCGGCGTGAACTCCTGACTTCACCACGGGACCAACCGTGACACCACAACCTGGGTTGTGGGCAGACATGTGATGATGTCGGGTTCCGGGCCCTGTTGCAAGCTGATAGCCAGTTTTCTTGGTTGATTTAGGTGCTATTGGTCATCGGGCACTGAACATCGTCCTCGACGCTGGCTTCACCGGGCTCCAGGGGCCGAAGTCTGACGTCGACCGCAGTCCAGATGGTCTTCGACAGTGGGAAGAAGAGTGGAGGGGCGATGATGGCTACGGGCGCTGCGATGAGCAGCAGTGTGAAGCCCGAGGCGTCGGGCAGGGTGACGATGAGAGCAATGACAATCGTGGCCATCACCACGATGGCAGACATGACGGTGTTGGTGGCCACAGCGCCCAACCAATGACCTTCGATGCGTTCGAAATGCAGCCCGCAGTTCGGACAGTCGGCGACCATGCGACGCCAGCGTTGGAAGAGGTGGCGCTGACCGCAGACAGGACACGCCCCTGTGAAGGCCCACAACCAGTTGCGCAGCTTCGGACGCGGCGGCTGGACCCTCATGAGATGGGCGCGAATCGGCGCAGCAGAGGCTCTGCCAAGTCGCCGCGGGCGCCGACTTTGATGTTGTCGAGCTGCAGCCACTCCGCCATACGCGTGAGTTCGTCGCCGAGGGCCTCGGTCATGCCCTGGGCGTCTGGTGTAGAACCGAGTTCTGGATGATGCGGTCCGAGTTCGGCGTAGGCGCCAGGGACCCGAAGGACCGATGCCTTACGGTCGGCCCGTACGTCAAGACGTCCGACGAGATCTGAATCGTGCAGGAACGGAAGCACGTAGTAGCCATATCGACGTTTCGGCTCCGGGGTGTAAATCTCGAGGCGATACTTGAACTCGTGGAGGCGTTCGGCCCGCGGCCTGCACCAAACAATCGGGTCGAACGGGCTGAGTAGCACCGAACGCGAGCTACGACGCGGGATGCTGACGCCTGGTTGTGTGAAACCGGGTTCGTTCCAGCCCTCGACGTTGACTTTTTCGAGGCGCCCGTCTTCGACCAACTCGGCGATGCGGGCCTTGGCGGCACGTTTGGGGAGGCGGTGGTAGTCGGCAAGATCGTTCGCTGCGCCGACGCCGAGGTGCCCTGCGGCTCTCACGAGTAGCTCCTTGTGAGCATCAGTCTCTGAGGGTGTGGCGGCGCTGAGGATCTCGTCCGGTACAACCCTTTCAGTCAGGTCGTAGAGCCTTGTGAAACCTTGTCGACGCGAAACGGTGACGCGACCGATCCAGAACAGCCACTCAAGCGCCAGCTTTGAGTCCCCCCAGCCCCACCACTGACCCCGACGTTCGTGCCCGTCGCTGATGTCACCGGCGGCCAGTGCTCCCCGTTCGGTGATCTCGTCGATGACGCGCTGCACATATGGAGCCTTGTCGTGGGCGAACTTGGCGATGCCGCTCCATACCTCTCCGGCCTCGGCGCGGGCCATACGCCAGCGATACAAGGGTTGGTCGGCAATTGGTATGAACGAGGCCTCGTGGGCCCAGTATTCGAGCAGATCTCCGGCCGCGTACGAACGCTCGAGCACCTTCTCGTCGTGGGCCCCCATCCGGGCTCGCAGGACCAGATGGTGAGACCGGGCTACGGCGTTGACCGCATCGATCTGCAGCACGCCGAGTTGATCGACCGTGCGCCGCAAATGTCCGCGATTGGGGTTCGAACCGCCTGTTTCGCCAAGCAGCCCTTGAGCACCAAGTGAAGCGGCCCGGGCCTGTCGAATGCTCATGTTGCGCACCCTCACAACATAGCGGGAGAGGCTGTTACCCTCGTCGTGGCGGACGCCAAGGGTGACGGTCTGCGGCATCCGCCTGCGGAGAGTGTGATCGAGCTAGGGTGCCTGATCTCCCTATTGGACCTTGCCTGTGTGCGGGGGCGTATCTCTCGTTAGTAGGTCTTGTCATGACTCTTCGTCGACTCGCTGCAGTTGTTGCTCTGACGCTCAGCGCTGTGTCCCTGTCCGTGGACGGCGCGTCCGCTCAGGTAGCCGGATGTTCCGACGTCAGCGTGGTTCCAGGAGTCATCCTGATCACTGCAAACCCTTCATTCGGACCTGTGGCAGCCGCTGTTCCGGCTGGCACCTACCGAATGATTGTGCGGAGTTTTGACCTCGGGCATGTGGCTGGCAGGCAGCTCGATCAGACTCACGAGATCTGGAGTTTCAGCACTGACACGGGCTTTACGTCGCCCCGTACTCCGGACCTTCCCGAGGACGTGACCTCTGCGACATATGACCTGGGCGAAGTGACCCTTGCGTCCGCTGTGTCGTCGATCAGCTTCCGCCAGTGGGGTGTCGCCCCGTCGGCTGACTCGGTTCGTCCTGAGATCACGTTCCAGTGCGTTGCTGCCCCCGCCACCACGACTACGGCGGGTCCCACGACCACGGCAGGTCCGACCACCACTGCAGTACCAACCACGACGATCCCGGGTACAGAAGCGCCAACCACCGACGCGCCTAGGACCACGGAGATAGGCGAAGTCCTGCCGACCTCGATCGTTGGCGATCCCGCGCCGACATCAGTTGTGCCCGCTCCTACCAGCGGCGGAACGCTTCCTCGGACGGGCTCGAATACCACCTTTGCATGGGCTGGTCTTGGACTTCTTGCTGTTGGTGCTGTTTGGCTGACCACCAGTCGCATGTCCGAAGAGATGTCCCGCACCTGATCCTTGGGGCACCCCCCGTTGTCGAGAACGTGAAAAGGCCCCAGCGAAACGCCGGGGCCTTTTCTGTAGATCAGTAGTTGATCGTGTTCTTGGGAGAGGTTTAGCGCTCTTCCTTGAACATGACGTGACGGCGGAGCACTGGGTCGTACTTCTTGAGTTCGATCCGCTCACGGGTGTTGGTCTTGTTCTTGCGAGTCACGTAGGTGTAGCCGCTGCCCTCAGTGGACTTCAGCTTGATTACGGGACGCTTGTCACTCTTTGACATCAGATCTTCTCCCCACGGCGACGCATGTCGGCAAGAACGGCCTCAATGCCTTTCTTGTTGATGGTCTTGATGCCCTTGGCGCTGACGGTGAGATTCACCCATCGCTTCTCGCTAGGCACGTAAAACCGCTGCTTTTGGATGTTGGGCTTGAACCATCGCTTGTTGCGGCGGTGGGAGTGCGACACGGTGAAGCCCGAGGCGGGCTTACGACCGGTGACTTGACAGATATTGCTCATGACGCTCCGAAGAGGTGAGTTGGGGGGTGCGTCTCTAGGACAGCGGATGAATGTACCAGCGCGCGTGAAAATGCACCATTGCGGGCTTCGGCACTCTGAGCGAAGGGTACTGGCGCAGATCAGAGATGCGGCAGGATCTCTGTGCCTACCTGTTCGAGGACTTCATAGCGGGGAGCCCACGGCGGCAGGATCATGAGTTGGTCGAGCCCGACTTCATCCAGGTGCATCAGTCGTTCGATGAGCTGATCGCGGGTTCCGACGAGACAGGTGGCTTCGATCAGTTCTTTGGTCACGAATTGTTCTTCTTCGCGAAGCACCCAGCAGTTGTGGCCCTGATGGATGCGCTGGTGGCGTTGCTCTTCGGGTGTTTCTTCTAGGAGCGCGCTGTAGGTATCCCACGCGGACGCCAGCGGGCCGGTTGGTGTACGGCCGTATTGGCGCCATTGGTCGTAGCTGTAGTGCATCGAAGCCATCGCGAACGCGCCGCACTGCTGTTTGACCCGATCGCTGTCGGTGGCCTCACCATCCTCGAGTACGACCATGGTCGTGAGCGAGCAGGTGAGGTAGTCGTCGCGGTCAACAGTGCTGCCGGCGTCGGCGGCTCCTCGTTCGATGAAACCCCAGACGCGTTCCATGAACGCGGCGTCTGGCGGAATAGACAGGACTGCACCGTCGCCGTGAGCGCCGGCGAGACCGAGCGACTTCGGCCCGAACCCCGACACATACAGCGGGATCGGATCGTCGAAATTTACGAATCCCTTGTCCGGCATGAGATGCCTGATTGGCGAGACCTTGCCGCCCCAGTCGTGTTCGGCTTCTTCACCCCGCAAAAGCGGGCGCAGGGTCGTCAGGTACTGGTCGAACTCAGCAATGCGTTGGGGGCGATGGCCCATCATTCGCATGGCGGTGTTGCCGGTGCCGATGCCGAGAAACGTGCGGCCTGGGGCCAAAGCGTTGATCGTGGCGATGCTCGCGGCGGTGACGGGGGCTGGTCGTGTGCCAGACACTGCGACTCCGGTACCGAGGCGAATACGGTCCGTGCGATGGG
>JBLHLM010000020.1:0-32243 GCA_047618365.1 Candidatus Poriferisodalaceae bacterium | reverse complement strand
CACGTCTGATCACATCCGGGTCTTCGGTGAGCTGCTGCACAAACGTTTCGAGAACCGGTTCCCGGAGTTCGAGGAACAACTCGTCGATGCGGCCGAAACATTGCGCTTCGATCAATTCTGTTCACTCATCGCCCGCTGGAAAGACTCAGCCGATCGCTCAGAACCCGACAAACGCGATCAACAAGACCTCGATTCTCGAGAGGTGCATCTGTCCCGATCGTTCAACAACCGCGGGATCCTCTCAGGCACGTTGACTCCGATTGCGGCGGTGTCGATCGGCAACGAACTCGACCGCCTCTCCGACATTCTGTTCAAACAAGAATGGACCGAAGCCACAGAACGGTTGGGTGAAGGCAACGTCACCACAACCGATCTGTTACGCACCCCGAGCCAGCGTCGCCACGACGCCTTGTTGTTGATGGCGCGACAATCAGCCGGAGCGGGCCCCAACCCAAACGTTCCGAACCCATTGCTGTATGTGCATTGCACCCTGGCCGATCTGCAAGCCGCTCTCGAAGCAGATGCAGGCGGGTGTCCTATTCCAGTGCCGTTTGACGAGGGCATGTGTGAGCTCGAGGACCACACCCCCATCTCACACAACATGTTGGTGCGACTAGCGGTGCAGGCGGAGATCAAACGTGTCGTACTTGACCCGAAGAGTTTGAAGATGGAGATGGGTCGCGCTGCCCGATTTTTCACCACCGCTCAACACGAAGCCATCTTTGTACGCGACAGGGTCTGTGAATGTGGTTGCGGGATCTCGGCCCGCCGTTGCGAAGCCGACCACATCATCGAATTCCGAGACAACGGCCTCACCGACATCGACAACGGCAGTCCCAAATGCCGGAAGTCGCACCGACTCAAAACCATCAAACGCACCCGCAACGGACAACCAACCAAACCGCCGACGGATCCACCCGGGCCGATCCTTAGAACATGAGAACGGCTGGCGTGCTGCTAATCGAGCTCTTTGGGGATGAAACCGCCGCGCCCCTGAGGCAGACGCATGTCCATGATTCTCGAAGCGACGACCGTGCGGAGAATGCCAGCGGTCCCGCCGCCGATGGTGAACATACGAACGTCGCGATACATGCGCTCGAGCGGGTTTCGGCGGCTGTAGCCAGCTGCGCCGAACAGTTGGAGGGCGTCGCTGACGACCTGGATCGCCGACTCGGCGGTGAAGATCTTGGCCTGGGCGGCCATTGTTGCATCGGGGAACGGCGACCCGTTTGGGCCACGGGATGCCGCGGCCCGATACGTAAGGCTTCGGGCAGCTTCGAGTTTCACCGACATGTCGGCGAGGCTCCACTGCACACCCTGGAATTCGGCGATAGGTCGATCGAACTGCTCGCGTTGTTTCACGAAATCGAGCGCCAGTTCATAAGCACCTGCGGCGAGACCGAGGCCGACAGTTCCGGCGCCCACGCGTTGGGCGTTATAGGCGTTCATCAGATCGCCGAAACCCTTGCGGAATCCCGAAGGAGGCAGCACAACCATGTCGGCGCAGACCTCCATATCGGTGAAGATCACCTCCATCTCGGGAATGGCCCGCAACCCCATCGTGGGTTCACGCCGTCCGAAGCTGAGGCCGGGGGTCTGGTCACGGATAGCAAGGAAGCCGCCAATGCCCTCTTCGTTGCCCTGCTCGTCGTACACCCGGGCAAAGATCAAGTGGAGCTTCGAGACAGTGCCGCCAGTGATCCAGTGCTTCATCCCGTTCAGCACGTACGAATCACCACGGCGATCGGCGCGCGTGGTCATCTGAGAGGCAGAGCTGCCAGCACCTGGCTCAGTAATGCAGATCGCGGGCTTGTCGCCGGCGAGCACCATCTCCGCCGCCATGTGTTTCTGGGACTCCGTGCCGTACTCCATGATCGCCGAGATAGCGCCCATGTTGCACTCGACGGCGATGCGTCCAGTGACGCCGCAGACCTTGGCCATCTCCTCAACTACCAGAACTGCGTCGAGCAAGGCTCGCCCCTGGCCCCCGTACTCGGTGGGGATGCCCATGCCGGTGAAACCAGCCTCGGCCAAGGCGGCAACGTTTTCCCACGGGTATTGTTCGGCCTCGTCGACTGCTGCGGCGCGGGGGCCGATGACTTCGGTGGCGAGGGTGCGAGCCCTGGCCTGAATGTCGAGTTGTTCGTCAGTGAGTTGCCACATCAGGCACGGTCCAATCGGGGTGCGGTCACTACAACCTCACGTCGAGGTGTTCGATCCCATTCACAAAGTTCGATTCAACGAAGGTCGGCTCGCCGACGCCCTCGAACGAGAAACTGCGGTCGAGTGTCGCTTCGATCAACTCGGCCACTTCGAGGCGAGCGAGCGAAGCACCAAGACAGAAGTGGGCGCCACCTCCCCCGAAGGCCACGTGCGCTGGAACTGAAGGCCGGTCGGGCTTGAAGGCCAGCGAATCCGGATAGATCGCTTCATCGAAGTTGGCCGCGGCGTACCACATGACCACCTTGTCGCCGACGGCAAGGGAGGTACCGGATAGCTCGGTCGGCTCGGTCACAGTGCGACGGAAGTACAGGATCGGCGAGCTGTACCTAATCACTTCGTCGGTGACTGTCGGTAGCAGTGCCTTGTCGGCTCGCACCTGCTCGAAGGCTGCGGGGAACTCGGCCATGTGGAGCGCGAGGTGTGCCATCGATGAACGTGTCGTCTCGTTCCCGGCAAAGATCATCAGGCGGAAGAAGTTGGCAAACTCTTCGTCGGTGAGGTGCTCCCCGTCCACTTCAGCCTGAATCAGGCTGCTGATGAGGTCACCGGTTGGTTCGCTACGGCGTTTCTCGCCCAGCGCGAGCGCGTATTCAGACATGGCGTGAGCTGCTGGGCTGTTGAACGGAAGCAACCGAAGCTCGGTCGAGTTGCCGTACGCCGTTGGTTCGAGCGGCTCATTGCCGGTACCGGCAACGAGATGGTCAGACAGTTCGACCATGTAGCCATGATCGGCTTCGGGCACGCCCATCAGATCGCAGATGACACCGATCGGAATTGGCGCAGCGACTTGGGACACCCAGTCGCCACCACCAGAGGCTTCGAAGTCGTTGAGCGATCGCGCGACCCGATCACGAATCGCGGCCTGGTAGCCCTGCACATGGCGTGGGGTGAATGCTGAGCTGACCAGCCGCCGCAGTCGAGTGTGAACGGGTGGGTCCATGTCGATCATCGACGCACGTGCGTCGAGGGCATCCTCGTCGATGTCGTAGATCTGGATGTGGCCGACGGCTGACGAGAATGTCTCGGTGTTTCGGGACACTGCCACCAAGTCGGCTTGACGGGTGACAGACCAGAACCCGGCGCCATGTTCAGTCGAGTCCTCGGTCCAAGTGAGCCCATTGTTGGCTCGCATTTCGGCAAACGCAGCCTGTGGAATGCCATGCACGAACATGTCGGCGTCGTGGAGGTCTATGGATGCCAGATGTCGTGTCACAAGCATGCTCCGATCACGGTGAAGCGGCCGTTCAATCGCCGACTCCGGTGCCAAGGTAGGCCGCGCGCACAGCCGGATTCGCCGAAACCTCTTCCGGCGTGCCGACCGCTATGACCCGCCCCTGGTCGAAGGCGTAGATCACATCACTAATGCCGTTGATGAAATTGAGGTCGTGATCGATCACGATGACCCCGGCGCCGATGGTCGCCGCCATGTGCCTGACCTGCTCGATCATGTCGTCAGACTCAGAATCGCTCATACCGCTCGTCGGTTCATCGAGAAGCAGGAACTGGGGCGCCAGCGCTGCGGCACGGGCCAGTTCGAGTCGGCGTGAGTTTCCGTAGTCGAGCTCGCTGGCTCGACGTTCGCGGTGCTCCCACAACCCGGCCTCAGCTATAAGAGCGTCGACATCGTGCCGGGGTTGATCGGTTCTGTGTTCGGCCGCAATCAATGCCGATACCTCAACGTTCTCGCGAACCGTCAGAGCTGGGAAGAGACGAAGGTTCTGGAACGTGCGCACAATTCCGGTTCGAGCCAGCTCGAACGGGAGCCGTTCGGTGAGGTCGACTCCACTCAGAGAGAAGGTGCCGTCGGTCGGCTTGACCATGCCCGTGATGACATTGACGAACGTGGTCTTACCTGCACCGTTGGGCCCGATGATGCCTACGATCTGCCCGGCCTGAGCTTCGATGCGAGCACCATCGAGAGCTTGGAAACCGCCGAAGAAGACGTTGATGTCTGCGGCGGACAGGGTTGCGGATTCAACACTTTCCAGTTCTGGCAGCGGAGCAGGTGCAACCTCGTCAGCTCTGCGAAAACGCCTATGGAGCCATTCGTCGAGCTCCCAGTCGTTGAGTATTCCGAGGGGCCGCCAGATCATGAACCCGAGCATCGACAGCCCGAGCACCACCGTTTGCAGATTTTCTCGGAAGACCCAATCGAGCGGATCGCCATCAAGCCCGATTCCGAATATCTCGAAGCCGTCTTGTCCAAGGCGTCGGGCAAGCTCTCGCCCCGCAGTCATGACTGCAACGCCCAACAAGGCGCCGGTGACGCTGTTGCGGCCGCCAACGATCAGCATGACGAGCGTCAGCAACGAATAATTGAAGAAGAAGTTGTCGGGAAGGATTGAACCCGTCTCGTAGACCCTGAGGCTGGCGCCCACTGAAACCACGACCACTGAGAGAAGCAAAGCGATCATCTGCTGAACGAGCGGGTTTACTCCCATCGCCCTCGCAGCCAGGTTGTCCTCACGTGCGGCAACCGCCAACCGCCCGCTTCTACTCTGTGCGTACAGCCTGGCGATAACGATCGCCGCCAACAGCGCCACAAAGATTGGCGCTCTCGTGTCAAGGGCCCCGCCAATCCTGAACGACAGGCCACCACGATCGCCGCCGGTCATTGCGGGCCAGTTCCGGGCAACCTCATGGGTCACAAACAGCAGAGCCAAAGTAATGACCGTCGCAGCCACAGCACCTGACTCTGCACCCGAGCGAGCCAAACCAATTCCGACGAGAGTCGCCACCGCGAGGGTGACCGCGATGGCAATGAGCAGAGCGGACCAGGAGCTCATGTCGACATCGGTGAGGCCGAACGGAGCATCGGGTATTCGCTTCATCTTCTCAGCGGGCGAGATTGCAAAGATCGCAAATGTGTAGCCGGCGATCGCGCCGAACCCGATGTGGCCGAAAGACAACACTCCCGTGTTGCCGATGTAGATCTGGATGCCGATCACGATGATCGCATCGATCAGCATGATCGTCACGAGGCGTTCGGCTGAACCGCCAAGAGCACCCTGATACAGCAGGGCTCCAATCACGAAGACGCTGAAGAGAATTACGGCTCCAACGATGGGAAACCCGATGTCGCGAGCCTTGTTTGGAAACATCAGACCCGCTCGGCGTGAGCGACCGAGATGATGCCCTGGGGCCGGAACACGAAGAGCAGTGCAATGAGTAGGAAGACAACGCCTTCGGTCAGGCTCGCGATCGAATCGGGCAGACGCGACCTCAACATGACTTCAGCGACGCCAAGCAACAGCCCGCCGAGTACAGCCCCGCGAAGGCTGCCGAGGCCGCCGATCAACGCCGCCAACACCCCCTTGAGCATCGGATCAATTCCGGCAGACGGAGTGGTCGACCCTGACCGCATCAGCCAGAACACTCCAGCGATCCCAGCAAGCAACCCCGAAAGGGCGAACGCCCCGCGGATGACAGAATCGGATTTCACGCCCATCAGCCGTGCAGTGTCGAAGTCGGCTGCCGCAGCTCGGAGCGCCAGCCCGAACATGGTCTTCTGCAGCAGATACGTGGTGGCTAAGAGAGTCAAGATCGTGACGCCGATCACCACGGTGTCGAACGTCTCGATATTGATCGATCCAATGGAGTAGGTGTTCGTCACCCACCCTGGTCGGTCAAACGTCTTCACTGAAGCCGAGACGTACAACAAGAAGATGGCAGACACCACAAAGTGCACACCGAACGACGTCAGCAGCAGTGTGAAGTCGGAGGCTCCACGTACACGACTGAACGCGATCCGTTCAATGAGCAGCGATGTGAGAATAGCTACGACGACGATCAACGGGACGACCAAGAACCACGACCAGTCGCGGCCCAAGGCCCAGAACGCTGCGTATCCGCCAACGGTGATGAGCTCGCCGTGGGCAAAGTTCAGGAGGTGCATCACACCAAAAACAACAGCGACACCGAGTGCGAGTAGGGCGTAGATACTGCCCCGGCCGAAGCCATCAATAAGGTTCTGGAGAAGTTCAGTCATTGCTCAACCGCCAATGAATGTGTCAAAGAGATCGTCGCGTCCGCGTAGTTCTTCGCCTGAGCCCTCGGCGACCACTGCGCCGCTGCGCAGGACATACGCCCGGTCGGCGACCTCGAGCATGCGAGTCGCGTTCTGTTCGACGACGAGCAGAGTCCGACCTTGGGACCGAAGTGACTCGATCAGCTCAAACACTACGTCGACCAGCACTGGGGCCAGACCGAGCGACGGCTCGTCCATCATCAGTAGGTGCGGCTTCGACATGAGAGCTCGCGCAATGGCCAGCTGTTGAGCCTCGCCGCCTGACAAGAACCCGGCGGCCATAGTCCACTTCCGTTCGAGGACTGGGAATTGCTCCCTCATCTCTCCGAGCAGGACTTGTCGCTCGACAGTGGGCACCGTGATCCCACCGATCTTGAGATTCTCCTCGACAGTGAGGTCAACGAAAATCCTTCGGTGCTCTGGCACAAGGGCCAGACCAGACCGAAGCAGCTTCTCCGGGGAGTGGCCGGTTACATCGGACCCGCCGAAGGTGATCGAACCTTCTGTCGGCTGGAGCAGGCCAGCAATGGTGGCGAGAAGAGTTGTCTTGCCTGCTCCGTTGGGTCCAATGAGGCCAACCACCTCACCGGACCCGACGGTCAGACTTGCATCACGAAGCGCCGAGATTGCCCCGTATTTGGTTGTCAATCCCGACACTTCAAGCATGTTCGCGTGGCTCGGATCTAGCCGATGGTGTCGATGAGGACGTCTTCGCCATCGACGATTTGGTTGATCGGAACAGCCTTGGGCGGAATGCCGTTGGTGCCCGCGTAGGTGATCTGGCCTGACAGACCCTCGAAGCCCGAGATGTTCGACACGGCGGTGCCGATCTCAGCCGAGTCAGTGCATGCACAGTCGAGTATTCCTTGAATTCCGAGGAACATTGAATCGACGTACAGCGCCATGAACCCGCGGGACTCGATGACATCGCCCTTGGCTCTGTTGTAGTTGTTGAGGAGCGTGTCGACCCGATCGCCAGCGCTGATGCTGGTGTGCGGTGTGTGCACGATGCCTTCGTTGTTTTCCTCGAACTGGATGCCAGTGGCATCGAGTGCGTCAGTGCCGACGTAGGTCAACCCGTCGAGGTCTTGACCTTCAAGCTGTCCACGAAGTGCCGTGAGCTGGAAGCCGAGAGCAGCAGAGAACACAACCTCGTTGTTCTCGGAAATGCCAGCAATCTCGTTGACCTGCGAGGAGAAGTCAGTGTCAGCGCCCCAGACGTAGGTCTGAGTGCTCACGACTTCACCGCCGCCAGCGATAAAGGCAGCGGCGAACGCATCGGGGTTGACACCGGTGTAGGGAACGCCTTCACCTTCGGTGAATAGAATGGCCCGGGTGAGGCCTTGCGCAAGCGCCCACTCGGCCGCAGCGCCAGCCATCTGGAAATCATCGAAGGTCACCAAGAACGAGTTGTTGGCAGCGTCGGCCAAGGCTGGTTCGGTCGATGCTGCGACGAACAACGGAACCTGACCTTCGGTGGTCTGCAAGATCGGGAGTGCGAAGTCGGCGAATGGCGGGCCAATCAAGAAATGGGCACCCCAGTCGAGGAGATCCTGCGCTGCGAGGGCTGCGTCCTCACCGACTTCGGCAACTCGAACTTCAACGGGTGCGCCGTTGATGCCACCGCTGCAATTGATGAGTTCAGCCACGTACGGCACTAGGTTGGATCCGGGAATGTCGACGAAACCAACGACTTCACTGAAGTCCATCGCCATGCCGACCTTGATTGCATCCCCACTCGGAGCCTCGGCACAGTTGTCGAGGTCGGCGGCGAGAATCGCGTCGATGTCGAGCCCACCAGCGGCTGGTGCTGCGACGTCTTCATCAGCGTCGGTCGCTGCTGAATCAGCCTCGGTGGTCGATGCCGCATCGCTGCTGTCATCACTGTCGCCGCAGGCTGCGGCTAGTAGGGCGAGCGCAAATAGCGCCGCCAAGATCTTGCTCAACTTCATGTGATTCCTCTCTAGTGAACCGTCCGTGGGGTCGCACCTTGGGCTGGCTACGCACGCTCGAACGAGCGGTCGCTCCACAATTCCTTCGGTACCGAACGACTCCCGTAGACTACACACGGGTTCAGGCTGCAAGCGCTTGCTGACCAGCGAGGATCTGAAGTGCCAATTCCACGACGCTCAGCACTCATCATCGGCCACGAACCCGACAGCGGTGGCGGTCAGGTCGCGATCCGACTCGAGGAGCGCGGATTCGATGTTCATACTCATTCGGTGACCTCGGACCTTCGCACTCCGAATGACTCGGTGCCGTTTCCAGACACGGCCGAATACGACCTCATCACGGTGATGGGTTCGATTCAGTCGGTGACCCGCCCCGAAGAAATCTCGACTTGGATCCACGACGAGCTCGACCTCATTCGTACGAATCACGAAGCTGGAACCCCCATTCTTGGCATCTGCTTCGGCGGTCAACTCATCGCAAAGGCACTTGGCGGAACGGTCGAGGTCGCTCCGGTCACCGAAATCGGCTGGCACAAGATCAGCCCAATCGGCGACACCACCAACCCGGTCGGCGAAGGCCCGTGGATGGAGTGGCATCACGATCGGTTCGTCCCACCCCACGGAGCCGAAGTTCTGGCCGAAACCGACGCGGCGACCCAGCTGTTCCGCATGGGCTCCACTGTCGGCACCCAGTTCCACCCTGAGGTCGACGTCCAACACATCAGCGACTGGTTGGCCAACGCACCAGAGGAATACCTGGCCACGTATGGCCAGACGAAAGAGGCGCTGATCGAAGCGGTAACCGCGCACGAGGCCGACAACATCAGGAACTGCAAGGCCCTCGTCGACTGGTTCCTCGACGACGTGGCTTTCCCACCGATCTGACCGAGTAGCGCTCCTAGGCGGTCGGCTCCCAAAGCTGGATTGGGTTGTCTTCTGGGTCAGCCAGCTGAGCGAAGCGACCGTTCGGGTACACCTCGCCATCGACGTCCACTTCGATCCCCGCTCTGCGCAATTATTCGACCATCGCGTCGAGGTCTCCGACTCGAAAGTTGAGGCCCCACCCGGCGGCGCCAAGCATCGGCGCTTCGCTTGCTTCGGCTGGGAAGGGAGCGAACACCGTCTGCCCTGCTTGCTGGGTCCAGACGTCACCTTCGTAGCTCGTCGGCACGGGCAGCACGCCGAGATGCTCGGTGTACCAGGATGCGAGTACGTCGGGATCTTTCGAGACAAAGAAGAACCCGCCGAAGCCTTGGACCGTCTGCTTCGGTTCTTGTTCCATGCCGTACTCCTCTGATGGCTTTGGCGAATCGGATGGCCTTGACGAAATGGTGCTGGCACCCAGTGGGGCTCAGACCGCCTTCGCCGGTGAGCCCACCGCCTCCGGTCAGCCCACGGAACGCTGGATCGTCGAGACCGTTGGTGCCCGCCTCGATATCGGGATTGTTTGCCAGCCATTGGTTCGCGACTTCGACATGGGCAGAAATTTCAGGCAGGAACTCCTCCGCGACGAAAAGCATCATGGCCAGCAGGGTCTCAGGAACAGCACCGCCATCGATCAGATCGTCGGTCTGGTCGTGGTACTCGTGTAGGTACGGCTCGTCGGTGGACATGCGCTCGACCCATCGCCCGACCCGTGGGGCGCGCCGCTTAATGAGCGCTGCCGGAGCCGGGTCGCGGAAAAGAGGTCGAGCCACTCGTGGAACGCAGCCTCGATCGTGGGACCAGTTTCGGGAGTGACGCCGAAGTTCACGGCGGCTTTGCGCATCCGCCCGCTGTTGTGAAGGAATCCCTTCTCCGCTTCTTCGATAGCCACGGCGGCTGGCGCCATAAGCCCGAACTCGGACGTGAGAAACGCGAGATTGTCCTCGTCAAAATTCCAGCGGTAGTGCATCGCAGGTCGGAGGAGCCCCTCTCCACCGAAGATCTCGAAGACGCGATCAGTGGCCTGCAATACCAGATTTTACGGATACGCCGAGAACCGACGCAGCACCTGTCCGTCGCCCGATTCGAAGGGGTCGATGATGTCAGCACCGTCCTGGATGATGGTGCCGTCCGGCGCTTCGAGGCACGGAATGATCCAGCGGCCCACAGCCGGGATGATGTGGTTCATGTACCGGTCGCTGCCCGGTGACAGTTCGACGAAGTCGATGTTCTGCTTGCGCAAGTATGCGCGGACCTTACCGGTCTACAGCGACGCCGAGCCTCCGTAGAGCGTGCAGGTCATCTTGCGGCCTCCCCGAGCCAGACCAGGAGCGTATCCGTGTGCAGTATCCAGGACGCGCCATCTATTGCGTACCTTCCTGGCAATTGTTTGATAGGGGTAGAGTTCAGGAATGAACTTCGAGGTCAATCGCCAAAACCTCCGTGAGACGCGCGTCGTCGATCCGGCCGTCGCCGACGGCGGCAGCACTGCGACTACCGCTTGCTTCATCGTCGAAACCGCCTGATCAACCCACAGATTCGAGGAAGTGCCATGTCAGCGCCCGTTCGTCCGACCACCGTCGACTTTCATTTTGACGTCCTTTGCCCCTGGGCCTACCAGACGTCGCTTTGGATGCGAGACGTCCGCGACCAGCTCGACCTCACCGTCAACTGGAAATTCTTCTCACTTGAAGAGGTCAACAGGGTCGAGGGCAAACGCCATCCGTGGGAACGCGACTGGAGTTTCGGCTGGTCAATCCTGCGGATCGGCGCCCTACTCGGACGCATCGACATGAAACACCTCGACGATTGGTATGCCGTTACCGGTCGGGCCTTGCACGTCGACGGGATGAAGATTCACGAGCCCGACGTCGCCCGACTTCTCCTCGAAGAGATTGGCATGGACCCGGGCCTGGTCGACGAATCGATCAGCGACCTCACCACCAACGACGAAGTAAAGGCCGATCACGACAAAGTCATTGCCGCTGAGGGTTTCGGCGTGCCGACCATATTTTTTCCAGGCGTCAACGGCGGGGCAGAGCAGACGATCTTTGGTCCCGTGCTGATCAACCCGCCATCTGGCGAGGCTGCGCTGCGCCTGTGGGACACGGTCTGCGGCTGGCTCGAGTTCCCCGAGCTCTACGAAATCCAGCGCCCGAAGACCAATGCGGATCAGCGCCTCATCGGTCAGACCTTTAAGCCCTACATGGAGGCCCGTGACTGGGTGAGCATCAACAGGGGCAAGGTCGTGGCCATGGAAGAAGACGGCTTCAAGGTCAAAGGCGATGCTGAGAACGCCGGTCAGCTCAAGTCCTAGTTGGGTCGTCAACAATGGCAGCGATCACCGCAGCCTGCTCAGCCGCCAGCGAGACGGCGAACTGCCCAGTCTGTTCGGCGTTGCCGATCGAATGCCGGGCGCCGGCATTCGAATCTTGCTCAACACGTTCAACGACCAGTGGGTGCAGGCCGCGCAATTCTTCAGCCCTGCATTGCTCCTAGAGCTGCTGCGCCTTAGCGGCGATTGGACCGCGGGCTACTACGCCGCTGTCGACCCGATGCTGGCAGGTGAACCGGTACCTCTTTTCGACCCCGCACCTGGCGAACAGTCGCCATTTTGGCACGCGATAGGACGCGAATACCTTGAGCGGTGGACCCATCATTCTCAGATTCGGCGAGCACTCGACTTGCCATCGCTCGCCGGTTCTCCGTTCCTTGACATGGGCGCGCAGATCATTGCCGCCGCTGCCTCCGTGGCCCCGACAGCTCCATCATCTTCAGGCGGGGACTGGCAAATCGGTCCGCTCACTCTCGGTCCAACGCAGCAAGCAGTCGACATCATGACCCTTGCCCACACCGAGCAAGAGGTGCGTGCCCTGATCGACGGACCAGCAGAACTGGCCGACCAATTCGCAGCCCGCACCGGCCGCCGCCCGTAGATCGCTTACGGCTTTCTATGTCACGCCGGCATGGCGTTGCGGCGGGTTGAGGTGCTATTGCAGAGCCATGGCACAGACACGACGAGTGGGAGTCCTCGGGCACGGAGCCATCGGTGCCGTCGTTGCCCGATGCCTGGCGGACGGTGGAGTGGTTGGTGCTGAGCTGTCGGCGGTCGGTCTCAGGAAACAACGAGATCTTGGCGACCTGCCCGTCATGACCGTCAGCGACATGATTGATGCCTCTGATCTCGTCGTCGAAGTCGGAGGTCAACCAGTTCTCGCAGAATGGGGCAGAACGATCCTCGATCATGGACGTGACTTGCTCACCGTTTCTATAGGTGCCCTCGCCGACGATGCCATCTTCGAACAACTCACCACTAGTGGGCCCGGGCGCCTCCACATCTGTACAGGCGCCATCGGCGGAATCGACATGATCCGAGCAGCTGCGGCCATGGGCCCAATCACTTCTGCCCGCATCACGTCGAGCAAGAAACCAGCTGGTCTCGTCCAGCCAACGATGTCCCCCGAAGAAGCAGAACGCGTGAGAAGTCTCACCGAAAGAACCGTGTTGTTCGAGGGCGATATCCGCACACTCGTCGGGCAGTTCCCTGCCTCCACCAATATCGCTGCGGCGCTCGCCCTGGCTGTTGGGGACTGGGACATCGTCTGTGGCACCGTCGTTGCTGACCCGGCCGCAACGGTGTCGACGCACATCATCGAAGTCAGTGGCGAGGCAGGCGACTACCGGTTCGAAATGCGTCACCGACCGTCGCCCAACAATCCCCGATCGTCGGCAATGGTGCCGTGGTCGGTGATTCGTGCGCTGCGCGACCTCTGTGATCCCAGCTGGACATTTGTATAGGAAGACCGTCCACGCGGCCTCTTGATTTGCGCTGCAGCCGGCGAATCGGCTCAGCAACTGCCTGTCTGGCGTGTGAGAATGGTCGCCGTGAGAGTGACTGTTCCCACCATCGCTAGCCGCCTATCACAGTACGCGGGACTCGGTTCGCGAACCGAGTCCCGCGAGCCATCCCCATGGCTCGATCCGTCGACCTTGCCCTTAGGCCATCCATCCTTGGGGCTGCGAAATCGCTGGAATATGCTTGGCACGTCCGACATCGTCGGCGACGTCCCGGTTGCCCTTCGTGCGCTCGGCGAAGACGTCGTTCTGTGGCGAGACGGCAGTGGCCAGGCCCGCTTGATGTCCGACCGTTGCCCACACCGTGGCGCCCGCCTCTCAATTGGAGACATCGTCGACGGCCAACTGCAGTGCTGGTACCACAACTGGCGTTTCGATAGTGACGGCCAATGCACATGGGTGCCGTCGCAAGGCGGTGCCTGCACGCTCGCTGACAACACTCGTGTAGATGCGACCTACCCGGTCGAAGAGCAGGCTGGGTACTTGTGGGCGTGGATTGGTGAAGCGCCGCCAGAGCCGCTTGTGCTCCCCGACGAGTTCACTGATCCCCAGTGGTCGACGTTCCCAGAGTCGGTGGAGTGGGGAGCGAACTGGATGCTCGCCCTCGAGAATCTGGTCGATCTGATGCACGCGCCATTCCTTCATGCCCGTTCAATCACCCTCGGTGGAGGCGTCACCGACGACAGGGTGATCGTCACCGATCATGACGACGGCTTCGAGGTCACTCGCAAGAATCAGGCTGGAGTCAACTTCGACTGGATCGACGTCCACACTGGGGCGCTTCCCCACGTGCGGCTCGACATCCCCTTGCCGCCGAGCGCCGGGCCCGGTCCGCCGCTGCGGATCTTGGGGTTCCTACTCCCCCGCGATGACGACTCGACCCTCGTCCACTTCCCTCGTTTCCGGGCCGTTAACGGACGCGAACGCCAGATCTGGCGCACCCTCTACCGGCTCCGGCTGCGCGGTACCCACTTGCACGTACTGAACCAGGACAAACGCATGCTCGAAAGCATGCGTACCACCACAGAGGCTCGACGGAACGAACATCTCGCTCAGGCCGATCGTCCAGTCGTGCATCTGCGCCGACAACTCGAACCAAGCTTCGAGGCTCAGCGTCAACGCCTGGCCCAACTCGACGCCTCCTCGGTCTCCAGCACCAACGTGAACGAACCCGAGACCCGTAAAGGATCGCAATGAGTAACCAGGACCTTGAGGGCGCTATCGACGCGATGTTGGCGACTCGGGACAGTCGGAGCGAAGACTGGGACACTTTGGCGTTCCAGACGAAGGCCGGACCGGAGTATCGCCGGGCTCAGATTCGCTATATGGGCTCCGGCGGGACCGGGAACCATGAGGCCGACGAGAACATCATCCCCGCCGAACATTTCACCTTCTCCAACATGCTGCTTCCACCCGGCGCTGTGGGTCCCGAGCACACACACCATGACGTTGAGGAAGCCTTCTTCGTTCTCGAGGGTCAGCTCGAAGTCACGATTCATGAGGGCGATTCGGCAGCCAGCCGAGTCCTCGAATACCGAGACTTCATTCGCATCCCAGCGAACGTCGCTCGCAGCTTGAAGAACATCGGCGACGGTGACGCTCTCTTCATCGTGATGCTGGGCACCGGCAAACCCCAGATACCCACGTATCCCCCGACCTCTCCGATGGCCGGAATCACGCGCGACTGATGTCGCTGACCGACAAACGAATAGTTGTCACCGGAGCCGGTCGCGGACTCGGGCAAGCCATGGCTCGCGATCTTTGCGAAACGGGCGCGCACATCATCGTCGCCGAAATTGACGTCGCTAGCGGGCAGCAGACAGCAGACGATCTCGTCGCTGCTGGACACACGGCGCGCTTCGAGCACGTCGATATTGGCGATCCTGAATCCGTCAGGTCGCTGGCCAAGCGGGTGCTAGCCGACGGGCCGATTTGGGGTCTCGTCAACAACGCCGGCATGGCCGATGCAGTGGGCGGTAAGTACTTCTGGGAGTTGGATGTCGACGAGTGGGATCAGTTGCATCGGGTGAACACTCGCGGTCCGTGGCTGGTGACCCGAGCATTTACTCCTTCATTGCGCGCTGCCGGTGCCGGACGAATCGTGCACCTCGCGTCAGACGCGGCCCTCTATGGATCACCCCGGCTGAGCCACTACATCGCTTCCAAAGGAGCGGTCATCGCTCTCACCCGGGCCATGGCTCGTGAACTTGGCGACGACGGCATTACCGTCAACGCTGTGGCACCAGGCCTCACCGAAGGTCCATCCGCCGAACGCATCCCCGCCGAACGACACCAGCTCTACGCAGACAATCGTGCGATCAGCCGGCCTCAGCAACCTGACGATGTGGTTGGGGCAGTGACCTTCCTTCTCAGCGACGCAGCCTCCTTCATCACCGGGCAAACAATCGTGGTCGACGGCGGATTCGTGATGCCATGAACCTCGGCCTTGATGACAAGGTCATCATCATTACTGGCGGATCCAGTGGCATCGGGCTCGCCACCGCCGCGCTGCTCCTCGAAGAGGGTGCACGAGTTGCGATCTGCGGTCGGGACACCCAACGGCTGGCGACCGCCGCCGCTGAACTGGGACATCCCGACCGGCTACTGGCCGCCTCGGCCGACGTTCTCGAGACGGAGCAGGTGGAGGGTTTCGTTGCCAGGGTCGCCGAACGGTGGGGAGCGGTCGACGCTTTGGTCAACAACGCCGGCCAGAGCCGAATGTCGACTTACGCCAACACGAGCGATGACGAGTGGCGCGACGAGCTCGACCTCAAGTTCTTCGGCATGTTGCGTCCAACTCGGGCAGCCGAGCCCTATCTCCGAACCTCAGACGTCGGCACCATCGTCAACGTGAACGCTGTGTTGGCTCGACAGCCCGAAGGCCGACTGGTCGCCACCTCGGCGGCGCGGGCTGGGGCGTTGAACCTCACCAAAAGTCTGTCGGTCGAACTCGCTCCCGACATCCGGGTGAACGCTGTTCTGCTGGGTCTCATCGACTCGGGCCAATGGCGGCGACGTTTCGAGCAGGCTGACACCGGCCAGACCTACGACGAATGGTGTGCCGCCCTCGCAGCCAACCGGGGCATCGTGCTCGGCCGGCTAGGACGGCCCGACGAAGCAGCAACGGTGATCGCCACCCTATTGTCGCCGCGGACTGGATACGTAACGGGTACCACCATCGAAGTGGCGGGCGGAGTGAGTCGCAGTGTCTGAGGGAACAGTGTCTGAGGGAACAGTGTCTGAGGGAACAGTGTCTGAGGGAACAGTGTCTGGGGGCGAGCTTCTCGTCGACCTACTGAGGCAGCTTGAGGTTGAGGCTGCGTTCGGCGTGGTCAGCGTGCACAACCTGCCGCTGGTCGATGCCATCGACCGTCACCTCAGATGGGTTCCCACCAGGACCGAGGCTGGGGCCGTGGGTGCGGCTGATGGATACGCTCGTTCCGGTGGCGGGTTCGGTTGCGCCGTGACGTCGACGGGCACGGGTGCCGGCAACGCTGCCGGGGCGCTCATCGAAGCAATGTCGGCCGCGACGCCACTGCTGCATGTGACTGGCCAGATCGAGAGCAAGTACCTGGGTCAGGGCCGTGGTGTGATCCACGAAACTCCACGCCAGCTCGAAATGCTGGCGGGGTGTTCGGTTCACGCCGCCACCATTGGTGATGACCCCGCAGCGGCATTCAGCACTGCTGTGGTCCGAGCGATGCAACACCCGCGGGGGCCGGTCAGCTTGGAGTGGCCCATCGACCGACAGTTCGCCACCTACCCGGCGGCTCCACTCCCTTCTGTCACAGCAGCAAGCAGTGCTGTAAATGGTGACTTAGATCGGGCCATCGATCTGTTGAGAAACGCTCGCCGCCCGCTCGTATGGGCCGGCGGCGGAGCGCTCGGTTGTGGCGATCTACTCGGCGAGTTACTCGACCGAACCGGCGCCGCACTCTTCACATCGAACTCCGGCCGTGGCGCTTTGCCCGAGTCGGACCCAAGGGTGCTGGGCAACTTCGCCAGCAGTGGCGCCGGGGCAGACCTGTTGGCTGAAGCCGACGTGCTGCTGTCAATTGGAACCCACTTCCGTTCGAACGAAACCCGGTCATACAAACTCGGTCTGCCCGCGACTCATGTCCAGATCGACGTCGACCCAGAAGCACTCGGCCGCACCTATTCGTGCAACGTTGGCCTAGAAGGCGAAACAACATCAGTGCTGTCGGCCGTGCTCGCGGGCTTGGCTCAGGTGGACGTCGATCCAGGGTGGGCATCGACGGTGGCCGCTGCCCGGGCCGCGATGCGCAACCAGCTGATCGCCGACATCGGGCCATACGCCCCAATCTGTGACGCGATCAATCAGGTTCTCGGCGATGACGCCCCTCGGGTCCGCGACATCACGATCCCCAACTCGTCGTGGGGCAATCGCCTGCTCGGGATCACCGACGCACGAACCAACATCTATCCGCGTGGCGGCGGAATCGGCCAGGCCTTGGGTATGGGCATCGGAGCCTCGATCGCTCGCCCCGACTCGCCCACGATGGTGTTGATGGGGGACGGGGGGCTCCAGGTGCAGGTCGGCGAGCTGGCCACCGTCGCCCAGGAGCAGCTACCCATCACCCTGATCGTGTTCGACGATGGCGGGTATGGCGTACTCCGCAACATGCAGGACGCCCACCTTGACCGACGCTCCGGCGTCGACCTGTTCACCCCTGCGATGGCCGACCTCGCGTCGGCCAACGACATGGCCTACTCCCGCGTCGAACAAGCAGCCGAGTTCCTGCCCGCGTTCGAGCGCATGGTCGCGACTGGCGCACCAGCCATGGTTCACGTCGATTGCTCGACGCTCGGCCCCATGCCCAAACCGTTCACGCCTCCCGTCGACATTCCCGAGCCACCGACATGACCTTCACCGTTCCCAGCATGGCCGACAGCGGTTTCGTTTCCCGTAGCCATCGAGCCATCGCCCCGTTTGTTTTGCACTCGCCGGCTACCGCAGCAGATGCGGCCAGCCTGTTGGCAAGCGGTGCCATAGCGCACGCTGGGGGCATCGATGTCGTGTCACGTTTGCGGCAGGGCGCAACGGCAGAGTCAGTGGTCCGGCTGAGTGGAATCGACGAACTCGGGCGAATCGAAATCACGGCCGAGTGTCTCATCGTTGGCGCTGGCGTCACCCATGCCGAAGTGGAATCGAACCCGATCATTTCCGACGTCCGGCCCGACCTCGCTGCCGCCTGGCGGACCGTGGGGAACCTTCGCATCCGTCGCACCGGCACCGTCGGTGGCAACCTGATGGCCTTCGACGGAACCTACGACGCGGCCCCGATTCTTGCTGCTGCCGAAGCTCGGTTGGTGTTCGTAGAGCCCGACCGAACGCTGTCGGAGTCCAATGTCGTTGATCGCCCGAGCTCCGGGCTACTTCTGCGACTCGAGATCCCATTGGCCGGACAGGTCGTGTTCGACCGCAGCCTCAAGCCGGTGGTAACGGTCGCCGTAGGCGATCGTTACGTGGCCGTCAGCTGCGCCCACGAGACGCCGATTGTCCTGTCACGGGAGTGGTTCGACCACACCCAGCTGCCCGACCCGATCAACGACGCCTACGCCTCCGCTAGCTACCGGCGCCGAATGATCGGCGTGTTGACAGAGCGTGCCATACGAAAACACGAGCTTCTCGACAGCCGAGACCAGGCATGAGTGCCACACATGCTTCAGAAACAACCCTTGTTTCGATACTCCTGAACGAGGCCACCGTCACCCTCGAGGTGCCTACCTCAGAGTTGCTCGTCGACACGCTCCGGGAGCGGCAACGTCTTACCGGCACTCGCATTGGCTGCGACCAGGCTGCGTGCGGCGCCTGCACGGTACTTATCGACGGCTCACCGCGGGCTTCGTGTTCGACCTTCACCTGGGCAGCAGACGGAGCAAGTGTGGTCAGCATCGAAGGCATCGGTACGCCCAACGATTTGTCGCCAGTGCAGCAAGCGTTCGCCGAGGGCAGTGCATTCCAGTGCGGCTACTGCACTCCTGGCCTGGTGTTGACAACCACGGCATTGCTGAGTGAGATCCCCGATCCCGACGATGCCACCATCAAAGAATGGCTAAGTAGCAACATCTGTCGTTGCACCGGCTACCAAATGATCATCGATGCGGTCCGGGCCGCATCGACGAACCAGTCCACCGCTTCGGCTGGCAGCGACGCATGAGGGCCGACGCTCTAGTGAAGGTGACCGGTCTGGCGCAGTACACAGTCGACGTCGACCTGCCAGGCATGCTGCACGCCAAGACGCTGCGTTCACCTCACCCACACGCCCTCGTCACGTCAATCGACACGAGCAAGGCCGCCGCAGCCGATGGGGTTCGCGCCGTGTTGACGAGGGACGATCTGGACGAACTTGGATCGAGTAGCTACGGCTACTTCATCAAGGACCAGCCCATCCTCGCTCTCGATCGGGTGCGGTACATAGGCGACGAAGTTGTTGCCGTCGCTGCCGACACCGAGCTGCAGGCAGTCCGTGCTCTTGAGCTAGTGGAGGTGACATATGAACCACTTCCTGCCCTGTCCACGATCGACGAGTCAATGGCTGAGGGCGCACCCGAACTGTTCCCGGACCCGCCGCTCGGGATCGCTCCTTCCTACGGCGATGGCGCCTACGGCGAACTTCGACCGAGCCCGAACGTCTGCTATCGCTTCGGCTACCGCACTGGGTCAGCCGACGCCTTTGACCGCTGCGATCATGTGTTCACCGATCGCTTCAATTTCGATGGCCGCCAGCAGCACGTGCACCTGGAGCCGTTCGCGGCGGTGGCCCAGTGGGTGGATGGCGGCGAACGACTCGAGGTCTGGTCGAGTTGCCAGAACCCATTCCCCGTCCGAAAAGAACTGGGTCGACTGCTCGGCATCGGCGAGAACAAGATCCGCCTTCGTGTCCCGTACATCGGCGGCGGATTCGGTGCAAAGAACGGCTGCAAGACCGAACCAATCGCCGCCCTCCTGTCGCTCAAGGCCGGTGCACCGGTCCGCTATTGCCTCACCAACGACGAGAACTTCCTCACCCAGCGCCAGCACAACACCCGGCTCGTACTTACCACTGGGGTCATGGCCGACGGGACCTTCGTGGCTCGAAAAGCCGAGATCCATCTGGACTCGGGCGCCTATGCCGACGCCAGCCCGCTCGTCGCCGAGAAGGTCGGCTACCGAGTGGCAGGTCCATACCGGTGGGAACACATCGACACCGTTACCGACGCCGTGCTGACGACCACAACTCCGGCCGGGCCGTTCCGCGGATTCGGCGGAACCCAGGCGAACTTCGCCTGCGAGAGTCAGCTCGACATGATTGCCGATCGCTTGGGCATTGATCCCGTCGAGTTGCGGCACAAGAATCTGCTGCAGCTCGGCGAGCCGTACGTACCCGGTGAATCCGGGATGGACTCAGACATCGACGCCGGCCTCGACCTCGTCGCCAACGCCATTGGATGGGACGAACCCCGTCCCGCCAGCCGTGGTCGCGGTGTCGCCATTGGCTTCAAAGATTCCGGCGGGGTGAACAAACCAGCCCAAGCGAGGGTCAAGGTCGCAACTTCGGGCGACGTGTTCCTCCAGTGCGGAACGGTCGAGATTGGTCAGGGCATCCACACGGCATTGCGTCGGGTGGTGGCCGACATCATCGGCGTTGGGCCTGAACGAGTGCATTGGGCCGAGCTCGACACAGATCACACCCCGTTCGACCAGGGCACCAACGCATCGTCTGGGGTCTCCGTCATGGGCCAGGCCGTAGAGCAAGCTGCTCGGTCCGCTCGGTCGAAGATTCTCGAGTTCGCCGCTGGAGTTTTGAATGTGCTCGCTCCGGAACTCGACCTGCGTGACGGACAGATCATCGTGAACGGTGAGGCCCGCCCGCTTGCCCCGCTAGTGATGGGCACCTATGGCGGTACCGGTTACGAGTTCACCGGCGAAGGCTTCTTCAAAGCAGCCGAGGACCATCGGGCTCCGCTGGAAACCCAGTGTGTGTCCTGGGAGTACGGCTGGGGAGCGGCCGAAGTTGAAGTCGACGAAGAGACTGGCGCCGTCACCGTGCACCGACTCATCGTGTCCGGCGACGCTGGCATGGCGCTCCACGCCGACGCCTGTCGGGGGCAGGACGAAGGCGCCGCAATGATGGGGTTCGGCGGGGCCATGTTCGAGACGATGCGCTACGACGGATCGACCCTCGCCAACGGAAACCTCGTGAGCTACCGCATTGCGCGGGCCAACGACCTACCTGCCGAGTTCACATCGATTCTGCAGGAGCAAGGTCACGGGCCCGGCCCGTTCGGTTCCAAGGGAATGGGCGAAGGAACGATGTTGCCCGTGGCTTCGGCGATCGCCAACGCCATTTTCGACGCCACAGGGGCCCGGGTGACAACCATGCCCTTCACTCCCGAAACTGTGCTCGCCGCCCTCGACAGACGTCAGGACCCTCAGTGACATCTCACCCAGTGACCGTTGGCATCAGCCACCTACGCCATATTTCGCTACGGACGTCCGCCTTCGACGAGAGCGTCGAGTATTACCAGGGACCGTGGGGCCTTGAAATTGTCGACACTGACACCGGTGTCGCCGCGTTACGAGGAACCGGCACCGAACACCACGTCCTCCAGCTGACCGCGGCCGACGCCAACGGACTCGACCAGCTGAGCTTCGCCGTGCACAGCGCTCGTGCGATCGACGGGGCAGCCGAAGTGCTCTCAGCCCGTGGGGTAACCCTCGCAACCGAACCGGACGACATCGATGGACCTGGCGGCGGTTATGGATTTACCTTCGCTGACCTGGAGGGCCGACCGGTTCAATTCTCGACAAGCGTGGAAGCCGTGCCGCCGAAGCCGCTCGGATCAACACCAGCGAAGATCGCTCACGTTGTACTCAACAGTGTCGACATCGACGCAGCGCAGGCATGGTGGTGCGAAGTGCTCGGCTTCAAAGTCAGCGACTGGAGCGAACACCAGATGGTGTTCCTGCGCTGCAACGCCGACCACCACTCAATAGCGTTCAACCAGGCGGACAAGACATCGGTGAATCATGTGGCCTACGAGGTTCCGTCGCTCGACGCGTTCATGATGTCGCTTGGGCGACTGAACCGAGCAGGCCATCAGCCTGGCTGGGGTCCGGGTCGTCACGGCCCAGGCAACAATGCGTTCTCGTACTTCGTCGACCCAGCCGGCATGGTGCCAGAGGTGACCGCCGAGGTTCAGCAGATCGACGATGCAACCTGGGTTCCAAGGGTGTGGCGCCGAGTCCCGGAATTGTCAGACCTGTGGGGCACAGCCGGCCCGCCATCGGAGAACATCCGCTCTCACATGGCGGGCTGAGCCGCCGCGCCGGTACTGAGCGTCAGTTGATGTGTGCCGCCAGCATCTCCTTGATGCCTTCGGGAAGGAACGTCTCGACAGGTGTTTCGTCGGCTTCGGAAAGATTTGCCATGGCCTGCACGACGTCGTTCGGGTCGAGCTGGTCGGTAAGAACGATGGAGCGTACGAGTGCTTCAAACTCAGCTGCGGGGGCATCGCCGTCGTCGATGTAGCCCGCGATCCCGTTGACCATGGCGTCGTTGAAGCCAGTGTCGTATGGGCCGGGGTTGAGCTTTGTGACGTCGATTCCGTATGCCGCGACCTCTTGGCGAAGTGCGACCGTGAAGGCCTCGACCGCGTGTTTGGTCATGGCGTAGGGAGCCGTCATTGGGCCGGACAGCACGCCAGCAACCGACGACATGTTGATGATGCGGCCAGCGCCTTTGGCCTTCATACCCGGGATCGCCGCCTGGCTCATGGCCACCATGCCGAACACGTTGACCTCGAAGCCAGCCTTCAGCCGATCGAGCGGCACGTTCGACAACGGTGCCATCACTCCAAATCCGGCGTTGTTGATGAGCACGTCGGGGTCGATCTCGCCAACCTTCGCAACGTCGGCTGCGTCGGTGATGTCGAGTTTCATCGCCGTCAGCTCAGGGTGCGCCGCCCCAAGCTCGTCCGCCTGCGCCGCGGTCTCTGTGGTCGCGAAGACTCGGTGACCGCGGGAAGCCAGCTCAATGGCGGCTCCCTTGCCAAAGCCTGAACCCGCGCCGGTAATGAGAATCGTCTTGGTCATGCACGAACAGTACGGGACGAAACTGAGTCAGCTAGCAGCGGTGGAGCCCGAGTCCGGTCGCTCAAGAACGAGACCAGCAGGCGGATCACCAGGCCGCATGGCCAACGTGACTCCCAGTTGGGCGAATACGATGTTCCAGTCGACGCAGCGCCACACCCTCTCGCTCGTACCCACCAGCAGCTTTTAGGCGAAGCGTCGCCACCAGACGGTCAGCACCCATCACCTCCGCTGCGGCGAGGGCCACCTGGTAACTGTGCGCCGGACCCCGAATCAATGAGCGTCCTTGCGATTCAATTGTGAAGAGTCGTGCGCTGGCTCGGGGCAAGCGCCCGATAAAAGTGGGATTGCCAGATGTCGTGGGCGAATCTAAAACGACCCTGATGCTCCGTCAGCACACCCAGGTCGCGGGCGTCCATCAGCGCCTGTTCAACTTCAGGCTCTGCAGCCGCCAAAGCGGCGGCAACTTCGGCGGTCGTAAAATGCTGACCAAGGGCTGCGGACTGCGCCAACAAGAGGCGCAGCTCTGGTGGCAGCTCGTTCGCCTGTGTCTCTACAAGCTCGTCAAGGCCAGTGAGCATCATCGACAATCAGCACTGTGGACTCGCGTGCAGCAGGTCGGCGAGTGCATCTGCTATCTCGAGGAAAGTCCTGCTCGAGCTCGCTCAGGTGGAAGTCGACCCGTTTCTGAGCCCAGAAACTGACTCGCCCGACGGGGTATTGGCCGCCGCCAAGGCGCGAGCATCCACTTCAGAGTCTTGCTTCCACCGCTGTATCTGACGAAAGAGCGACAGGAACGGTAGGTCTGGGGCCTGGTTGTGTTGCCGTCCCGTGATCCGCAGGTGGCGAGATGGTGGATCGAGGTGATTTAGCAGCTCATCGACGAGTCGAGTCTTGCCAGCGCCCGCCGGTCCTTCAGCCTGGCTCCCCTGGCAGCCTCACCGCTCGCTGTCGTCTGGGTTTCGCTCAGAAGCGGGGTGAGTCGAGCGCTGCACCGTCGACAGAGCCGAGCGACTTCCACGCGTCAGCGCCGAGAAGTGCCGCCATCGTCGGGTCGACCAGCAGTTGCTCAAGCTGATCGGCGGGCAACGAACGCCACCAGTTCTCTTGGGTCCGAAGGAATGGCCGCACGTAATAGGCGAAGATGCCAGCTCGTTGTCGATCCGTGGTGACGTTCTCGCCGGTCTGGTGCCAGACCCGGCCATCCATCACACACAAGGTGCCTGCGGGTGCTGTGATCGGGACCGTTGCCACACTGTCGTCTGGGGCAGCGTCGCCCGGACCATGATCCCGTTGATGTGAACCAGGCACCATCTCGGTGGCCCCGACGTCGGCGTCGAAGTCGTCGACACACCACATTGCATTGGCGGCGAGGGCCTCGGGCGGGAATGGCGGAAGTACATATCCCTGGTCGGCGTGCAGTGCCATCCGCCCTCCACCTGGCCCCGTGATGTTTGCGCTGATGTTCGACAGCAGGAACGTTGAGCCCACGACGTGGCGTACGAGGTCAAGCGCAATTTCGTTGCGCGCCAGGTCGACGAACTCCTGGCCGCGTTTGAGAAGAGCCCACACCCGCTGGTTTGCGTCCCCGTTGTCGTAGACATAACCACGACCCTCGTCGACGTCCTCAGCAGCGGCGTCGTACAACCGTTCGCGTACGACCTCAAGCTGAGAACCGTCAAGCGCATCTGCGACCAGACACACCCCATGATCGTCGAGGTCTTGTCGCCATTGTTTGGGGTCGTCCGAAAGCTCGGGCATGACGTAAATCTAGTTGATCTACTTCGGCGTCATCTCAGAAGGGGGCGGAGGGCAGATCTGATCGCGGTCGCCGTGTCCGCGATCGAGAGTCGTCGATGACACTGCAGGAAGTCGATCGAGTCGAGCTGAGTCAGCAGATCTCCAGCGGCAAGGGCTGCGGCGCGATCGGCTGGCTTTCGGCCTTTGAGCTCCGCTGCAAACTGGAGTACGAACTGTTCGCGAAACTCGTTTCGGACCCGGGTCAGCTCCTCCTGGATCTGTGGCTTCGATGCTGCGTTGACGACAGTTGCCCGATACATCGGACCGACTTCCTCGTACACCCGGAGCCGCATTGCCACGAAGTCATCTATCCGTTTCGGGAGTGGCCCTCGTCCAATGCCGGGAAGACGGGCAAGCTCTGCCCCCTTTTCGCGGCTGCGCACAATGGCGGCTTCGAGGAGCTCGCCGGGGTCGGCGAAGTACCGGTAAATGGATCGGAGCGATAAACCCGATCTGGTAGCTGCCTGCTCGATCGTCGGGAACAACGACTCCTCAGCGAACATCTCCAAGATGACGTCGAGCACGGTGTTGATGTTGCGTTCCCGGCGAGCGACACGACCATCGGCGGCGACAATTCCCGTTGTATCTTGTGGTCCGCTCATGCCGATACCGACGCTAGGGCTTGAATAGCCCGAGCCGCTGAATCGGCGGCATCAGCCGGCACCAGCAAATGGTCGAGGTGGTAACCGGCGAACATGTTGCACGCGATGCCTTCGTCTGCGAGGGCGCGGGACACCGCCGCCGTAAGGCCGACAGCCTCCAGTGCCGAGTGAACCTCGAGCGTCAGCCATGCGGCGACGAAATCGGGTTCGATTCCGTTGGCGCGAGCGGCCTCAAGCCGAACCACAACGGTCAGGCCTTCGTCTTCTCGAATCGGTGCCTCTGCTTCGGGGATCAGGTCCGCTTCGTTGGTCAGAAAGCAGAAGAGCCCCGGCCGTCTGGCTACAGAGATCGTCGACAACATCAAGCTGAGATCGGTCTCACCAGTCATGACCCGACCCTACCGAGCCTGGCTGGCTCAACAAGTCATCGACTTGATGAAGGCGACGGACATGCCGAACGGCTTGGTCGGCGTCGGGTGCAACGCTGACGACATCATCGGACTGGTCGAAGGAGCGCCGACCTACTGGTAGTTCGAACCGAGCGTCAGCTAGACCGCTGACGGGCGCAGAGCGTTCGCTCCGCCAGCGCTCCAGTCTGTAACGAACCGATACCGATCACCTCGGATGATCGTTGTTCGCCACTCGATGGGCGCAGTGCCGTCGGTGCCGAGTCGCTCCAGAAAGAACGCTGCGTCGCTTTGCCGTAACCCGAGCTGGGCCCGATCGGCCGGCGTCGGCACAACAGGGGTCAGCCGTTCCCATCCCTGATTCGGAACGGGCAGGCCCATCACAGCCAGTTGGTCGTAGAGCGCTGTGTGGCTCCAGTCGACATGCAAGAGCGGCCGAGCCAACTCGGCTGAAAGCCAGGCACGGTCAACCGCTAAGGGGGCGCCACCAGCCAACCGAAGCCGCTCCAGGAGTACGATTTCAGCATCGTCGGCGAGCTGCAGGTGCGACGCAGCAACTGTGTCGGTCACGACTTCGCATCGAAGTACTTTGCTCGTCTGTTCGACTCCGGCTGACTCGACGGTTCGAAACAAGCTGTACAACGTTCCGAGCGACTGTTCGAACTCGGCACGGTTCACCACCGTGCCCCGTCCTCGTTCCCGCTTCAGGACGCCAGTCTTATTGAGATGCCGTACGGCCTCTCGAACGGTGTGTCTACTGACTTCGTATGTCCGAGTGAGCTCAAGATCAGTTGGAAAGGCCTCGACGAACTCCCCGGCTTCCAGCCGAACACGCAGATCAGCCTCGAGCTGGGCCCACAAGGGCATCGGGTTTGCTCGGTCGAGGGGCGTCATCGAACACTCATTTCTGTCCACTCGGACCAGCTCACATGTCGAGCTATACGGACAACCAACAATATCGGGATATTTGTATGCCTTGGAACCCAACGGTCCAATTCAATTGGACCTCTCGCTATTGTTGAGCTGGTGAGTCCGCTTCCAGCAGCAACGACCGATGTCGGACAGGCCAAAGCGGACCTGGAAACGCACGGGATGTGCGTCCTCGCCGATGTCTTAGGTGTCTCGGAACTCGATGAGCTCCGCACCAGGCTGAAGCAACAGGCAGCGGCCGAGCGAGCCCTAGGCGATCTAGCGCCCAAAGGCATGGTCGGCGACAAACAGTTCGTCCCAAACATGGTGAACAAGGGCCAGCCGTTTCTTGATCTGGTCGATCGGGCGGAGACCGACGAATTGGTCGGCCATCTCCTTGGGAAGCACTTCCTTCTCTCCAGCATCAACGGCCACATCTTTCTGGGATCGACCGACGAGCCACAGACCCTTCACCGCGACCAGGGCCAGGTACCGGCGTCAATCGAGATTCCCGTCGTGTGCAATCTGCTGTGGGTTCTCGATGACTTCGTGCCCGAGGCGGGCAGCACACTGGTCGTCCCCGGCAGCCACCGATGGGCTCCCGAACACCAGGTGAAACCGCCCGATCCGGGCCTCGCAGTGCCGGTCACGGCGCCAGCGGGCAGCGTTCTAGCTCTCGACGGTCGGATCTGGCACGGCTCAGGGATCAACACGAACGGAGCGACGCGACGCTCCATTGCGACATTCTTCTGTGCACCTTGGATACGCCAGCAGGAGAACGCTGGCGTGTCGTGTCTTCAAGAAGTCATCGACGACGCATCACCGAGACTGCGAGAACGTCTCGGCATGCGCACCTACGGGACCATGGGCACCGTCGGCGGTACCGGCTCAGCGGTACCTGGGGCCTCATTGACCAGCGACGAATTCGACTTTCCCGAGTACATCATCGGCGAGCGAGGCAGCTTGCATCCACTACGGAGGGTCTCGCGCCAAGAATGACCAACCACGACCAGAATACGGACACCGAGATCGTCAACGAGTGGGACGAGTACGCCGAAGGCTGGGACGGCGACGACGCCGCCCGCACGTACGCCGCATCTGCCTTCGCCTCACTTGAGGGGCTACTTGACGCTCGGGGAGCGACGCTCGCCGCTGCCAGCGTGATCGATTCCGGCTGCGGCACGGGCCTACTTACCGAGCAGCTTGTCGCCGCAGGCGCAGTCGTTCACGCCGTGGACACCTCGCCGGCGATGCTTTCTGTTCTCGACGCCAAGATCGCCCGGCACGGTTGGGCAACGGTCACCACGAGTACATCGCTGCCGCCCAATGACGTCAGCTTCGACCTCGTGTTCTGCTCATCGGTGTGTTCGTTTCTCGACGACTACCCGGGCGCCGTCCGGGATCTGGACGCACGTCTGGCGCCCCGCTGGACGGCCAATTCCAGTGGGACTGGGAACAAACGGACGACAACGCTCACGGCCTCAGTCGGGCGGAGATAGTCACGGCGCTCGAGGATGCAGGCCTGAACGATGTCTCGGTCGGCGTCGGTTTTGACGCTGCTGTCGGCGCCGAGACCATGAGTCCACTCATGGGGCGCGGCAGGCTGCCATCGTGACTCGTCCGGTAGCGTGCCGACGTGGATGATGAACTGCTGAACCGGATCACCTGGAAGATTCCGAACGCGCTCGCGCTCGTCGGATCTAGATCTGGGGACGAACGCAACGCTATGACCACCAGCTGGATCACCCAGCTGTCGATGGAGCCAGTCCTCATCGGCGTCGGGGTCGACAACAGCGCCGTCACTCACCGACTGATCAGCAGTGGCGGTTCCTTCACTGTGAACCTGTGGGACTCCGAGAACACGCGACCGTTCGTCAAATTCTCGAAACCGGCCACATACGAAGACGGAGCGCTGAACGGCTGGGCTGTAACCGAAGCCGCGACCGGAGCGCCAGTGTTCGCCGACGCCATCGCGTGGATGGACTGCGAAGTCCGCCACACCCTCGACCTCGGCACCCACACCCTGTTCGTCGGCGAGGTGGTGGCAGCCACCATCAGCAACGACGAAGCTCGACCCGCCTCGATGAACGACACCCGCATGAAGTACGGCGGCGTGAAACGCGGCGGACACAACTAGTCGGTGTGCAAAGAGGTCTCCGTCAGCCGCGGGAAGAGTTGCTGAGGGCAAGGAAGAAAAAGATCTCAAACAGCATCTGGGCCCCGGCATGGGCCCTATTTGTAGTGGCGTCATACTGAGGGGCGACCTCTACAACGTCGCCGCCGACGAGGTTGCAGCTCGCTGCGGCCCGAATTATCTCGGCCGCTTCACGGGTCTGCATGCCGCCAACCTCGGGGGTTCCAGTGCTTGGGGCGAAGACAGGGTCGAGACCGTCGACGTCGAACGTCACGTATGTCGGGCCGTCCCCGACCACTTTGAGCATGCGATCGATCGTGGTCTGTAGCCCGTGACCTAAGATTTCTTCCGCGTGGGTGACCGTCATGCCGCTGGCGTAGCTGAACTCCCACAAGAACTCCGCCGAGCCGCGAATCCCGATCTGAACGCAACGCTCTGGATCGAGCACGCCTTCTAGAACCGCCTGGCGAAACGGCCCGCCGTGTTGAAACTTCGATCCTTCGAGAGGTGGCGCAGTGTCGCAGTGAGCGTCGATGTGGATCATCCCCATCGGTTCATCACGGCCGAGCGCTCCCATGATCGACTGGGTGATCGAGTGATCGCCGCGACCAACAGGGCAATCACTCCTGAGTCCCGCACCTTGTCGTAGTAGGCCCGAATGTCCTCATGGCAGGACTCGAGCCTGAAGCGACTCGACATCGGTACATCGCCGACGTCGGCAGCTGTAACGAGCCGCTATGGAACACAGTTGTTGGTGTGGTGATACGGGCCGATCCGCTCGATGGATCGCAGGGCGCGGGGACCGAATCGGGCACCGGGCCGATTGGTCACACCCAGATCCATTGGCACCCCGATGAGGGCAATGTCGAGCCCCGCGAATTCGGAACTGTCGGGCGGTGTGTCGAGGTAGGGAAGGTCGAGCAGGGTCGCGACACCGGCCCACGGTTTGTTGCGACTGCCGTCGGTGAAGAGGGTGTTGAACGCCTCGGCAAAGTGGGGGGTCTCCATCTCGTCGGCGGTGCCCTCGCCAAAGCGGGCCCGCAACGCCTCGAGCTTCTCGTCATCCATCAGCAATCGCCCCAGGCCTGGTCCAATATGGAAGGTTCACACACCCCGCGGAGATGTACATGTCCGACACTCGTGTCGCCATCATTGGCGCCGGCCCTGCCGGCATGCTCCTGTCACACATGCTGGACGCAGCGGGTGTCGACAATGTTGTCGTAGAGCAGCAGAGCCGCGACTACGTGCTTGGCCGGATTCGGGCGGGCGTGCTCGAGTGGGGAACGGTGGAAACATTGCGTGAAGCCGGGCTTGGCGCCCGAATGGATGCCGAAGGTCACCCTCACGACACCATCAACATCGCGTGGCGCGGTGAAGAGGTACTCAGCGTCAACACAAATGTCCTGCTCGGGAAGCAGATGATGGCCTACGGCCAGACCCGCATCCAGGAGGACCTGTACGAAGCTGGCGATGCCAGAGGCGCCAAAGTCATCTTCGAAGCGAAGGACGTCCAGCTTCACCACGTCGAGACCGACCATCCGTCGGTCACATTCGAAGCAGGCGCCGGAACCGAACGCATCACGTGCGACTTCATCGCCGGCTGTGATGGGTTCCATGGAGTCAGCCGTGACACCATTCCGGCCGGGGTACGCACCGAATACGAGAAGGACTACCCGTTTGGCTGGCTGGGCATCTTGTCCGAGACGCCGCCGTTACCGATTCTCCTTTACGCCAACCACAAACGGGGGTTCGCGTTGTGCTCCATGCGGAACCCGATGCTCAGCCGCTACTACGTGCAAGCCCCACTGACCGACAGCGTCGATGACTGGAGCGACGACCGCTTCTGGTCCGAACTGTCCGCCCGCCTGCCCGGCGCCCAGTCAGACCAGATTGTGACCGGACCTTCCATCGAGAAGTCACTCGCGCCCCTACGCAGCTACGTCAGCGAACCGCTGCGATGGGGGCAACTCTTCCTCGCTGGCGACGCCGCACACATCGTGCCGCCGACTGGCGCCAAGGGACTCAATCTCGCGGTGTCCGATGTTCGCTATCTGTCGAGAGCGTTCATCTCCCACTACGCCGGCGACGACTCTTATCTCGACAGCTACTCGGCGATGGCGCTGCGACGGGTCTGGGGTGCGGTGCGTTTCAGCTGGTGGATGACCACTCTGCTGCATCGTTTCCCTGACCAAACCTCCTTTGACCAGAGAGCTCAAGAACAGGAACTTTCTTACTTGGCTTCATCAGCAAACGCCCAGGGTGCTTTGGCCGAGCAATACCTTGGCCTCCCCTACGAGTAACCCAAGGAGCACGATGGCACTCAACAAGCCCTACCTCGACATCCCTGGCACCACGGTCTTCGACACCGACCAAGCTGCGAAGGGATACCACCTCAACCAGTTCACGATGTCGCTGATGAAGGCCGACAACCGTGAACGATTCAAGACCAACGAGGGCGTCTATCTCGACGAGTGGCCTATGACGGACGAACAGAAACAAGCTGTTCGTGACCGCGACTTCAACGCCATGATCGCTCTCGGGGGCAATATCTATTTCCTCGCCAAGATCGGGGCGACCGATGGCCTCAACTACGTCCAGATCGTGAGCTCGATGACCGAGAACGACGCCGAGGCCCACGCCGCGATGATGGTGAATGGCGGCCGCAGCCCGGAAGGCAACCGCTACCAGAGCGAGTGGGATGCCCCAGCGAGGGAAGGCAGCTGATGGCCCGCATCACGGCCAGCGTCTACACGAGCCATGTCCCAGCGATCGGCGTGGCGATAGACCTCGGCAAGACCGGGGAGCCGTACTATGCACCCCTGTTCGCTGGCTATGAACCCGCCCGCGAATGGATGACTGACAACACTCCAGACGTCGTGATTCTGGTGTTCAACGATCACGCCAACGCGTTCAGCCTTGAGATGGTGCCTACCTTCGCCCTCGGGATGTCAGCCGAGTATGAGCCAGCGGACGAAGGTTGGGGCCCTCGCCCAGTCCCGACGGTTCAGGGGCATCCGGCGTTGTCGGCCCACATTGCTCACTCGGTGATTCGCGACGACTTCGACCTGACTCTGGTGAACGACATCCCAGTCGACCACGGATGCACCGTGCCACTGTCGATCATGTTCGGCCAGCCCGAAGAGTGGCCTTGTCCAGTGATTCCTTTGATGGTGAACGTCGTGCAGTACCCGATTCCGTCAGGGCGTCGCTGCCTCGCGCTCGGCCAAGCACTGCGTCGAGCGGTGGAGAGCTTCGACGAAGACCTCAATGTGCAGATCTGGGGCACCGGCGGGATGAGTCATCAGCTCCAAGGC
>JBLHLM010000019.1:0-33631 GCA_047618365.1 Candidatus Poriferisodalaceae bacterium | reverse complement strand
ACTCTACGTCCTCGACCGAGCGGAGATCCGATGCAGATCTCGGCCGTGAGATGCTTGAGAGCGCTCCGACATGTGAAAGCATGCACACGTGGAACGGGTGGATCATCTCAACCAACGGGAGAAGCAGGGTAGACGTCTCTCGCTCCGCGTTGGCGAGGGTGTGACGGTCGCAGCGATCTACTGGTTGTGTCTGCGGTTGTTCGAAGCAAATGCTGTTTACTCCGTGTTGGTGTCGATCGCCGCCGCCCTCGCTACGTCGTGGTCGCTGCATCGGCGGCGTCGTAACTCCAGCGCAGTGGTGACCGATAGCGAAGATGTGTTTCGGGTAGCCGGCGCAGCTGTTGTGGGCGCTGGAGTAGCGGCGCTTGTCTCCCTCCAAGTCCTGAACGGGCCAGGCGCGGGGCCCAGTCGAGGAACCGTCAGCGGATTGGCCGTGGTCCTCGCAGCCGGCTGTGTGTGGTGCGTCGTCATGGTGGGTCGCGCCGTTGCGAGGCGTCTGGCAGCTGAGCTTCCGAGGGCCAGGGTTGTGGTCGTTGGATGTGGCCAGGCCGCACACGACATGCTCAGAGTCGTTACAGACCACGCCGATGCCGAGCTCAACATCGTTGGCTTCGTTGGGCCCCACGCCGAGGCGGTGGAGTTCGGGCTTGGGGGAGCTTGGCTCGGAAAGGTGGGCGATCTCGAGTCGGTGATCGTCGTGCATCGAATCGACCGGGCCCTAGTGGCCTCGCCATCGTCGGAGAACATCGCCGGTGCCAGAGCGATGCACGTGCTGCGGTCGCACAACATCGCGACGACGGTTTCAGTGTCGCCTACCAGCGTTGATTCGGCGGGTGTTCACGCCTCGTCGATCGGACGGCAGCCGACCATCGAGATCACGTGGCCAACGGAACAAAACAGCGGCGCCAGGCTCAAACGGTTCATCGATCTTGTCGGAGCAAGCACCCTGTTGGTTTTGGGTCTGCCGTTGATGGCGTGTGTAGCGCTCGTCATCAGGATCAGCGATCGCGGCCCGATCTTCTATCGATCAGAGCGGGTCGGTCGAGGCCAGATCCCGTTCGACATGATCAAGTTCCGGTCCATGAAAGTCGATGCGCCTGCGCTCAAGGCCGAGCTTCTGGAGCAGAACGAACGAACCGGTCCGCTGTTCAAGCTGACCAACGACCCACGGACGACTCGTGTGGGCCGTCTGCTGCGGGCCACGTCGATCGACGAATTGCCTCAGGTTCTGAACGTGCTGCGTGGAGAAATGAGCTTGGTCGGGCCCCGTCCGGCGCTCGCTGAGGAGGTGGCGTTCTTCGACGATGAATTGCTCGCCAGATTCGCGGTGAATCCGGGTATCACCGGTTTGTGGCAGGTCGATGCCCGTCATCATTGCGAGTTTGGTGCGTATCGTCGCTTGGACCTGCACTACGTGGCCAACTGTTCAATGCGGCTCGACGTGGAGATCCTTGTCGCCACGGTGACACAGACTGTCGCCGGGCTGATTGCTGCCCCGCTCAAAAGGATTCGACGAGCAGGAGGCGACGTGGTCGATCTTCGCTGGGCTTCTTCTGCAGCTCGGTCGGATGTCGCGACTGATCTTCCTGCTGCCCAAGCCACGCCCTAGCGGCCCACAGGTCATTTGTGACAGAACTCGCAGCGTCGGGACCCGTCGTGGCTACCGCTGTCGGGGCGTGGTTTCCTCGGTGTTGACCTGTTCTTCGCTCTCAGCGGATTCCTGATCGTCACCTTGCTGTTGCGTGAGACCGACCGGACCGGCGATATATCGCTCGGCGACTTCTACGCCCGGCGATCGCTCCGCATATACCCTCTGTATTACGCAGTCCTGCTGCTGATGTCGGCGTTCGTGTTTCTGTCAGGGTCACAGTCTCCGACGTCGCTGGCGTTTCGGGAGACCTTGCCGTACCACGCCACGTACTTGTCGAATTGGTTCGGCATGGGCGCCCTCCTCACGGTGAGCTGGAGTCTTGCCGCAGAAGAGCAGTTCTACGTGGTGTGGCCGATATTGCAGAAGGTGCTCAGACGCTGGGCGATCGCTGCCCTATTGGTCTTGATCTTCGTCAATCAGCTGGTCAACTTCGTGTCTGGGCCCTTTAGCCTGTCGCTGCCGAACGGGGCTGTCATGTTGTTGCCAGCAGCGATCGACATGGTCTGTCTCGACCATTGGCAGCGACGCACGAACGAAGAAGTGCCATGGAAGGCTCTACCTGCCAGCAACGGCTTACTGATCGGCGCCAGTGCCGCACTCATCGTCGCCTTCAGCGGCGCCGCCCCCGTCCCCTTCATCTACTTTCAGTTCTGACCATGGCCTCCACTTCAGACGATCTCCTAGCATCACCAAGTCCGCTGATGCGGATGCTTCAATGGGGTAGCTGGGGATGCTGCTTGAGCTGCGTCACGGAGATCCTGACCGGCTCCAGTTGGTTTTGTTTGACAACCATCGGGACGGCTTTGACGCGTCTCCGGGGGGCCACGACCTCGTCATCGTGGGGTCCTCCAGTGCCGGCGCGGCGTTCTGGATCGAGGATCTCGAAACGGCTGGAGTGGCCTGTAACGGCTATGTGCCCTGGTTGGCTGGGCCGTCGATCGATGCCATTGCATTGCACACGAGGTCCGAGATTCTCACCGTGCCTCCGCCGGACGTTGTTGTGGTGGGGTTAACCATGCGCGAAATGAATGGCGCGTCGCCCACCTCAGCAGCCCAGATTGGGCTGCTCGCGACATGGCTTGGCGAAGAAACCGAAGGTCGTGCAGGGCTCGCAGGGGCAAAGGACTGGCTGTTCAACAACGTCGCGCTGTTCCGCTCTCGGCAGATCTTGGCCAACCCCACCCAATTCGGACGGGCGATGCTTGGCCGGGTCGGCGACGAACTCAACGCCGACGGAAACCAGCTCGAGTTCCGTGGGCAACTGATTGTGGATGAACCTCCTGGTCATCTGCGACAGGAAGTCTTTGAGATGGCCGACTACAAACTTGGCGAGGATCAGGTTGACTCGCTCGCCGCGTTTCTTGCCGACATCGAGGCCGCTGGATCGACACCCGTCCTGGTCAATGTCGCCGTGAGCGATGCGTTCATTGCGCTGGCGCCAGGCGGCAGGCAGGACTACGACCAATACTTCTCGGCCGTGAGCGAGGTCGCTGCCGCAGCTGACGTCGAGTTCGTCGACGTGAACCACATGAACGGCGGGGGATCGGCCGCCGCAACCAGGATGCTCGCCGGGATTCTTGGCCCGAGTTCGAGAACGAGCTGTCCGTGAGCGCCCCAGCCCAGTCCGGGCAACATCGCACGTTCGTGTCGATGAAGATTCCGGCGTACCGGACCTTGTGGTGGGGAGGTGCGTTCTCGTTTATGGGCGTACAGATGCAGTTCCTCCTGCGAGGCCTGCTGGCGTGGGACCTGACTGAACGGGAGGGCGCGCTCGGCGTCGTGTTTCTGGTGTTCGGCCTGGCGATGCTGGTGTTCACGCCGCTGGGCGGGGTTGCTGCTGATCGGATGCAGAAACGCCGCCTGCTGATGATGGGACAGGCGGTACTCACAGCGGTCTCGGTGTTGATGGGGATTGCCGTCGTCACCAACAACGCTCAGTTCTGGATGCTGCTTGTAGCGAGCATCGCGCAGGGCGCCATGTTCGGGTTCATCGGCCCGGCACGCGTCTCGTTCACGGTCGAGTTGGTGGGCCGAGAGCTTCTGGGCAACGCCATTTCGCTCTCGATGTTGTCGATGAGCAGCACCAGGGTTTTCGCTCCTGCCCTGGCCGGGATGCTTGCAGGTGTTGCCTTGTTTGGCATCGGAGGTGCCTACCTGGTTGCGGGCATATTCTCTGTGATCAGTTTCGTGCTGGTGTTCCGACTTCCAGCTTCGGCCCCGTCGTCGAGATTGAAACGCAGCCCGTTCGCCGACATTGCCGACGGAGTCCGGTACGTGGCAGGCCACGGTCCGCTTCGACGGTTGATCCTCTCGTCGACCGTGGTGATCATGTTCGGCTTCAACTATGTGGCGTTCTCGCCAGCTCTCGTTGAAGGCATCTACGGCCTGGGCGATCGCGAGGTCGGGTTCATTTCGACCGCAAGCTCGATCGGCGCTGTGGGAGTGTCCGCCTTTGTGGCCAGACGGGCCGACAGCCCAAGCGTCGCCCGGATGATCTTCGTCAGTGGCCTGGTGTTCGGCCTCGGGGTGATTGCTTTGGGAGCTGCCCCGACCTACTGGAGTGCACTCCTGGTCGTCGTTGTCATCGGCGGGGCTACCACCGGCTACCAAGCCCTCACCAGCAGTGTCGCGATGAGAACTGCGGACAGTGATCAGCAGGGTCGGGTCCAATCGTTGATGCAATTGTCGTTCGCCGCGTTCGGGATTGCCGCTCTGCCGCTGGGATTGTTGGCTGAGGCCATCGGCTTGCGACAGACCTTCGCTGTGATGGGCGTGGTCGCCGCGTCGGCAGTTCTGTTCTACGCACTGGCTGAACGTCGAGCGGCCCAGGTAGGCAACCGCTGAGCGACCCGCCCTTGCCATTTGGCCCATCGACGGCGAGGATTCACCGGTGCGACTGGGGGCAGTCTCACCATGAGTTGAGGGGGAAACATGGACGACGCCGAAACCGGTGATCTGTCGCGCGGGCCGTTGACCGGCATCACAGTGGTCGATATCACCGTTGCTATCCAGGGCCCACATGCTGGCGCGTATCTCGCCGACATGGGTGCCGACGTGATCAAGGTCGAGCCACCGGGCGGCGAGCTCAATCGGTACGGGCGAACGCCTGGCTTCCTCCACCCGATGAACATCATGGGCACCCAACACGCGGCGATGAATCGTGGGAAACGCGGCATAGCGATCGACGCTCATAGCGAGATCGGACGCGAAGTGTTGCACCGCCTGCTCGAGCGCGCCGACGTGCTCGTCACCAACTATCGCCACGAAGCGCTCGAACGTATGGGCCTCGGATACGAAGAGCTCGCAAAACGTAACCCCCAACTCATCTACGCACGGGTTTCAGGGTTCGGACCAAACGGCCCCGACGCCAGCAAAGCCATGCTCGATGGCGCAGCCCAGGCGAGGGCTGGCCTAGCGGCGATCAGCGGCCCGGCGGACGGCCCACCGATGCCACCAGGGGCAGCAATTGCCGACCACGGCGGAGCGATGCAACTGGCACTGGGCGTTATGACGGCACTGTTTGCCCGTAGCCGAACCGGCCGGGGCCAACAAGTGAACACGTCAGCGCTCGGAGCGATGATGTGGCTGCAGTCCTGGGAGATCGCAAACGCCGACATGGCGGACGAGCCGGCAGTGCGCAGCGGACAACACCACCCGATGATGCCGTGCCCTTACGGCGTCTACGCCTCGTCGGACGGCGGCTCGTTTTTGTTGGCAGTGGCCCTTTCCAACGCGTCCTGGGACGCGTTCTGGGCCTTCGTCGAACAACCCGAAGTGGTGCTCAACCCACGGTGGGACACAGCCGCAAAACGAATCGGGGTCCGCGGCGACGATGAGGGCGTCGACGAGATCAGAGAAAAAACTCGTGCAGCCTTTGGGTCAAAGACGACCGACGAATGGAATGTCTTCTTCGCCGGGCAACCGGAAATCATCTTCGAACGGGTGCAGTCATACCAGGAGCTGCTCGACGATCCGATGGTCGAGGCCAACGGTTACCTCCGGACCATCGATGTGCCGAACTTTGGACCGGCGCGAGTGGTGTCCAACGTCGTTCAACTGAGTGACACCCCTGGTTGTGGCGCGGTCGGGTCGCCTCCTCAGCTCGGCGAACATACGGCTGAGGTCATGCGCGAGCTCGGGTTCACTGACGACCAGATTGCCGAGGCGACCGAGGGCACGCCCGCCGCTGCCGCTGAGGTGATCGCTCGGGTGCTGGGTTAGTGAACTGGTTCAGTAGATGTTGTCGGTTGGCGTCGGGCCGACGTAGTACGCGGCCGGCCTGAGAATCTTTGAGTTGGATGCTTCCTCGATCGCATGAGCGCACCAGCCGGCGATCCGAGCGGTGGCGAAGGCCGCTGTAAACCAGCCGCGTGGCATCGCGCAGCCCTCGAGCACCACAGCGGCGTGCAGGTCGAGATTTGGGGCCAACCGCCTGCCGGACAACACCTCGGCGCCCGCCACCTCCACCTCGCATGCGGCTCGACTTCGGTCCGGCGCGACAACTGCTCCAACCTCGCGTAACAACTCGAGCCGCGGGTCCTGCGTTTGGTACACCGAATGCCCGAAGCCCTGGAGCCGGCGCCCAGCAGCGACCTCGATCTTCATCCACTCGACTGCATTGCCGTGTTCCTTGATGCCGTCGAGCATGTCCAGAATGCGCTCAGGGTATGCGCCGTGGCGGGGGCCGTTCAGTGCCCCGAATCCGGCGAGAACGCACGAAGCAAGATCGGCGCCGGACGATGCCACGACACGCGCCGCAAATGTCGAGTTCGAGAATCCGTGATCGATCGTGAGAACGAAATAGCTCTCGAGAGCGGCCACGACCTCAGCTGAAGCAGGCGAGCCCGTGACCATACGGATGAAGTCAGCGACATGCCCGAGCGACGGATCTGGCTCGATCATGCGTCCGTGCAGCACCGAAGCAACGAGCGTCGGCATCGCGGTGATGAGACGAACTGCACCTGCGACGCGTTGCTCTCGCGAGATTTCGGTGAGCGCTCCGAGCTCCAGGGCGACACCGAGCGCGCTGAGCGCAGTGCGCAGATCGGTGCGTTGGAGGAGAGGTTCGAGCGAGGGTGGCAGGGCGCGATCACCCGACAGCGGCACAGTCGAACCGTCGAGCACCAGCGCGGCGACCGTTTCGTAGTTCGATTCCCGGGCCAACTTCGGCGCTGGCTGGCCCCGGTAGTGGTAGTACCCCTCCGGGCCGAGCACGTCGCTGATCTCTGTTGCAGCAACGGCGACGCCGGCAAGGCCCGGTGGCACCTCGATCAACTCGCTCATGACTCCGCCGACGCTGCGGTTCGGGTTTTGCTCTCCATTGGTGACTCCGATGTCAGCGGTCGATTCCACTGTAGGGATGCCAAGTGGCCGAGGTTGCTCCGCTCGCTCTAGGGCTATGATGCCCCGCATGAGGGAGACATTTCTGCCATCGATGCGAGTAGAGGGTCAGGTCGCTGTAGTTACCGGCGCGGGGAAAGGCATCGGCGCGGGCTGTGCCCGAGCTTTGGCCGAGGCCGGAGCCGAGGTCGTCGCCATTGCTCGCACCAAGGGGGACATCGACGAAACGGTGTCGCTCATTCAGGCCGCAGGCGGCACGGCGCGGGCCGTGGTGTGCGACGTCACCGATACAGCGGCGATGCGCGCGGTTTTCGACGACATCGACCGCATCGACATCCTCGTCAACAACGCAGGCGCCGGCATCGGCGGCGCGCTTACCGCCTACGCGGACGACGACGTCCGCTCGATGATCGATCTCAACTGCACCGCTGCGGTGTTCGTTGCCCAGGCCGCAGCACGCAAGATGGAACTTCAAGGCAGCGGCGTCATCATCAACCTGTCGTCGACCTTCGGCATCAATGGTCGGCCGAACCACAGCGTGTATTCAGCGACGAAACACTTCATCGAGGGATTCACCAAGTCGACTGCCCTTGAGCTTGCCCCCAAGGGCGTGCGGGTTGTTGCGATCGGCCCAACGGCAATCGACACGGCGTTGACCCACGAGCGGCTGAAGGACCCGGTCATCGGCGGCGACTTATTGGCCCGGATTCCGATGGGTCGATTCGGCCAGGTCCAAGACTGCGTCGGGGCCGTCGTCTTCCTCGCCAGTCCGGCCGCAGCGCTCATTACTGGCACCACCATCATGGTGGACGGAGGCTGGACCGCTCAGTAGTTCTTCCTTTTGGGTGACGTAGCGCACGGAATCCGTGCACTACGTCACCCGGAAGCGGGGTTTGGGGTTCGCTGTCCCACCGTCGAGCGAGACTCGGCGTATGACGACATCGATTGATGTCGCGCTCGCCCGGCTCGCGGCCACCCAACACGGACTCCTCAGCCGGATCCAGATCCGCCAACTCGGCGGCAACCGAAACATGATCGCCCGTCGAGTCGAACATGGGCTGCTGCGTCCCGTTGCCATTGACGTGTTCGCTATCGGCGGCGCGCCAGTCACGTGGCGACAAGCGGTGATGACCGCCGTGTTGTCGAGCGGTGACGGCGCTGTGGCTTCGCACCTCACCGCCGCACATCTGTTGGGTCTGGCTACCCGGCGACCGGATCTCATTGACGTCACGACGGAGCGGCCGCAGCAGCTCCGGCGCACTTGGAACGCCCATCGGTCGCGGGATCTATTGCCGCACCACGTCACGAGCGTCGACGGAATTCCAGTCACCACGGCGGCTCGAACCGTTCTCGACACGGCCGGGGTGGCGCCGGGTCTGGTCGAACCTCTTGCCAACGAGGCAGTGCGGTGCAAACTGACGTCCTTCGAAGATCTCGGTCACCTGGTTGATGAGGTGGCTCGAAAGGGCCGGCCTGGCGTAACCCGCACGAGGGCGCTCGTCGGGGAACGCCTCGGATGGCAGAACCGCACTGAGTCAGAGCTTGAGGACCGATTCGTGGCGTTGCTGGCTACCGCGGGCGTCCCGATGCCAAGCAGCCAGGTCAACATCACCGATGCAGGGGGAGCGTTCGTGTGTCGGGCCGATTTCGCTTTCGTCGAGCATCGAATCGCAATCGAACTCGATGGCTATCGGTGGCACAGCGATGTCGCTGCATTCAACAAGGACCGTCGGGTGCAGAACCGCCTGGTCGCGCTCAGCTGGAGGGTGCTTCGGTTCACCTGGTGGGACGTCGATCTACGTCCTGCAGCGGTCGTCGCCGAAGTTCGATCGATGCTCGCGCTAGCTCAGGCGGACAAAAGCGGGGCGCAGTAGATTCGCAGCACGTCGAACATCGCGGAGACAATTATGGGTAGTGCCGTTACGTCACCTGAGGCTGTCGGGATGAGCTCAGCTCGGCTCGAACGGATCCGACCGGTGATGCAGTCATATGTCGAGGACCGCGGCGTCGTCGGTATCAGCACAATGATCAGCCGGCGGGGTCAGATCGTGCATGCCGAGCAGTTCGGCTACCGAGACAAAGAAGCCGGCCTAGCGATGACGCCCGACACGATCTACCGCATCTATTCGATGACAAAACCCATCGTGTCGACTGCCCTGATGCTGCTGCACGAAGAAGGCAAGTTCCAGCTCGATCATCCGGTGGCCACTTACCTGCCGGCCTTCGGCGCGACGAAGGTGCTCTCCGCCGACGGTTCGTTGATCGATCAGCAGCGGCCGATGCAGGTGCGCGACCTGATGATGCATACCAGCGGGCTCACCTACGATTTCATGGCCGACAACCCTGTCGCCGAGATGTATCGCGATGCGAAGATCATGAACGACGCATCGCGGACGCTCGAGCAAGTCATTGACTCACTCGCGACCATTCCTCTGGCGTGGCAGCCAGGCGAACGGTGGCACTACAGCGTCGGAATCGACGTTGCCGCCAGACTGGTCGAAGTCATTTCGGGGCAGCCGCTCGGCCAGTTCCTCCAGGAGCGAATGTTCGGACCGCTTTCGATGCCAGACACGGGGTTCGCTGTACCGGCTGGGAATCTCGATCGACTGGCGGCGATGTATGGCCTTCCGGATCTGCTTGGTGAGGGGTACTCGGCTACCGAGCTCGTCGCCGCGGCTGTCGGCGGGTTCAACGAGCGTATCGACGTGTCGGTGACGTACCCGACCGATAGTCCCGATGTGTTCGTACGCGGCGGATTGGGACTGTTCTCGACCATCAGCGACTACATGCGGTTCGCACAGATGCTCGCAAACAACGGGGAGCTCGATGGTCAGCGCATCATCGGCCGCAAGACCCTTGCCCTCATGCACTCCAACCATCTGCCGGCATCGCTGATGCCCTACGAGGTGCTTGGGACATACAACCCTGGTATGGGTTTCGGACTCGGGTCGCGGGTCATGCTCGATCTTGCCGCCACGGGTGGAACCGGATCAGCTGGCGAATACGGCTGGGCGGGTGCGGCCAAGACCTACTACTGGGTCGACCCGGCCGAGGAGCTGGTCGGACTGTTCATGACCCAGTACATGACCGGGGTTCAGACCCCCGACCGCGATATGCGCTCCCTCACCTACCAGGCCATCATCGACTGACGCCCACCTCGACAGGCTGGTGTCGAGAACCTCTAGTCTGCGATCAGTTCACAGGGGGAACTACAATGGGGTTGACGGAGCCACTGCTCGTGCTGACCATTGGACAAGCGCCGCGCCTCGACATCGTGGCCGAGCTGGCCGATGTGATCGTTGGCCGCCCGATTGAGGTTCGGGGTGCCCTCGACGGGCTTGCAGCTGTGGACGTCGAGGCGTTCCCACCGATTTCGCCTGCAGACACCCTGCATACCCGGATGGCGGACGGCGCCGACGTCGTGGTGTCGAAGTCCGAAATTACCCTTCGACTGTCGACGCTTATCAAAGACGCGGGCGATCGTCCGATCCTCGTTGCCTGCACCGGCCATTTCGCTGGACTCCCTGAGCGGGCCGGCATCCTGTATCCGTCGGATGTGCTGCGCAATCTCGTCGAGGCCGTACTGCCCGTGGGCGGTCGCCTAGGCGTGTTGGTGCCGCTTGAAACGCAGATCGAACCGTTCCGTGAGCAGTGGCATGCGACTGGCCGCGCCGCAACAGTCGTTGCGGTTACCCCAGGTCACGACTCGACAGCTGCGGCGACCGAACTCCGCGAGTCCGGCGTCGAGATCGTCGTCATGGATTGTTTCGGATACAGCCGCTCGACGTTGCAGCAGGTCCGCGACCTCACGGGTCGGCCGGTGCTGTCAGCGGTGCGATGTGCCGCTCATCTCGCCAACGAGTTGCTCGGATGAGGCGCATGCTCACGGTTACCGAAATCGACGACCTGGCGATCGGCGCGTGGATCATCGGTACTGGCGGCGGTGGCAATCCCTACCTCAATCACCTCAACGTGCAGCGCATCGCTGCAGCCGGGAAGTCGTTCGAGCTGATCGATCCGTCGGAGCTCGCCGACGATGCCCAAGTCGCTGTCGTCTCCACAATGGGCGCGCCGGTCGTGATGCAAGAGCGGCTTCAGAACAGTCGCGATGTTGCCAGGGCCGTCGAGATCATGGCCGAGTACGTGGGGCGGCCTTTCGATGCCGTCATGGCAACCGAGATCGGCGGCTCCAACGCCTTCCAGCCTTTCATGGCTGCCGCTCATCTCGACATTCCGATCGTCGATGCCGACGCGATGGGTCGGGCGTATCCGGAGGCGCAGATGACCAGTTTCGCGATCGCAGGACTGCAACCATGGCCGCTCGCCCTGGTCGATCCGCGTGGTGTCGAGGCGGTGGTGAGCCACGTACCGACGTGGAAGTGGATGGAGCGAGCGAGCCGAGCGCTCACGATCGAGACGGGATCCATGGCGGCGACGTGCAAGGCGCCGCGCACGGGTGCCGAGGTGAAGCAATGGAGTGTCACCGGTTCGGTGTCGTTCTCGATCGCGATCGGCGCGGCAGTGCGTGCGGCACGGGCCCGCCACGATGACCCGATCGGGGCGATCTGTGATGCAACTGAGGGCCGCGAGTTCTTCCGGGGCAAGATCGTCGATGTCGAACGACGCACCACTGGTGGGTTCTTGCGCGGTAGCGCCAGCGTCGAGGGCCTGGATTCATACGACGGTTCACGGGTCGAACTCGAGTTCCAGAACGAATGGCTGATCGCACATCGCGACGGCGAGGTTGTGGCGACCTTGCCGCACCTGATCTGCATGCTCGATTCCGTTTCTGGCGAGGCGATCGGCACCGAGACGGTTCGGTACGGCCAACGCGTGGCACTCATCGGAATCCGCGCTCCGGAGCTGTTCAGCAGTGAGGACGGGCTGCGTTTCGTTGGGCCACGAGCGGTCGGTTACGACCTCGATCCAGTGGACCCAACCGCATGAGGCGCATCGGCATCGACGTCGGCGGTACCAACACCGACGCTGCACTCGTCGAGGACGGCGTTGTCGTGGCTGCGATCAAGACACCAACAACCGACGACGTCACCAGCGGGATAGCGATTGCGATTGCGCAGCTCCCTCATGACGATGTGAGCGCAGTCGTGGTGGGCACAACTCACTTCACCAACGCAGTTGTGCAGCGCAAGTATCTGAACAAGGTGGGGTTCCTTCGGTTGTGTCTTCCCACCGGGGCGTCGCTGCCGCCTCTCGTGGGTTGGCCCAAAGACCTGGCTGAGTCGATCCACGGTGAGACCGTCATGGTCCGCGGTGGGATCGAATACGACGGGCGCCCATTCGAAGAGCTCGACGAAGATGGTGTCCGTGAGGCAGCGCGACGGTTCGCCGACGCCGGCGTGACCTCAATCGTGGTCGCCGGTTCGTTTTCCCCTGTCGATTCCAGTCAAGAGGAACGGGCAGCCGAGCTCCTTCAAGAGCATCTGCCAGGGGCCCGGGTGACACTCTCGAATCGTCTGGGTCGTCTGGGTTTGCTCGAGCGTGAGAACGCGGGAGCGTTGAACGCCAGCTTGCTCGACCTAGCCCAGACGACGATTGCGGCGTTCTCGTCGGCTTTGACCGAGGCGGGCTTCGACGAAAACACCCGTCTGTTCTTGTCTCAGAACGACGGCACGATGCTTGGACTCGAGGAGGCGGCGCGCTATCCAGTGCTGACGTTCGCGTCGGGGCCGACCAACTCCATGCGGGGGGCGGCGTTGCTTGGCAACGTCGCCGAGGGACTGGTCGTCGATGTTGGAGGCACGACTGCGGACTTCGGCGCCCTTGTCGCCGGTTATCCGCGCCAGGCAAACGCAGCGGTGGAGATCGGTGGGGTGCGCACCCTGTTCCGGCTACCGGACTTGCTCTCGATCGGCCTCGGCGGAGGAAGCCACGTGACGCTCTCGCCGCTCGCGGTTGGACCGACAAGTGTTGGTCAGCGCCTACTCACTGATGCCCGCTGTTTCGGGGGATCGGTGACCACTCTCACTGATGCCGCACTCGCTGCCGGACGTCTCACGATCGATGGCACCCAGTCGACCACCATGCCCGAGGCAGGTGACGTGATGGCGCTGGCGGCCCAGATGATCGCAGCAGGGGCAGACCGGATGAAACTCGCGGCGCACCACGTTCCGCTCATAGCTGTAGGCGGCGGGGCGTTCGCCGTGCCCGACGAATTGCCCGGCATCAGCGACATCATTAGACCGAATCATGGCGATGTCGCCAACGCTGTTGGGGCCGCCTTGGCGCAAGTCAGCGGCGAGGTCGATCAAGTCTTTCGCAACCTCGGTAGAGAAACCGCCATCGCGACAGCAACCGAAATCGCGACTGATCGAGCGACGAACTCGGGCGCCGACGCTGCAAGCATCGAAGTGATCGAGATAGAAGATCTTCCGCTCGCGTATCTTCCAGGCGACGCCCGCCGGGTGCGGGTGAGAGTCGTCGGCGACCTCGCCCGCTAGGCAACGCACACGATTAGGAACTCAGATGATCTACGAGATTCGCAACTACCACTACGAGCCGAGCCGAGCCTCGGTACACGGCTTGGGCCAGGGATAGGGCAGTGCCGTACATCCGCAAGGCCGTCGACCTGATGAAGGGCGCGACCCGTTAAGCGACCCTCTTCGCTTTTGGGTGACGGGGCGCACGCAATCCGTGCGCTAGGTCACCCGGAAGCGAGCTGGAGGTTATTGGTTCTTGGGAAGTTCCCTGAACGGGGTGCCCTTTTCAGGGCCGGGCTCTTTGGGCAGGCCGAGGACCCGCTCACCGATGATGTTCTTCTGGACCTCGTTGGTGCCGCCGTAGATCGAAGGAGCGCATGCGAACATTGCGATCTCGGAGATCGATTGATCTGTCTGCGATGACCGGAAACCCAGCATGCCGTCAGCACCAGCGGCGGCGAGGCCGTACTCGCGGAACATGTGGTGAATTTGGGCGTCGATCAGCTTGGCGATGTTGGGCTCACCGCCGGTGCGCTGGCTCTTCGACTTCGAACGCTGGATGTTCCAGCGGTTGAGGTTGATGAGGGTCTGGAGTTTCATTGCTTGCTGCCGGAATAGCGGATCGGTGGTGCGTCCCTGATCGCGGGCGACATTGGTGTAGCGATCGAACAGCTTCTGGCCGACGCCAGGGGCGTGGCCAGCGGTGTCGCCGCCACGGGCACGTTCGACAACCTCGCCGACGGTGCGGTCAAGGTTGTTGGCGATACTGCCGGCGTTGACGTTGACGAATCCGGCGGAGCCGCCACCGATGCTGGAGCGCTCGTGGGTGAGGGTGGTGTTGGCGACTCGCCAGCCGTCACCGAGTCCGCCGAGCTGAGCGTCAGCGTCGACCCGTGCTTCCTCCATGAACACTTCGTTGAACATCGAGCGGCCCGTCATTTCCTTGAGGGGCCGCACATCGACGCTGTCCTGGTGCATGTTGATGGCGAAGTAGGTGATGCCAGCGTGTTTGGCTGCATCGGGGTCGGTGCGAGCGATGAGCATGCCCATGTCGGCGATGCGGCCGCCTGAGGTCCACACCTTCTGGCCGGTGACGACCCACTCGTCGCCATCTCGCTCGGCCTTGGCTTGCAGGCCAGCGAGGTCAGAGCCAGCTCCGGGCTCGGAGAAGAGCTGGCACCACGCGTCGGTGCCGTTGAGGATGCGCGGTATGTAGAGGTCGATCTGTTCGGGCGTGCCATGTTCGGCGATTGTTGGAGCGGCGAGCATGGTGCCGAGTCCGGGCGGCGGGCCGACGACGTTGAGACGGCCGAGGGTGCGCATGGCGACGAGGGCCTGGCTCTGCGAAAAGCCACGGCCATATGCATGCTCCGGGAGGCTCGGGTGACTCCACCGTGCGTCGAGCAACGCCTGCCACCATTGGCCAACAGTCATGTCGGGATCCCAATTTTCGGCGACGAACGCCTCGACTTCTGCAGCGATCGATTCAGGGGTCATCTCAGCCATGCCCGCCAGACTACGGCGGGTTACCGCCCAGTCACCAGTCGTCTGCCCGAAGACCGCCGCGGATAATCGTTCGCTTGTCTTCGTCGCAGGTGGTTCAGTAACCGGCTACCCGATCGGCAGTTCCGAGCGCCAACGAGGCGATCGGACCGGACACCGGAGGAGGTGCAAAATGCCGAACAACATCAATCAGTCAGATCCAAGCCAGCCAGAACCAGGTCAGCCAGAACCCCAGCGCGTGGGAAACGTCTTGTCGTGGTTGCCAGAAAACGACCGTGACCCACGGACGATCGAACAGGCACAACTTGCCGCCAACCTCCCGTTCGTGGTCAAGCCTTTGGCGCTGATGCCCGATGCCCACATCGGGATGGGCGCCACCATTGGTTCGGTCATCGCCACCAACGGATCGATCGTACCCGCCGCGGTCGGGGTTGACATTGGCTGTGGCATGGCTGCGGCTCGAACCGAGCTCACATCGCACGATCTGCCTGACAATCTCGGGCAGCTGCACGGGCGGATTCGCCGGTCAGTGCCCGCAGGTATTCCTTCCAAGCGGAGTCGGGCGACCGGCTCCCATCGGGATGTGGCCGAGGCCCCGGCGCTGACTGAGCTCATGACCCGGCTCACGACGCCGGGTCTTGCAAAGACGCTGGCGACCAAGGTCGGCCGTCAGTTCGGCACCCTCGGCTCCGGCAACCACTTTGTCGAGATCTGTCTCGATGAAACCGACCGGGTGTGGGTGGTGCTGCACTCGGGGTCGCGTGGCATCGGCAACCAGCTGGCTCAGGAGCACATCCGGACAGCCAAGGGAGTGGTCGAGGCAATGCTGATCGACCTGCCCGACGCCAACCTGGCTCACCTGGTCGAGGGTTCGCCCGAGTTCGACGAGTACGTCAACGACATGCTCTGGGCTCAGGACTACGCCAAGCAGAATCGGGCCGCGATGCTCGAGGCTGTGCTGACGGATATGCGGTACGAACTCGATCGGCCCATCGCTGTGGAGCAGGTGGTCAACTGCCACCACAACTACTGCGAGCGGGAGCGCCACAACGGAGCAGACGTGTGGGTCACCCGAAAGGGTGCGATTCGGGCTCAGGTCGGCGACCTCGGGGTGATTCCTGGGTCGATGGGCACGTCGTCCTACATCGTTCGAGGCCGAGGCAACCCGGCTTCATACAACTCGGCTTCGCATGGTGCTGGCCGTCGGATGTCTCGGGCCAAGGCTCGCAAGTCGTTCGACGTCGATTCCTTGCGAGACGAGATGGGCGACCGGACCTGGAATGAACGTCAGGCCAACCAGCTCCTCGACGAACACCCGGGTGCCTACAAGGACATTGATGATGTGATGAACGCCCAGGCCGACCTGGTCGACGTCGTTCACCGCCTTCATCAGATCCTCAACTTCAAGGGTGCATGACGTTCGTCGCTCGCAGGGCGAGCTCCTCACTTACCGAGTCCGAGCGAAGTGAGGCGTTCGCCAAGGCTCACAACTCGAGACCTCACCGAACCGGAGCCCTAGGTCAGAGCCGAATTTGAGGGCTCCGGTTCGCTAGGGGTTCAGCTTGGCCATCTGGCGTTGGTAGGAGCCCATGTCGAAGTAGTCGCGCCACAGGGTGATGAGGCCGTCGTTGTTCACCTCGAAGATGCCGACGAGTGGCAACTCCAGCCATCCCTCGCCGATCTTGAATCGGTCGACCCGTTCGTTGATGACCCGGTTCCCGGTCTCGACCTGACTGATGATTGGCCAATCGACTTCAGTTGCCACCCCGAGAAACCCTTCGAGAGTGGTCTTCATAGCGTCGCGCCCGACTATGGGTTTCATCGGCATGTTCTCGTAGCTGATGTCTTCAGCGGCGAGCGCGCCGGCAGCTTCGATGTCCATGTTTTCGATGGCGGCGATAAAGGCGTTGACGATCTCTGAAGGTGACGACATGTCAACGACGCTACTGCGACGCTGATGAGTCCGAAGACAGGTCGTGGGTGGCGAGGAATCGTGAGATCGTGTCGACTGCCTCGGTGAGGTGCGCCCGGCCATCCGGGCCGCCGTAGTAGTGAGTTGCCCCCTGCACCTGATGCAATGTCTTGTGGTCGTGGCCGACAGCGTCGAACAAGCGATGGGTGTGGCTCGGGGTGCAGGCATCGTCAGCGGTGTTGCCGATGACCAAGACCGGCACATCGACGGCGGCAGCCGCCCTCTGGGCGTCGCAGCGGGCGTGGTCGATGCTCCACTGGGAGAGCCAGCTGCGAAGGGTGGAGAAGCGGGCCAAGCCGACCGGGCCGTCGTTCACGAGGCGAGGGTCGCCGAGATAACACCAGTTCGGCTGGCGATCGCTCGGGTCGACGGCAGGGTCAAGCCAGCGAGGATCCGCCATGGTCCCGTGCACGGTGAACGCGAATTCTCGGTTCGGTTCCGGCGACGCTCGAATGAGATCGAGGCGTTCCCACACTTCGGCGGTGATTCGACGGTTTCGGTCGACCTGCGCTTGACGGTAGGGGGCGATGAAGTCCGACGAGTATGGAGGCTGGTTCGGATTGGCGGCGTCGTAGAGATTGAGGTCCCGTGCCCGTGTTTCAGGATTGCGCTCGTCGAGGATGGAGGCGTCCATCCACTCGGTCAGGGTCTCGTGTCGGCTGACGTGTGCGGCGAGCATCATCACAGCGTCGACGGCGGGCAACGCGTCGGCTCCGACGTCGTAGACATCGCCGGCGGCTGTGTCGCTGATGCCGACTCCTGAGGCTGCGAGCGACTGGTACCACATGCTCAATGAGCCGCCGCCGGACCGGCCAGCAAGGACGACCTTTTTGTAGCCGAGGCGATCCTTGGCGTCAGCGATCGAAGCGCCAAGGTCGGCCGCGACCTTCTCCATGATCAGTGCAGAGTCGGTGCCGCGATACCGCGAGTTGGCCCAGATTACGTGGTGACCTTGGCGGGCGAGCCCCGACACGATCGGTAGGAACATGCCGCCGCCGGTGGGATGCATGAACATCAAAACCGTGTCCGACGGCTTGTCGACTGGGCGGACGAGATGGCAATCGAGCCCGATCACGTTCCCGCCACCTCCGTACACGTCGCTGAACGCAGCGGTTTCTTTGTAGGCCACTACGTAGGCGATGCGTTCGCATCCTTCAGGCGTTCCTGGCTGTCTCATGTGTCTGCCCCTTGCCCTGCGCTGAGACCAGCATCCCTCCAATCCCGTCGATCTGTTGGATCGGCTCGATTCGTTCATCTCGGTCGTGGAGTCCTCGGCCGAGAGATGCCCTGATGTCGACAAAGCAGGCGAGCACCGACGGGCGGTCGGGGCCTGCCGCCAAAACCAACCCGGCGTCAGCGGCCAACGGCAGCCAGGCCGCGGCGAACCCGCCAAGGTCGGTAGGGTTGGCGACTTCCACCCGCGATTCGCCTGAGTCTGGCCCGACGAATACGGCGGCGAGTACGTGCCGCGCTCGGGCAACAGCCGAAAGGCTGCCGGCGCCAGGCTGATCAGGCCCGAAACATTCGCCGTGACGCACCAGGGTCCGCCCATCTCGGTTTACCCGCAAGTCGGTGATCATCTGGCCCGAGGGTTCGTCGGAACGTCCGAGTGAATACTCCTCTACGACTTCGCATTTTGCCCCTTTGGCGAGGTCGATGACGGTCCGCGCGATGTGGTTGGAGCCGACGACCGACACGGTGGGTTCGGGCCGCCACTTGAGACACGCCCCAGCTCCGACCCGAATGGTCGTGGCGAGACATGACGGAGCAACCTTGTCTGGGTCTGGGCCGGGCCACACCATCGTCGCAGCGACCGTGCCCAGTTCGGCAGTGATCCCTGGGGCGATTTCAATCGACAGTTCGAGTGTGTCGCCGCGAACGGGCGCCGCTGCTGTTCCGACTATCAGGAACCGATCGCCAGCTTGACGGATCGCGAAGGGCGGCTCGGAACGAACGTCGCTCGCATAGGTCTTGCCATCGACGGCATTGATTACAACCGATGCCGATGCCCTCATGGCGCCCCAACAGCTGCCACTGATCGGCCCGCCTGCCAGTTGGAAAGGTGGCCCAACAACCAGTCGGCGACGTCGATCGCACCCTCAGGGGTGCGGAGTGACAACCCCATCACAGGGCCGGTTCGTCGGGCAGAGGCGTCGGCGAGCATCCGTTCAACGTCGGCGCCGACGTAGGGGCCGAGGTCGATCTTGTTGACGATGAGCAGGTCCGCCTGAGAGACGCCCGGGCCACCCTTGCGTGGGACGTCGTCGCCGCCCGCCGTGTCGAGCACGAAGATCTGGACGTCGATGAGGCCCTTGGAGAAGATCGCTGTCAGGTTGTCGCCGCCCGACTCGATCAGACTCAAATCGACTGGGTCGTGGAGCAATTCCATCTGCTCGACGGCATCGAGGTTCGCTGCGATGTCGTCGCGTATCGCGGTGTGGGGACAGCAGCCTGTCTCGACAGCCGTGATCCGGTCGACGGGCAATACGCCGGCGGCCCTTAGAGCCTGGGCGTCCTCAGAGGTGAATATGTCATTGGTCACGACCACAAGCGAGCATTGGTCGCGCAGCAGGGTACAGAGCGCTCCGACAAGGGTGGTCTTGCCGCTTCCAACGGGACCACCGACGCCGACTCGCATCGGCCTGCTTCCGGGTGGATCTGGGACGTGGTGGCTGTGGTGAACACCATTGGGACTGATCTCATGAGGTGGCATTGCTGCTCCGGGTTCAGGGCGGATTGGGGTGGTTACGGGTCGTCGCTTGGGGATGGGGCGGTGGGCTAGGCAACGAACAGGCGGGCCTCCCAGTGGCCATGGTCCTCGGCGAGAACCTCAGCCATGGTTCCCGTTCTGGCTGGCAGGTCCGCTGGTTCAGCAACGGCCCATTGGTCGGCATCAACAAGGATCGATTCGAAGCTGACGGCGACCCGAGCTTGTGCCGCGGACGCGGCCAGAGGGTCGAGTCCGAGCATTCGTACCGCGGCTGTCGCAACGGCCGCCGACATGTGGTGGAGGATGAGTGTCGCCGCGTCGAGTGGCGACCCGCCGGCAGCCGCAGTAGCCAGACCGAGTACAACCGCTTGTTGGCTTCCTCCCGGAACAGACGCGGCGGCATCCAGCGCTGCATGAGGCCAGACGGCTCGCGCCGATCTACAGAGCTGCCTGCCCAGCTGTCTGCTGACGGATCGCAGACGCGGTGAGGCGGTTCGGGCATCGTATTCACTGTCGAGGACAGCCAGCAGGTCAGTCAGCGCAGGGCCGGCTGTCGCAGCTCCTTGGCAAGCTCGGGCAGCGAAGGCAGCGTCGGTGAGGCCGCTGGTCCACAACCGGCCCTGCAGGTACCGCTCCATCGAAACCTCGTCGACGATCTCCCCGTGTCGAACAGCGGATTCTGCGCCAGCTGAGTTGGCGTAACCGCCAGCGGGGAACCGCCCATCGGCGAGCAGCAGGATCATAGCCAGCATCAACAATCCGCCTAGAAAAGGAAGTAGCGCTGGGCGAGGGGAAGTTCCTCCGCTGGGGCTTCAGTGACCAGTTCGCCGTCGATACGTACGGCAAATGAGCTGGCATCTACCTCGATGCGCGGCATCGCGTCATTGAGCTTCATGTCTGTCTTCCCAACCGATCGGGTGTCGTCGACCACGGCCATGCGTCGCCGAACGGCAACTCGTGACGCCAAGCCGTCTTCGATGGCGGCCTGCGCCACAAATGCCACGGATAACCCGGGTGCAACACCTGGCGCGGCTCCGAACATGGGGCGCGGTAACTCCGGCTGCGGCGTCGGGATCGACGCATTGGCGTCGCCCATCTGTGCCCAGGCGATCATGCCGCCTTTGACCACGACGTGTGGACGAACTGCGAAGAAGGCCGGGTCCCACAACACCAGATCTGCCAACTTGCCCACCTCTACCGATCCAACTTCGGAAGCCAGACCATGGGTAATGGCTGGGTTGATCGTGTACTTGGCGACGTAGCGCCGAGCTCGAAGATTGTCGGCTGAACCGTCGCCCGGGAGGGACCCGCGCCTTACCTTCATAACGTGCGCGGTCTGCCATGTTCGCAGCACGACTTCACCGATTCGGCCCATGGCCTGGCTATCGGAGCCGATCATGGAAATGGCACCCATGTCATGGAGGATGTCCTCGGCGGCGATGGTCGAGGGCCGTATGCGGCTCTCGGCGAACGCCAGGTCTTCAGCGACGGCGGGGTTGAGGTGGTGGCACACCATCAGCATGTCGAGATGTTCATCAATGGTGTTGATCGTGTGCGGGCGCGTGGGGTTGGTCGACGACGGCAAGACATTGGGGTGGCTGGCAACCGTGATGATGTCGGGAGCGTGACCACCGCCAGCACCCTCGGTGTGGAAGGTGTGGATCGAGCGGCCACCAATGGCAGCGATGGTCGAATCGACGTAGCCAGCTTCGTTGAGTGTGTCCGTGTGAATTGCTGCCTGGACTCCGGATGCGTCGCAGACCGTGAGGCATGCGTCTATGACTGCTGGGGTTGTGCCCCAGTCCTCGTGCAATTTGAATCCGGACGCGCCCGACCGCAGCTGCTCCCACATTGCCTCGGCTGAAGTGGTGTTGCCTTTGGCGAGCAGTGCGATGTTGATCGGCCAATGGTCCAACGCCTCGAGCATGCGTTCGAGGTACCAGGCGCCGGTTACCGTGGTGGCCTTGGTGCCTTCGGCGGGGCCGGTGCCGCCGCCGACGATCGTCGTGATGCCGGACCCCAGCGCTTCCTCGAGCTGTTGAGGAGAGATGAGGTGGACGTGGCAATCGATGGCGCCTGCCGTCAGGATCTTCCCGTTTCCAGCGAGGATCTCAGTTGACGGACCGATCACCAGCGCCGGATCGACCTTGTCCATGGTGTCGGGATTGCCGGCTTTACCGATGCCCACGATGCGACCGTCACGAATACCGATGTCAGCCTTGAAGATGCCGGTGTGGTCGAGGATTAATGCTCCAGTGATGACGAGGTCCGGGGCTCCCTCGGCGCGGGTCGCGGTGCCTTGCCCCATGGACTCGCGGATGACCTTGCCGCCGCCGAATACTACTTCGTCTCCGCCGACACATCGGTCGTCCTCGACCTCGATCCATAGGTCCGTGTCGGCAAGGCGAACTCGATCGCCGGTTGTTGGCCCGTAGAGAGCCCGGTAGTGCCCTCTTGTGATGAAGCTCATTGCTGGCGTCCGTTTGCTGTGAGGGCGTGGAATTTGTCGTCGTCGAGTGGGCCGCCAACTTGACCTCGCAGCCCTGGGATCACTCGTCGACCGACGAATGGGACCAGGTCGATGTCGTGGGCGATTCCGGGTTCGAACCTGACGGCAGTTCCTGCGGGAACGTCGAGCCGCTGCCCGTGGGCAAGGGTGCGATCAAACTCGAGCGCCGAGTTTGCTTCCGCGAAGTGATAATGCGACCCGACTTGGATTGGGCGATCCCCTGTATTGACGACGCGGGTCGTTGTGACCGGGCGGCCAACGTTGATTTCGATTTCGTCATCAGGACCCGTGATCTCGCCGGGGACTAGGCCGCTTGCACCGGGAATTGGGTCGTGCAGAGTGACGAGTTTTGTGCCGTCGGGAAAGGTGGCCTCGACTTGCACCTCAGAGATCAGGGCAGCGACACCGTCGAGCACATCGGCTGGACTGAGCACCTGGCGGCCAGCCTGCATGAGGTCGGCCACCCGTCGACCGTCCCGCGCCCGTTCGAGCACCCACTCAGTCAGAACTGCGACCGCCTCCGGATAGTTCAGTTTCAGTCCTCGCGCCATGCGTTCGTGGGCGGCTTGGGCTGCGACGCGGACGGTCAGCCGTTCCTGCTCGTGAGGTGAAATTCGCATGAGAATCGTCTCCTTAGATGGCGATCAGTCCAGCGAACTGAGCTGGGTCGGCGTGGGCTGTGTCGCCGGAAGCGACGATTCGCCCGCCGTCCATGACTGCGAATCGATCGGCGAGACGAAGGGCGAATTCGACGTATTGCTCCACGAGCAACATCGTCATTCCGAGCGAGGCGTGGAGCATCGCGATCGTGTCCTCAATCTGATGAATGATCGAAGGTTGGATCCCCTCGGTCGGTTCGTCGAGGATGAGGATGTCTGGCCGGGTGACGAGGGCCCTGGCGATTGCCAACTGTTTGGCCTGCCCACCGCTCAGGAGACCGGCTGGACGTGCCAGTAAGGTCGCTAACGCAGGAAATAGGTCAATTACTTCGTCGAAGGCAGTCGCTTTAACTCGCCCCGAACGTTCTGCGACGACAAGAAGGTTCTCTCTGGTGGTCAGCTGGGGAAAGACAGCATGACCCTGTGGAACATAGCCGATACCGCGGCGGGCTCGTTTGGGCGCTGTCATCGCTCCCAGCTCACAGCCGTCATGGGAAATCGAGCCGGATCGAGCAGGCAGCAGTCCAACGATCGCGTTCAGCAGTGTCGTCTTCCCGACCCCGTTTCGTCCCATTAGGCAAACCAGATCACCCTCGGAAACGTCCAACGAGACATCGAACAGAACGTCGCTGCGGCCGTAGCCGACGACTACGTCGGCGACGATCAAAGAGCTCACGAAACGACCTCTTCCTCGGCGAATGTGCCAGAACGCGAGTCCCGGGCGCGGCCGAGATAGACCTCTTGCACGAGTGGGTTGCCCTGAATTTGTTCCACAGATCCTTCGAGTAAGACTTTGCCTTCATGGAGCACCGTTACTTGCTGTGCGTATGCCCGCAGGAACGCCATGTCGTGCTCGATCACCACGATGGTGTGATCGCCTGCGAGTGACTGCAGCAACTCGCCGGTGTCGGCGCGTTCTTGAGGACTCATGCCTGCCACTGGCTCGTCGAGAAGCAGGAGCTTCGGGCCCTGCACCAGGAGCATGCCGATCTCGAGCCATTGTTTCTGGCCATGCGCGAGTGTCCCTGCCATTCGATGTGCAACGTTGCCCAAGCCAACTCGGTCCAACGTTTTGGCTACCTCAGCGTCCACGCCGCTGCGACGTCTCAACAACGCAGGCAGGGAGCGACGGAACGAGTTCGCCAAGTCGAGATTTTCGAGGACAGTCAACGCCTCGAAGACAGTTGCCTTCTGAAAGCTTCGTCCGATACCTCGGTGGACAATCCGGTGCTCCGAAAGGCCGAGCAAGTCCTGGCCTTTGAACACGACAGAGCCGGAGGTTGACTTGGTCAAGCCCGTCACGACATCGATGATCGTCGTCTTGCCAGCGCCGTTCGGGCCGATCAGAAAGCGGAGCTCACCGGCTTGAACCGACAACGAGACACCATCGACGGCTCGGAAGCCATCGAACGATACGACCAGTTCTTTGATGTCCAATAGAGCGCTCACCGAGCTGCTCCCTTCAACTCGCCGGCGGTCTCTGACATCTTTGGTTTTCGGAAAAAACCAGTCCAGCGCCCGAACACCAGACGGGCGAGGCCCGCGAGGCCGCCCGGAGCGAACGCTACGACCACGACGAAGAGGAGGCCCTGGAAGTACTGCCAGTCCTCCGGTCGGCTTTCACTCACCCGTGTGCGAACAAGACTGACGAGCAGAGCACCGATCGCTGCGCCGTAGATGGTTCCACGCCCACCAACAGCTACCCAGCCGACCATCAGGATCGACGGCAACACCGTGAACTGGTTGGGTGCGACGAGCCCGATGATTGGTGCTGCCAACATTCCCGCGGCACCGGCCATACCAGCCCCGACGGCGAACGCGATCGTCTTCGTTTTCGCAGGGTCGTAGCCGAGGAACCGGACTCGATCTTCCCCGTCTCGGGTTGCTACCAGGAGCTTTCCGAATCGACTGTTGACGATCTGGCGGGCGATGATCACGGTCAACACGAGCAGTCCTGCGGCGAGGTAGTAGAGGAACGTTGGAGTCCCTTCCCCGTAGCGGCTCCGGCCGAACACGGTTTGAAAGTTCGTGAGTCCGTTTGTTCCGGCAGTGAGCTTTAGCTGACCCACGACGAGGAGCCAAAACACCAGCGCCGACGCTTGAGTCAAGATGGCGAAGTACGGCCCACGGATGCGCCGGTGAAACACGAGCCAGCCAACAACCGATGCAACGGCGACGGGTATCACCAAGCCGAGCACAACGGTCAGCCACAGATCGTTGAACGGTTGCCAGAGAAGGGGCAGCGATTCGTAGTCGCTGTACAACCTCATGAACTCGGGCAACTGGTTCGACTCGACCTGCTCCAGTGACAGATGCATACCCATCGCGTACGCTCCGAGTCCGAAGAACACGCCTTGACCGAGGGCCAGCATTCCGCCGTAGCCCCACGCGATATCAAGCCCGACGGCAATCACCGCGTAACACAGGTACTCGGCCCACTGTCGGGTCCGAGTGGGGTCGTCGATCAGGTTTGGTCCAGCGAGCAACAGGAACACGGCGGCTGCGAGCAACACCCTTCTGGGCCATAGGGATGGCGCATACCAGGCTGGGCCCGCATACTTCGCGGCCTCTGGACTGGCGGGCGTGATAGCGGCGGTTGCGGGACTCGCGACTGTCCTGGTGGCAGGGATCATGCGACAAGACCTCGGGTGCGAAATGACACCAAGCCGCTTGGCCGGAACTGTAGAAAGACAATCACGGCCATGAACACGATCGCCTTACCGATGCTGGCGGAAGTCCAGAACTGGGCAAATGAGCTCAGCATCCCGAGTGTCAAAGCTGCCAGCACGGCGCCGCGCATCTTTCCGAGCCCGCCGACGATGACGACGAGGAACGCGTCGACGATGTACGCCGATCCGATCTGGCTCCCGATGGCCCCGACGAGGGTTACCGCAACTCCGGCTATGCCGGCGAGTCCGGAGCCAATGAAGAAGGTCGTGGCATCCACCCGTCGAGTCGAGAGTCCTGACACGGCGGCAAGATCGCGATTCTGAGTGACCGCTCGCATTCGGCGCCCCTCAGGGTGTTTGGACAGGAACAGCGACAGGCCGCTCACGGCCACCACTACGAGGGAGATGATGAAGAGGCGCGTGTGCGGCATTGCGAAGCCGAACCAATCCCAGTTGCCGCGCAACCACGAGGGTGCGACGACGTTGACGTTCGGGGCGCCGAAGATGTCCCGCGCAGCTTGTTGCATGATGAGGCTCACGCCGAACGTGACCAGCAGGGTGTCGAGCGGTCGCCTGACCATGCGGCGAAGAAGCACTCGTTGCAGGACCAATCCGATGATGCCTACCGTCAAGAAGGCGACCGGCAATCCCAGCAAGATGGAACGTCCCGGGGTCATTGCGAAGTCGTGTTGCAGAACGTACGGCGTATATGCGCCGACCATGATCATTTCGCCATGTGCCATGTTGATCACACCCATCTGGCCGTAGGTAAAGGTCAATCCGAGTGCGACGAGCAAGAGCACGGCAGCAATGCTCAGTCCGATGAAGACCTGCTCGAGGTTTGAGGTGAACGCGACGGAGAACACAGAGGTGGGCAACTTTCCGCGGCCACCGGGGCCCGCTCGTTGCGGGCCCCGGTGCCGACTCAGAGGACGGATGAGTCAGAGGATCCTGCGGCTCTAGGACCCAGCGGCTTCGAGCTGTGCCTCGCAAGGGGTGACATCGAGCCCAGCGGCGGCCGCCCATGGGTAGTTCGCAAGACAGGGATCAGGCTCGATCGGGCTGTCTGACTCCCACACGGTGTCGATCAGCCCTTCGGAGTTGACGACGCCGATCCGGCCGGTCTTGAAGATGTGCTGATTCCAATCGCTGACCGTGACGAGGCCTTCAGGCATTTCGAGCGTCAGGCCCTTGGCTGCTTCTCGAACAGCTGCAACGTCGGTTGAACCGGCAGCCTCGACGGCAGCGGCCCAGATCTTGACGCCTACGTAGGCAGCTTCGATGGGATCCGCGGTGACCCGATCAGTCCCGTACTCGGCCTTGAAAGCATCGACGAACGTGCTGTTCGCCGGATTGGAAACGGTTTGGTAGTAGTTCCAGGAGGTCAGGTGACCCTCGATGTTCTCGACACCAATACCTGTTATCTCTTCCTCGGCTACAGAAACCGAGACCGTTTGGATCTGGTCGGGAGTGTTTCCCTTTGCTGAGAGTTCTTTGAAGAACGCTACGTTCTGGTCACCGTTCATGGAGTTGAACACGATGTCGGCGTCGGAGTCTATGATGTTGGAGACTATTGTTTCGATGCCATCGGTAACGCCAAGTGGGAGATATTCTTCGCCAAGAATCGTTAGGCCGTTGGCTTCTGCATATGCCTTTATGATGGCATTGGCTGTGCGGGGAAACACATAGTCAGAGCCAACCAGATAGACGTTTGTCAGGCCTTGTTCGACCATGTAGTCGAGCGCTGGAATGATCTGCTGGTTCGCTGTGGCGCCGGTGTAGAAAATGTTCGGCGAGGCTTCCAGCCCCTCGTACTGCACTGGGTAGAACAGGAGCCCGTCGAGCCCTTCGAAGACAGGCAACATCGCCTTACGAGAGGCCGAGGTCCATCCGCCGAAGACAACGGTTACTTCGTCTGTGGTGAGCAACTTCTCGGCCTTCTCGGCGAACGTCGGCCAATCGGATGCGCCGTCTTCGACGATTGGTTCAAGCATTCGACCGAGAACACCGCCTGCTTCGTTGATCTCCTGGATCGCCAGCAGCTCGGCATCGACAACAGCCGTCTCCGAGATGGACATGGTGCCGCTCAAGGAGTGCAAAATGCCGACCTTGATCGTTTCGCCTTCGGCTTCGGTTGCGATCGGTGCTTCCGAGCCCGCTGGTGCAGCCTCGTCGGCAGTTGAATCTGTCGAAGCTAGTTCCGCTGTGGTTCCTTCGATGTTTGCATCCTCAGCCGGATCATCACTGCCGCATGCAGCTGCGAATAGGCCAAATGCTATGAAGGCAATTACCAAGAGTCGGGGTTTGTGCGTTCGCACGTATTCTCCTTAGGGGGAATGATTCGGAGCTAGCTGTGGCTAGCTCGAATGACCCTAAGGGGGTCCTATTTCCGCACTGGGTCCCTGATGTGAATGCCTGAAGTCAGGAATGTGTGCGGAGTGATACGTATCAGTAGGTGTCAGTCACTTCGGCGAAGGAGTGCGGGGCGTGGTCGTAGCCGGCGACGGCCTTGATGACCCGACCGGTTTGTCCCGACGCTGCGATGGTGAGGTGTGCTCGCCCGATGTGGCCGGGATCGGCCATGCCGTTGGGCACGGAGCCGTCGAACACACGGGTCATGGGAGTGGCGACTCCGCCGGGGCACACCGCGTTGATCTGGATGTTCTTGAGCTTCAGCGGCGATGCTGAAGCCCGAACCAAACCGACCACTGCCCACTTCGTCATGCTGTAAATCGGGTCGGGTGACCACGGGATGAGGCCTGCGAGGCTCGCTGTGACACCGATCTTGCCGCCACCCTGGCGATCCAAAACCGGAACGAGAGCGTGCATCCCCAAGGCAACACCATCGATGTTGACGTTGGTAGCCCGGTGGTAAAGGTCGAGGTCCCATGTACCTGGGTCGTCGGGCGTTCGGGCGAAGTCGGCTGGGTCGCGAAACTCGACGCCAGCATTAAGAATCGCGAGGTCGAGTTGGCCAAGCGACGATGCCAGAGCTGCCCATGACGACTCAGAGGTGACATCGAGCGGGACGAACGATCCGCCGATCTCGTCAGCAACTGTTTGCCCGTCGCTGCTCGGCAGGTCGGCAACGATCACGTTCGCACCATCGCCCGCGGCGAGGCGGGCTGTGGCGGCACCGATGCCAGATGCTGCGCCGGTGATTATCACGGTCTGGCCGCTGAGGCCCCAAGTGTCAAGGTTGGGGAGTGCTCCGGGTGCGGGGGAAGTTGCGTCGTTGCTCATGCCGCCAAAGTAGGGCGCTTTCGGGCGGCGTGCAGTTGACCGGTCACCTGTGACCGGCCAACGTGCGCCTATGTGGGAATGTCCTGAGTGTCGCCGTAGGTCCGGTCGAACCCGTCAGGGTCACGACTGCGCCCCGGTACTGAGCCTCGACGAGTAGTTCTCTTCGGGCCCGGACTTCGAACGTCCCATCTTCGATGTCGTGTCCGCGCACCTGAAACTGTCCGACCCCGACCTCTGGTTCGAGCCCGTATCGGTGGGCATCTTCTTCAAGCGGCGGACCAAGTTCGTGCAGCTGCGCACCATGACCAAGTGGATCGCAGTGTGCTTTCATCTGCGGCTGAGGTCTGATCGGTCTGGAAGCTCAGTCGCTGAAGGCGGGTAGGTCAACGCAGCCAGCACAGACTCGACGACCGAACGTTCGCCGTCGACTGTGATGTCACCGTCATCGATTGCATCAGCCAGGGTCAGGCGACCCGAAAGTATGTTCGCCCAGGTCTCATGGGTGAGCTGGATCTCGGTTGAGGCGCCCGACCCGTCGGCGGGTACGCCCACATGGTTGCGAACATGGAGACCGGTGGTAGTGCCATCGTCGAATCTCCACCTCAGCTCAGCGTTGATGCCAGTCGCGAGTTCGGGGTTGATAAGAACCCGCATCGCGTGAACCGTTGCTGCTGGTGGCTGCGCCAACACCGAGCCGCGGGAGAATCGATGGGTTCGGAACCTGCTGAGATCGAGCGAATCATCGAGTTCGAGGGCGCGGGTTAAGCACCAGTTCCGCACGTTGGCGGCGGTCGTTCGGTGGGCGATGGTCCGTAGAATCTGGGCCAGCTGGTGACGGTCGCGGGCTTCGCCAGCATCTGCTCGGCCGTCGTCGCCGAGCTCGCACTGGACGAGCCACGCTGCCATCTCGAGAGCCCAACGAAGGTCGTCGGCTTCGAGCGCTGCCGCTACGTGTTGGCGAACATCGGTCTTGCCGCCGAACCCGTCGATGAGTTTGTTCGCCCGTTCGACTGTAGGGACCGGCAGCAGCGTGGCCTCGTCTCCGTCGAACCAGCCGCGCAGGCCTGCATGAATCTGTCGGACGTGGTGCTCGACGAGTCCGTAGAACTGTTTGGTGAGGTACCGCTCCCCTTACATGGCAGGCAGTTGCACGAACTCGGTCAGCTGACTGAGATTCATGCCGCGATTGATGCCGCGCACCGTCTGGTCCCACATGAACTGGATGGAGTCCCGATATCGCTCGGCGTCGGCTGCGATCTCGTCCTTGCCCGACAGAGGCGGTCCGTGAGCGCACACGAGGTGCTGGGCGCCGAGCGACGCCAAGTGGTCGAGGCCGGAAAGAAGGATCCGCGGGTCGCGGTATTGCTCGCCTCGGATGGCGAACACGTTGAACAGCAACGGCCACAGGATGTTATTCACCGCGACGCCGAGTTCGGGGAACCAGATGGTGACGGAGTCGTCGGCATCCGACGGTGCCGGTGTGAACTCGACCTGCAGTCCTGCGATGTTGGCGCTCGTCGCTTCGGCGAAAGTGTGGGTCGGAGCTAGGAACCCCTCCGTGAACGGGGCGTGTTCGGGGTTACGGAAATGGATGCCGAGCCCACTGTTGACGAGTCCGTCCTCTCCGTCGTGGGGCAGCAACATGCCGAACTGATGGACCAGACCGCGGCCGGCCGCGGCGCTGAGGTCGACCCCGACCCGGCGCCTGTTTTCCACGATTCCCTCATGGCCCCAGATAGCGGGCGGGGTGTCACCGTTGTTCCACAGAGCGGCAGTTCCGCTCACGTAGTGGAAGTGGGTGTAGATGACAGCGACAACTGGAGCTTGAGTTTGCTCGCGCACGGCGTTGAGGGCCCAGGCCATCTCTTCGGTTGATTCGCCGGTATCGATCACGATGAGCCCGCCGGGTCCCTCGACGAAGTTCTGATTGGAGAGGCCGTTGCCGACCAGGCTCCACACCCCAGGGCGGACCTCGTACAGCTTGCGTTCGAGGCGATTGGTGTGGTCGATCGTGGCGTGGTGGGCGAGCTGGCCGCGCTCCGCCTCGCTGACGTCTGCGCCAGTACCAATGCTCGCCGGGAGTGGCCTGCGGTCGGTCGTAGATGGGTCCATCAGTTGCGGGGGAGTTCTCGAAATGGGGTGGCCCGATCGGGGCCAGGTTCGCGGGGTAGACCCAAGGCTCGCTCGCCGAGGGTGTTGCGCTGGATTTCGTCTGTGCCGCCGCCGTGGCTCATGCCGCGACAGTTGAGCATCTGGAAGCCGAACCAGTCCCCTTCCTCATTGTTGGCGCTCCAGGCGGGGCCTGCCGGGAAACACAGCTGCCCGGCGAGCTCGGCAGCGGCTCGACCCTGGATGGTTCGCCATAGCTTGCCGATCGAAGGGTGTCCGTCGCCCCGCTGACGGATGTAGCCAGCAATGCGCTCGCCGCTGACAAGCGACGCCAACTGCTGCCTCACACCAGGGTCGTCGAGGCGGCCACGCTCGCAGGCCAGGTCGATGAGCTGCCCAGTAGGGATCGGGACCCGCCCGGCCCTTGATCGCTGTCCGCCAGCCTGACCCATCGAGGCTGTGCCGGTGGCGACACGTTCGTGGGCGAGGAGGGCGACCGCCATGCGCCAGCCGTCGTTGACGTCGCCGACGACGAAGTCCCGTGGAACTTGGGCCTCGTTGATGAAGATTTCGTTGAACTCCGCGTCGCCCGTCATCTGGCGCAAAGGCCGTACCTCGACACCTTCTTGTTCGATCGGCAGCACAAACATCGTGATGCCGCTGTGTTTCGGAGCATCGAAGTCGGTGCGGGCGAGCAGGATTGCGTACTGGCTCTGCTGAGCTCCCGATGTCCATACCTTCTGTCCGGTGACGACCCACTCGTCGCCGTCGAGCTCGGCTTTGGTGTTGAGCCCGGCGAGGTCGGAGCCAGCGCCGGGCTCGGAGTACATCTGCGACCACACTTGCTCCCCACGGAGGCCAGCCCGGAGAAAACGTTGCTTCAGGTCGTGAGAGGCGTGATCTCGTAGCACTGGAAGTGCCATGCCGACGCCGATTCCGAAGGTGTGGTCTTCGCGGGGAACGCGCTTCGGACTCAACTCGGCATAGATCGCCTTATGGCCGGGGCCTAGGCCCGAACCGCCATATTCGACTGGGTAACCGAAGCCAGCGAGACCGGCATCGTGAAGCGCGCTGCGCCAGGCCTTGGCACGAGTAAGAGAGCCACCGGTTGTTTCGTCGATCAGCGGTGGAGTTATTTCGCTGAAGAATCGTTCGACGTACCGGTGGAACTCTTTGAGGCCCTGCGGTGGCTGCTGTTCGGTCACATCTTCAACCGCAGCGACCATGCGGGCGGGTGGCCGAAGGTGGCCTACTGTCCCGCGGGCGGACATTCTGAGCACCCCACTCACCCAACGCCTCGGCGTTGAGCATCCGATCTTCGGCTTTGCTTCGCGACGAGCTCGCCGAGATTCGGCGGCTTGTGGGCGACCGACCGTTCGGGGTCGACCTTGTGTTGCCGCCTGGGATGCCCGAACACAACAGCCGAGAGGCAATCGAGGCCCACATCCCAGAGGGGCATCGGAGTTTCGTCAACGAGATCATCGACAAGTACGACGTGCCAGAGCCGAGCGGTCCCGGTATGCGCACAAGGTTCATCCGTTCCGCCGAGATCGAGGCTGACCAGCTCGAAGCCGTGATGCAGTCCGATGTCGACATCTTCGCGTGCGGCATCGGGGCGCCCCGCCCTGCCGTCGACAGGGCTCGCGAACTCGGCAAGATGACCAGCACGGAGCACACCGGGCATATGGCTCCTGAGCTGGTCGACAAACTTCTCGCAGCGACGTCAGCAGACACGGTGATCACTCGTAGCGAGAGCGGTAAGACGTTCCGCCAGATCCGGTCGGCGTGGAGCGACGAGTGGGAGCGCGCCGATGCCCCGTCACCGCTGAAGATGCCGTATCAGGATGTGCTCGTCGGCGACCTGCGGGGGGCGATCGACGAACACAAAGTTGGCCCGCTGCTTCACTCCGGTGCTGGACAAGGCATCGGGTATGCCACCCAGATTCGCCCGGTTGCCGAGATCATGGCCGAACTCGTCGCCGACGCGACCGCAACGATCGAAGGACTCCGAGACAGACGATGACCAATGAGGCGGAGGGGGAGTCGTCGGAGGAATCCTGGGTGGGATCAAGGTTGTTGAGTTTGCGCAGAACGCTGCCATTCCGCATTGCGGGCGACGATGCCCAGGAAGTGATCGACGCTCTGCTGGTTTGGGCCGACGTGGCTCTGGTTGCTTTCAAGCAGAGCGACCTGGCTCGCTACGGCATCGACTGGGACCACGCTCGGACCGTGAACGACTTCGGCACCGGCTTTGTGTGTGCGCTGGGGGTTGTCGCAGCGCTGCGACACCGTGACCAGACCGGCGAAGGTCAACGGGTCGATACCTCGCTTCTCGGAACTGCGATGACCCTTGGCACGCCGATGATTGCCAAGTTCGATTCTGAGGACGACGAGGTGTTCGAGGAGCTGGCGAGCGACATGGCCGCGGTCAGAGCCGCCGGCGTCGATTTCGACACCCAACGCGAGTTGTACGAGTCGCGTGTTGGGCCAGGAGCAGGAGCGTTTCGCGTCTACTTCCGTCGCTACATCACCGCCGACGGTTTGATCTCAGTTGCCGGGCTTAGTCCTGGGCTCCACGCCAAGTTCCATGCGGCCCGCACAACCTGCCGTATGAAGCCCTTGACGACCAACAGAACCGGGCCAACGACTTTGTCGTGGAGATCGAACATCCCGACTTCGGTCGCTACACCACAACCGGCATGCCGCTGAAGTTCGAAAGCCACCCGACTCCGGATGTGGGCAGGTCCCCCAAGCTCGGCGAACACACGGCGGAAGTTCTGGCCGAGATCGGCTTTGACGCTGACACAGTGGCCAGAATGATGGGCTGGC
>JBLHLM010000018.1:0-34766 GCA_047618365.1 Candidatus Poriferisodalaceae bacterium | reverse complement strand
GATTCCGAGCTTCTTAGCGAGAGGTGTCCCAGAGTGCCCGGCGGGCACAGTCAGTCTCCTGGTTTCGGCAGCCGAACGATCATTGGGCCTTAGACCGATCGCTGAGCGCCTGCGCTATTTCCGGGCCGACGATGCCGCTGATCTCGGCCCGCAGGCTGACAGCGACGGGCACCTCTCCGACGTAAGCAGACGGCAGACCCTGGGCATGGGACTGCTCGGTGCAGCACCAGGCAAGGCCGTCCCCGTCTTCACCCCAGTCGGACCGATGCCAACGTCGCATGGTCTTGATCCCCTCCGCATCCTCGTCAACGCGGATCGGGACCTGCCAGCAGATCGTGGGCCGCCAGTCCATCGGCGATTCATCAGCGTCAAGCGCCCCGAGGTAGAGCGCACAGCCCTCTCCCCCACTGAAGCCAGGACGATTGTGAAAGATGCACGCGTCGTTAACGACACGGGTTGCTCGCCCGCCGTCCTTGTTGGTGGGTGCGTCCCGCAACACACCATTGGCTTCGGCTTCAGCGTGATTTTCGAATCGGGCCGGATCGAGCGATAGGCCGAGTGCCTCGACCAACATCGCCTCTTCGTCGCCAAGTAGGTGAGCACCCTCGCTGCAACACCCTTGCGCCAGTTCGGGCGCTGGTTTGTCGAGGATTCCCTGGCATCCGTTGCCCCATAGGCACTGCCAGTTCGAATCGGTGAAACCCACATCGATACGCCAACGTGTGCCGTCGACCGGGTCGGTGAACTCCTCGAATCGTTCTGCGCGGTCGGACGTCACTGACGACAACTATAAGAGGACGTCCCACTCATCGCGGACGACGTAGCCGCTTCCCAGTCAGGGCGCTGACAAGAACACTTAGGACCGAGGCCGCCACGTTGGCTGCAGGCTCAGGCGTAACGATCTTGCTCAGCAACCAGCCAAGGAACGCTACCCATATACGAACGGATCGCTCGAACGGACAGTCACGATACGGCCGTCGAGAAGAGAGATCCCGATGTAAGGCGTTGCGCTGGGGTTGATCTCTTCGCTGACGTCGAGCTCACGGTTGGCGACCTGCACAGTCAGTGTGAGCCAACCCGCCGGCACCGTTGCCTCTGCACCAAATGCGATTCCGATGCGCTGATCGGTCGTCACGTCAGCCTCGTCAATCACGACTCGGTCGTCGATCGCCACGACAACCGAGTCGCCTTGAAACCCGTCTTGCAAGGCAACGACCGCGATCACGTCTGGACCCCCGCCATCATCGGGCACCGAAACAACCGCAGATTCTTCAGCCCCACAAGCGCTGGCTAGCACGGTGCACACGACGAAGATGTGGCGAAGGATCGACATGCACCTGGCGACGTTAGCCCTCGGCAGAGTAGGCATCAGCTTGGGCCGACAGGTTGCTCAATACCGTGTCGATCACCCCTCGACCAGCCAACATCGCTCGGGCGTCAGTGACGCACTGAGCCGCCGCTGCAGAATCACCCTCGTCTGCAAGATGCCTGGCGTGGTCGTCAACGGACCGTGTATCGGCGATGTGCCCGAGGGTGTCAGCCGCCTGGTCCGGCTCAGCTAGCAGAGCGGCATCGATGAGTCGCCGCGCAGTCGAGGACTCGGCTTGTTTCAAGACAAAACGGCGGTCCGAGTCTTTGACCGTCAGGAGCTTGTAGCGACCGGCGAGGGGCTGGCCAAGCGCAAGCCTGGCATGAGTAGCGATCCGGCGGTTACCGAATTGCTCCACGACCCGTCCGAGCGCGTCGTTGGCGGCATCGAGCTCCCTCGTCCCACCGATATCCAACGTTCGACCTACCTCTTCGGTGAAGAGGTCCTGAGCGAAGTCCTCCTCGGTCGCGTCGGCAGGCGGTGCCACTCGGATCTGGAGCGGAGCGGAAACAATGTCGTGATCGTCGTGTCGCAACGCCAGCTGGATGGCGTGGGGCGATCGGGGCACCCTGAATCCAGTTCGGCGGTACACGGTGTCGATTGTCAGGTTCTCCTGACGCAGCCCCGCCGGCTGGTTTGGGTGGCTCGGCGTGTCGTACTCGGTGACCGCAGCGGTCCCTTGAACGCTGTCGACCTCGAAGTTGACCGGATGGAAGTACGAGTCGCTCCACGAATAGGTACGGGTCTGGTCGAACTGCCCTGCCACATGAAACGTGGCCTTCACTTCACGTTGCGAAGGAAGAAACGGCCGTTTCACCACGAGAGTGACGCTCGTGCATGGCAATGCGCTGCCATCGACATAAACAATCGGCCCGTTGTAGGTCTTCGATCCAGTCTTTGAGAGGTTGGCGATCCAGTGCTAAGACGAGAAGAACGAGTTCCGCATGACTCCTCATGGCGGAACCACCAAGGCGCGAACGCGGTCCGCGAGCCGTCGCCCTCGGCCGCCGGGCTCGCAGGTCCAGGCTGGGGTGCAGGAAAGCGCCCAGGGCGGCTGGACCGAGTCTCATAGAGACCGCTCGCACGAAAGTTCCACGGAAACGCAAAGCCTGGAAATCTCGACGACATCTCGGCCAACTGGTTCATGTCGTCATCCGACATATCCAGCCCGTCGATCAGCTCATCTTGGTCGACTTCGCTCGCACATTCGCAGTCAGATTCGTTTTTCCCCATGACTATGCCCCCTTCGTCAGTCCCACCATTCGGTAGGGATCTACTCCGAACGTGAAGGCAACAGTCGGCAAGAACTGCGCATACGAGCGCGAGGACAGGATCCGCTCGCCAACCGAGCCGCCATGCGGCACTGCCAAGGGCTAGATAATGGTGCTCGGACTACTCACGACGAAGACCGGCCAGGTTGAGACGGTGGACGAATCGGTTAGCCGTGCCATCCACCATCGACGACGAACTCTTGACCGGTGATGAACCCGGCGGCTTCAGTCGATAGATAGAGGACCATGTTCGCGATGTCCTCTGGAACCCCGATTCGCCCGACCGGAGTCGAGCGAGCCATCTTGGCCTTCTGCTCATCGTCGAAGTTGCCTTGGGCCAACATGTCGGTCTCGATGAAACCAGGGTGCACCGAGTTCACGCGGATCCCGTGACGGCCCAACTCCTTGGACGCGACCTTGGTCATGCCTCGCACAGCCCACTTGGATGCCCCATAGGCAGTTGAGCCGAAGAGGCCCTCCATGCCGGCTACCGAGCTGATGTTCACGATCGCGCCACCATTGTCAGCCTTGATCATCGCCCGCGCTGCGGTCCGCATTCCCAAGAACACGCCGGTCTGGTTGACCGCCATCGTTACGTTCCAATCCTCGACCGTGGTGTTGACAAGCCGAGCCGTGCGAGCGATGCCGGCGTTGTTGACCAACACATCGAGTCGACCATGCCGAATCATCACATCGGCGACAACGTCATCCCATTCCTGCTCAGAGCTGACGTCGAGATGGGCGTACTCGGCGCCTTCGATCTCTCCTGCTGTGCGTTCGCCTTCTTCGTCGAGCACATCGGCCAAGATCACTGTGGCGCCGCGTGAGGCGAACAATCGACCCTCGGCTGCGCCCTGACCCTTCGTGCGGGCACCCCCGGTGATCAACGCCACCTTGCCCGCTAGTTCGTTGCCGATTTCAGCCATTCTTCCTCCGTCAGATTCGAGAATCCCGGTCTAGTCCACGACTGCGGTCCGGCGCTCCGATGACAGGTCCTCGATGCTCGAGTCGCCGGACCAATCGGCCTTCGAAACCAGAACTTGAGCAGCCCGCACCTCTCACGTGGAAAGCTGCGACCCATACGAGGGGACGGCTGCCAAAGGGTCAGCGAGCGTTTCGAGCTCGACGGACAGGTCGTCACCCGAGAACGAGGAGACCGCAATGGCCGACATCTCAGGCGCCAGGATTCTGGCCCGCAACCTGAAACATCAGGGCGTCGAGTACGTCTTCGGAATCGTCGGATTCCCAGTAGTGCCCATCGCTTTCGCGATGCAGAGCGAAGGAATCACCTTCATCGGTATGCGCAACGAGCAGTCGGCTTCGTACGCCGCTCAAGCCGCCGGCTACCTCACTGGTCGGCCGCAAGGCTGCCTCGTGGTGTCTGGGCCAGGGGTGATCCACGCCTTGGCCGGACTCGCCAACGCCAAAGAGAATCTGTGGCCGATGATCTTGATCGGTGGCGCGTCACCCACCGATCAGAACGGAATGGGGGCCTTTCAGGAGGAAGACCAGGTGGGTGCGGCCAAGCCCTACTGCAAGTACGCCCGTCGGGTCGAAACCCACGACCGAATCCCGTACTACGTCGAGCAGGCCGTGCGAACGTCGCTGTTCGGGCGTCCAGGTCCCGTATACCTCGATATGCCTGCCGACGTCATCGACGGGCGAGTACCCGAAGAGAGCATCAGCACTGCACCCGTCGTCGGTGAGCCTCCCCGAACCTATGCGGAACCGGACTCAGTACGAGCAGCGATCGAGGTGTTGAAGGGAGCGGAGAAGCCGCTCGTCATCGTCGGCAAAGGCATGGCGTGGTCGCGTGCGGAATCCGAGATGCGCCAGTTCATCGAACGCACCCAGGTCCCGTTTCTGGCATCACCGATGGGCAAGGGTGTGGTGCCAGATAACCACCCGCTGTCAGTGGGTGCTGCCAGAAGTCACGCCTTGGGCGAAGCCGACGTCATCCTTCTCGCCGGCGCCCGACTCAACTGGATCATGCACTTCGGCGCAACACCGCGGTTCAACCCCAACGTCAAGGTGTTGCAGCTTGACTCGCACCCCGAGCAGATCAGCCACAACATCGCATCCGAAGTCGCGCTGGTAGGCGACGGTCGGGCGGTGATGGGTCAGTTCAATGCAGAGCTCGCCGACGACCCGTGGCGGTACGCGGCCAACACAGCTTGGCGGCAATCCATCGCCGACAAAATCGCCGGCAATGAACAGGCCGTAGCGGGCATGATCGCCGACGACTCTGCACCGACGAACTACTACCGAGCATTCCGCGACATCGCCGACTGGCTCGAACCCGATGACATCATCGTTGGCGAGGGCGCCAACACCATGGACATCGGGCGTACCCAGATGCCCAACGTCAATCCACGTCACCGCCTCGACGCAGGCACCTACGGCACGATGGGCATCGGTCTCGGGTTCGCCATCGGTGCCGCCGTAGCGAACCCAGGCCAGCGTGTGGTCGCAGTGCAAGGCGACTCGGCGTTCGGGTTCAGCGGGATGGAGATGGAAACGATCTGCAGGTACCAGCTACCGGTTGTCGTGATAATTCTCAATAACAACGGCATCGGAGGCGGCCTGGCCGAACTCCCAGAGGATGCTCCGCCGCCCCCCAACATGTATCTACCGACAGCTCGGTACGAAAAGATCGGCGAGGCGTTCGGGGCAGGAAGTTTCTACGTTGAAGACCCCGCCGACCTGCGAGCCGCGCTTGATGCTGCCGCCGCTCTCGAGGGGCCAGCGATCGTCCACGTTCGCCTAGACCCCAAAGCCGGCCGCAAACCTCAAGCCCACGACTGGCTCACTCGCTGAACCTGGAACTCACGCTGAGGCTGCCGAGCCAGCTGGTCTGATCAGACGGTCTGAGGGCCTCGAACCAACTTGCCGGGCATTGCGCCGGTGGCTTCACCGTCGCGAGCAATCACGATGCCGCTCTTGATCGTTACCCGATAGCCCTCGGCTTTCTGCACCAAACGCCGGCCGCCGGCAGGCAGGTCGTATGCCATCTCGGGGGCGCGCAGCGTCAGGTTCTCGAAGTCGATCACGTTCACATCGGCGAGCATGCCGGCTTCAAGGGTGCCTCGATCCTGCAGCCCGACCTGGCGAGCGGTATCGCGACACTGGCGCTGCACGACGAGCTCGAGGGGGAGTTTGTCGCCCCGAGTTCGGTCGCGAGCCCAGTGGGTCAGCATGTACGTGGGGAAACTGGCGTCGCAGATGATGCCGCAGTGCGCACCACCGTCCGAGAGGCCCGGCACGGTTCCTTCGGCCAGGTTCATCTCTCGGACCGCGTCGTGGTTGCCCTCGGAGTAGTTGGCGAGAGGGAACAGCATCAGCTCACGACCATCGCGGGCGAGCATCGTGTCGTAGAGCAGGTCGGCGGCGGAGACGCCGGCGGCCGCGGCACGCGCCTTGATGCTGTGCTCGGGCGCCGGTTCGTAGTCGGGCGGATCCCCGAGCGGGAACATCTTGTGGAACCCCTGGGCAATCATCCCGGTAAACCCATGGATGCGAGCGGCATGCTCTTCGATCAGGGCTGCACGAATCGCGGGGTCGCGCATCCGCTCCACCCGCTCGTCGAGATCGAGGTCGGCCAGCTCTCGGCGATACGTCTTGCATGTGATGAACGGGTGCATCGATGACTGCAACCCGAGCAGGAGACTCACTGGGCGGATCGCTACTTGAGCAGTGAGGTCGACCCCGTCTGCGCGGGCGTCTCGGATCCGGTCGAGCACCTCGCGCCAACGGTCTGGGGTCTGATCGTTCTGCACCACTAGGATCGACAGCGGTCCATTTGCGTTGTCTGCCATGCCGGCGAAGATCTCGAACTCCTTGTCGAGATCGACGAAGTCCGACACGATCTCTAGGTGGCCGAAGCCCTTCTCGGCCAGCGCCTGTGAGATGCCCCAGAGCTCTGATGGTGCGTTGGTGAGGGTGGGAATCTGGTTACCGTCGCGATCTCGATGATTGATGGTTCGCGAGGTTGTGAAACCCAAGGCCCCAGCACCAAGCGCCTCTGCAGTGAGCCGACGCATCTCCGCGATCTCAGCTTCAGTTGCTGTTTCTTCATGGTCACGGCCACGGTCGCCCATGACGTAGACACGCAACGCCGAGTGAGGAACCTGGGCACCGATATCGATGGCGTGCGGCACAGCGTCGACTGCATCGAGGTACTCGGGGAACGACTCCCAGTTGAAGTCGACGCCCTCTGACAGGGCGGCGCCGGGGATGTCCTCGACGCCTTCCATCACGCTGATGAGCAGGTCGTGGTGCTCCTTGCGTACCGGAGCGAAACCCACGCCACAGTTGCCCATCACAATCGACGTGACGCCATGCCACGACGACGGAGTCACGGCTGGATCCCACAGGACCTGACCGTCGTAGTGCGTGTGGATATCGACGAACCCGGGAGTCACCAGAAGGCCGGTCGCATCGATCTCCTCGCGGCCGCGCTCATCCACCTGACCGACCGCTGTGATGCGGTCTCCGTCGATGGCGAGGTCGGCCTGGCGCGCTGGGCCACCCGAGCCATCCACTACGTTGCCGTTGCGAATCACCAGATCGTGCATGTGTCCCCCTGTTGAACCTGGCTCAATCGTAGAAGATTGGCGGACCTCGCTGCGCTGCGAAGCTTCGTCACCCCTGGCGAGCGGCTCGATTCCGGAGCTCGGCGCGGAGCTTGTCGCCGTCCTCGTCAAGCATCGGCGGGCGGCGATAGATGCCGGACGGAGTAGCCGTGAACTTGATCGGGCAATTCACCTGCACCGTGGGTCGGTGATGGGGGTGTTCAACGCTCACCAACATCTCCCTCGCCGCGACGTGAGGGTCGTCGGTCCAATCCATTGGCCCTTGCACCGGCCCGACCGACACTTTGCCGCCGAGGCTCGCCACAACGTCTGCGGTTGTGTTAGACGACATCCATTCGGTAACGGTGCCGTCAACCAGGTCGCGATGCCCAGACCGGGCTTGATGGGTTGAGGTCCGTTCGTCGTCGACAAGATCTTCTCGCCCCATCGCCGCACACAGGTGAGCCCAATGGTCCTGGGTTGGCGCCGCCAAAGCGCAGTGACCGTCGGCGGTCTCGTAGATGCCGAACGGAACGATGCCCTCGACAGTGTTGCCGGTCGGTTCCATCTGGCTGCCCCGGTAGGTCCACATCATCTGCGATGTCTCACACATCGACATCAGGCCGTCGGTCATCCCAACATCGACGAACTGTCCTTCGCCCGTGCTGCGAGCGTGCATCACCGCAGCCAGCAGGCCAAGCGCCGCCATGAGGCCCGGCACGTAGTCACCAATAGTCGGACCCGTGCGCATCGGATGTTGGGCGTCGGTCCCCGTACTCGCAACGAACCCGCCCATTGCTTGCGCTACGACATCGAAGGCTGGCCAGTCGTTGAACGGACTCTCGCCGGTGCGAGAGTCACCGAATCCCCTGACCGCGGCATAGACCAAACGTGGATTGCGGGCCTGACATTCTTCCCAGCCCACGCCGAGGCGGTCGAGAACCCCGGCCCGCATGTTCTCGAGCAGGGCGTCGGCCGTCTCAACCAATTCGAAGAACGTCTCGCGGTCCTCTGCGACGGTGAGGTCGAGTGCGATGGAGCGTTTGTTGCGATTGCGACTGGCGAAACGGCCGCCGTACTCACGCTGTTCGTCGTCCACAGTGAACGGACCCGCGTACCGAACAAGCTCGCCCCGCGGCGGCTCGATCTTGATGACTTCGGCGCCCATGTCGGCCAACATCATCGTGCCGTATGGGCCCGCGGCAGCGTGAGTGAGATCGAGGATGCGCAGCCCCACCAGCGGGCCGGTTGCGGCCTCGGACATCGGGGCGGCAGTTTCGTGGGCTCGAAGGTGATTACTCATCCCTGCATGGTGGCCCATCCGAGCTCGCCCAGGCGGCTAGCTGCCATTCATCTTTGAGTTGTCCCAGTTGAGGACCCGCTCATCGGCAACAAACCGGACGAGGCCGCGCATCCGCGTGGCGTAGTACTCGGCTGTCTCCTTCGGCATCTCGGTCGAGTCTCCGCGGAACGCCCGGTACTTGCGGTCCATCTCGGTAGCGAACATCTGCTGCAATTCTGCGTTGGGCTCGATGTGCTCAGCGGAGCCGGTGAGGTGCACGGCCACAAGCTCGCCCCAACGGTCACCGGTTTCGACCAGAAACGACGAGCGCGGATCGTTCTCTATCCGCTGCAGCTTCTTTCCTCGCGTCTGCATGTAAACGTCACGGCCTACGCAGGCAAACCACATCGGCATGGCGATGGGCATCCCGTCGCGGCGCAGCGTGGTGAAGATCCCCGTGTGAGCATCTCGGACGAATGCCCAGACCTCGTCCTCGGTCATCCGCGGTGACAATTTCGAGCCCATAGCGTCCCCCTCGACGATGAGCACAACCTAGTCGTGCCGCTGTGCGCCCAGTCCATGGAGCCCAGCGGATACGGACGATGGCACTAGCGTCGAACGCAATTCTCTACGAGAGGCATCCCGCATGGTCGAGTCCACCGAAGCCAAGTCATTGGCAGCGCAGTACCTGGCCCAGGTCGACGCTCGCGCGACACACGTCTCGCTCGCCGACCAGGCATCCGATTCCTCGTTGACAGCCGCCTACGCCGTCCAGGACGAGTACCAAGCGCTGTTGCAGGCCCGTGGCGATGAAATCGTGGGCTACAAGGTGGCCCTCACTTCCAAGGCAATGCAGGAGTTCGTGGGCGTCGACCAGCCGCTGGCTGGAGCAGTGTTTGGCAGCGTGGTACACCACAGCCCAGCCGAAATCGACCTTTCGCAGTTCCGCCACATGGGCGTCGAATTCGAAGTCGCGGTGCGCATGTCGGCCGACCTTGCGCCCGGCGGCGGGGCGCACACCCGCGAGGATGTGGCAGCCGCAGTAGCAGGCTGCCACCCGGCGTTCGAGCTGGTCGAAGATCGCAACGCCGACTACAGCGTTCTGAATCCGTTCGACCTGGTGGCCGAGAACGCATGGAATGGTGGCGTCGTGTTGGGCGCAGCTGTCGATGATTGGCAGAACGTCGATCTCGTCGAGGGCGCAACCCGACTCACGTTGAATGGCGAACCGGGGGGCGAGGGGCGCACCGGTGATGCGTTGGGTCACCCGCTCGACGCCGTGGCCTTCCTCGCCAACAACCTCAACGATCGTGGCGAGACCCTCCGCGCCGGACAGTTCGTGATGACCGGTAGCAGCATCGTCACCCAGTTCCCTGCACCAGGCGACGAGCTGCTCTTCAGCATCGAGGGACTCGGCGAGGTCCGCATCACCTGTCGTTGAACGGCGACTCGCACAGCTCCCCGATCTATCCTGCGTTCATGGGATCGGTTCGGGCAGACGTGCGTTACATCAATCCGGAGTGGCGTGACCGCCCGGACACACCCGCGATTGGCGATCGGGAATCGCGCCACGCCAACACTTCGTACTTCGAGGTGGAAATCCGCGATGCGCGCACACCAGGGCTGGACCTCGGCCTTGACGAGTCAGGCTTCGAACTCACCTCGGCTCAGCCCCTGACATGCGGCCTCGACAAGGAATCGGTCCTGCGCGACTATGGCCCGGCGATGCTTGATCTTGTGGCGCGCGAAACTGGGGCGATCGCCACCTACATGTGGTTTCACCTCGTTCGCACCGAAGACCAGAGCAACTTCAACACGGCCTACTCACGTTTCGTTCATTGCGACTTCCACGTCGACCGCATGGCGAAGATGACGAGCAATCTGCTGGGGAAGAACGGCGTCAGCCCCGAGCCGGACTGGTCCTATGCGTGGATCAACACATGGCAACCGTTCGACCATCCAGTTGAGGAACACCCGTTGGCGGTCATCGACGTGCGGTCGCTCGCCGTTGGCGACCTGATCGATTACCAGTACACCGGCTACGAGAACAGCGACGGGCTGGTGACGGCGCCGGTCTACTCCGGCCAACATGAGTGGTTCACGTTTCCGTCGATGGCCCTCGACGAAGTGTTACTCACCAAACAACTTGAAGGCCGCCCGGGCCGCGCTGTGCAGTGCCCACACACGTCGTTCGCAGATCCCGGATCGTCGGCCACCGCCGCACCACGTCGGAGTGTCGAGACGAGAGTGCTAGCGGTATTCGAGGCGGAGTAACGCTCGACTGATGGCGTCGCTGGACGATCAGCGCGACGCGTTCGGTGTATTCCCGACTAATGTGATCCGACTTATCACCTTTGGGAGTCCAAGTGACCGTTACCACCACAATCAATGACGTCGACATAGCGGCAGTGGCCGGGCTGGCCGGGAAGATTCAGGAAACACCCTCCGTTGCTTCCACGGTGTGGAAGGCACGCGTCGAGTGGGATAGGGGCTTCCGTTCCGAGGCCCGGATCCGGGACTTCGCTCCAGCCACATCGGATGAACCAGCCGCACTCGGCGGCACTGACACCGGGCCGAATCCTGTCGAACAGTTGCTGGGCGCGCTCGGAAACTGCCTCGCAGTCGGGTACGCAGCGAACGCGACCGCTGCCGGCATCACCATCAATAATTTGTCGGTCGACCTCGAGGGAGATCTCGACCTGCACACATTTCTCGGACTCAACCCCGACGGCAACGCCGGCTACGAAGCCATACGGGTGAAGGTCAACCTCGACTCGGATGCAAGCCCTGAACAGCTCACCGAGCTCCACGACAAGGTGGTCGGCACATCCCCAGTCGGCCATACACTCAGTCGCGCCGTCGCAGTCGACATCGCCCTGACCTGAGCAGCCGTACGCACAAGAACGAGGATCGCCCCGTCGAGATCTGGCACGGGCCAACCGACAGAGCGCGTCCATCTCCGTTGATACAAGGCGCCCAGCGATCTCGCCGATGGACTAAACACCGGGAATGATTCACGAGCTGCGTATCTACCGAGCACACCCAGGAAAGATGGCGCCGATGTTGGCCCGCTTCCGTGACCACACCATCGACTTGTTCGAAAAGCACGGCATCACCAACGTTGGCTACTGGCTGAACACCATCGGCGGTCGTAGCGATGAGCTCTGGTACATCGTTGCGTTCCAGGACATGGCCCAGCGCGACACTGCGTGGGCCGCATTCGCAGCGGACCCCGACTGGCAGAGGATTAGAGCGGAATCAGAAGCGGATGGCCCCCTCCTGCTCCACATCGAGAATCGAATCATGAAGCCGACCGACTTTTCGCCGCTGCAATAAGTCGATTGTTTCAGTGTCAGCTGCGACCGGTGACGATCTCGACTTCGTAGACCACTGTGTTCTCTTCGAGGCGACCCAAACCCAGGCACTGCACTCAGTTGATCCAGTCGTATCGCTCGTCGCCGGTTTCGAAAACCGGCGCAATATGCATCCACGCGTCCCCGGTGTCCCCGTAGCCGCCGACGCCGCGGTAGCTCATGAGGATTGCGGCTCCATCGTCAGTTCGAAGGGTGAGCCGTGCGTCCACAACAAATCCTCCACCGGTGACAGCAGTTGCCCAGTCGCCTGACGTTCCCACCAGGATCGCGCCGCTGAGTCGATCGCCGTCGAGGCGTCGCTGCTGGTGGTCGACCAATACGCGAAGATGTCCGTCATGACTGATCAGGCGACCAGCACAACCAGCGATCTCCGCACTCATCGGGTCATCGTGATTCGCGGCGACGGCATCGGTCCAGAGCTCATCGATGCTGCTCTGGTGGTACTGCACGCAGTGACGGAAAGGCACCCTGGGTTCCACATCGAGTTCACCGAACACGAGGCAGGTGCCGAGTTGTTTCTCTCAGAGGGCCAGAGCTTGCGGCCCGAGACGATGGAGGCAATCAAACAAGCTGATGCCCTGTTCAAAGCACCAGTCGGCCTCCCCCACGTTCGAAACATCGATGGAACCGAAGCCGGCCTGCTTGGCGGATTACGTATCGGGCTCGACACTTACGCAAACGTGCGGCCAGTGCGGTTAATGCCCGGCGTCGACGCGCCGATCAAAGCCGAACCCGGCACGATCGACTACGTCATCGTGCGTGAGAACACCGAGGGCCTCTACCTGTCCCGCGGCAAGGGCGTTGGCACCACCGAGGTCATGACCGACACCATGCTCATCAGCCGCAAGGGCACCGAGCGGATCGCTCGATTCGCGTTCGAGCTGGCCAGAACTCGCAGCGGAGCGCCAGACGACGGACAGCGCCGCGTGACCTGCGTCGACAAAGCCAACGTGCTCTCGAGCTTCGCTTTCTTCCGCCAGATCTTCGATGAGGTCGGGGCTGACTACCCGGACGTCGAGCAAGAGCATCTCTACGCGGATGCCGCTGCCCAGGAACTGGTGCAGCGCCCCGGCCACTACGACGTGCTGGTGATGGAGAACCTGCTGGGAGACATCCTCTCGGATCTTGGCGGAGCAACTGTGGGCGGCATTGGTCTGTGTTGCTCGGCAAATGTCGGCGACGACCACGCCTACTTCGAGCCCATCCACGGCTCAGCTCCCAGCCTCGCCGGTACAGATCAGGCCAATCCGATCAGCCAGATCCTGACCGCGGCGATGATGCTCGACCACCTCGGTGAGCCTCTCGCCGCCGACTCGATTCGGCTCGCTGTCGACCATGTACTCGGCACTGGAATCGTGAGCCTGAGTGCGGCAGGACAGCCAGTTGGAGGTACGCAGGCGACTGCTCAGGCCATCGCAGAGGCGATCCTCATCCCGTATACACCGCGGACACATCGGGTCCGTGGCCGACTCCGCGGTCAGATCGAGATCGCTGCGGACTTCGACGACACCCCCAGCGACCTAACGAATGCCTTCGAAGAAGAAGCTGAGTCGTGAACCTGCTTCTCGACACACACGTTGCGCTTTGGTGGGTCAATGGCGACGCCATGTCGACGGAGGCCGTGGAGGCAATCGAGGAGTCGACGATTCCTCATTGGTCAGGCGGTCGTCGAGGGCCTCACAATCGTGACCCGCGACCAGCGAATCATGGACTACGACGTTGCGACCGTTCAGGCCTGACACTGACTTAGAGGCATGTGTCAACATGGACCATGACTGCTGACGCGAACTTCCCGCCCATGCGATTCGGCTTGTTTTTGCCTCCAATGCACAAGGTCGGCACCAACCCGACCCTGGCGTTGCACCGCAACCTTGAGCTCATGGAGTGGCTCGACGAGCTTGGTTACGCCGAAGCATGGATTGGTGAGCACCACTCGGCCGGGTCGGAATTGATCGCCAGCCCCGAGGTCTTTATTGCTGCGGCGGCAGAGCGCACCAAACACATCAAGCTCGGCACTGGCGTCAATTCGCTCCCCTACCACCACCCCTTCATCCTGGCCGATCGCATCGTCCAGCTCGATCACCAGACTCGCGGGCGAATGATGTTCGGCGTCGGCCCAGGCCAGCTCGTGACCGATGCAGCGATGCTTGGCATCGACCCCAACGACCAACGACGTCGCATGATGGAGAGCTTCGAGGTCATCATGGCGCTGTTCGCCGGCGAGACCGTGAACGTCGAGACCGACTGGTTCACCTGTCGTGACGCGGTGCTGCAGATGAAGCCGTATTCCAACTTCGAGGTTGCTTGCGCTTCGTCGATGTCCCCATCGGGTTCGAAGTTGGCCGGCCGGTTCGGCACTGGCCTGATTTCGATCGCTGCAACCGAACCGAACGCATTCGAGGCCCTCGATTACAACTACAAGGTGTGGACCGAAGAAGCAGAGATCAATGGTCACGTTGCCGACCGGAACTCATGGCGCCTCACCGGGCCAATCCACCTCGCGGAAACCGAAGCGGAAGCCCGCAAAAACTGCGAGTACGGACTGAAGTGGGTGTTCAACTATCTGGCCCACATCATCCCGATGGGCGATCCCAACGACCCACCGCCCCCGACTGACTACAACGAGCTCGTCGACGCTCTGATCGAGTCCGGTCAGATGGTGATCGGCACTCCCGACATGGCCGTCGCCCAGCTGAAGCGTCTTCAAGAGAAGACAGGCGGATTTGGCTGCTTCCAAATGTTGGGCGCCGACTTCGCACCCTGGCCAGCCACCAAGCGGTCCTACCAACTCTTCGCCGAAGAGGTCATGCCCCACTTCAATGGCCAGCTCGCTCCCGTCCAGGCCAGCTACGACTACGTGACCGGCCAGGAAACCAAGTGGGTCGACGCAACGCTCACTGCCCAGCTCAACACCATCGCCGAGTACGAGGAAGAACGCGCCAAGCGGTAGCTAGCGCTACGAGAGCACTGCTTCACCAAACGCAGCGATGAAGTTCGCGGTGATCGGCTGGTTCGGTGCTCCGACCTGGGGACTAACCACGATGCGGTCAACTCGCGGATTGGCGGCGAGCTGCTCGATCCGCGCCAGCGCCACCTCGGGCGTGCCAGCGATCGCATAGCGGTCCAGAAGATGGTCGGGCACAAGAGCAGCGTGTTCAGGCATCGAGTCCGCGTGAGCGAACATGTCGTATTCATCGTGCACTCGTGTCACCACCTCACGATCTTCGCCTTCAAAGCTGGCCGGGTCCGCCATGCGCAACACGGCCGCCACCCTGGCCCGTACCTGGTCATAGGCACGAGTCGGATCATCGTCGAGACCCACATAGACCCAGACCGTGGTCTCGGTGTCGGTCCGGTCAACGTCGGCTAACCCTTGGTCGACAAGATCGAGCGCCCCGCCAATGAGATCGGGGGCAGCGCCCTGCAACAGAACTACGCCGTCAGCCATTCCCGCCGCCGCCCTGGTCAGGCGTGGGCCCGTCGCAGCGACATGGAGTGGAACGCCAGACGGCTTGGGGAGCCACGTCAAGGCCCCCTCGGAGCCCGATTCGAATTGCACGCTCTCGCCGTTCAGCAAGCCGCGAACCGAGGCCACGTAGTCGGCGAGCTCAGAAATCCTCACCGGTTTCTCGCCGATGTTGCGCAGCGCAGAGTGACCACTCGAGATCCCGCCAATAGCTCGGCCTCCCGACAGTTCCTGGAGGGTCGCGAGTCCCGCAGCAGTCACACTCGGGTGACGAGTGATCGGAACCGTGACCCCACTGGCCAGCTTCAGTTCGCTGGTAGCGACGGCGCAGGCTGCAAGCGTGACGTACAGCTCGCGGCAAATCATCTGGGTGTCCACCAGCCAGATGCTCTCGAACCCGACCTCTTCAGCTAGCTGTGCGTACCCGACCATCGACTGCACCGGCTCAGTGCCCCATAACGCCAATCCAACCGGTGTCGAACCTGTCCCGGGTGCAGTCACTGAGTCTCCTTGATGCCCCGAAGGTCCTTCACGAGCGTGCCGCGGAACGCTATAGACACGCAGTGCAGTCGGCCGCCCGCAGTTGGTAGCCAAAACGTTCCGCGGAGCGCTTTTGTCAGGCAGTCACCCTCGATTGACGTAGGCGTCGGTCAGGTGCGGATGACCCGTCCGGCGAGCGCACCCTGGTGTTCGCCGTCGCGCATGAACACCTGACCGTTGACCATGGTCAGGTCGTAGCCGCTGGCCTTTTGGATCCAACGCCCAGCGCCATTAGGGAAGTCGAACACGTACTCGGGTGCATTGAGTTCGAGTCCCTCGTAGTCGATCACGTTGAGGTCGGCAAAGGCCCCCTCGACCAGTCGGCCTCGGTCGACGAACCCGAACAAGTCAGCCCCCTCAGCGCTAAGCATCTTCACCCCTTCTTCCACAGTCCAGGTGCCGGCGTCGCGCACCCAGCGGGTCAGGAAGTAGGTCGATTGGCTGGCGTCCTGAATCTGACCGCAGTGGGCTCCGGCGTCGCCGATGCCCAGGATGACGCTCGGGTGTTTGATCTTGGCCTCGATGGCGTCGAAGTCGAAGTTCAGGAACGGGTAGTTCCACAGTCCACGGGCGTCGGTTTCGATGGCCATGTCGAGGAACGCCTCGGCCGGGGAGACGCCACGAGCTTCAGCATGGGCAGCGAGGGTCTCGGCGACGTCGGGTTCGTAGTTCACCCGGGTCGAGTCAAGCCGGTAGATGCCAGAGACATCGAGCTTGGTTGGCTTGGCGATGGCGTCGGCGATGAGTTGGGCTTTGAATTCTGGATCGGTCAGCTTGGCCAACTTCTCGGGGAACGTCAGCTCCCGTAGACCGCGCCAAGCGTTGCTGCAGTTGTCGAACGGTGTGCGGTTGGCCAAGCCGAACAGCACCCCGATGCCTCGGGTGGTGGTCTGGGGTTGGATGTTCGCTCCGGCGGCGTTCGCCTCGGCAACCAGCTCGAGCCAGTACTCCCAGCCATCGGGATCGGAACGATTCTGAACGAACCCGAAGGTCACTGGACGCCCGGTGCGAATCGACAGCTCCTTCATCCACGCCACTTCGCGTGCGATGACGGTGCGGTCCTTTTCGCCGACCATGCCATGGACCTTGCGGTCGTTGTCGACGGCGCATTCGAACACCCCCTTGCCGAGGCGTCCCATGACTTCGCCAATGGCGAGCAGCTCTTCGGGTGCGGCCCACGTACCAGGGACCTCTCGCCCGTCGGGGGTCTGATGGAGGTAGGTGCGTGACGTCGAGAAACCGAGCGCCCCGCCGTTCATTGCCTCTTCGACTAGACGGCACATCTCGACGATGTCGGCAGCGTCGGCGTGATGCTGGTCAACAGCACGGTCGCCCATCGCCGCGACGCGAACCGAACAGTGCCCGACCATGCCGCCCACGTTGATGCCCTTCGGCATCTTCGAGTAGCTGTCGAGGTACTCGGGATAGGTCTCCCAGTCCCATGGCAGGCCGGACATGATTGCGTCGGCAGGGATGTCCTCGACCGACTCCATCATCTCGGCCAACATCTGGCGGTCGCCAGGCTTGCAAGGAGCGAACGTGACCCCACAGTTGCCCATCACCGCTGTAGTCACCCCGTGCCAACACGACACGGTGCCGATCGGGTCCCAAGCCAGCTGGGCGTCGAGGTGGGTGTGGATATCAACGAACCCGGGAGTGATAAGTCGGCCGGTGGCGTCGTAGGTTTCTTTGGCGTCGCCGGCACACTCGCCGATCTCCACGATGCGGTCGCCGACGATCGCGACGTCGGCTTGATATGCCGGACCGCCAGTCCCGTCGACAATGGTGCCACCGCGAAACACTAAGTCGTAAGCCATGATTCCCCCTCAAGAGCCATTGACATCAAGGCTAGCCGCGACGCCTAAGATGCCGCAGAGTTTGCCGAGACTCTTTGGGGGGACCATGAGCGAGCACGTCCGATACATCGATCGAACCCGCGACTACTACCTCAGCGAGGGATACGAGAAGCCGTACGAATGGGCGCATCACACGGATGCTCCGTTCACACGCCTCAAGAAGCCTCTGTCGGAGTGCCGAGTTGCGATCGTTTCGACGTCGGACATTGCCGTCGCTGGCACCGATGGCGAGCGCGACCGAAGCAACGAGTTTTCGGTCGGCAATGTGTATTCCCTTCCATCCGACACACCGCTCGAGCTGCTGTACTCGCGGCAAGAGCACTACGACCAACACGCAACAACGCTCGAAGACGTCAACGCCTATTACCCCGTCGCACGGCTTCAAGAACTCGTGGAAAGCGGCCGAATAGGATCACTCGCTCCAAGATTCCACGGGGTCTACACCGGGTACTCGAAACGCAAGACCGTCGAGGTCGATGCACCGGAGGCCCTGCGACGCTGCATCGAAGATGAGGTTGATGTCGCAGTCATGACGCCCGTCTGACCGGTGTGTCACCAGACCGTGAGTCTGGTTGCTCGCCATCTCGAAGAAAACGGCATCCCAACAGTGGTGTTCGGCACTGCGAAGGACATCGTCGAAAGCTGTGGCGTGGCTCGTTTCGTGTTCACCGACTTTCCGCTCGGCAATTCTTGCGGTCGAAGTTTCGAAGCGGAACATCAGCACGAGGTAATCGAGCTCGGCCTGAGCCTGCTTGAGCATGCTCAGGCGCCCCGCACCACCGTCCAGGCCCCAGCTGTCTGGAGCGACGATGACACCTGGAAGAAGATGATCTTCACCGAAGATCAGCCGTTCCTCAGCGGCGAAGCACTCGAGAACTGGCTTGCCGCCAAGCAGCGATACCGAGATCAGAAGGCAGCAGGCGAACTATGAGTTCGATCACCGTGTATTCAACTGCGTTGTGCGCGCCGTGTGAACAGATGAAGGCGTGGCTCACTCACCACAACTACCCCTACACCGTGCGCGACGTCATGATGGATGAGGAGGCAGGTGAAGTGCTCGAGTCCCGCAACATCCGCTCGACACCTGTCCTTCAAGTCGGCGACCAATTTGTCGTCGGCCTCGACCTGATGGCCATGGAGCAAGTCCTGGACGGTTGGTCGGCCTAAATGCAGACTGCGATGTACGCCCATACCCATGGTCTGGGTTACCGCGAGGGCGAGAACAATCGGACTCGTAGCGTTCCCGCCGATCAACTCGTGCCCACTCAAGTCGCTGTTGACGCCGAACGGGCCGGGTTCCATTCAATGTGGTTTCCAGACCACGTGTGCATGCCGCTCGAAACAGCGAGTGCCCACGTTGCGAACGTGACCGGCAAACGTTCGTATTCACCACGTCATGAGATGCTCGACGCTGCCGTCGTCATGGGTGCTGTGGCAACCACCACCTCGACACTCAAACTCGGCACGAGCGTGCTGGTAGCTCCATATCGGGGTCCGCTAAATGACGCGCGTCAGTTCGCCACCGTCGACGTCCTGTCAGGCGGCCGGCTCATCTTGGGAGTCGGCGTCGGGTGGATGGCCGAAGAGTTCGCTGCCCTCGGCCTCGATCACCGTGAACGAGGCGCTCGCACTCTCGAGGCGATCGAGATCTACAAGCGGGCGTGGACCGAGCCGGTCGTTGAGTTCGACGGCGAGCACTACCAGTTCCACGACATATCCATGGACCCCAAACCAGTCCAGAAGCCGCGGCCGCCCATCATCTACGGAGGGGTGACCGAACTCGGCGCCAAACGTGCCGCCCGCCACTGCGACGGTTTCTACCCGCTGTTCCTCGATCCGTTTGCTGAGACCCATCGGTACGACGCACACCAGGACATCATCCGAAGAATCCTCGACGAAGCGGGCCGAGCCGAAAACACGTTCACCATGATGGGTGCCGTCACCGTTCACCTGACGTCGGAGGCCAACGCCACCGGCCCAGACGGACAGCGAATGATCTGCAGCGGCTCGGTCGAACAAGTCCTCGACGATTTGCAAGCGTTCGCCGCCTCGGGTTACTCGATGATGGTGATGAAACTCGTCTGCCCCACCGGCGAAGTCACCGAGCTGCGAGAGATCATCGAGCAGGTTGGCCAAGACATCATCCCAACCGCTGATTCATTCGTACCCAGTGGCGGCTGGCAGCAGTCTCTATAGAGGCGCTATTGCGAGCTGCTGGCTCAGGTCTGCTCGTCGAAACTGCGATCGATTCGCTCGAACCGTTTGCGAATGAAACCTCGACTCTCCTCGTGCGGCAGGACGTAGAGGCGACCGGCCTCCATAGCGTCGACGGTCATCTCGGCTACCGCTGCAACGTCGAGCACGCCGCCGGAGAGGTCCTCGTTGCCGTCGTCTTGGTCCTCGACCCCTGGTGACGCTTCAGGTCCGCCGAGCTCGTCGGGCCGGTTCCGCTCGCTTGACCCGATGTTGGTTCCGACTCGCATGGGGCACAACACGGTCGAGGTCATGTTGTGTTCGCGTAGCTCGCGATGAAGCACCTCAGCTAGCCCCACCACTCCGTATTTGGCAACGCAGTACGCACCCAGACCGACGTTCGGGACAAGACCGGCGAAGGACGAAGTGAACAGGATGTGGCCACCTTCGCCCTGCTCGATCATCCGAGGCAGGAAGACCTCGACACCGTTGATGGGGCCCCAGAGGTCGACATCGATGATCCACTTCCAGTCGTCGTGAGTCATCTCCGCCGTCGGCCCGCCCACTGCAACTCCGGCGTTGTTGAACAAGATATGGACGCCACCCATCTTGTCGAACGCCTCCTCGGCCAGCGCCTGCACGGACGCCCGGTCACTGACGTCGCACGTCACTCCGAGAACCTCTACCCCCTCGGCCTGAACAGTTTCGACAGCTGCAGTCAAGGCGTTGGCCTCAACGTCGGCCAAAACGATATTCGCACCACGCCGGGCCAGGACCTGGGCTGTCGCCAGCCCGATACCACTTGCACCCCCAGTGATGACAGCTACCTTGCCGGTCAAATCCATGTTTCGCTCCTCGGTTGACGGTGACCCAAACGTACAAGCTCAGAAAAAGATGGAACCCTGGAGGGCTCAGCCGATCATTGGAGTGCGATATGCCCAAGAAGACACACGCCGAACGTCGTGCAGCAGGCATGGGGGTCCAGAACACTTTGGGGGGTGGCGATGTCGACACCGAGGCTGCCGCCCGGGCAATGGAAGAGCGGCTGGGTCCACTGGGCTCGTTCGTTGTCGACTTCGCGTTGGGCGACGTATGGACCCGCCCCGGGTTGTCGCGCCGCGACCGGAGCCTGGTCGTCATCACGATCTTGGCTACGTTGAACCAACTCAACCAGCTCAGCGGCCACGTCAGGGGTGCGATCAACCATGGCTTGACGAGAACCGAGATCGAGGAGGTGTTTGTGCAGCTCGCCGGCTACGCAGGTTTCCCCCGGGCGATCGACGCCACAACGACTGCCCACAAGGTGTTAGCCGACATGGAGGGGGTGGACCGCCTGGAGCCCAGTCCAACCCCGGAGCGCAAGGACGACGAGCAGCGCAGCGACGATGCCCGCGAGGTCATGGGTCGCCTCAGCCAAAACCAGCCGCCCGGAGGGATCGGGGTCGACATGGGATCTTTCACCGGCGCTGCCGGACGCTTCGCCTTCGGTGAGCTGTGGGCACGAGACCAGCTCTCGCGTCGTGACCGCTCCTTGCTCGTGTGCGCCACGCTGACGACCCAGGACAAGCCGACCGAGTTGCGGTTTCATCTTCAGGGAGCGCTCAACCACGGGTTGACTGTCGACGAACTCGAGGAGTTGATGGTCACCGTCATCGCCTATGTGGGCTTCCCAACCGCGGTCGAGGGCTTCCGCGCCCTACGCGAGGTTCAGGCAAGACACCAATAACGACTGATACGCCTGAATCGGGGGCATGTCGTCACACTCCACCGATGACGCCGCTGGCGCGCAGCGTTGCGATCTGATCTGCATCGAAGCCGAGTTCTTCGCTGAGCACTTCGGCACTGTGTGCTCCATACGCTGGCGCTGCTTCGATCTCGACCTCGCTTGCGGAAAGCCGGGGTGCCCAGCCGAGCATCGGCACTTCGCCATGTTCGGGGTGCTGGATCGTCTTGACAAACCCCCGCTCAACGAGATGAGGATCGCGGAGCAGATCCGCCGTATCCAACACTGGACCTCCGGGGACCCCGGCCGTGGCGAGCAACTCTGCGACTTCATACTTGGTGTACTGAGACGTCCAGGCTGCGATCTCCGCCTTCAGTTCGGCAGAGTGCTCGGCTCTCCCCCGGCCGGACTTGAAGCGATCGTCGTCGACGAGTTCGGGCCGCTCCATCGCCACGCATAGGTCGCCAAACATCCGCGGCGTGATCGCCATGATCATGACGTAATCGTTCGGACCTCCGCCAGCCGTCGAGTACAGGTTGTTTACAGCGAACGCACCGTTGCCGTTTCTGGGTGCCGGTTCCTCACCCCAACCAGGCGCCGACGCCACCCGTGTGCGCATGTAGTAGGTCATCGCTTCCTGCATCGAGATCTCGATGCGCTGACCTTCGCCGGTCCGGAGCTTCTGCACATAGGCGGCCAAGATGGCCAAAGCGAGCTGCACACCGGTGCCAGAGTCTCCGGTCGTGGGGCCAGGCAGCAGCGGCTCCCCATCCGAGTAGCCAGTAGTCGACAGTGCTCCGGCCGCTGCCTGCGCTACGCCGTCGAAACACTTTCGATCCGAGTACGGACCAGTGAGACCAAACCCCTTCACCGACGCATAGATGATGCCCGGATGTGCTTTACGCACGACCTCGTAGTCGACGTCGAGTTTCTCAACGACGCCGGGCCCGTAGTTCTCGACGAACACGTCGAAGTTCGGCGCCAGCTGCAACAGAATGTCGCGGCCCTCCGTAGTCGTGAGGTCGATCACGATGCTGCGTTTGTTGCAGTTCCAGTACATGAAGTAGTCGCGCGGAAACTCGTCGGGCCCCCGTCCAGGGTCGCCGATGCCGGGAGGCTCCACCTTCACCACATCGGCACCGAACCAAGCCAGCGCCTGGGTCGCCGAAGGACCCGCCTCGTACTGGGTCATGTCGAGAATTCGTAATCCGTCGAGTGCCGTCATGATGCCTACAGGGCCTTCCACTGTGGTGGTCGTCTCTCGCCGAACGCCGCCATGGCCTCGTCGAGCTCGCCTGTGGCGGTGCACATGATCTGGGTGCGGTTTTCGATGTCGATGGCGTGACGCAGCGATGGCGAATCGACTGTCTCCCACATCGTTTCCTTGGTCATCCACGTACCGAATGGCGGGTTTTCGCGGATGAGCCGGGCGACTTCGAGCGATCGTTCGACCTCGGCGCCATCGTCGACCACGTCGATGACCAGGCCCATCTTCTCGGCCTCATCTGCTTCGAAGATCCGGCCGGTCAGCAACAGCTCAGCCGACCGGGAGGCGCCAACGAAACGCGGCAGGAAGTAGCTGGTGCCCATGTCACAGTTCGACGCGCCGACCTTGATGAAGACCGCTCCGAACCTCGCCGCTCTCGCAGCCACCCGAATGTCGCACGCTAGAGCCATGGCGAAACCACCGCCCACGCATGGCCCATTGACCGCAGCGATCCATGGTTTGCGACTGCGGTGAATGTTCTCGTTCAGGGTGGCGATCTGATCCTGACCCATGAATCGCCCGACGATGGTCCCTACTCCTTCGGCGCCCGGCGGTACTGAGGGGTCGCCCATGAGGTCGAGCCCAGCGCAGAAACCCCGGCCCGCTCCGGTGAGGATGACAGCGCGGGCCGTCTGATCAAGGTCAACAGCATGCACCACTTCCGACATCTCCTCTATCAACTCAGAGGTGATCGCATTGAGGCGTTCGGGGCGGTTCAGAGTGACGAGGAAAATGTCGTCGTCCGCTTGTTCTACGCGGACGGTTTTCAACCCGGCGAGTTGGTCAGTGAGTGCCATACCCAAACGCTAACCGAGCTCGTCCCGGCGCGTCCGTGCGGTTGATGGAAGGATCATGGGATGAAGTTCGGAGCCGTCCTGCCAACCACCGAGATCGGCAACGACCCGGTCGCGATTCGCGATTGGGCCCAAGCCGCCGAATCACTCGGGTATTCACACATCGTCGCCTATGACCATGTCTTAGGTGCAGTGCACGAGGAGCGAGACCCCAAGCTGTGGGGTCCGTACACCGAGAACGATGCATTCCACGAACCGCTCGTGACCTTCGGTTTCCTCGCTGCGGTCACGACCACGATCGAGCTGGAGACCGCAGTCATCATTCTCCCGCAGCGCCAGACAGCCCTCGTCGCCAAACAGGCCGCGCAGGTCGACGTCCTCTCCGGGGGACGACTGCGCCTCGGCATCGGCACTGGTTGGAATCACGTCGAGTACGAAGCACTCGGTGTGGAGTGGGCTGGCCGCGGGAGACTCTTCGACGAACAGATCGAGGTGCTCCGGGCGCTGTGGATCGAGGACGTGGTCGACCACGACGGCGAGTTCCATCGCATCGACAGGGCGGGGATCCTTCCCCGGACCGGACGCTCAATCCCCATCTGGTTCGGCGGTTTCTCGAAGATCGCAGTGCGACGCGCTGCACGGATTGGCGACGGCTTCACCTTCGCCGGTGCCGGCCGAAAGATCCTCGAGCAGACCGAGATGTTGCGCGAGGCAGTGGCAGCCGAGGGCCGCGACGCCGAGTCGTACCCGGTAGAAATCACCGTGTCCGCGGGCATGTCCCAAGAAAAGCAGGACTCGTTGGTGAACGAGGCCCGAGACGCCGGCGTCAGCCACGCGTGCCTCAACACCATGAGCACCACCTCGGCGTGGGCGGGAACTCCCCCACCAAACCTGCAGAGCCCAGCCGAACACATCGCTGCATTGGAGTCGTTCATCAGCCGGGTGAACTGACCGAAAACCAACTTGGCGCGAAAAGCGACGTCAGGTGTCACTTTTCGCGCCAGTTTGCCGGATGGGCTCAGCGTCCTGGCGGGCGGTGGTGGCGGATCGGCCGTTCCATCCGGGCGAAAGCTGGCCACTTCGACCATGGCCTTCCAGCGTCGAAGCCACCATCGATCACCATCTCGCGCCCGGTGACCCACTCCGACTCATCGCTGGCCAACCAGAGTGCAGCGTTGGCGATATCGCGTGGCTCGCCGACTCGTCCCAACACCTGGCTCCCCTCGCCTGCGTCGCGCATCTGCTGGATCTGACTGTCGTCGGCGTCAGGGCGCCCCGCTGCGAGCGGTGTGGCAATGAATCCAGGGCAGATGCAGTTGACCCGAATGTTGTTTTCGCCGAGCTCGAGAGCAACTGATTTCGTCAGGTGGATCACTCCGCACTTCGCGACGCTGTAGAGATGTGGCGCATACCCCGGTCGTAAGCCAGCCACACTCGCCGTTGAGATGATCGAACCAGAACCCTGAGCCTTCATGACTGGTGCCGCGTACTTCATCCCGAGGAACACGCTCTTGAGCAGCACGTCCATCGTGAGGTCGTAGTCGAGAACGGACGTGCTCTCGATGGGTCCGAGAGCACCACCAAATCCGGCGTTGTTGAACAGGCAGTCGAGGCGTCCCCACCGGTCGGTTGCTTCGTCGATCATTGCGGCAACCTGGTCCTCTTGGCTGACGTCGGTTCGAAGAAACGCCGTCGAGTCACCAAGTTCGTCGACGAGAGCCGAACCGCGCTCCTCGTCGAGGTCAGATACCAGGACCTTGGCCCCTTCCTCGACGAAACGCCGAACCGTCCCTGCCCCGATACCGCTAGCGCCCCCGGTGATGATCGCTACTTGTCCTTCGAGTCTCATGCTGCTCCCCCTGGATTCCGTTGAGATGATTGTCGCGGATGAACTCGTCTCGTGTAGCCGACCCTGTCGACCAGGAGACCTATCGGTCATCGATGTGGCAGTGTTTGACGGTGAACATGCCCAAGGCTTCCGACGGCGACAAAGACCACTTTCGTTCGCTTTTCGAAGACCGTCACGATCTCGAATTGAAACCGATGTTCGGCCAGATCGCCGCGTTCGTTCTCACGAATCAGCAAATGTGCGCCGGTTTGTTCGGCGCGCACGTTGGTCTGAGACTCGGCGAAGACGACCGAAAATTGCTCCTTTCCAAGGCGGGTGCAGGACCGTTCGGGCCCGAGGGGCGTCCGATGAAGGAATACGTCTCGGTGCCGCTGTCTTGGCGGTCCGACCCGGAGCGGTCAGATCCCTGGATCGAAAAGGCGATCACCCGTACCAGCGGCCTGCCACCCAAGAAGAAGCGAGCCAAGAACAAGACATCGAATACACGCTGATGTCGGACCCGCTCGCGAAACGCCTTACAGGGGTCAGATCAAAAAACCACGGTCAGCCCAGCTGAGCGCACAGCGACCGTTCGATCCTCGCCGTCTGCCCTTCTACTACGGATGGGTCATTCTGGTCGTCGGCACCGTGGGAATGCTCGCGAGCTTCCCCGGTCAGACGGCCGGCGTCAGCGTGTTCACCGAACACCTCAGCGACGCGACCGGGATCACCCGCCTCCAGCTCGCTCTGGCATACCTCATCGGCACCACCACGAGCGGAGTGTTTTTGCCGATCGGTGGCCGGTGGGTTGATACCTACGGTTCCCGGGTCGTGGCGTTCGGCGCCACGATCGGGTTGGCGCTTACCCTCGTCGCGCTCAGCTTCGTGGGTCCAATGGGCTCCACCACCGGACTCGTCGTCATGTCGATCGGCTTTGGTGCGCTGAGGTTCTGCGGCCAGGGACTGCTCACGCTGTCATCACGCACGATGATTTCGCAGTGGTTCGACCGCCGAAGAGGTCTGGTGTCGTCAGCATCCAGCGCAGCCTTCGCGTTCGTTTTCTCCCTGACCCCGACACTGCTGTTCGCATTGGTCGAACTGTCCGGGTTTCGCTGGGCCTGGAGGCAGCTCGCCATCGGACTCGTCGTCGGTTTGGGATCGCTGATCCTCGTGTTCTACCGGAGTACACCAGAACAGTCCGGTCTAATGATCGACGGACAGGGCCCACTGGACCCAAGCGCCGCCAAGGCGACGCCCATCGACGACGGCCCCGCTTTCACCCGCGCCGAAGCCATTCGTGACCGGCGCTTCTGGATTGTCACCCTTCCTATCTTCTCGATGTCGGTCGTGGGGACGGCCTTGACATTCCACATCGTCGATCTCGGCAAAGAAGTCGGTCTCAGCGAGTCGAGCATCGTGCTGATCTTCGTCCCGATCGCGATCATCAGCATCCCCATTACTTTGGTGGCCGGCTGGTTGGCCGACACCATCCCAGTACTGCGGCTGGCGGTCGCCATGGCCGTACTCCAGCTCGTGATGTATCTCACTGTCGGTCAGCTCGACGATCCGGTGTGGCGCATCGCTGCCATCGTCTCGTGGGGTGGATCCTCGGGACTACGGGCAGCTCTCATGGCCGCCGCACTCCCCCGGCTTTTCGGCCGCAGGCACCTCGGGGCGATCGCTGGTGCACAAATGAGCGCGTTGGTGATCGGAAGTGCGCTCGGTCCGTTCCTGTTTGCGTGGATACAGGCGGCAACGGGCAGCTACCAACGAGCGCTGCTCGTGTCGATCGTAGGTCCGGTGCTCAGCCTGGCCCTCGCTACAGTTCACGGAGCCCGGACGCGAAGCGAACAGTAGTCACCGGCGATCTCCACAGCGGCCAAGGCGGAATGCTCAGATGGGGTTGAACCCGGGGCTCGAAGTGCCGAACGGACACTAGGTGGAATCGCGTTCGTCGGAACGCCATCGCCTGCCTGGTTGTTATCGCTCTGCTTGCGTTGACCATCAACGTGACCCTCCCCGGGACGACTCGGCCTGGACCGCCTGCCACGACCACGAACCAGTCCGCTACTGGACCCTCCATCAAAACGGCATCATCATCGACTCAGCCATAACCCCAACCGGCAACGGCTATTACATGCTCGGCACCAACGGCGGCAACCCACCTAACAAACCCATCACCGCACTCACACCCGTCTACTGAACCTCACCAGACGAACCCCGTCCAAGAAAGGTGTCTAGGCGAACGACGGCCTGACGACGATCCGCCGACGAGCTTGGGTCAAGGACAGCCGGGCGAGAATCACCGAGGACATGAGGGTTCCGCCTATCCCGCCGATGATGAGGGCTTGATCGCCAACGGCGGTTCCGTAGACGATCCAGACGATTGCTTCGATGGCGGCCATTGTCCAAGTGACGCCGGACACGCCAGCCGCAGCGCCGGAACGAAGAGCGCCGAATACGGCTGGTGCGAATTGGGGTCCATAGGCCAGTCCGAGGGTGAGGCCAACGGCAGGCCAACCACCTACCGCAAGCGCAACAACCAGCATGATCGATGTGGCTGCACCGCTCGAGGCGATCTGCAGTAGAACCCGAGATCCCAGCAAGCTTCGCAGTTGAACTGCGACGACCGCGTACACGAGTAGCGCTCCAAGGGACACCGGCAGAAGGCCCCATAACTGGCCCTGAATGCCATAACTCAGCCAACCGAGATTCGTCGCCAAGCTGACACCCACCCACAGCGAAGACACACCGTCAGCAATTCTGGTCCGGCGGAGCCGACTGATCTGGGGAACGATCATTCCTACGCCGAACAGGTTCGCGACAACCAAAAGAAGCAACAACATTTTCATCACATCCGTTTCTCAACGCGAGTCCTCGAAAGAGGCACGAGTCGTAAGGAGTTAATTCGACTTAGCTCCTGCCTTCGTAAGGTTCTATCGTGCAATTGCTCCTTTCACAACCTCTTATCGGTGGTATCCTCGCAACCATGTACTTGTCATCGGTCACACAGTCCGAGATTCGGGCGACCCTCGAAATCGTCATGGAGATGGCTAACCAGCTCAACGATGGCGAACCCGATCTGCGCGCAGTTTTGGTCGAGGCCGGTTTCAGCAGGTCCCAAACGGCCTCGGCTGCCTCGCTGGACCGTCTGACTGCACGAATGCGGCTATTGATCCCGCTCCTGCAGCAGCTCCCTGACCCAGATCTCGACCCGGCCGATGCCATGGCGATGGTCAATACAGGGCTCGCTGAGCTTCCGATCTCGCCATCGATCGCAAGCCACCACGATGTCGGGCCCCACATTCACTGGACCCCGGCCACGGCTCTGTTCGACGATCAGGTCATGTCCGACGTACTCATGGCGCTGGCGCAGGAACTGTGCGACAACAGCACCGACCGATTCGGACAATGCGGAGCTGACGATTGCTCCCACCTGTTCTACGACAACACCCGGAACAACTCCCGCCGATTCTGTACCGACCCACGCTGCGCAAGCCGCACTCACACCGCAGACCATCGAGCCAGACGCCAGCGAGGAAAGGGCGAAGTGTGACTCGTAGCGACTTCGACGGGATCAGAGCTCTGAGCGCACCGATCGAACTGCCCTGCGGCCTCGTGCTCCCAAACCGCCTGGTCAACGCAGCGAAGTCCGACTCCCTGGTGACGGTCACGGGTGAGACCCCCAATGTCTACGAAGGCAATGTGACCATGCGAGTGCCAATCACCCAAAACAGCACAGCGGGCGACGAGATCGATGGCAAGAAGATGATCACGCTGAACCTTCAGCGGAACGCTTTCGTCCATGTAGATGTCAGTCGGGGGAGCCGAGCCTGCGAGCAACTCCTATGCCAAAATACGGTCCCCGACTAGGCTCCGATAGGTCGCCTCGAGCAGGGGACGCTCGGGAGTTTCGGGGCGTGCTCGAGCAGGCCGGAAGAGGAATCCGTGCTCGAACGCTTCGGAACTTTGTGGGTGGGTCAGGTCCATCACGATGAGTTGGGTTTCGACGCGCCCGCTGTGAACGACCGGCGTTACGACGCAGCCAAGTTGGCATCACCAATGGCGACGAGCGAGCAGATCGCACAGCTCATGGATCGCTGCGGCTACGACACTCTTTGGTTGGCCGAACATCACTTCCAGCACGAGGGTTATGAGCGCATTCCGAACATTCCGCTGCTGGCCACACACCTTGCCGGGCTGACCGAGCGACTGCGATTCGGGTGCGGCTTCAATGTGCTGCCGGCATGGCACCCGCTGCGACTGGCCGAGGACTACGCGATGGCCGACATCTTGACCAAGGGACGGGTCCGCCTCGGCGTTGGACGTGGCTATCACTCCCGTGAGGTCTCCACGCTGCGCCACCCAGATGCGACCGACACCAACGCCCGGGAGCTGTTCGAAGAGCAGGTCGCTCTGCTCATGACAGCCCTGAAGTCTGAGTCGTTCTCGTTCGACGGCCAGTTCTACCAAGTGCCACCGCCAGACCTCTCCTACCGCGGTTACACGCCCAAGGAGATCAGCCTGGTGCCCCGGCCGATGTACAGCACTGAGTGTTGGCAGCCGATTGTCTCGGCGACGGACCGGGCCCTCGACTTCATGATCGAACACGGAATCAAGGGATTCGTCGGCGGTGGAGCTGCCTCCGGCGGTGCTTCTGAAGAAGTCGCCCGACGTTGGCAGGCAAAGCTCGCCGAGCATGGCCGCGACACAGAGTTGGGCACCGATCTGATCTTCGGCTTCTCATTCCTGTTGGCAGACACAGTCGCCGAAGCGAAAACACTGGGTCGACCGATCCTGGAGGAGTATCAGAAGATGTTTGCACCACTGGGTTTTGCTGGAGCCGTGACCGACGAACAGCTCGAAGCGCTTGGCAGTCCGGCGACCGCAGCCGAGGCAGGGTTCGGATCCATCGACGATGCCGTGGACTCCGGAAGTTGGCTGGTCGGACCAGCCGAGGGCCTCATCGACGCCTTCGGCACCCTTCAAGAGACCTACCCAGGGCTCGAGGAAGTGATGGTCGCTCAGCCCGTCGGGGCCCATCCGAGACTGGTAATGGATCAGCTGGAGCGGTTCGCAGAAGACGTCATGCCCCATTTCGGGCCGGAGGAAGCAGCATGAAGATCGGCGTCGGACTTTGGTGCCTGCAGTCGACGGCTACATCTCCCCGCTCGTTCACGGCGGCGTATCGCGACCTCATCACAGACGCCCAGATCGCAGAGCGGGCCGGCGTCCATAGCCTGTGGCTGTCCGAACATCACGCCTACTACGACGGCTACTGCCCTTCGTTGTTGCCCGCAGCCTCGGCGGTGCTTGCTGCCACGACCACGCTCGAAGTCGGCACCGGTGTCATGCTCCTCCCCCTACAAGACCCGAACCGGGTGGCGACAGCAGCAGACCAACTCCAACGACGAAGCCTCGGGCGTTTCCACCTCGGCGTTGGCATGGGCTATCGACCGGTCGAGTTCAACGCCAAGGGTCTCGACATGGCCGACCGGGTACCGCTGATGAACGCTGGCCTCGACATATTGGCTGCCAAGTGCCCCTCCCCTGTGTGGGTGGGGGTCACGAGCGAACCGGCTGCGCGCCGGGCGGGACGACGAGGTCTCGGACTGCTCATCTCTGGAGCGTTTTCCAAAGAGGTGGTCGAGTCACTGGTAGGTGCCCATCGCCAAGCATGGGAGGACGCTGGATGCCCAGGCGGCGAGCGACCGAAGGCAGCAGCGTTGCGGAACCTTTGGATCGCCGACGATGCGGCCGATCAACGTCGGGCGCTTGATTGGGTCCGGTCGAGCTACCTGGTCTACGCCGGATTGGGGTGGGGCGCCGACGACACAGGCGTCGATTTCGTGGCTCAGATCGAAGCCTCGATGGATGAAGTCGAAGCCTCGGCAATCGTTGGCTCCGCCGAGCAGATCGCCGAGGATTTGGCCGGATACGACGTCGACCTGGTCGTGTGCCGCGTCGGCTACGACCAGCCTCCACGGAGTGCATTGACCGAAGTTGTAGAGCGCATCGGGACCGAACTCGTTCCACTTTTGGAAGGGGTCGGCGCATGAGAGTTGGAATAGATCTTCGAGGCCTCTCCCCGGACGATCGGCTCATCGCCGCGGTCGAGGCTGACCGGTTGGGTCTCTGGGCTGTCCTGATCGACGGGGGCGACGGCCACGAATCTGTGGCCGCTGGTGAGCTAGCTGTGGCGACCTCCGACATTCACATCGCTGCGTGTTTCGCTGATGACCACCCGCTCACGATCGCCGAAGACGCAGCCATCCTCGATCACCTCAGCGCGCGGCGAATGCTGGCCGTCGTCGCCAACGGCACCGACGTCGTTCGGGCTCTGCTTGCTGGCCACATTGTCGACGGTGTTGCACTCGCCCCGCCGCCGGCTCAGACAACCGTCACTGTGTGGCACCCCGACGATGTCGAGGCCATCCAACTCTCCGGCGACCTCTCAACCGACCGACACATCATCGACCAGCGACGCGATGCCGGAACCACCCACCTATTCGTCAGCTGGCCCGGCGATCTGGCGACCTTGGCCCGCCATCTCGTCACCCGAGCCGCAACACCGGACTTCCCTCAGCTCGTCGCCGACCTCGCGGACCGCTTGCCCGACTGATCAGGCTGCCGTTCGATCAGCGAAGGCGATACGCCGTCGACCGGTGCTCGATACGGTAAACGATGGCCAATCGGTCCGTCTCTTCGATCTCGTACACGATTCGATAGGCGCCCCGTCGTGCCGACCGCATGCGTGCGAGTTCCCGCTGCAAGGGCCAGCCGAGCCGATGTGGGCTGTCCATGAGAGCTCCCACGAAGAACTCAACGATCGCGGCAGCGGTGCCCTCGGACATCTTGCTCAGTTGACGCCCGGCCGGATCCGTGACTCGGAGCCCATACCCGGCCTCCTCGTCGCTCACTTCTCCAGGTACCGACCGCGAAGTTCGTCATTCGTGACGAAATCACCAGCCGCATACGCCGTGCGAGATTCCTCAAGTTGCCGCATCGCGTCAGGGTCAGAGAGCAGTTCCAAGGTGTCCTCCAATGACTCCAGCTCCTCAGGGCTGATCAAAACCGCAGCCGGGCGGCCGTTTCGTGTGATGATCCGATCGTGGGTGTATTCCACCCGGTCGACCATTTCAGAGAATTTTGACTTCACGCTGGCCAGCGGCAAGGCCTCAGACATGACCAGTATTAGGGTCATAGTTTCCTCGCGCCCACCGAGCGCCACTCAACCGTTCGTCGATTCCTCACCGCCTTAGCAAACCCAAAAGAACCCAACCGCTTCGGCGCTGCCGGACCGACGACTCATGCCAACTGCCCAACGCTCCACAGTCGCCGTGTCGCTCAACTCGTCGTCGAGGACCTCGAACGCCTCCATCATGCCGTTCATTTCAAGGCCCCAGATCAACTCAGCGGTGACGTCGCCGCGGTCGCGGGACACATGGATCGGTGACACTCCGAGGCCATGGCCAGAGCCGCCGCCAAGGCTCCCCCGCTTAGCCAGCTTGGCACACGGGACTACAATGGCCTGAGGCCTCAGCACGAGGTTCATGCCTACAAGTTCGGCTGAAAGTTGGAGCCTTTGACCACCGTCCCGATGGAGTTCAATCCCGCATACATCGAGTCGCAGTCGTCGCCTGAGCTGCATATGTATCGCACAGCCGTGACATCGCAGGAGCCGATGAAGTCGGTCCTCGAGAACAACCCCGAGATCTACTTTGTGCCACCGCGCGGCGGCGACAACTGGGGCAGCTGGGAGTTCAAGCCCGGGTCGTACTACGACACCACAACCGGCTCGAAACACCCGGCCTGGGAGGACAAGGTTCTCCCCAAGCCGACCAAGGACATAGCGCAACTTCGGTCAGATCTCGTTGATTGGGGCTACTGCCTGGTCGAAGACGCCATCGCTCCCGAGCAGGTTCAAGCGATTCGCGAGCGAGTGCTTGATCAGGCCCAGGGTGAGCGGCGTGCCCGAATCGCCCAGAAAACCCCGAGCGGTCAGAACATCAACTGCTGCGTGAACAAGGGGCGTTGCTTCGAGGGTTTGATCGCACAAGACCCCGAGGTAGTCCAGGGCGGCCCGCTGGTCGAGCAGCTCCTCACGGAAGCGTTGGGGGTTGACTGGATCTGCACCTCCCTTATCTCTGCGATAGCTCTCAAGGGCGGGGTGCCACAGGCCCTTCACCAGGACCAAAGCGACTCGCCCGAGACGAAGCACCCGACGCTGGTGAATCTGCTGACGGCAATCACCGACATCGACGAGACCACCGGCGGCACCCTGATCATCCCTGGCAGCCATCGGGTTCTGTCGGAAGCAATGAGGACAGGCGAGCCCGTAGGCAAGTTGCCTCCGGCGATCAATCTCGAAGCCAAGGCGGGCACCATGGCCCTCGTCGACGGCCGCTTGCTCCACGGCACCGGCATCAATCACACCGACGAGCCCCGCATCGTCATGCTCAACGCAATGCAGGCACCGTGGAAACGCCAGCAGGAGAACTGGATGCTGTCGGTTCGTCCCGACGTGCTCGAACGAGCGAGCGCGAAGTTGCTCCAACGGATGGGCTTCCAGGCCTCCACTGGAGCACAGACCAACGAGGGCCACGGGTTTGGGGCCCGCGGCCAGCTCGACGAGGACGCCGGAGCGCTGGTCGATTTTCGAATGGCAGCTGACCGTGGCGAATACATTCGCGTTGGCGAACTCGGGCCGAACTCCTCCGAAGAAGAGCTGAGAGCGCCGTTCACGCTGCGCGACGTCGTGGCCAAGGCGCGGGCAGGCGGCGGGAGCGCTCCGATCGGCATCGGCGGATCCACCAAGCCGCTCTAGGAAGCTCCTCTGCTATGAAACGCGCTGACAAAGCCGACCGAATCGGCGAGATACTCGACGACCTATACCCCGAGACCCCAATCCCGCTCGACCACACCGATCCGTACACACTGCTCGTGGCTGTGGCTCTATCGGCCCAGACCACGGACAAGAAGGTCAACGAAGTCACCCCAGGCCTGTTCGCCGTCGCGTCGACTCCTGAGGAAATGGCAGCTCTTCATCCGGACGATATTCGCCACCTGATCCGCGAGATCGGTCTCGCTCCGACCAAGGCCAAGAATCTGTCAGCGGCAGCCCATCTCATCATCGAAAAGGGTGGGGAGATTATCCCAGATTGGGACTTCCTCGAATCGTTGCCTGGAGTCGGCCACAAGACCGCGAGCGTCGTCATGTCACAGTCGTTTG
>JBLHLM010000017.1:0-34831 GCA_047618365.1 Candidatus Poriferisodalaceae bacterium | reverse complement strand
ACTGTTGTTGGCGGAGAGGAGCAGTACAGGTCGGGTCAGTTGGAGTCGCCACGGATCCGTACCTGTGTCGGCACACGCGTGGTCATACGTTGTGCGCGACGCAGGAGGCCGGTCCGTGGCCCCATCGCGTCATGTTCAGCAGGTCCCACTCCGTGGACCTGTTCGGCTTCATAGGCAGTGAGGTCGATCACCTGATCGATCTCGATGGCGTCGTCGTGACGCCCACGGCCAGCTCGCGAGGTGATCCGAATCTCTGATCGGGTCGAACAAGAGCCGCGCTGGCTCCACCAGCGGGCAACGAAGAGGGCTCCAACGACCACTACGAACGACACGATGAGCCCGAGCACCACCGAGAATGAGAGAGGATCTCTCATTCTCGGTGGTGCTCGGCGACCCATTGAAGAATCAGGCCCGGCAACAATCTCGCTCACGCGAACACCCAACTCGTCGTCGATGACAACAACATCACCACGGGCGATCAGTGTTCCGTTGACGAGGATGTGGGCGGGTGCACCAGATGGTCGACTTGCACCCAGGTCTGGGTACCCCGCTGGGGCCACAGCTACATCATCCATGGCGGGTTACGGCTGGTCCATGACCCTCTGCACAGGTTCGTTTGAATCCACTTGTCCTTCATTCATGTCGTTACCTGACCATCGAAACGAATTGCCAGTCGCCGACCGCGACGACCGCGTTGGCCTCGGAGAATTGGGGTGCCACCCACTTCGGCCGCCGCGGCCTCATCGACTCTGTGGTCGAGTCTGATCACGTCACCAATGGCAAGGCTGGCGAGTTCAGAGACGGCCAGGCTCGAGCGATGAAGGCGGATGCGGAGTTCGACGTCGTCCATCACGTCGGTGTCGAGTCGACCCCCGTAACCTTCGGCGCCACCATGTCCATCGCGTCCCACAGCGCGGTCGGCAAACACTTCCTGGAGCAGCTCGATTGGCCAACAGACGGCAAGAATGCCCTCGGTTGGTGACTCGCCTGACATTGTCAGGCGAGAGGTGTGCAGCAACATCACGTCAGATGCTGACGCCACCTCGAGGAATTGGGCATTGAGTTCGATGCCCACGAGTTCGGGCGTGACCTCAATCAATGGAGCGAGGGCCTCAGCGAGGGGGAGTGCAATCCGACTGATCAGCCCGCGGAGAAGATCCTGTTCGAGCTCTGTCGGACGCAGTCCCACCGGCTGGCCTGGACCCCCGAGCAAACGATCGATAACGGTCAGGGCGAGCTCTGCGCCCAGTTCGACGACCAGCACGCCTTCTAGGGGAGCAAGGCGAAACGAAGCCAAGACCGATGGGTTTGGGACCGATCGGACGTAGTCCTCATAGGTGATCTGATCAGACGACAAGGCCTCGATCGTCGTCACCCGGCGCAATGTGCTCGTGAGCGCTCCCGCATAGCCTCTGACAACCTGCTCATGAATCGCTGATACCCGTCGAAGTTCGTCACGGGAAAGCTTCTGAGGGCGACGAAAGTCGAACGGTCGTACCTCTTGCATCTCAGACGCGACGGGTCCAGCGAGTGCCACCAAGAGATCGTCGACATCAGACTGAGTCAGATGCGGCTGAGGTTGTGAGATGTGTGATTACGTCATCTGTTCTTCCGACGCAGTTAAGTCGTCCTGTCAACCGGGAGAACCATCGCGAAAGCGGCTACTGGATCAACAAGTCCGTCAGCACAACTCGAAGCACGGGCGTGGTGCCGTCGTCGTCTCGATAGAGGTCGGCCACTCGCCCAGACAGCTCAAGTCGCAGCTGCTCAATGGCGTCCGGGCCGCGTAGCTCAGCAGCGGTCAAGCCGCTCATCACCGACAACGCCGCGTCACGAACAAGGGGGAGACGATTTGCAACGTCTTCGATCCGCACTCCATCAGCAAGCACCAAGGCCATGCCGACCCTGGAATAGCGGGTAGCGTCATCGGCCAGACTGTCGCCTGTGCTCGAGGAGGCTGCGCTTGCCTGCGCACCACCCAACACGAAGAAGGCTCCGCCCGCGGCGAACAAACAACGCCAACATTTGACAGCCATCGGAGCAGGTGACGTTTAGCCCCCTCGGGCGTATGCGGTGAATCAGGTTTCATGACCTGCTCCTATCGGCACCCCTCATAACAACTGGAGCCGTTCAGAAGCACAGATCCAAATGGGCGTAACAGCCCGGCGCCTGGCTACCGATCAGTCGACGGAAGATCGCCGATTGAGCCATCACCGAACGCCAAACCAGCCGACTCAAGATGGGCCTCGAGCCGCTCAGCCAGGAGTCGAGGACTCGACCCTTCGCGCACCGCCAGCAGGCCCTCAAGTGTGAGATCACTGGCCGTTGTTTCGAGCGAGCTCAACAGCTGCAGCTTGTTGGCAATCGGACCGAAGACGATGTTGGCAGCGAACACGCCATACAGCGTGGTGAGCAGCGCGAGCGCCATACCGCTGCCCAGCGACTCGGGATTCGAGAGGTTGCCCAACAGGTTCACGAGGCCAATGATCGTGCCGATCATCCCAAGTGTCGGAGCCTTGTCAACGAATCACCACAGTGTCCGGTTCAGGTGGAACGTGAGTGAACGCCACCTTGATGCCGTCGATCAGCTTGCGGGCGTCCCGAAGGCGGTAGCCGGCAAGGACCGCTCCAAGCGTCCCGACGAACACCAGCAGAAACGACGACGGACCGGACAACGGACCGAACGAGTTCCCATCGATGATCGTCGACACCACAATCGTGATGAGTACGGCCGCGATGCCGATCAGGGTCATCGGGTCCACGTCAGCCTCGATCGCCTCGGTCTGTAGGAAGAACGCTGAGATGAGTTACGCCAGGCCGACGGGTATCGCGAAGTTCTTCGCTGGTCGCCAACACTGACGCCCGAAACAGACGCGCTCGGTCGACGACTTCGATAGGGGTCTCCGACACGACGATCTTGCGACCGTCCGCCAGGGTGACCACCGTGTCGGGAGTCGCTTCTACGACCTCGATGAGATCGGCGTTCAAATACATTGGTTCGCCTCTTAGGCGATGCAGAAGGATCACTTGGCACCTCCATGTGCGCGTGTGCGGGCGGAGCCCCGTCTGGTTCCAGTCGGACGGCCGGGACGGCGATTAACCAAACCAGACCTAGTGGATCGAATTGTCATCGCTTGAGGTTCACCAGCTCCTGCAAAAGCTCATCCGAAGTGGTGATGACCCTCGAGTTCGCCTGGAATCCACCCTGGGCGATGATCAGATTCGTGAACTCCTGAGCAAGATCGACGTTCGACATTTCGAGCGTGCCCGCCGCCAGAAGTCCTCGAGTACCGAAGCCTGGAAGGCGAACCTGCGGTTCCCTGGAGTTATTGGTGACCGCAAAGTTCGAATCGTCAACACGCATCAGCCCCTCAGGGTTCGCGAAGTCCGCGGTCGCGATCGCTCCCAGCACCCGGTTCTCACCGTTGTTGAACTGGCCGTTGATGGAACCATCGTCGCCGATCGTAAAATTGGAGAGGAACCCGATCGCGATTCCGTCCTGGCGTAGAGCCTGGGCCGAAGCTTGGCCAGCGAACTGCACGAGCGGGGCGTCACCGTCAAGCACAAGGTCGAACCAAAGCGGATCAGCTCCCGGGGGAGTGAAACCACCGAACGTCAGAGTTGGGGCGGACGTCAGCGCTCCAGTGGCATCAAAGGTCAGCGTCGCAGGCGCAACGGCATAGGCGGTGGCTCCAATGCCAGCCGACGCAGACCAGGCGTTGGCACCAGTCTTGGTGAACGTAAGGGTGACTTCGTGTCCAGTTCCCAACGAGTCAAACACCGTCATCGACGTGTTCACTTCGTCGCCGACTGCTGCATCAGACGAAAGGTTGCCGCCGAATTCCAGCTCCTCGGTCGCATGCGGGTCGATGACGTCACCCAGAGCAATAGTGAGGTCATCGATGGGACGAGTTACATCGATATTGCCGGCGGCGTCAGCCACCCAGCCCTGCACTCGCTGGCTTCCGGCTCCGACCAAGTTTCCGTCTTCATCGAACGAAAACGAACCAGAGCAAGTGTAGAAACGTTCACCGTTGGCTTCCACGACGAAGAATCCATCGCCTTGAATGCCGACGTCGGTACGCCGTCCGGTGACCTGACTGGCGCCCTGACTGAAGACTCCGTAGATCGCCGCGATCGCCAATGACCGCTGCGCCCGACGCACCACGCACCACGCACCACTTGAGAAATCGTCTCGGCAAAGGTGACTTGGGAGGCCTTGAAACCAGGCGTGTTGACGTTGGCGATGTTGTTGCCAACAACGTCCATCATCGTTTGGTGAGATCTGAGGCCGGTGACGCCGGCAAACATCGAGCGCATCATGATGAGCGGTCCTTACTGGTTGGGAGAAGGCTGTCTAAGGGAAGACTGGTTGAGAAAACAGAAGTAGCTGAGAGGGGAAACCGGATGGGGGAGTTGATCTGCTGCGGTCGAATCATTCGGTCTCCCTCGGGGCAGAGCCGCCAATACTGATCACTGCGTCGAGGGCCACTTCGACGTCGCCCATCTAGAGCACTGGACCTTCGCCCGAAGCCCTCACCGCAGTAACGACGCCGGTGATCACCTCGCCGGTGGGGCCAAGGGCGTCGACCTGCTTGCCGATCACCGCCGCAGCGACAGAGAACTGCTGAAAGCCGAGTAGCTCCTGCTGTAGCTGGGCGACCTGCTGAATCGCTTCGACGTTGGCGAACTGGCTGGTCTGCTGCAGCATCGCCGTCGCGTCCATTGACTCCAGCGGGTTCTGGTTCTGCAGCTGGGCGACCAACAGTTGCAGGAACGTGTCAAAATCAAACGAGCCGAGGCCTCCTGTCGCATTCGCCTGATTCGCGGCGGTGCTGAGGTCGGTGACAGTTTCAATCATCGGTAGGTGCCTTTCAGAGCAGCAGGCCGCGACGGATGTCGACGGGGGAGGTTGTAAGGGCGGAGGGATCTTGGGAGCCGGGTCCATTGACTCGGCGCAGGAAGGATTCAATTTCGTTGTTGACGCGAGCGTCTGCTGTCGCATCGTGACGGCGGCGAGAATCGGAGCCAGAGTCACCAAGTCGTTCTCGCAACAGCTGGTCGATTTCTCTCACCACGCCCGCCGCGGCGTCATCGTCGGCGTTGCCGACCAACGCTGCCCGGACAGTGCCATCGAGGTCCATCGCCAGCCGCACTCGCACTCCTGGCAGTTCGGCGATCTGCAAGGCCAAACTGCGCTGCGCCGGAAGGCTCTGGAGTTCGTCGATGATTCGATTGATATTGCTCATCTCGGCAACACGTTCGACCGCTTCGGAGCCACGAGTTGTAGCAGTCCCCGAGGTCACACCAAAGCCCGACGGTGTTGCATCGACCTCGCTGGAGAGGTTGCTCGTCGCCTCATCAGCCGCCATGTCGGCGGTGTCGTACATCAGTTGCTGAGCGACGTTGCCGAGGACTGTCCCGTCGGCGCCTGACACAAGCTCGCTGGAAGTCGTTGAATCAGTCTGTTCGGACGCTCCCGTTGAGCCTCTCGTCACCTCACCACGCTCGCCCGGCCCAGCCGGTTCTTCACCAACCAGTGCTGGCCCAACCAGTGCTGGCCCAACCAGTGCTGGCGTCGTCGAGTTTGCCGAAGGCGGCTGCTGAGTTCGCTCAGCCGATTCACGGCTGGCGACCGCCGACGTTCGAACCGGTGCAGCCTCGTTGCTGTCACCCGAAGACGCTTCGGTGGAGTCGTCCACCAACGTCGGGTTCGAGTCGATGAAGCCTAGAGACCGGCCCAGTTCCGGATCGACGAGAGCAATCCGCGAGTGACTCTGTGCTGAATCGACCGGTGGTGAATCGGTCTGTTGCGCATCGACTTCTTGCGACACGTCGTCCGTTGGTTCGTGGGTGGCATCAACTTCATCAGCAGCCGCTGCGGATCCCTTTGGCTGGGGCGATCGGCGTTCCTCCCCTCGGGAGCTGTTCGATCGAGTGTCGTTCGCTGTGCGGAGACGCTCGGCAAAGTTGCCGTTACCACCACTCGCCGAGCCACTTGGCGAAAGCATCTGTACCGGGCTCACCGGTTGCATCGGCATCATGAGCTGGCCCCAATCAGGTGTTCGTAGCGTTCAGTCACAATTCGGACGTACGCCTGGGCCTCAGCAATCTCAGGAACTCCACCAGTTCGGGCCACCCGCGCCGGCCCCGCGTTGTATGTCGCCAGGGCGAGGTCAACTCTTTCAAAGCGGTCGAGCTGAGCCTTCAAGAACCGGGCGCCACCCTCGAGGTTTTGCATCGGGTCGTGCGGATGCAGACCCATGCCTGCCGCAGTTGCCGGCATCAGCTGAGCCAGGCCCACGGCACCGGCGTGAGATTCAGCATCTGCGACGAAGGACGACTCGCTCCAGACCAAAGCAGTCAGGAGCCGAGGATCGAAGTCGTGACGAGCCGCAGCGTCCTCAATGGCAGGGAGCCAAACGTCCGCCCGATCGAGAAGGGGGCCGCTCGGCACCAAACCGTTGCCCACAGAGAGGCCCGGTTGAGCGACTTGCAGGCCAACGAGAGCATCGTTGATCGCGAGCGAATCACCTGTCGAAACCGCGACAGCCCTGCGGACCGCATTGTTGTTGCGACCAACATCGAGCTCAGGCACGCCAGGAAGGGCATTGGCGAGAAGATCTTCGAACGACTGCCCCCCGAACGATCCTCCGGCATTACCAGGGCCGACCAGGTCCATCACTCGACGAACCGACTCAATGCTCATGAGTCAGCTCCCCGGCGACCCAGAAACGCGAGCTCGTCGAGCGCGTATTGGCCTAGCGCTTGCAGCAACTGCCGCGGCGACGCTCGCGCCGGGCGAGAACCTGGGCCTTGAGCTCGGCGTGTTCTACGTTGCGAGACGCGAACTCTGCTTCTGCCCGTCGTTCCAGAACCAATCCCCATTGTTGCAGTGCAGCAAGTCGTTCGAGGCTCATGCCAACACCTCCGCCAGGGCGAAGAGGACAGCTGCAAAGTCGGTGGCATCGGTGGCTTCGGTGGGGTGTTGGCAGAGGAACGCTTCAATATCTTCTGAGTGTCTAAGCGCAGCATCGGCGACTGGGTTGATGCCGGCCACATAGGCACCGAGCTCGACAAGGTCTCTGACATCCAACAGTGCCGCCACAGCGCGGCGAACAATGAGCCGCCGCGTTGGCTTCAGGCGGGGTAACACAGGCCGCAAGCCGGCTCAGACTCGAGACCACATCGATTGCCGGGTATTGACCCCGGTGGGCGAGCGCACGGTCAAGCACAACATGTCCGTCGACGAGGCCGCGAACCGTGTCGGCGATCGGATCGTTGGTGTCATCACCTTCGGTCAGCACTGAGTAGAAGGCAGTCACCGATCCAACGCGGCAAAAACCGACGGTGTGTAACCACGAGCCGTAGCTGGTTCTCCGGCCGCGAGTCCGACTTCGCGTTGAGCCATGGCGAAGCGGGTCAGGGAATCGAAGAGAAGGAGGGCCTCACGACCCTGATCAGCAAAGTGTTCAGCAACCCGAGCAGCGACCAGGCCAGCGCGAAGTCGAGCGAGAGGAGGCTGGTCTGATGTCGAAACAATGACGACGGCGCGAGCTCGCGCCTCGGGGCTGAGCTCCTCCTCAAGAAACTCACGTACCTCTCGCCCACGTTCTCCAACAAGAGCCAACACGGTGACATCGGCATCGGTGCCACGAGCCGTCATGGCCAACAGCGTCGACTTTCCGACACCACTGCCACCAAAGATCGCCAGGCGTTGGCCACGAGCAACGAGGGTGAGGGCGTCGATGGATCGCACACCGACCGCCAGAGTTTCGCTCATCCTGCGCCGTTCCATTGCAGGAATGACTGGCGCCCGAAGGGGCCCGCTCGGCCGCCAACGGACCAAGCCCATCGAGCGGCTGACCGAATCCACCAATCACCCGGCCGATCAGCTGACCACCGACAACAATCGAAGAATCACCAGCGACCCGTCGGACAAGGTCACCCTGACCAACACCGTCGGCGTCGTCGAACAACAAGGCAACGGCGCCAAGTGGGGTAATGCCAACGACTTCACCCTGTCGGCGGCTGAGACCGGCGGCGAGCTCGATGTGTTCGCCAACACGCAGCGGAAGGCCCCGGACCTCAACCTCAGGACCTGACACACGTGCAACGCAGCCAAACCGACCGAACAGGTCAAGCCCGTCCAGTCGGCACAACGCCTCTCGAAGAGGATCCGCGGCGAGCACGTCAGTTCTGAGGACATCGTCCTTGAGGAACATGGTCATAACTGCATGTTCACGATCTGGTTGTACGCAGAGATGGCCTGGTCACGAAACGCGACGAGCGTCTCGACCGCCAGCGCAGCCTCGGTGGTCGCGATGGAAACCTGGTGCAGTTGCACGTCTTCGCCGGTGGCGAGACGGCGAACAAGGTCATCGGCTGTGTTCTCGGCCGAAGAGACTGAACCCAGCGCGTCGCTGAGCATCTCTGCGAACCCGCCAGCGTTTTGGGATTTACCAGCTGTGTTGGATGCAGAAACACCCGTGGCAGAAGGGGCAGAGCTAACGCCAGACAGCGCCACGTTCATAGCGCCGGAGATCGGAGCGATCGTCATCGTCCACGACCAATCGAAAGGACAGCCTCGTAGGCCTCTTGGGCTGCAGAGACCACGCGGAGGGTGACTTGGTAGTGGCGGCTGGCGACCACCATGTCCGCCATCTGGCCGGCGAGATCGATCACGGCTCCTTGGACGAGACCGTGTTCAGGTTCGCCAGGTTGTGGGCAATCATGTCAAGCCATCGGCTGGCCATACCAGCACCTGTCGACGCCGTCACGAATCGACTCAGCGACCATCTCTGACCGGCTCATACCGGAGGTATCGCCCCGTTGAAGAGCCTCAGAGAGACGTTCTTCGAACGCCACAGTTCGGGCGCGATAGCCCGGAGTTTCGGTGTTTGCGATGTTATGTGCGCGAATTTCTGATCGTGCTGCGAGCCCGTTGAGGGCGGCGGCAGCGGTTCGCATCGTGTTGTCGCTGAATCCGGTCATGGCATCGAAAAAGGGGCACACGAAATGACGCTCGGTGGGAGCGCTCATCCATGAGCCCCGGAAGAAATCCGTTCTGTGTTGTCAGAGAACTGATCGACGGATTCGGGCGCTACTTAAGTTTCAGACGTCCGAGCTGACTGGCGTCTCGGCCCGACGGCCTGGCCGCCCTCGAAAAGCGACGTACAGCCCACTGAGGCCAACAATCACGCTCGTGTACACATTGATCCGCACGCCCAAGATGGTGTTGGCATGGTCGGTACGCATCAATTCGATCACGAGACGCCCAAGGCAGTAGCCGAACACATACAGCGCGAAGAGGCGCCCCTTCTTCAGGGTCGGCCAGACTCGGGGCACCACGATGATCAGGGTTGCGGCGAGCAACAGATTCCAGGTGGCCTCGTAGAGGAACGTTGGATGAAACGTTGCAGAGTCAGCAAACTCCACTGGCCGATGCGCGACATCGATTTCAACCGCCCATGGCAGAGTTGATGGACCCCCGAACAGTTCCTGGTTGAACCAGTTTCCGAGCCGGCCAATGGCCTGGGCAATCGGAATCGCAGGTGCCACGGCATTGAGCAACTTCGGTACGTCCATATTTTCGCGACGAGCCACGTACGCGCCGGCGAGCATCCCGCCAGCAATGCCACCCCAGATACCGAGACCGCCCTTCCAAATCAGGAACGCATCGCCGAAGTTGCCCCAGTAGCGATCGATATCGGTAATCACGTGATAAATCCGGGCACCGATGATGCCACCGGGGATACCCCACATCGCTACCCGATTGATGTCATCGGCATCGCCACCGGCAGCCTCGTACCGACGGGATGCGACCCACACCGCCACAAGGGCACCAAAGGCAATACACAGCCCGTACAGACGTAGATCGAGCGGCCCGATCGAGATCGTGTTTGAGCCTGGGCTCGGTATCGACGCAATCATCTCAACACCCGCTCCTCACGACCCCTCCAACCCTACCGATGCGCGTTCGATTCCAGAGCGCGACGCCAACTGACAAGATGGATCCAATGAACACAGCACGCCAACTCGACGTATTTGCCTCTCAGGGCTTTCGCATCAACGAAATTGGGGCCGCCAACGATCTCGACGTTGTGGTTCCCAGCTGCCCAGAGTGGACACTTGGCGAACTCATCGGCCACTGTGCCGGGCTCTGGGAGCGTATGAGAGCCTCGATCGAGGCCGGCGAACGCACAGATCCCCTGAACGGAACGCCCAGCGACGACGTCCTCGCCTGGCACGCAGAGAGCCACCAAGCCATGAGCGACTACTTAACGAGTCGCGCCGCAGACGATCCATGCTGGACCTTTGTTGGGCCCGGGTCGATGTCGTTCTGGCACCGACGTATGAGCAACGAGGTTGCCCTGCACCGTTGGGATGCCGAACAGGCAGCGACTCGGGCCTCCGGTGGCGAACCAGCGCCCATGGACACCGACGTTGCCTTGGATGCAATCGACGAACTGTTCGAGTTTTTTGTCGCCCTGCGGAACCCTGCCGCCTACGCCGGCAATGGTGAAACCGTGCATTTGCATGCCACGGACGGGCACGGCGAATGGGTGATCACCAGAACCGCCGAGGGGATGGAAGTCGAACACGCTCACGCAAAGAGCGATGTTGCAGCCCGCGGACCGGCTAGCGATCTATTGCTGATGATGTGGAACCGCATCGGGCCCGGCCACCTCGAGACATTCGGCCAAACCGAACTTCTCGATGAGTGGCAACGGACCGTCCGCTTCTGATCAGCTGACCTGTCGAGGTGCTGTCTGCACCGCTGGTGCCTCAGCTTTGTCCAGGTCGATTTCTTCGAGCAAAGGATCACGTAGATCAATCCTCGGAGCGTGAGTGAGATCACCGGTCACGATTCGGTTTTTCCAACCGGTCGATTCAGCGATCTCAGTCGCGTATCGAGCCTTACGGCGGGCAACGCGCCCCTTGACCTCGAGTGGCGAAACCACACGGCCCTGATATTGGGCTTCGATACCTTCCTTCATCATCTCGAGCGCCTCGGATCGCAACTGCGACACCCGTGACTCCGTCACTCCTAGGAAGCGGGCCAGTTCGAGCGAGGTGATCCCATCGAGGAAGTAACCCACCACCACGGCGCGATGCCGTTCGGGCAGAAGGTGCACGGCATCTCGCAAGTAGCCGCGTAGTTCTCGCACCTCGATCTCTTCGCCCGGCTCGAGTGCGTCGGGGTCAGCCAACACGTCCACGAGGGTAAGTTCCTCATCTTCGTCAGGAGCCACATAGTGATCGAGGGCCAAGATGACAGACCGGTAGACCCGATGCCGGAGGCTTTTCAGACGGGGAAGGTCCATCCCCAGCTCGGAGGCCAGCTCGTCTTCGGTTGCCCCCCGGCCAGTCTGGTTGGCGATCCGCTGTTCGGCCGCCTCCAAGTTTCGGGCCAGATTTCGCACCGATCGCGGTGCCCAATCGGCTGCTCGTACTGAATCGAGGATTGATCCTCTAATGCGTTGCGCTGCGAATCGTTGAAACGGTACTCCTCGAGACTCGTCGTAGCGTTGAGCGGCTTCAACGAGGCCAAGGGCCCCGGCTCGTGCCAACTCTTCACGTTCGACGTGTCGCGGGAAATGAACCGCAACCTGGAAAACTACGTGTTTCACAAGTTCCAGGTTGTTTTCGATTCGGGCAGCGACGTCCTTGTCCACGGCCACGTGTGCCTAGCTCCCTCTGTCCATGAGAGCGGACGAAACTCGTCCGCAGGACTGCTATCGGCACGCGAGGCGGGGTACTTGAGGGGTTTTGTAACAGCACACAAACTATTGTCGGTCGACCCAAGTCGAAACACCGCTACGAGGCTTGATCAACGCCCTCATACGCCGCAGCGCGCACACCGCGCGCGGCCAAAGACGACAACCATGGAACCGTGTCATCCACACGAGCCAAACCCCAGGCCCCAGTGGGTTCTGTGCCACCCGCAAGCCGTTCGGCAGCAACTGCAGCCACAGCAGCGGCAGCGGCGCTGGGGTCATCAAGCACCCCCAACACCTCGGTACGACGCGAAGAACCGCGTCGGCCACGCACCTCGACCCGAATACCACCCGGACCACCATCTGGATGAGGACGACGCAGCATTGGCAACATCGCAGTCAAACGATCGCGTCGGGTGCCCGCCACGCGAGCAGTGATCCGATCGACCTCGGCAAACTCTGAAGCGAGCAGGAGTGCATCTGGCAGAGCACCGCGGTAACAGTCACGCGCTCCCATTGGGTCAGGGAACCACACCAGCTCACGTCCTGAACCGCCGGGCCGTCGTCTCCACGCCTGGTCCCACCAGTCGAGTGACGCTCCTGTACGGGCCTTGTGTAGCTGCTGGGCGCAGGCAGGACCACCTGTGCCGGAACGGGCGATGTGAATTTCTTCGACAACGTCAAACAACGCGCCGACATGTTTGGCCAACAGACAACTGAGCCCGGGGGAGTACGCGGCGCCAACAACGATCGATCGGCCAGCCTTGGCGGCCGCACCATCAAGGGAAAGGAGGGCCTCGACATCGCCCACAGAGTCAGAAATGGACACCACGTGAGCACCACGCGCCATGGCATCTTCAGCGAGCGCGGCGTGCGAGCCGCTCGGAAGGCTCAAAACTGCCACATCGACAGATGGCATCGGGCCAGGCTCTACGAGCCGCACGTCAACATCGAACTGCTCGACAACAGACTTCAATCGGGCCGGGCGCTTACACCCAATGACCAATTGGTCGGCAACGCCACCCATCGCTAGGTGACGCGCCACACGCATGCCAACGGCACCCGCTCCAAAAATGCCAATGGTCGTCATTGGACCCTCACCGTTGCTGATTCAAGATTGCAGCCTCACCGAAGATCGGGGCCGCTGAGCTCGCGCCAACTCCCGTTACGCGGCGGAGTTCCGCCACTCCCCCTGAGCCGCAGAACGGCCCCGACGAGGCCGCCGACACCGATTGCAATGAGAGCTCGGCGAACCAGACGCACAACGCGCCTCCAGGCAACTGCGGACGTGGGGCTAGCTGGAGTCGAACCAGCGACCTCACCCTTATCAGGGGTGCGCTCTAACCAACTGAGCTATAGCCCCGCAGAGTCGATGAGGATAGCGGGACAAACGCCCCATCACCAACATCAGATCGTGGTCGAGCGAGGTACCCCGTCCTCTTCAAGAACTGTCACCCGAACGCCACCGACGAGATCACTGATCAGATTGAACAGAATCGCCAGCAAGACATTGAACGCGACGCCCGCAACGGCAAGCACGATGCCAATGATGGCGCCCCCACGGAATATCTCGTCAGCCTGGAATTCCCAGAGTTCATAGGACATGACGTCCTCGATGAAGCTCTCGATGTTGCCGACAACACCAGATCCAACCGCTGCGCTCCACAGCAGAACACCAGCAATCAACGCAGCCACGTAGAGGCATGCGTACAACAGGGTCGACACCTTGAACACCGACCACGGGTCAATGTGACGAATGATTCGACGAGTACGCCGGACACGCAGGCGCCGGCGCTGCAGCCACGATGCATTACGCGATGACGGATCAACCACTGGATCAGCCACTGGCCCGATCGAGCCTGGGGTCGAACGCAACGGCCCAGCGCCATTGGCAAGACGAGCAGCGTCCTCGGCGGTGATAACGGGCCGAGCGCCAGCCCGACCGCGCTTCTTGCCGCGACGGTCCCGGGCGGCCGGCGCTTCGGCTAGCCCGACCGCGCGGGCGAACATTTCTTCGCCAGGCGCCCCGATGCCTGGCTGCCCAGTCGAAGCTGTCGCCGCCGGAATGGCCGGCGCCGCACTCGAGGTAGGCGCGGCAACCTGTTCGCGAATCGACGCGGCATCAATAGCCGCCGTTGGCGGCTCGTCGGTTGACATGCCCGCTGATCCAGACACCACCGAAGTGCCTGACAGCGAGTCGGTTGGGGTCATCCCGGGATCTGACACACTTCGAAGTGTACGGGATCAATTTGGGGCAATGGATGGCACAAGCCCGCATCTGTTGCCACGGAAACCAACGAGGCCACTTGGCCGATGGCTACATCGACCGCCAAACCCCGCTCATGCACCGACGTTCCGGGCCGCGCAACCGGATACGGATTGGTCTCCCGCGCGTCCCACAAACGTTGCTGATCAGCAGAACTTCGATAGCCCGAAACAATCACCAACTCAACGCCGAGCAGCTGCTCAGCTCTCGACAAGGCAGCCACCATTGCCGGCGCCAGTCCACGCCGCCGCGTCGCCGCTGTTGCTATTCGTCGCGCCCGCGCAACAGCGAACTGGCCACCAAACTCGACCCTGACCTCGATCTCGTCGCCGTGAACAACAACGGACTCCACATGCGCCCCGTTAGCAGTCGCAAGGACTGTCGCCGCTCCCACACCGCTCGACGCCCCAGCGAGGGCCGCTGCGTCGGCCGCAGCTTGCGCCTGCGCAGAGCGGGCCCCTGCCAAGACCACCCAAGCTACCGCTGCGACCATCAGCACCGCCGCAAGCAGGAGCAGAGTCGCAAACAACGCAACCTGCCCCTGCTCGTTTGGCCCTAACCAGTGTTTGCTCAACCAGTGTTTGCTCACCCGTGGTCGCCTTTGTTGCAGCAATTATGTGGGGAAGTTGGCTGGAGGAAGTGGTCTGAAGGCTGGACCGAGCCCGCCTAGGCGGGCGATTCGTCTCCAGCGCCTGCCTCATTGTCATCGTCGACCGGCCCAGCGTCAACGATTCCGGCTTCGACGAGTTCACCCTCTTCGCCAGTTTCGGCGCCGCTCTCGAGTTCGTCGTCATCGTCGATCGCGCTCGCAGGAACTGGGGCCAAAGCCGCCACAGTCTCCCCGTCAGGAACGTTCATGACCCGAACCCCCGAGGCGTCACGGCCTTGTTGAGCAATCTGGCCGATGCTGATCCGAATCAGAGTTCCACCCGACGAAACGAGGATCAGTTCTTCAACTGCCGTCACCATGCGCGCGCCGATCACTGCGCTCCCTCGAGCACTTGTCAGGCGAATGCCGCGTACGCCCATTGTTCCGCGTCCCTTGCGGGGGTACTGCGACAACAATGACCGTTTGCCGTAACCGGCATCAGTGACGATCAATAGTTCTCGCTCGTCGTCCTCAGCCGCCACATCGCATGCAACAACTTCGTCGCCTTCACGCAGTCGCATGCCGCGCACACCGCCCGCGCTGCGGCCCATCGGGCGGACTTCGTTCTCGGAGAACCGAATCGTGTTGCCATTGCGGGACACAATGAACACATCGTCGTCGCCGTTGGTGGGAAGGACCCGCACTAGCTCATCGCCGTCCCGCAAGTTGATGGCAATCAAACCATCAGTACGGGTCTTGTCGTACTCAGCGAAGACGGTCTTTTTCACCACGCCGTGACGGGTCACGAACATCAGATAACGATCGAGATCAAATGTACGGGTGTCGATGATGGCCTGGACCGTCTCGTCTGCGTCTAGCTGCAGCAGATTGACCACCGCTGTTCCGCGGGCCGTGCGGTCCATCATCGGGATCTGGTAAGCCCGCAGGCGGTAAACCTTGCCCTTGTTGGTGAAGAAGAGCAGATATGCGTGCACAGACGTCGACAACACGCGTTCGACGTAATCGTCGTCTTTGAGTTTGGTGCCTTGGATGCCGCGACCACCGCGGGCCTGGGTCCTGAACGCCTCGGCTGAGACGGCCTTCACGTAGCCACGCCCGCTGAAAGTGATGAATACCGGTTCGTCGTCGATGAGGTCTTCGACGTCCATGTCACCCGGATCAAAGGTGATCTGGCTGCGTCGAGGCGAGTCGTGAGCCGCGCGAACTTCGAGCAGCTCTTCCTTGATGACGGTGCGAAGGCGACCGTCGTCATTGAGGATCGATTCGAGCTCAGCGATGGTCTCCCGCAGCACCTTGAGTTCTTCCTCCAGGTTCGTGCGCCCCAAGCGGGTGAGGCGCCCAAGCTGCATATCGAGAATGTGGTTGGCTTGCCGCTCACTAAACAACATCGGCTCAGCCTGTAGTTCGGACAGGGCCGCAGGGCGGTCGGCGCTGGCTCGAATCAGGGCGATGATCTCGTCGATGAGATCGAGCGCACGAAGTAGGCCTTCAACAATGTGGGCTCGTTCCTGGGCCCGACGAAGGCGGTACTCCGAACGCCGTGTAACCACGTCGATCTGATGTTCGACATACGCAACGAGCGCACTGCGTAGGTTGAGGGTGCGCGGAATGCCATCGACGAGTGCCACCATGTTGACGGCGAAGCTGCTCTGCAACGGCGAGTACTTGAACAGGTTGTTGAGAACAACGTTGGCCGCGGCGTCACGCTTGAGTTCGATGACAAACCGGGTTTTGCCCTTGGCAGATTCGTTCCGAAGTTCGCGAATGCCATCGATGATCTTTCGATCGACGGCGTCGGCGATCTTCTGTTCGATTGATTCGACCGACGTCTGGTACGGGATCTCGGTGACGACGATCTGATCGCTGCGTGCACCTTCGACAATCTCGGCCTTGGCCCTGATTCGAACAGATCCACGTCCTGTCATCAGCGCCTGAGTAAGGCCCGACCGACCCATGATGAGGCCACCAGTCGGGAAGTCAGGGCCGAGCACGAACTCCATCAGATCTTCGATGGAGGCTTCTGGGTTGTCGATCAGGTGAAGCGTGGCGTCGATGACCTCGCCCAAGTTGTGGGTAGGGATGTTGGTGGCCATACCCACCGCGATGCCCTGACTGCCGTTCACCAATAGGTTTGGGAAACGCGACGGCATCACCAATGGCTCTTCGCGGGACCCGTCGAAGTTGGTGGCGAAGTCGACTGTTTCTTCGTCGATGCTCTCGACCATTCGCATAGCGAGGTTGGTCATGCGGCACTCGGTGTATCGATAGGCAGCAGGCGGGTCGCTTGGAGAACCGAAGTTGCCGTGAGGATCGATGAGGGTGTCGCGAAGACTGAACTTCTGTCCCATACGAACCAAGGCGTCGTAGATCGCCCCATCGCCGTGGGGGTGGTAGTTCGCGATCACGTCACCGACGACCGTGGCGCACTTCTTGTGTGGACGCTCCGGACGGAGACCGGTGTCGAACATCGACCACAGGATTCGACGGTGAACCGGTTTCAGCCCATCACGAGCATCGGGTAGGGCCCTGGCCGTAATGACCGACATTGCGTAGTCGAGGAACGACTGCTCCATCTCCTGCTGAATCTCGATGTCTTGCACCTCGACCCGCACATCGTCGAGCTCTGCCAGCTCGGTTCCTACTTCGTCGGGTCCTGTTTCGTCAGGTGCCTCAGCAGGTGTCTCGTTGTCGTCAACGCCCTGTGGCGTGACTTCCTCTGGGGTGACACTGTCTGAGGGATCACTGTCTGAGGGGGTGGTGTCTTCGGTTCCGTCGTCGCTCACGTTCGTCCTCTAAATGTCCAGGAAGCGCACGTCGTGTGCGTTGGTCTGGATGAATTCCTTGCGCAGTTCCACGTTCTCACCCATGAGAATTCCGAAAACCTCATCGGCAATGGCTGCCTGTTCGACGGTGACGCGCAGCAGTGTTCTCTGCTCCGGGTCCATCGTTGTGTTCCAGAGTTCATCGGCATCCATTTCGCCGAGGCCCTTCAGCCGCTGGAACTCGTTCTTGTGATTTGGGCGTCCGGCCAGGAACGCGGCCTTGGCTCGATCGTCCTTCAAGTAGATGGTGTCTGAGCCGACCTTGGTGGAGAACAGCGGTGGCTGGGCGATGTAGACGTAGCCGCGGTCGACCATGTCACGCATCTGGCGGAAGAAGAACGTGAGCAGCAAGGTGCGAATGTGGCTGCCATCGACGTCTGCGTCGCACAGCAAGATCACCTTGTGATATCTGATCTTCTCGGCGCTAAAGAGTTCGCCGACACCCCCACCGAACGCTGAGATCAAGGCCTGAACCTCGGTGTTCTTGTACATCTTCTCGATGCGAGCGCGTTCGACATTGAGGATCTTGCCTCGGATGGGCAGAATCGCCATGGTGCGTGGATCTCGCGCCTCTTTGGCCGAACCACCAGCGGAGTCGCCCTCAACGATGTAGATCTCTGACTCGCTCGGATCGCCCGATGAGCAGTCGGTGAGCTTGCCTGGGAGGCCTGCTCCATCGAGCGCCGACTTACGAACCGTGTTCTTTGCCTTCTGGGCGGCCAGTCGAGCTCGACGCGCGTCGAGGGCCTTGGAGACGGTTCGTTTGGCCTCGGCTGGGTGTTCTTCCAACCATTCGGCCAGTACTTCGTTAGTGGTCTTCTGCACCAAACTTCGCATCGACGTGTTTCCGAGTTTGGCCTTGGTTTGACCCTCGAACTGTGGTTCCTCTAGCCGCACACTCAAGATCGCGGTGAGGCCTTCACGAATGTCGTCGCCCTGAAGGTTGTCTTCCTTCTCCTTCAGGATGTTCTTTGCACGCGCGTACTTATTCATCGTGGCGGTGAGAGCGGTCTTGAAACCTTCCTCATGCATGCCACCTTCGATGGTGTTGATGCCGTTGGCGAAGCTGTGAATGCCATCGAGATTGAATCCCGTGTTCCACTGGAACGCGATTTCGACCTCGTCACCTTCTTCAGCCGCCGCCAGGTAACCGACCTCTTCGAAGAGTGCTTCCTTCGAATGGTTGATGTGGCGAACGAAGTCTCGGATGCCGCCCGCGTACTGGTACATGAACTCGAGTGGCGTGTCAGGTCGTTCGTCGCAGAACTCGATACGCAATCCGGCATTGAGAAACGCCATCATCTGGAAACGCTCGGCCAACGTTTGGGCACGGAAATCGGTCTGTTCGAAGATCGATCCATCGGGGGTGAACGTCACCTGGGTGCCGGTTCGCCCCTCTGGCGAGGGTCCCACATCGACGAGTGGTCCCTGCGGCTCGCCACCATCGGCGTACGTCTGCTCCCAGCGTCGACCATCACGGTCGATCTGGATATCAAGTCGCACCGAGAGGGCATTAACAACCGAGACACCAACGCCGTGAAGCCCACCCGACACCTTGTAGCCACCACCGCCAAACTTTCCGCCGGCGTGCAGCACCGTGAGCACCACCTCGGCCGCTGATTTGTCGGGGTATTTCGGATGTCTGCCAACGGGGATACCACGTCCGTCATCAGCAACTCGACACCGGCCGTCCGGCAAAATCACGATGCTGATCGCAGTGCAATATCCAGCCATGGCCTCGTCGACAGAGTTGTCGACAACCTCGTACACAAGATGATGCAGGCCTGCTGGACCGGTTGACCCGATGTACATGCCAGGCCGCTTGCGAACTGCCTCCAGGCCCTCGAGAACCTGGATGTCGTCCGCGCCGTAGCTGTGTTCGGATGTGTTGTCGGTCATCCCGCCCCTTCGCTCGGCGACGTCGGGAGAACCCCGATCACGTCGCCTCTGTGGGGATTCACTCTACCAGCAGGAGGGGGGGTTCTGATGATGGTCAAGAACGCGGAGAGCGGCGCTCAGGCCCTCTCGACGCGACATCCTCGCTACGTTTGCTGATGAATGGCTAACGGCGAACGGAGACTCTCATCGCGGTGATCGCGGCATCGGGAACCTTCTCGGCCAGCCGCTGCACAATCGTTGCTTCGAGATACCGAAGCTCTGTAGCCCATCCAGGCTGGTCGACTTCAACCATGAGGCACCCATCGTTGATCCGTCGCGGCTGACAATGTTCTGCCACCCCGTTTCCCACAAGCTCTTCCCACACCATGTGGATAACCATGATGTCCGAGGCCGGTCCGATCCCGCCGACAACCCGGGCCAACGAATCAGCAAGACTGCGAATCTGATCGTCACCAGCGCCTGGCTCCCAGGACCGACGCCTACGAGGTCCGTTGAGGTCGCTACTCATCAAACAGCGCTCACTACGCCGCCATGCACAGTCAGGTGAAGACCGGCCACGATTCCGTCCGGAACAGTTCCAGTCGCGCTCGTGAGAATGGTTTGGGCAGCGGGTAAACAATCGACCAGTCGCCGGGCGCGCCCGTCGTCGAGTTCAGAAAACACATCGTCGAGCAACACCACTGGAGGGTCACCCAACAGATCGCCCAACACTCGGTGTGTCGCCAACCGCAGGGCTAATGACAAACTTCGCTGCTCGCCTTGTGACGCGTGAGTTCGCGCTGGCAGACCATTGAGGGACACGCCCAGTTCGTCGCGGTGTGGACCAACGAGTGTGGTCGATCGGCGAAACTCATCTCGCCTGACTTCAGCCAGGGCCGCTGCTAGACCAATATCGCGCCACGGCGCGTCGTAGCTGAGGGTGACCGGTTCATCAGCCCCAGCCAGCAAGCGGTAATACTCACACACCACAGGCTCGAGTTGAGCGACCAGGCTCTCGCGAGCAAACGCCACCGCATCGGCAGCTGCTATCAACTTTGCGTCCCACACCTCGAGGGTTGCTTCAATCTCAGCGTTGGGTCGACCACCAGCTTGTTTCAGCAGTGTGTTTCGCTGACGTAGCACTCGGTCAAGATCAGCACGATGTTGTCGAAATGCCACATTGACGCTGGCCACAACATCATCGAGTAGCCCCCGACGGATCGAAGGGCTTCCCTTCATGAGTTCTAGATCATCTGGACTGAACACGACGACGCGCACGGTGTCAGCGAGATCCCGCGCCCTACGTACAGCTTGTTTGTTGACCTGCATACGTGATCGCGAGTCGGTGCTGATCTCCAATTCAACCAACACAGTCCGCCGTTCAGTCGAAACGTCAGCGCGGACAACAGCTGCCCGTTCGTCGGCGCACACCATGGCTTCTGACACCGCGCCACGGAAGGACTTCATGCCCGCGAGCATTGCGATTCCTTCGAGCAGGTTCGTTTTTCCCTGCCCGTTCGCACCGGTGACCAGCGTCATCGAGGGATCAAATTCCACGTCGGTGGACCTGTGATTACGGAAGTTGACCAACCAAAGGCGGTCGATTCTCACAACTGGTCCCTGTCGACGGTGTCTATGAGACCCGAACCGGCATGAGCAGGTACAGGAAACCGTCGTTTTCGGTAGAGCGGAGTACTGCGGGCTTGAGCGCATCGAGCGTCTCAAGCTGTACTTCGTCACCGGGTGCAGCTTCGATTCCGGCGATCAGGTAGTCAGGGTTGAAGGCCACGGTGAGTTCGTCACCATCGAACTTGGCGTCCACCACTTCGTGAGCCTGGCCCACATCCTGCGTGACAGCCATCAGCTCGATGCTGTCGGAGCGCAGCGTCATTCGCAATGGTGCAGCTTCGCGGGCCATAAGTTTCACTCGCCGCACTGCTTCGAGCAATGGCTCACGGCCAACAATCACCCGGTTTGGGTACGAACTCGGAATGAGCTGTCGGTAGTTCGGGAACTCGCCTTCGATCAGACGAGTGGTGACCTGAGTGGTTCCGTACTCGTCCGTGACGTCAAAAGTCACTTCGCGTTCGCCCAGACGGACGGTGACCACCTCGGTGTCACCGAGGATGCGCACCAACTCGCCAAGAGCTCGGGACGGAACCAAAACCTTCTGTCCCTCGCTCAATACAGTGGCTTCGGGGAGGTCGCGAACAGCCAACCGATACGAATCGGTGGCGACCAGTCGAAGCCCTCCTTCTTCAGCCGATAGCAACACGCCGGTGAGAATGGGGCGGGCATCATCAGAACTGGCTGCCATCACTACTTGACGGAGTCCGGCTGAGAGATCTGCGGCCGGGACCGTGACCTCGTCACCTCCTGGCTCAGCTAGCTGAGGGAAATCATCCGCTGGAAGGGTGCGGACGGAGAATTGTGAACGTCCTCCTGAGATCTTGGCCTCATCCCCTGTGACTTCAATCTCGACTGCGCCCTGGTCGAGCGATCGCACGATGTCGACCGTCAGGCGTGCGGGAAGCACGGCAACACCGGGTTCCTCAACACTGACAGTCAATGTCGAGCGAATCGTCAGATCGAGATCGCTGCCGGTGATCATCAAATGATCATTGTCGGCGACGAGCCGCATCCCTGTCAGAACCGGAAGGGCTCCACCACGACTGCTGACTGCACGACTGCTGTTGCTGAGACGATCTACGAGGAGATCTCGTTCGCATCTGAACTTCACCGTTCTTTGGTCCCTTCAGATGATGTAAAAGTTGGTAATGGTAATAGGTCCTGTGGATTGTGGATGAACTGCTGTTTGCGCTGGTCAGAGCGCAAAACTTTGTCGACAGTTCTGTCCACAGGCGTCCACAGGCAAATTGGCGATTTCGGAAATTCGAAGAACCGCTGTGGACAACTTGAAGTTGTCCACCGTGCGTACACACCGTTCTCCAGAGGTTTGTCCCCAGGGTAGGTGGAGGGGAATGACGTGAGAGAGGTCATGATGCCTTGATCTCGTTGATCATTGCTGTGACCTGGTCATAGACCTGACGTCGCTCAGCCATTTGGCCGCCGACCTTCTCCACGGCATGCATGACGGTCGTGTGGTCTCGACCACCGAAGATCTTGGCGATCGCTGGGTAGCTGAGATCGGTGAGTTCGCGACAGACATACATACTGATCTGTCGGGCCTGGACCAAACTACGGAAGCGATGTTTGCCCTTGAGTTCGTCGAGGCCGTATCCGAACATTGCTGAGGTCTTGTCGAGAATCACGCTGGCGGTGATGGGCCGGGCTTCTCGATCAGAGACAATGTCGCCGAGGACCTTGCGGGCAAGGTCGGTGCTCACTGCTTCGTTGGTGAGACTGGCGTAGGCGCTCACTCGGATGAGTGCGCCCTCGAGCTCACGAATGTTGTTGGTGATGATTTCAGCGATGAATTCAAGAACCTCATGAGGCATCTCGTTGCGGTCGAGCTCAGTCTTTTTGCGAAGAATTGCGAGGCGGGTCTCGACATCAGGTGGCTGGATGTCGGTGATCAGGCCCCACTCGAAGCGGCTTCGGAGCCTGTCCTCAAGGGTGGCGATGTTTCGGGGCGGCCTATCTGAGGAGAGGATGACTTGCCGACCGGCGCCGTGAAGGCTGTTGAACGTGTGGAAGAACTCTTCCTGGAGCCCTTCTTTGCCTTCCATGAATTGGATGTCGTCGACGAGGAGAACGTCGATTTCGCGATAGCGGCGTTTGAACGTGGCCGTGGTGTTAGTACGGATCGCCTCGACGAATTCGTTCATGAACGTCTCAGTCGAGACGTAGCGGGCCTTGTAGTTCGGGTAGGTGCTGTGGATGTAGTGAACGATGCCTTGCAGCAGGTGGGTCTTACCGAGTCCAGCGCCACCGTATATGAACAGTGGGTTGTAACTTCGGCCTGGCGTTTCGGCAACGGCGAGCGCCGCGGCGTGAGCGAAGCGATTTGAGGTACCGGTGACGAACGAATCGAAGGTGTAGCGGGGGTTAATGGCGTCGGTATAGCTACTTCTGTCATCACCATCGTTTCCCCAACGAGGAGGGCGATCTATGGAATGTGAAACTTCCGGCACGATCGCCGGAGCGTCCATTGCAGGGGTGTAGCCCGTGATCGATGCTGGCTCGGGATCGGTGAGCGGCAACTGAGGTTCAGCGTTATCTCGTATGTCGATGTCGATTTGAGCGGTTGCGATACCTGAATCTTCGAGCGCTGCCTGGACCATGGGGAGGTAGCGACTGAGGACCCGGTCGCGAATCACACCGCTGGGTGCCTGGAGTAGGACTCGATCACTATTGATGTCCAGTGCGTGCAGGTCACGGAAGGACATCAGCCATACGGCTTCTGACACTTGAGAGCGCAGTAGGCCACGACATGTGGTCCACACGGCGTCAGTGTCGGCTGCAGGCTGATTCACGAAGCACCTGAGATCGGTGATCCACACCTGTGGAAAACCTGTGATTGTGGTGGACAAGTGTCAGGCAGAAGGACGGTCTGCCTGTGGAGAAAGCGCAACCTACCACCGCGTCACCGTGATCGTACAAGGGGACTTCTGTGCGTGGTCGAAGCTTGCCGTGCTGTGCTGTGAATGCCACTGATCGCGCGAGAAGCCTGCATTCTCGCCAGTTTTGGCTGTTCGACGAGGTGAGGAAAATCTTGTTGAAACCTGCACGTCGATTTCGCAAAGGCATATACAACCTCTACCCTGAAGCGGTCGGCGTAACACGCGTCGATTTACCGTAACGCCCCTGAATAGCTGCTCACATTCGTGAGGGTCAACTAAAGGGGCCAACACCGGTGTGACGGATCCCCTGATTCCCATCCGTCCCGGAGGTCGAAGTGAAGCGTACCTATCAACCAAATACCCGTCGTCGGGCCCGCCGTCATGGGTTCCGTCACCGTATGTCGACCAAGGCAGGGCGGGCGATCGTCAAGTCTCGACGTCGCAAGGGCCGTCATTCGCTGAGCGCTTGATTCAGCGCTGTCGGCATCGTTCTGACTTCGATGCCCTGCGTGCAGGGCATCGCATGGGCGGCCGGGTCCTTTGGATGCGAGTTGCACTCGACGCAGACGTCGAGTGTGCTCGCGTCGCGTACGCAATTGGGCGCCGAAATGGTACGGCAGCCTCGCGAAACCTGCTTCGTCGGCGGATTCAATCAGTGTTGCATGAACTCGACGGGCAACTGCCTGCTGGCCGCTTCCTGATTGGAAGTCACCGGCCAGCTGCGGCGGTCACGTACGCCCAGGTATGTCGCGACGTCGCCGATCTTGTGGGACGTGTTCGAGAACTGAGCTCGCCATGAAGCCGGTCGCTCGTCTCTTGAGAGGTGGCATCCGCCTCTATCAGCGACTCCCTCGGTTTCGTCCACCCGTGTGCCGTTTTGAACCGACCTGCTCCCATTACGGTCTCGGCGCGATAGAGACTCACGGTGCTGGGAAAGGGTCTTGGCTAGCGATTCGTCGCGTCTGTCGTTGTCATCCCTGGGGTGGCAGTGGTTGGGATCCAGTTCCTGAAGTTTCTTCGATCGCCCCATCGGCTCCTTTGGCCAGTTCCGCAGCTTCGGCTCCCGAAGAACTGGTTTCCGCCCCCAAGAAAGAGGTAGTGAGTTCTAATGTTTGAACCCTTTTTCAAGGCGATCGGCAGTGTTCTGGCGTGGTTCTACGGCTTCACGCACAGCTACGCCCTTGCGATCGTCCTGCTGACGCTGCTCATCCTGGTCCTGTTCACCCCTCTCACCATCAAGGGCACCCGCTCGATGATGGCGATGTCGGAACTTCAGCCTGAAATCAAGCGTCTACAGGCTGAGAACAAGGACGATCGCCAAAAACTCAACGAAGAAATGATGAAGCTCTACAAGTCCCGGGGTGTTAATCCCCTGGGAGGTTGTCTGCCTTCGCTGATCCAGTTGCCGGTGTTCTTCGTGCTGTATCGGGTGATCAACGGCATCACTAAGACGGGCGACAACGGAAACTTCGATCCTCAGCACCTCGACGAGGGTTCGCAGCTGTTCCGGGACCTGAGTGCTACAGACGAGATGCGTAGTTTCGGACTTGATCTGGCTCGCTCAGCGAACGAGGTTCTGCGTTCGAATTTTGTCGATTCGCTCCCCTATCTAGGAGTGGTCTTCCTCACCTTCCTTTTAGCCTGGTTCCAGCAGAAGCAGATGAAGGCTCGGCGGCCTGAGGGCGCTGTTTCGCCGAATCCACAGACCGAGATGCTGATGAAGATCATGCCGTTTATGCTGCCGGTCTTTGCCTTCGCTGTTCCAGCGGCCCTGGCCATCTACTTCGTTTCGTCGAGTTTGTACCGCATTGGTCAGCAATCGTTCATCCACAAGACCATGCCTCCCCCGCCCGCCGCTGGTTCATTGGTGATCGACACCGAACCAATCGAACCAAAAAACGCTCGCTCGAAGAAGCCCATCGATGCCGTGCCGAGCACTGAAGTTGAAAAATCCAACGCCAATATGTCCGCGGATGAGCGTGCAGCGGCTCGCCGGGCTCGGTCTGAGCAGCGGCGTGGCGGCTCAGGAAAGGGTTCGACCGGCTCAACATCTAAGAATGGTGTTGCAAGCAAGGATGTCTCGCAGCCCATTCAAAGCCGGCGGACAACTGGCGACACCCATTCGAACCGTCGAAAGAAGCGCTGATGGAATGGATCGTCACTACCGGCGACACCGTGGAGCAGGCCAAGGATCGAGCCTTGGATCAGCTGAGCGTGGCACCTGAGGATGCAGAGTTCATCGTGGTGCAAGAGGCCACAACGAAGCTGTTTGGGCTCCGCAAGATTTCAGCTGAAGTTCGGGCGCGAGTCCGTCCAGTTGCTCCCGCTCCGAAGCAGGAATATCAGTCTCGAAGGCGTGGCCGCGATGACAAGTCGCGGAGCAAGTCTCGATCTGGAGGCGACATTAGCGGTGGAGCTCAGGACTCCAAGAAGTCGCGTTCTGAGAAACAGGAGTCTGGCAAGCAGGGTTCAGGCAAACAGGGTTCAGGCAAACAGGGTTCAGGCAAACAGGGTTCAGGTAGACAAGCCTCGGATAACGAAGGCTCTGACAAGCAGGAGTCAAGTAGGGGACGTGGGAAAGACTCGGGTTCGAATGGCGAAGCGAGTCATCCGACAACCACGCGCAAGCGGACCCTCTCAGCGAATTCGGCTGCGTTGAGTGAGTTACCCACTTACATAGCGAGCCCAGCTCCCTCTGAGTGGCGCACCCGCGAGAGAACGGCGAAAGACGCACCTGCAGCGAACGAAGCTACCGAGGCCGGCAAAAGTCCCGATTCCTCAGCTACTTCTTCGCCTGCGGCTCGTCGGAAGCGTACGCTGGGCGCGTCCGCTCCCGTGAGCGCCCCGGCTATATCGGCTGCAGGTGAAACTACAGAAGTGTCATTTCAGCCCAATGCTGATGGGCGCCCTGCACCCGATGACGCAGCCCGCTACAACACAGATTCGAACGGTGCCGCGACATCCCGTCGCCGCCGAACCATTAGTCCAACAGTGGCGGCCAAGGCCGCAAGAAACCAGGAGCAAGACACGTGAGCACCGATGTGAGCGTTGATGATCAGCAGGCCATGGTCGGCGAATTTCTCGAGGGCCTCGCGGTGTCGTTTGGTGTCACCGCCTCGGCAGAGATGGTCGCCAGCGACGAAGATTCCTTTGAAGTCAATCTGGCCGGCGACAACGCTGACCTCGGCCTCCTGATTGGTCCTCGGGGCCAGCACTTGGTTGCTTTGCACGAGGTCACCAAGACAATGTTGCAGCGTCGTATGCCTGGTCAAGATCGGGCACGCGTACGTGTTGATGTTGGCGGATATCGCGCCCAACGACGGGTAGCCCTCGAGGCCTACGTGTCTGGGCTTATCGCCGGCGTGAAGGAATCCGCTGTCGAGAAGGGCTTGGAGCCAATGAACTCTGCCGATCGTAAGATCGTGCATGACACCGTCAATGCAGCCGAGGGTGTTCGCACCATTTCAGTGGGCGAAGAGCCTCGCCGCCGTGTCGTCATCGTGCCCGAGGGCGACTGATTTATTGACGGCCCAAGGCCACTTCACCATGAATAATGTTTCACGTGAAACGTTTGACAGCCGGGCAACTTTGGCCCGGCTGTTGCGCGTAGCGCAACAGTTAGGTCACCTTGGTCCTGGGGACGTCGAGCAACATATCGACCATGCTGTTTCTCAGGTGTATGCCGCTCAGGCGAATGCAGGCGAACGATGGTGCGATCTTGGATCTGGCGCTGGACTACCTGGTCTCGTCATGGCGTGTTTGGTCGACGCCGAGATACTTCTTATCGATCGCTCGGCGGCCCGTTGTGATTTCCTACGCTCAGCGGCAGAGCAGATCGTGGAGGAGCGGGGCCACCGGTGTGTGATCCGAGTGGTTGAGGGGGATGCCACTGAAGTGGCTCGTCTCGCCGAGTATCGCGGTACTGCTGACGGAGTGTGCGCGAGAGCCTTTGGTCCCCCGTCTGCTTTAGCTGAGTGCGCTGCACCGCTGTTGAAAGTCGGAGGCTGGCTGGTGGTGAGTGAGCCGCCCACCGATGGCCATCGTTGGTCACTGTCCGGTTTGAATCAGCTAGGACTGGGCCCAGCGATACTTTCGGCGTCGGCGCCGAAGATGGCGGTGATGGTGCAGGAAACGGCGTGTTCGGAGCGATATCCTCGCCGCTGGGCGAGGGTCAAGAAGCAACCCCTGTTCTAGCTGGCTGTTTCACGTGAAACGTGAGCGTAGGTTCAAGGTCGAGACCCTCTACTGCAGCGCATTTCGGACGTTGCGATGCTTAGGGGCCGCGCCGATAGTTGACCATCTACCGGTCGTTGGGTTGTCTCGCGTTTGATTGCGAGTGCTCTCAACAAACAACGACACAGTGGAGGCTGACGCAACCATGACACGCGCACTCGACCCCAAAGTAACGAACGCGATCTGGACAGCGATCGAACCGCTGCTACCACGCCACCAAGACTCTCACCCGCTGGGCTGCCACCGACCCAGAATCAGCGACCGGTTGGTGTTTCGTGCCCTGATGATCCGTCTCGTCACCGGATCCTCACGGGTAGACATCGAAACAATCCTCAACTTCGAGGTGTCCGACACGACCATTCGGAGACGACGCAACGAATGGATCAACGCTGGGGTATTCGACCAACTCGAAACCGAAGCGCTCGCCGGCTATGACCGGATCCTTGAAATTCGATCTCGACACCGTCGCTATCGACGGATCACCTCACAAAGCACCCTGCGGGGGTGAAGGAACAGGCAAAAGTCCCGTCGACAGAGCCAAACTGGGCTGGAAATGGTCTGTCGCGGTTGACGCCGCTGGCATCCCGATTGGTTGGGCGATCGATGGCGCCAACCGCAACGACATCCCAATGCTCGAACCCACCCTGAACGCTGTCGCTGCCAAGGGTCTACTCGCCGATATCGACACACTGTGTCTCGATCGCGGTTACGACTTCCCGGTCGTGAGAGATCGTCTCGCTCATCGCGGCTTGACCGAACTCGATATCCAGAAACGGGGCACCAAACCTCAGCCAGGCGAACCACACCGCCTTACCCTTGGGCTGCGCTGGATTGTTGAGGCCGCGAACTCGTGGTGGTCTAACTACGGACAACTCCGACGTTCAACCGACCGCCAAAACCGGCACCGCCACGCAGCGCTCCAACTCGCCACCATCGTCCTCATCACCAGCAGACTCCTCGACTACCGCAACAAGTGGAGCCCCAACCAACCACCTATCGGCTAGCCCCCTAACTGCTGTTCGCGACCACCTCTCAGAACTCCGAAGCGTCCCTGTCAGCGCCGCACGGCACCGGTCGCCAAATTCTTGGCGCGGCGCTTGTTACATCGACGCCCCGTGTACAGACTGTTGCCATGAGCCGGCACGGAATCAGTAGCGAGCTACTGGATCAGATCGAAGGGCCTATCGAGCAGGCGTGCAGTCTGCCGAATCATGCATGCACCTCGGAGGAATTCTTCCAATGGGAGGCTGACAGTCTCTTCGCATCGACTTGGCTGAGCATTGGCTCGGCTTCCCATATCGCCAAACCGGGCGCACAACGGCCGGTGACCTGGATGGGGATTCCGCTCGCCATGGTCCGTGGAGCGGACGAAGCTGTGGGTATCTTTCACAACGTGTGTCAACACCGCGGCAACGAACTGGTTGGCTCGGCTTGCACCTCCTCCCTTATGCAGTGCCGTTATCACGCATGGACCTACGACCTTCATGGCTCCCTTGAACGAACACCGCACGTCGGTGGCCATGGGGTGAATGTCGAGCCGAGCCTCAACGCTGAGAGGCTCGGTCTTTCTGAAGTGAGGTCAGCGGTTTGGCTCGACATGATCTTTGTGAACCTGTCAGCAACAGCAGAACCGTTCGAATCGTTCATAGCGCCGCTGGAACGCCGCGTAAGAACGCTGACACCCCTGGAGCAATTCGAACCCTGGCCGTCCAATCCAGATGGCGATGCACACCACAGCTCTCCACGCCACCCTCGGCGCCTCGTACTGATGCCGCACCATTGGGTTGCGATGGCCCAGTGGGTGCATGAGGTCACCGGCAACGACACTGTTACCGACCCGGTGTTCGAAGACAGCGCTATTCGGGCCGCAACGCTCGAACTGATCGACAGTTTCGTCGAGGAGCTCACGATGCAGCTGACCGGTCTCGAAGCGTTCCAGGAAGGTCAGCGCCGCGGAATCCCGATCACCCCGGTCAACACCATCGCAGCGTTGCGATCCGATCCACACCTCGCCGCGTCGGGGTTCTGGCAGGAAACCGAACTCCCGGCAGGCGGAACAGTCGTCATTCCGGGCGCGCCTTTCCGAACAAATCTCGACCGGTGGCGAACGTCGCGTGCTCCCCGCCTCGGCGAACACACCGGGCTGCTCTGAGGGGTTCCGGTCATCGATGTTCCGGCGACTGCATTTTTCAGCACCCTGCTAGCCTCGCGCTAGTGTCGCTGCTGCAGGGACTGCGCTCTTTTTGTTGCTTCGAGAACGTCGGTCTCACTCGGTTGGGGCGACCTCACTGCCTTGGCGACTTCGGCTGCCTACGCCGGCTACCCGATCATCAATCGATCCCTCGTCGAGCACTACTCACCATTCACGCTCACCACCTACGCCGCTTCCATCGCTGCGATCCCAATTCTCGCTGTCACCGCACCGACCCTGAATTCACAAGATTGGGGAGCCATCACCGGATTCGGATGGCTTGCGATGACCTGGGTCATCATCGGCCCGGTCTTCGTAGCATGGTCGGCTTGGAGCTGGGTCCAACGACAGCTGACAGCCACCCAAATCGCTCCGCTGTTGTTCCTCGTACCCGTAGTCAGTGGCCTGACCGCCTGGATCGTCCTGGACGAAAACATCAGCATCGGCCAGCTCATAGGGACCGCCGTCGTGATCGGTGGACTCGTTCTCAACAGCCGAGCGGCCAAAACACAAACTTGATGAGACTTACCCCCGTCGGCGTCTGTCCCGAGAGGCAAGTTTGCGGCATGCTCTTGGCGGGGATATCGCAAGAGGGGGAAATGTGCAGGACAACGCTGTTACGTCCGATACGGGAGCGTCCGATGCTGCCGGCGCGAGGGCGCTGGACGGCATCAGGGTGTTCGAGATCGGGATAGCGATCGCGTCTCCAAGTCTCGGTCGTCATCTCGCACATCACGGGGCCGAGGTCATCAAGGTTGAGTCGCCGACTGCGCCTGATGTTGTGCGACTTCTCGGCTCGGCGTGGTTGCGCGACAACGAAGAGCTCGCCGCAGTGCTGCCCGATTCGAGCCCGTATGTGCCAGAAATGAACGCAGGCAAGAAGAGTCTTTCGCTCGACCTGAAGCAGCCAGCGGCACGCGAGGCCGCACGGAAGTTGCTCGCGAATTGCGACGTGTTCATCGCCAACTACGCCGCGAGGGCACTCGTCCAGCTCGGACTCGACTACGAGTCAGTGAGCGAGATCCGTCCCGACATCGTGTACGTCCAGCTTCCAGGCTTCGGTAGCGACCCCGACATGCCCTACTACTCTTACGTTGCGTGGGGTCCCAATCAGGCTCCGCTCGTTGGCATGGACGCTCTCACTGGGCACCCCGATCGCGAACCCGCTGGCATCGCGACCGTCGCCCCACCTGACTATCTCAGCGCACTTCACGGGGCGACGGCGGTGTTGCTTGGCCTCGAGCATCGTGACGCCACCGGTGAGGGTGTTCACGTTGACCTGTCACAGTTCGAAGCCACGATCGGGATGCTCGGACCGTTCGTCATGAACCACGACCTGACCGGAGTGCAACAGGAACGTATTGGTAACCGGTCGTTGTGGAACGCCCCCGAGGGTGTCTATCCATGCGCCAGGGAAGAACGTTGGATCGCCATCAGCGTGGCGAACGATGACGAGTGGGCAGCCATGGCCGCTTTGGCGGATGGGTCGCTGGACGACGAACGTTTCGCCACGAACGAGTCTCGATTCGAATTCCACGACGACCTCGACACGGCCATCGCTGGGTGGACTTCGACGTTCGAGTCGACCGACCTCGCGGCGCGCCTTCAGCGAGCGGGCGTCGCCGCCCACATCGTGTCGACCAACGAGGACGTGCTCCAGGACGAACATGTCAAGGGCAGAGGCTGGTACGTCACCGCGCCCTCAGCTCGGTTCGAGCGCGACGTCTTCTCGAACAGCCCCCTCCGACTCAGCGGGACACCCGGCCGGTTTGAGCGAGCGGGTCCGTCGGCCGGTGAACACACCGTCGAGGTACTCACCGAAGCCGCCGGACTTTCCGAGGCCGAGGTCCAGGACCTGATCGATGCCGGTGCGGCCCACTCCATGAATCAGCCGGATCTGGTGGTGAAGCGGCCATATGACGAATGGATCCACGTCATGTTCCCCGGCGAGCCCGATTCGAGGGACCTGTAATGAACGAGGCAATTCAAATGAACCAACCGTTGGCCGGCCGGCGAGTGGTCGACATGTCGGGCCTCGGCGGCGCGTATGGCACCAGGATGATGGCCGCACTCGGCGCCGAGGTCATCAAGGTCGAATCCCCGTCAGGCAGCCCACTCCGTCAGATGGCTCCATTCGCCGATGGTGCTCCCGAAGGCGAGGCGAGCTTGTGGTGGGCATTCCTGTCAATGGGCACGAAGAGTGTCGTCATCGATCCGGCCGCCGCGGACGGCGCCGACCAGCTCCGTGCGCTCTTGGAGACCGCCGACATAGTCGTCGACGAACACTCACCTGACGTTCTCGACCAACACGGTGTTGGCTACGAAACAATCGCGGCTGCCAATCCTGCGGTCGTTTGGGTGGCGATCACCCCGTTCGGGCGCACTGGCCCCAAACGTGAGTGGAAAAGCTCGAACCTCATCGCGTGGGCCTCGTCAGGCATTCTCTACACCGTCGGTTTCCCCGACCAGCCTCCCGTGAGTCCTGGCGGTCCAATCCAGATGGCGATGCACGCCACCGCCCTTAACGCCACCCTCGGCGCCCTGCTGGGGCTCCGTGTTGCCCGCAAAACAGGCAAGGGCCAACGCGTCGATGTGTCGTTGCAGGAAGCAGCGCTAGCGCTCGCTCCCGAGACTGGCGTCTGTGTGTTCCTCGACGACCGGGTGCATCGCGAACGCACCGGCAACCGGCGCCTGCTCTCACGGCCATTCGGCCTCTATCCCTGCAGCGACGGTTTCGTGTCGATCCTCGTGCTGATGCCACACCATTGGGTCGCGATGGCCCAGTGGATTCACGATGTCACGGGCAACGACACTGTCACCGACCCGGTGTTCGAAGACAGCGCCGTCCGGGCCGAGACGCTCGAGCTGATCGATGGTTTCGTCGAGGAGCTCACCCTCCAGCTGACCGGTCTCGAAGCGTTCCAGGAAGGTCAGCGTCGGGGAATTCCAATCACCCCCGTCAACACCATCGCCGCGCTGCGATCCGATCCACACCTCGCCGCGTCGGGGTTCTGGCAAGAGACCGAACTCCCGGCAGGCGGATCAGTCGCCATTCCTGGTGCGCCATTCAGGACAAATCTCGACTGGTGGCGAACGTCGCGTGCACCTCGCCTCGGCGAACACTCCGGGATGGTTTAAGCGGCCTTCCACCCCACGGCAGGAAACCTTGACCTCGAGTCGACTTGAGGTCGTACGGTTCGACAAGATCAATTCACGGCGCCCGCTGTTGCCGGCATCGGATTTTCAGCGCTCGAGTATCCGAAGGACGCGGTCGCATCGAAAGACTCGATCGTGCCCGCGGCCCGTGATCTCGGCGAGTAGACCGACATCTACGAGCTTCGCGACGGCCTTGTTCGCAGACACGAAACTGACCTGGTAGCGGCTCGCCGTGTTTGCGACGTTGAGAACCGGGCGCTCAACCAGGTCGCCAGCGATATCGACCGCAACCGAGTGTCTGCCCGTTTCTCGCACGGTCAATATTGCTTCCTCTTGGAACGCGAGCAGATCTGTGATCTTTTCAACGGTGGCCTGAGCTTGAGCTCGGATGCCTTCACAGAAGAAGGAGACCCAGCGGTCCACGTCGCCGGTCATGCTCATGTGCTGCAGCTCGTCTTGGTACTGCGCTCTCCTTGCTTCGAACCATGGCGAGACAGCCAAAAGGGGTTCACCCAAGACCCCTGCTGAAAGCAATTGGAGAACAATCAAAAGGCGACCGATCCGACCGTTGCCATCATGGAACGGATGCAGCGTTTCGAATTGGTAGTGGGCAAGCGCACTATCGACGACCGCCTGCACCGACCTTTCGCGCGGGCGATCGATCCAGTCGAGGAGATCGGTGAAACCTGCTTCCAGATTGGGACCTGGTGGAACAGGCACGAAACGGGCATCCTGTACCCGTCCGCCCGATCCAATCACCACCTGAATATTGCGGACCATCCCCGCTTGAGCGACGTCTAGCTCGGACCCGGACATCAACAATGCATGAAGGTCGCAGATCAGATCGCGGGTTATTCGGCCCCTGTCGCGAACCCACTGGTATGCATATTCAGCCGCGGCCACGTAGTTGAGAATCTCGCGCAGCTCCGGCGTCTTGGCCCCGCCACCGTCTTCGGCGCCAAACACATCGCTCAACGGTGCATAGGTTCCCTCCAGCGCTGAGGTGCTCTGCGCCTCACGGCGAAGTGTCGGCCTCCTTAGGAGCACTGGATTCGGAATCTGCCTGCCAGCCTGATCGAGTCGGCCGAGGGCGAGTGCAGCCTCGAACACAACATCGCGAGCCGACGGCGAAAGCTCTACTTCATTTAGCAGCGCCTTCGGGACAAATGCCCAATGCTCGTAGGTTTCGCCGAAACGACCATCGCTGCCGCTGATAGGTACAACCCTCCCGATCGGGCTGTTCCTAAAACGCTCTACTTCCACATGTTTAACTTTAACCCACAAAAGTTAAACTTGCCTGCAGGCGTTGAAGACAACTTACATAGGGACAACGGTTATTGAACCAACAGGTACCTAGGGTTTAATTACAGCGTTGTGCGTTAAACCTCTCGCGGGATCACGGTCGAAGCCGGTGGCCGCATCGGACCAGTGA
>JBLHLM010000016.1:0-35945 GCA_047618365.1 Candidatus Poriferisodalaceae bacterium | reverse complement strand
TTCGCTTGGGTGACCACAGCCGCGAAGAAGACGTGGGCGATCTCGTGATCCAACAGGCGCTGCCGGTTCTTCGTGAACGTGGTCGCGTCGAAGGCCCGCTCGTCGATCACCAGATCGAGGAACCACTTGAACAACATGTCGTAGCTCAACCGCTCACAGAACGCCCGCTCCGAACGGATCGAGTACATCGCCATCAACACCTCGTCGACCACGACCCGGATACGCCGGAACGGATGATCAGCCGGAATCAGATCCTCCGTCTACAACATCAACAACATCAACAACTGACGCTCAGGGGTTCCACGCATCCCCCATTCCTTTCCACCCCAACCCAGAACGCGAGCACCAATCAGAAGAATTTCAGCACCCTGCTAGTGGCTCTCAAGTATGCGTTCAGGCTGCAACTGGCTTCTACTCTGCACAGCTTTCATTTCAGCAGCTCAGGTCTCGCGCCGGCGAGCATGCCGTAGTCGGCGGCCGACGGCAGCTTCTGGGTCGAGGCGGCGCCATCGACACACAAAGTCTGACCCGATATGTAGCCGGCCTCGTCGCTGGCTAGGAACAGGACAGCGTTGGCGATGTCGTCGACGTGGCCCATCCGCCCGAGCGGGGTCTGCATCTTGATTGCCTCGATAACGAGAGGTATTCGAAAGATGTGCGCCGTCATTGGGGTCTCGACTAGGTGGGCAGACACACAGTTCACCCGCACGTTATCGGCCCCGTACTCGATCGCGGCGATCTGGGTCACGTACTCGAGACCCTTCTTTGACCCGGCATAGGCCGACTGTCCGACCGTCGGATTCTGAGCTGTAAGTGAGGACGTCGAGATGATCGACCCGCCCCCGGTTTCGGCCATGGCGTTGGCCATTGCCCTGATGAACCAGACAGCGCCTGTGAACTGAACGTCGATCATCGGCTGCCAGGTGTCGGGCGTGAGATCACGGATCGGAGTGCTGCGCTCGAATCCGGCGTAGTTCACGGCGGCGTCGATCCGTCCGAATTGTTCCAGAGTCGCCGCAGTTGCCGACTCGACCTGATCGAAGTCGGAAATGTCGCATGCGCCGCCTAGCGATTCCCCGATCTCAGCTGCCAGACCACCACGCCGGCCCCACACCACCACCGTCGCCCCCTCGTCAGCGAACCGCTGACTCGTCGCCAGACCGAACCCGCTAGCGCCGCCGACCACCACCACAGCGATCTTGCCGTCCATCCGCCCCATAGCAGCGCTCCCCCCTCCCGATGTTAGGCCTCCCTCGATCTCAAAGCCGACTGCGCTTCAGTGGCCATACCCTCCGAGCGCGTCCACCTCATTGGAGTGGGAGAAGACACCCGAGGTCGTCTGGCACTCCATTGACACAAACGAATGCGAAGCCTCACCGATCTAGGCTTGGTCGACCCAATACGGCGCTCGAAGCTTGCGTTTGTTGATCTTGCCCATCGTCGTTCGGCCGACCGTCTCGACGAATTCGATCGAACGCGGACACTTGTAGTGCGTCAGCCGATCTCGACAGAACTTTGAAACGTCTGCCGGATCGGGCGGGTTCGCAGGATCTTCTGGCACGACCAAAGCGATCAGTCGCTCCCCCATGTCCGGATCGGGCACACCGATGCAGGCCACATCTGCCACGCCCGGATGATCGATCAGGACGTTCTCTGCCTCGACCGGATAGATGTTGGCGCCGCCCGATACGACCATATCGCTGAACCGGTCGGTGATGAATACGTATCCATCGTCGTCGATGTAGCCGATCTCGCCAAGAGTGAACACGCCCGGCTCGACGTGAGAGGCAGCGCTCTTGTCGGGATCATTCGGGTAGACGATGCCGCGACCGGTGCTATCAGCAAAGAACAGCCGTCCCTCGGTGTTGGGCGGCAACAGGTTGTTGTCGTCGTCGTACACCCGGGCTTCGAATGGCGGGATCGCCCGACCGACGGACCCCGGATGGGCTAGCCACTCTTCACTATTAATGCTGCACGTCGTGCCGACCTCGCTTGCCCCGTAGGCATCAACAAAGACCGGTCCCCACCATTCGATCATCGCCCGCTTCACGTCGACGGGACACTTGGCCCCGGTGTGTGCGACGGACTTCATCGACGAGACGTCGTAGCGGGCTTTCACTTCGGCGGGCAGCGCCAGGAGTCGCGCAAAGTGTGTCGGAACCATAACTGTTGACTCAGTCCGATGTTCCTGAATGGTGCGCAAGGTGTTCTCGGCATCGAACTTGGCGAGGATCACCGAAGGAATTCCTGCGACGAGCAGCCGCATGCCGCTCAACGGACCGGTGTGATACATCGGCCCGACAACAAGGTGAGTTCCGAACGCTGCGAACGCGTTCTTCTTGAGACCCTCCAGGTGTTCACTGATCGTGTTGCCTCCAGCAAACATCGTTGGCGGCAGTTCCGTGCCCTTCGGCAGGCCGGTGGTCCCCGACGTGTACAGCAGATTGGGCCGCGGTTCGACATTGTCGGGAGAGTCCTCCGGCGCACCAGCGCCAAGCCATGCGTCCCAGCTCAAAGCTCCTGCTGGAAGTTCGTCGACGCTCCAGGCAACAACTTCGTTCACTCCGGCCGATTTGGCCGCTGCAATTCCGCGCTCGAGTGTCTCGGGTCCAACGAACAGAACCGTCGACTCGGAGTCTCGAAGGATGTACCCGGCCTCGTCAGCGGTTAGATGAAAGTTGACCGGCACAGTTGAACAGCTGCCAAGGAGTCCCCCGAGGTGGGCGAAAGCAGTGTTGGCGGCATTCTCTGCGAAGACCGCAATCCGTCGCTTCGGGCCGAGGTCAGTCGACAGCAACCGGTTGGCGCACCGATTCAGAATCTCATTGACTTCGGACCACGTGTAGCTACGGTCGGGGTCACTGATGGCGATGGCGTCAGGACGCGATTCGGCGAGGGCGCTGGCAAAGGGCGGCATGGGTTCCGTTCAGTCCTGGCCCGTGACGGGACCCGTGTTGAAGCCGGTGTTGAAAAACGTGCCGGACAGATCGGGCGGCCCCATGTAGTGGACCACCAGACCGCGGTTCGTGAACAGCCACTCGCCGGCGACCACCTTGTACTCGTCGTCATAGTGGGCCGAGAGGATCCCGGCGTCACCGTTGGTGCGTTGGAACTGCTCACTGACATACCAGCGTCCGGTACCGGTCCCCGCCGACTCGTCGAGCTCCGCGGTGCCGTTCAAGACTGTCTGGATCACAGCATCGAAGCCACCCATGGCTGTGTGCCAGAACTCCACGATCGCTTCACGGCCTTCCATGCGTCGATCTTGGCCGAGCTCCCACACAGCATCGGGCGCCCAGGTCGACTCCCATTGCACGCCGTCACGATGCACGACGGCATCGGCGTAGCGGTGGACGAGGTCCTCGATTGCGTCACGAGACATTTCTTCCCCCCGGGTCGTGTGGCAATCGAACCTACTTCTGCTGCTCGGCCATTGCGATCAGCAGGGCAGCAGGCACCGATAGAGGTAGGGCAGACTGCGTTCATGGCAGCAACGCGACCCTCCGGAGACCTGACCGAGCGAGTGGCGATCGTCACTGGCGCCGGAGCAGAAGCTGACGGGATCGGCAACGGTCGAGCCGCCGCCCTACTCATGGGCCAAGCAGGGGCCCGGATACTGGCGGTGGACCGTCAGATTGAGCGAGCCGAACGAACAGCCGAAATGATCCGCTCCGAAGGCGGCACCGCGTTGGCAATTCATGCCGACGTCACCGACGCCGCCGACTGCGAACGAATGGTCGCCACTTGCCTCGCCGAATGGGGCCGGCTCGACATCCTCATCAACAATGTTGGAATCGGCAGCCGGGGCTCAGTCGTCACCGAAGATCTCGACCGCTGGCAGACCGTCATGGACGTGAACGTGATGTCGATGGTGCTCGCATCTCGCCACGCCATCCCCGCAATGCTCGACACCAGCGACAATGCCGCCATCGTCAACATCTCCTCGATCTCGGCGATGCTCCCGCGGGGTCTGACCGCTTACTCAACCTCGAAGGGAGCAGTCATCGCCCTCACCCAGGCCATGTCTGTCGACCACGGACGAGAAGGCATCCGAGTGAACTGTGTCGCTCCCGGACCGGTACGCACCCCGATGGTCGGCGGCGATGACATGCCTGACGACATGGCTGAGACCCGACGGCGCGCGAGCGTTCTTGGTATCGAGGGCAGCGGATGGGACGTCGGCGCAGCGGTGAAGTTCCTCGTGTCAGACGAAGCCCGCTACATCACCGGCCAAGTGTTGGTTGTCGACGGCGGCACCACCTTGAAGGGACCCGGGCGCTCCACAGCTCAGGGTTGAGTTCCCGCTGCCGCTTTGAGTCTGACCGGATTCGCGGCCACTGCCAGGGCAAGCGCTGCGAGCAGCAGCCCGATCACGACAGCGAATGCTGCCCGCCAACCCAGTACGAACGCCTCGGAGGCGCCAGGCGAATCGGCGATCTCGTTCAGGGCGACGTCGAACCCTCGAGCGACCATCACCCCTACGACCACGGCCGTCGAAAGCGCCTGACCCAAGACGTTTCCGATGTTGCGAGACAGGTTGGTCAGCGCACCCACAACTCCATACCGGTTCGGTGGAGCCGCACCGAAAATCGCTGCGTTGTTCGGCACGTTCCATAGCCCCTGTGAGAGTCCGCTGACGAACACCACGATCGCCACGAGCCAGATCGGTGTAGTGAGTCCGAACGACAAGAAGCCACCGACCGAGAACAGCATCACGACAAATCCGGCGACCATGAACCGCCACGTGCCGAACTTGTCTGACAGTCGGCCCGATCCTTGTGCTGCCAGACCCATCCCGAGCGAGATGAGGAACAGCACTCCTCCGGCGGCGCCCTCAGACAGGCCGCGAAGGCTGATGAGGTAGATCGGCACGAGGAGACGGATAGCCGTCGATCCCATAAATCCCAGCAGCCTGGCCAGGATCGACATGGAGAAGAGTCGGCTCGAGAACAGGCTGAGGTCGAGCATCGGAACATCGCACCGGAGTTCCCAGCGCACGAAACTACGGAGCAGCAAGATCGCTCCGACACCCCCGGCGATGATGAGCGGTGAAACCCAACTCCACCCGAACGGATTGTTGATCGTCAAGACGAGCAGCGACACCCCGAACGCTGATAGGGCTGCTCCCCTCCAATCGAAGTCGGTCGGCTCGCCGGCACTCAAATCGGATACGCGACTCTCATCAAGCACCCGGTATGAGGCCACGAACGCAACCGCCACTGGCAACAGAAGCATCAGGAAGATCGTTTGCCAGGACACAACCTCGAGCAGTAGTCCTCCAAGGATCGGTCCGGATGCGCCACCGATCGACACCGCTGTTGTCTGGCTACCGATCGCCTTGCCCCGCTCCTCAGGCGGAAACACAGCGACGACCATCGCAGTCCCAACCGACTGTCCCATCGCGTTGCCTGTGGCCATGACCACCCGCGCCGCGATGAGAATTGGGAACGTGGGAGCCAACCCCACAAAAACCGCTCCGACGCCGAAGATAGCGAGACCCCACAGATGTATCCGTTTGCGCCCAATGGCATCTGCGACCCGTCCCATTGGCAGCATCAGCGAACTGATGACCAACGCCTCAACAATCACCACCCAGGTCACCGTTCTTAGCGACACGCCGAAGTCCTCGGAGATCGACTCCAACATCACGTAGATCATCGACATCGTCATCACGTTGGTGACAAACGACAGTCCAATAGCTCCGAACGCTTGCCACTTGTACGTGGCGTCGGACACGTGCTCGGTCACCGTGCCAGACCCGCCGGCTAGGCCGCTGTTGGAACGGGCGCGCCCGACGAGAAACGACCGTGGATCACCAGGCTTCGCACATTGGCCGACCCGACTGACGCCAGGACAAATATCACCGTCCATGCAATACCGGGAACGACGAGCAAGAGCCGCACATCGATCGATTCGGCGAGTCGGCCGTAGCCGAGATTCAGGATCGCCATATGGCCAGCGGCGATCATGATGTAGAGCGACATCACTCGACCGCGGAACTCGTCGCTGACAATCGTCTGAACCAAAGCAGCGGACATTGTCATGTAGCTGGCCTGCGTCAAGCCGGCGAGCACAGCACCAGCGAGCACAGCCACCGGCGTTTGTGCCGATCCGAGAATCACCATCGCCAGGCCTGAGCCAACCGCAGCCAGGGCCAGCATCGTGCCCCGCAAGCTTTCGCTCTTGAGCTGCGACACACCCAACGTCCCTGTGATTGCGCCTGCACCGAGAGCGATCAGGATCGAGCTGTACAGCGTCTCAGAACCCCCAACTACTTCGGACAGGGTCGGCATCATCGAGTCGAACGCCATTGTGAAGCTGCAATGGGCACCGACGAGGCCGATCACGGCCACGAGACGGCGATCGGCCCGGACGTATCGCCCGGCGGCAGCGAGATCGCGGCCGAGCTGGCGACTGGTTGAAAGGAGCGTCGGTGCCGGGGCGCCTTCGGGTCGTGCCTCGACAAGAGGCGGCCGATGACGCACCCGGATTACCTCAACCAAACCGAGAGTCAACAGCACCGCCGACAGCACGAACACCGACTCTGGACCGAGAGTGCTGAGGAACGCCGCGCCGAATAGAGGTCCGATGACGCGGGATCCGTGTTGGGAGATGCCACCCAACGCGACCGCATTCAGGAGGTCTTCCTTAGGCACCACGTTTGCGATCAGTGCTTGGCGAGCCGGCACGGTCGCTGCCTGAGTCGAGCCAGTGAAGAACGCCAGCACGCCGACGTGCCACACCTGGACTACGTCGAGAATGGTGATGGCGGCCAACAACGAGGCGCTGACGATGCCGAACGCTGTCGCGATGATCAGCAGCTTGCGACGATCGAACCGGTCGGCGACAGCTCCGGCGATGGGGCCGACAACAACGAACGGGAAGAAGCTGGCGAACGTCACCCAGCCAACAGCAGTCGTAGATCCGCCGGTCAGCTCGTGCACCAACCAGCCGCGAGCGAGGACCTGGGCCCAGCGAGAACCGGTGGTGAAGAATCCGTTGGCGAACAGCCGCCGGAAGTCCCACGAGGCCATCGCCGGAAATCGGGTGCCCCGCTCCTGCACGGAGTCGGGCGCGGAGAGTTCGGACACAGCCAGACCCTAGGACCCCTGGTCCGAGTCCGCGTTGCCGTTGCACTCAGCCGAACTGGGGCGGACGTTTCTCGCGGAAGGCCCTGACTCCTTCACGATGGTCGTCGCTGCCACGCGAAGCCTGGATGGCCTGGTACTCAACTTCGAGCCCCTCGCTGAGTGGCAGTGGCCCGCCCCGCAATACTGCGTCAAGCGCTCCGGCAATCGCCAAGCTGGGACCGGCGGCCAACTGGGCAGAGAACTCAGCAACCCGCTCTTCTAGCGCTTCAGGATCGACGACCTCGGTCAGCAGGCCGAGTGCGAGCGCTCGGTCAGCCGGAACGAACTCGCCTGTCATCAACATGCGGAGTGCCACGTCGCGAGGCACTGTGCGGGCGAGCCTTTGGGTGCCGCCCCACGCAGGGAGAGTTCCGAGCTTTACTTCCGGAACCCCGACCTTGACCGTGGTGTCCGCAATGCGGAAGTGGCAACCAAGCGCGAACTCGAGTCCGCCGCCGAGTGCGTAACCACGCATCCTGGCGATGACTGGTTTGGGGAGAGCCTCGATAGCGCCGATGAGCGCGACCCGCCGTCGGACGTAGTGATCTTGGCCCTCATGGCTTTCGATCTCGCCGAACTGTTTGATGTTCGCGCCCGAGCAAAAGTTCGACCCCTCGCCGGACAAAACGACGACGCGAACGTCGTCGTCCGCAGCGAGACGAGGAACTAGATCTTCGAGGAACTCGACAGTCTGCCTGGCGACCGGGTTCATCGGCGGGTCGTACAAGGTGAGCGTGGCCACCTTGTCCTTCACACTGACTCGCACGGGCCCTTCGCTGACTTCGATGACAGGCTCAATCCCAGACATGATCCCAAACCTAGTTGGCCACCGCTTCGAGCAGGTCCCACGGGACGCCCGCTCGGGGAACAGGGTTGTACGGAATCACCGCGATCTGATCAGCGCCGGCGTCGAGGTGTTCGCCCATGCGGCGACGAATCGCAGCAGCGTCTCCCCAAGCAACTGCCGAGTCGATCAACCGGTCGGTGCCCCCGCCCACCATGTCGTCGCCGAGTCCCCAACGGGTCCATGCCCGCTGATAGGCGGGGAGTGGCAGGTACATCGATAGGGCCTTGCGGGCAACCGCCCTGGCTGCGCCAGGATCGATACTCAGGCAGCACGGCAACGTGACCGTGAGAAGAGTGTCTGGCCCAACGATGCTACGAGCGTCCGCTGTGTGTTCAGGCGGCATGAGGTATGTGTTTGCCCCGTCGGCGACTGCCCCAGCAGCGGCCAACATCTTCGGACCGTGGGCCGCCATCAGAATCGGCGACTCATCTTTGGGGCCACGTAGCTTCTCGCGGGCCGCGCGAATATCCGTGATATAGCTCGTGATCTTCTCGACCGGCGGCACCCACTCGTGGCCCCGCATCTCGGCGCCGAACGGATGTGACACGCCGAGGCCGAGAGTGAACCTGCCGTCGAACATCTCATTGAGGGTGTGGGCTGCTTGGGCCGCAGACATGGCATCGCGTACGTAGACGTTCGAAATGCCCGTCGTGACGCCCACGGTGTCGGTGTTGGCGAGAAGGTGCGACGCGAGCACCATCTGCTCGCGCCCGAAGAACTCCGGGATCCATAACTCCCGATGCCCGATTGTTTCGTACCGCTGAGCCAACTCGACGATCTCGCCGACCGACATGTGGTCCGTACCGATTACTGCACCAATAACGCTCATATGGGTCCTCCGCTGATGTTGAGCACCTGCCCGGTGACCCATGATGACGCGGGTGCGACCAGGTACAGCGCTGCCATGCCCAGATCGTCTGGTGTGCCGAGGCGTTTCATGGCGATGCGGTTGGCGTACCGAGGAAAGTCTGCGTCGGTGATGTCGAGGGCACCCGTCTCCATCCGGTCAGCAGCGACGACTGTTGCCTCCCAGATCGACGTGATGTTGAGATCGACGCACTGACCCCAACCGTCACCTGGCAAATCAACCAGTGCCATTCGGTGCGGCGACCCACCAGCGTTGTTCACCCAGATCGATGCCCCGACCAGCGCCAGTGACAACAGCGACCTGACCGGTGAGATCGAAAGCATCCTGGGGCTGAGGCGGCGCAGACTCGCACTCGCCGGCGAGTGGTTGGGCAGAGTTGGATGCGTCGCTCATGCCCCGATATTCCCATACCGCCCGGTATGTCTGAGTCGTGGCCCCGCGCTAGGGCTGATGAGCGCCGTGTACATGCCACAGGCAATCAGATCGCTGCCGCTCAAGGCTCGGCAAAAGGGCCGAGAACAAGGCAGGATGTTGGAGCGCCGACGTTCGGCCCACATTGTTCTCGAGGAGTCACCCACCGATGTCGATCTATGAAGAGGAACACGACCTGTTCCGCAGCAGCTTCCGTTCCTGGGTCCAGGCCGAGGTCGCTCCTCGCGTCGAGGAGTTCGAGAAGGCCGGCGTCATGGATCGCCAGGTATACGTCGAAGCTGGCAAACACGGCTTCACCGGGATGGCGATCCCCGAAGAATTCGGCGGCGGCGGAAGCAATGACTTTCGGTTCAACGCCGTTATTGGCGAGGAGATTGCCTACGCCGGTCTCGGTGGCGGCGGCAACGGACTTGGCTTGCACAACGACATCTGCAGCCCTTACTTCATCGAATACTGCAACGAGGAGCAGTCGGCTCGTTGGCTGCCGGGCATCGCCTCGGGCGAACTCATCACTGCCATCGCAATGACCGAACCCGGCACTGGCTCCGACCTGCAGGGCATCGCCACCACCGCTGTTCGCGACGGCGACGAATGGGTCATCAACGGAGCAAAGACGTTCATCACCAACGGGATCAATTCCGACCTCGTGATCGTGGTGTGTAAGACCCATCCCGACGGCGGCCCGACTGGCATGTCCCTGCTCATCGTCGAACGGGGCATGGCTGGTTTCGAGCGAGGCAGGAACCTCGACAAGATCGGCCAACACTCGGCCGATACAGCCGAGTTGTTCTTCGATGAGGTGCGAGTCCCTCACTCCAACATGCTCGGCGAGGAGGGACAGGGATTCGCCTACCTCGGCTTCAACCTGGCCCAGGAACGCCTTTCGATCGGGGTCACCGGCCTCGCCGCAGCAGAGGCGGCGCTCAATTGGACCGTTGACTACGTGAAGGAGCGCACCGCCTTCGGGCAGTCGATCTCCAACTTCCAGAACACCAAGTTCGAGCTCGCCGATATCAGCACCGAAATTGCCGTCACCCGCCCGTTCATGGAACAGTGCATCACCGAGCTGAACGCCGACACGTTGAGCCCGGCCCAGGCAGCGCGGTCGAAGCTGTGGGGCTCCGAGCTCCAGAACCGGGTCATCGATCGTTGCCTGCAACTCTTCGGTGGTTACGGCTACATGACCGAGTACCCGATCGGCCAGGCATACGTCGATGCCCGCATCGCCACCATCTACGGCGGCACTTCAGAGATCATGAAGACCATCATCTCCAAAGACGTCCTTTCCTGACGAAATAGTCATCGATTCGCCGGGCACAGGCTGACCGAACACAACCGAGTCGATGAGCTCGTCGCCGACGCCTATTTATTAGTAGTGAATTCCCTTGTAGATGCTGGAGTTCGTTCGCGTGTGGCGAACATGTGTTCGATACGCTGACCGCCATGGTGAACTCGTGGATTGCCGTTGGCGGTGTTGGATGGCCGGTTGACGTCTCAGGCGGCTCGGGTGGCGTTGGAAACAGCGGAGTTTCTGGTGTTGTTGGAGGTGTTTGATCGGCGCGGTGGTTGGGTGGGTGATGGCGTTCGTTCGTGTGTTCATTGGATGAACTGGCAGTTGGGTATTGGTGAACGGGCTGCGTTTGAGCAGCTACGAGTCGCTCGTGCGTTGGCGGTGTTGCCGGTGACGAAGGCCGCGTTTGGGCGTGGTGAGTTGTCGTACTCGCGGGTGCGGGTGATTACCCGTGTCGCGTTGCCGGAGACTGAGACGGGGTTGGTGGAGATGGCTCGTGTGTCCACTGCGGCGCAGTTGGAGAGGATTGTGTCGACGTTGATCAAACTCGATCGCCAAGACAACCCCGTGCCAGTTACGGCACCTGAACTCAGTCGTCGTGAGGATGATGAGGGTCGGGTGGTGTTGACGCTGAAAGTCGATCCGGCTGATGGCGAGTTGGTGTGGAACGCCATCGACGCTGCAATGACCTATGGCCCCGACAAGCCTGTCGGGGAACGGCGGGCCGATGCGTTGGTTGCGGCCGCAGACAGCTATCTCGCTCACGGTCCCGCTGACCGGTCGGGTTCGGATCGCACTCAGGTCACCGTTCACGTCAACGAGAAGAGCGATGTTGCGACGCTGACCGACGGCACCGTGGTTGATGAATCGACGCGGCGGCGTTTGGAGTACGAAGCGTCAAGAATCACTGTCAGCGAAGACGGCACACCGGGCCGGAATACGCCTGGGGTCAGTCCCCGGTTGCGACGGATGTTGATGTTGCGTGACCGATTGTGTCGTTGGCCGGGTTGTTCAGCGGAGCACTTTTTGCATGCTCATCATGTGGTGCATCGTGCCGATCACGGTCCGACGGTTCTCGACAACCTGATCTTGTTGTGTGGTCATCATCATCGGGTGCTGCACGCTGACGGGTTCGACATCACCCGCAGCGACCATGGGCGCTGGATATTTCATCGGCCCGATGGCTCGGTCGTGGATCCGATCCCGAAACAGGCGACTGCTCCGCGGAGCAGTCGGCGGGCACCCGTTCCGCCGAGGTTGACGATTGTCTCGAAGTGGGATGGCACTCGGTTAAACACTCGCGATATCGATCCGATACCGATCTTGCGGCCAGATAGACAGGCAAACGACCCCGACGACGGCCAGTTGCCCGAGACCGGCCGACTTGACTCGGATTTGTCGGTCAGGTCGTACCTGAAAAGAGGGGATACGGCTTAAGAGGCTTGCCGCGAGCGATCCGAAGCCAGCAAAAGATCCGCCCACGGATCGCTAGCGGTTTCGAGGCGACTCCAAACGCCGAGTTGTTGAAGCTAGATCGGTTGGAGGCCATCTCGGAGATTCTGCTGCTCCGCGGAGCAGTCAACGAACACCTCCGCCGCCGCCGGTGTGGAGCACCCGAGAACCGGCGGCCTCAGGACCGGAACTCCGCGGTACCGCGATCAGGTTGCGAGATCGCGCTGGGCCCACGGCGACTGCCTCGCTCGTCACCCGGCCAAGGTCCAGGCAGAAGTTCGCGGCGGTTCCGGGCTGCCAGTCACCGGTGTTGCGGATGACGGTGTGTCGATCATCAGAGCTGATTCGACGCTTCAGCACCGAGGATTGGGCCTTTCGTTCCGCTCGCTCCCGCCGTGACACAATTGCTTTTGATCGGAGGGGGGACCGAAGCCTGAATCAGCAGACCGCGGTGACCGAATGGTCGAGCTGAGGGTCCACGGGGTGGGAGGAACGCCACCAGCAGCGTTGCTGGACCCGAAGTGCGCGGTGGAACGAGTGGCCGGAGACGAAACCATCGGTTTCTACCGCAGCTCGACCACAGGCTCGACATTGGAGGCATTCAGCTGGGGTGGGCTCACATCGCGATCGACATCGTCGCGCTCCAATGCGCCGGCGACGCTGAATGTTCATCTTCGGGCGGCTGGCGAGGCTCGCTCACGTGGATCGACTTCGAACGGGCCACTAGTCGAGTCCTCATTGGGGCACTACTTCCGGGTGGGCTCACTCTCGCCACCTTCGCTCTGCTGCGTTCGGGTGCCCGCAAGTACCAACAGGCGGAAGAAACACAGAACGTCGGCGTACATGAGCTCACGAGGCCAGAGCCTGATGCTGTGCATTTCGGCGGCCGAGGTTATTGGGGCACCAGCGCCGAGGCTGGCCTTCGGCTAAGACACGCATACCTTGGTGCAGCGACCACCCTGTTCGCCATCGGATCCGCCTATGCAAGCCTCGACCTCGACGCTGGCTGGGCGGAACTCTCAACCTATTTGCGATGGGTGTCCCTAGCGGCGCTCCTCGTCCTGACGGCGCTCACCGCGTGGGCACCGTCCTCGACAGAGGTGACGGGTCGCTATCGGCTGGTGAAATCAATAGCCGGAAGCAGCGCACTAAAGCTGACTCTGGGCTGGCTGCTGCCGATCCTGGCGTTGGGTTACGTCGTCGTGATGTTCGCAATAAGCGGCACCTTCGAAATTGTCGGAACTCATCCGCCCCTCCCTGCCCTCGATCTGTGGCAGCAGGCGGCTGCACTCACTGGAGCCGCAATCGGGGCGGCGGCGGCGATCAGCTGTGTCTATGTGGCCAAGGGTCCTGATTCCTCAAAAGTCAGAGCATTCGCTGGAGTATGCGTTGCCGGGTTCGGGGCGTTCGTCGGCGCTGCCATCTTGTGGGGAGGGCCAATTCCAGTGATCACTGCACGGTCGCGACACTCATCGCCATCGCGGTGCTGTTGGTTGTCACTGGATTTGTCCTCAAAGCGGCGCTGGCCATGCTCAAAGAATCCAGACCATGGGCAGAAGGAGTCACCAAACAGGGCGTGCCGGGCTCGTGTCTCAGAGCGACCCGCATGATTCACGCGTTGTATGTCGGGCTGCAGCGGATAGTCCGACGAATTGGCACGTGCGTGGTGGTGGTCGTGCCACTGATCACCCTGATCACTGTCGGTTTTGCGCTCTGGGGCGATGCAAGAGACACATGGGTCGGTTGGCTCGATGACTCCTCTTTCTCCGCAGCCTTGGGGCAGCCTTCCTCCTCGTACCGATGCGAAGCCTGGTACTCGTGCAGCGCATGTACCGGAGCGCTTCGTTGCGCCGCCAGGTCAGGATCGTCTGGGATGTCATCACCGTTTGGCCACGCTGGTTCCACCCGTTCGCCCCGCCCAGCTATGGCGGCCAGGCCATTGGTGCGCTTGAGGAACGAACCCGGACCTTGACCAACGAAGGCCACTCAGTTGTGCTGGCCGGAATCGTGACGTATGGGTCTCCTATCGGCACCCTGTGCCTCCCCCTCTTCGGCGAAGAGATGGCCCACCCACTCATTGTCACGCGCACGCGTCCCGACAATAGGGTCGTGCCGGATCCGCTCGAGGACCCGACCGACGATATGAGCCAGCCTCAACATAGACGGCGTATCGGACACTCCGAGTACGAACGAGAGCAGATCTACAAAGAGCTCATCCAAGATCTTCGCATCCAGGATGTCAGCATCCAGGACTCAGAGACGGAATGAGCCCCGCTTGCCGCCCGGGTTGTCCCGAGGGCCGTAGTAGCCGTATGTCCAGCCGGGCATCTGGTCGTAGGCGATAGCGCCGACCGATTCGACGAATCGGTCGTGGGCCGCCAGGACCTGATCTTCTGCGTCGTAGTCGTACGGGTCTTGCAGGATGTGGGCCACTGCCTCGTCGCCGGGCAGATGGTCGACCTGCCACTGGACTGTTCGACGTAGGCCTTCTTCCGCGCTGACTTGGTCGCGGTACTGCAGCTCAGCACGGATCTTCTCAGTCGAGAGGAGTCGATGATGTGACGAATGATTGTGCATCCACGGCCCGGTCGATGGAGCCTGATCCCAGGGAATCGACACCATGTCCCATGTATGACCCAGTTCGTCGGCGACGATCTCAGCGATCTGGGTCAGCGACAGCTGAGTGTCGTCACCCACGTTGTAGATCTGACCGGCCGAAGCGTCGATGTGGTCGATGCCCAGCAACACGGCGTGGGTGGCATTCTCGACGAACGCCGAGGACACCAAGCTCAACCCACCGTCGGGAAGGATAAGGCGACGACGCCCATCCAGAGCCCGTTTCACGAGGGTCCATTCGCGGGGCAAGATCTGGTTCGGTCCGTAGATGTAGGGATAGCGGAAGTGGGTGGCATCGGGATGGTGATCGAACACCAACTGCTCAGACTCGGCGATCTTGCGAGGCTTCAGCCCGGAACGATCATCGGTAACGAGGGCCTGGTCCTCATCGGTCGGTATGACCATGCCTGACGGGAACTTTGCATCTGGTTCGGAGAACCCCTCGTACCCCGGCACTCCCCCAATCGAGAACACCCTTGGTGTGCGGCCTTCGAGCACTCGGGAGATCATGCGCAACCGGCCATACATGGCGAACACCACGTCGAAGGTACGACCCGAGATGGCGTCGGTGAACTTCTGCTCATCGAACGGGTCGGTGTGGATGTGCTCGAGGTGTGCCGGAATTGTGTCGACCTCGTGGTTGCCCGTGTGGAGGATCGTCACCGTGTGGCCCCGATCGACCAGACCGTTGACGATGTGAGGTCCGGTCGGGCCGGTTCCGCCGATTACGAGAATGTCCATCGACACAGAATCGCGCATTCGGCGGGCAACCGCTCAGCGTTAGCCTTGTCGCATGGCGCACGGGATTGAGATTCGACGCATCACGACCGCAAATGGCGACCCAGCCCGGCTCGCTAGGTTTCGAATTCGAGCGATGACCGTCTAGTGGCAGCAACCCTCATCGCTCGCTCCGTCACTGTGTCCCGTGGCGCCCAGCTCATCCTCGATTCGATCGACCTCACTCTCGCGCCGCGGCACAGGATCGGGCTCGTTGGACCCAATGGCGTCGGCAAGTCGACGCTGCTCGGCGCGCTCGCAAGCCTGGTCGGGCTGGAGTCAGGAAGGATCGAGTTGGCTCCCTCTTCTGCCAACGTCGGACTGCTTCCTCAAGAACCCGATCGTTCCCCCACCGAGACCGCCAGACAGTTCCTTGAACGACGCACCGGCGTCACCGGGGCCGAAGCCGACCTTGAGGCAGCAACAATCGCCATGGCGGCAGGCGAGCCTGGGGCGGGCGACGCCTATAGCGACTCCCTCGAGCGGTGGCTTGCGCTTGGCGCCGCCGACTTCGCGTCCCGCGTCGATGAACAATGGACCGACCTCGGTTTGGCACCCCGCCTCCTCGACCAGCCGACCATCAGCTTGTCCGGGGGCGAAGCCGCACGTTGCTCACTAGCGTCCTTACTTTTGTCCCGCTACGACGTATTCCTCCTCGATGAGCCGACCAATGATCTCGACCTCGATGGTTTGGCCCGGCTCGAGGCGTGGCTCGTCGCCCTCGACGCCGCGGTGCTGCTCGTCAGCCACGACCGCACATTCCTCGAACGCACCATCACCGACGTGCTCGAAATCGACCACCACAGCCATAAGGCGTCGTTCTACGCCGGCGGCTGGACCTCATTTCTCGAGGAGCGCAAGATTGCCCGCCAGCACGCCTGGCAGCGCTACGACGAGTACGACACGAAGAAGAAGGCCCTATCGGGGCGGGCCCAACGCGAACGCGAATGGGCTACCCAAGGCACATCGAAGGCGAAGAAGTCAGGCGAGACCGACAAACACATCCGCAGTTTTAAAGTCAACCAAACCGAGCAGCTAGCCGGGAAAGCGGCCCGCACCCAGAAGATGGCTGAGCGGCTCGAGACAGTCGAGAAGCCACGCGAAGCCTGGCAGCTACAGATGGACATTCCGTTCACTGGCCGCAGCGGCGATGTAGTCGCGTGGGCTGCTGGAGCCACCATCGATCGGGGCGACTTCTCGCTCGGACCAGTCGACGTCACCCTGCACTTCGGCGAACGGGTCGCCCTCGTTGGCCACAACGGCAGCGGAAAGACCACACTGATCTCACTCCTGCTCGGGCGGCTCGCTCCGGACGCCGGCGAAGCCAAGCTCGGCTCCAGCGTGGTTGTCGGCGAGATTGAACAGGCCAGGTCACACCTCCTCGGCGACGACCCATTGGTCGACGCGTTCGTAGCGGCGAGCGACCTGTCGTTGGTCGAGACACGCACCCTGCTCGCCAAATTCGGGCTCACCGCCGAACACGTCAACCGTCCCGCCGGCACCTTGTCTCCTGGCGAACGAACCCGCGCATCGCTAGCCCTGCTCATGGCCAACGGTGCCAACTTCCTGGTGCTCGACGAACCCACCAACCACCTCGACCTCGACGCCATCGAACAGCTCGAACAAGCCCTCGACACGTTCGGTGGAACAGTGCTTCTGGTCACCCACGACCGGGCACTTCTCAGTCGGGTGCAGATCACCCGAACTCTCGAGATGGTGGACGGCCGTTGTCTCGAGAAGGTCTGACAGAAGCCAGCTCAGCGATCGTATTCACGGGTGGGCACAGATAGGGCCGAATCCGCTTCCCCCGCTGACACACCAATAACAGCTGTTCGCTCGACAGTGACTTGGGCAGACTCGCCATCGCCGATGGGCCGCGTCCCGGCAATGGTGACCCGTTCCATACGACGGCGCTGGGGCCAGTAGTCGTGCCCGGCGTAGTGCTGAACCGATCGGTTGTCCCACATGACCACGGTCCCTGGCTGCCATGACACCCGCAGCTGGTGCTCCGGGCGGGCGGTCTGCTGAAGCAGGAATTCGAGAATGGCCCGGCCCTCGTCCTCGGGCAGTTCGTTAATGCGTTCCGTAAAATGGCGGTTGACGTACAGGACCTTGTGGCCCGTAACCGGGTGAACAGCAACGACAGGGTGGTTCGGGTGCGGCAGGTCGAGCTCGACCTGATGGCGCCGAGCAACCCGCTCAGGATCGGACCCTGCAAGGCTCTGGAAACGACCGAAGCCGTGGAGCGCCGTGAGTCCAGCGATATGGGCCTGCATCCGATCGCTCAGGCCGGCGTACGCGGCCTTCATCGAGCAGAACATGGTGTCGCCACCGAGTTCCGGCGAGATGACTGATTTGAGCATGGTGAACTTCGGGGGTGCCGGCCGATATGTCTCGTCGGCATGCCAGATGTCGGTGAGCGGTGCCCGGCCCTCGGCGCCATAGTCGAGCACGATCACCTCTGGGGCGTCGTCGGCGTTCGGGGAGAACGGCGATACCACGAGCTCGCCGAATCTGCGCCCTAGATCGAGCTGTTGAGCCGATGCCAACTCCTGCGCACGAAACACGATGACGCCATTTTCTGCAAGCGCCGTCTCGATGGCAGCGACGTCTTCATCGTCGAGGTCACCGCCTAGATCGATGCCCGTCAGTTCAGCCCCGAACACCGGCCCAAGTCGTCTGATCTCCATCAACCATGCCCCTTTTATGGAGACGGTACTCGGCGACCAAATAGGGTGTGGCCATGATCGCCACCGCCGCAGTACTTCATTCAAGCGACGCTCCGTACGAACTGGCTGAGGTCGCCCTTCAGGAACCTCAGCCTGGCGAAGTCCGGGTACGGATCGTCGGCGCAGGCATGTGTCACACAGACACCAGCATGCGTTCGCCGTTTCGCGACATCACCTTCCCAGCGGTCTTGGGCCACGAGGGCGCCGGAGTGATCGAAGCGGTTGGCCCTGGCGTGGACTTCAGTGTTGGCCAGCCGGTGGTGTTGTCGTTCCGATCGTGCCGTGGATGCGCTAGCTGTCTCAACGGAGTGCCGGTCTACTGCGACGAAATGCTGCCCATGAACTTCGGTCTGCATCGTGGTGACGGGACGACCGCCATCTCGATCGACGGCTCCGCCGTTGGGTCCCACTTCTTCGGCCAGTCGTCATTCGCAACCCACGCAATTGCTGATGCAAGGTCGGTCGTTGCCGTTACCGAAAACGATCCCCTGGACCTCATTGGTCCGCTCGGCTGCGGAGTACAAACCGGCGCCGGCGCGATTCTGAACACCCTCCAGCCAGCGACCGGATCATCCGTGGCAATCCTGGGCAGCGGCGCTGTTGGCCTTTCGGGCCTCCTCGCCGCTGTAATGGCCGGCTGCAGCACGATCATCGCAGTCGACCAACACCAGAACCGTCTCGATCTCGCAGGTGATTTGGGCGCGACTCACGCCATCGGCGCCGACGTCGACCTCACGGCGGCATTGCTCGAAGCCACCGACGGTCGAGGAGTCGACCACATCTTCGACACCACTGGAGTCGGCCACGTCATCACAGCAGCGGCTCCTGCCCTGGCGATTCGGGGCGCCCTGGCGACGGTTGCTGCCCATGGGCAGGACGCAGTCGCGGAAATCAACCTGCGGACGCTGCTGCCGGGACGGTCAATTCGCGGCGTGCTCGAAGGCGAAGCCGTGCCACAGAGTTTTATCCCGGAGCTTCTGACCCGCTTCCACAGCGGCGATTTTCCGTTCGATCGGCTGATCACCCATTTCTCGTTCGATCAGATCAACGAGGCCGAGGCAGCGAGCGCCGACGGTGATGTGATCAAACCGGTTCTTCTAATGCCGTGACACGCGCTGCCTGAGCCGCCTTCTCGCGCTCAACAAGCGATCTGCGAGCATGGGTCTGTTCAGACTTCGCGGACCCAGCGATGAACCAACCAATGGCGGCGGTCCAGATACCAGACCCAGTCATGAAGTACTGCACGACGCTAGCGAACATCACCAGCGACCCTAAAATTCGCCCCACGCTTGAAGCCGATGCCGTCGCCTTCAGAGAATCGCCAGAACGACTCCACAACGCGGCTTGTAACACCCGCCCACCGTCGAGCGGATACGCAGGCAACATGTTGAATAGGGCCAGGCCGATGTTGATGACACCCAGCCACAACAACGCTGCGACCGACACCTCGGCCAACCCAACGAGACCAGCCAACCATGCTGCGCCAATCGAAAGTGCCCCGACGCCGAGACTGACCAGGGGTCCCGCAACTGCGATGCGGAACGCTGGACCAGCCCTCGTCGGCTCGGCAGTCATCACCGCCACACCGCCGAGAGCGAAGAGAGTGATGCCCTCGATTCCCAAATTGTTACGCCGGGCAACGAGTGAATGGCCGAGTTCATGGGCGACGATCGACGCTAGGAAAAGTGCTGCGGTTGCCGCGGCCACGAGCACGTAGGCCAATCCGGTAAAGCCAGGCGCGGCGTTGGGGAGGAGCGACCCCGCAAGCGTGAAGGTGATCAACGCCGCTATCAGGCCGACCGACCAATGAAGGCCGACCTTGATTCCGGCGATTTTGCCGAGGCGAAATGACGGATTCATTACTCTTTCCTGTCTGCCGGACGTCTCGAACGCCGGTGAATTTTTAACGCTCGCTCAAGCGGATCTGTTCCCACCCTGTTGAGAGCGCCGCCCATGTGATGACTGTCGCCATCGCCGGCGGACTCCTCGCCCAAGCACTCACCTAGTTTTCGCATGCCTCGCGAACAGCGGTGCTAGAAGATCACCCATGACCGAACTTCGTTCCGCTGCATGGTTCAACGATCCGGGTGATCCCCTCATGACCGCCCTGTACCTCGAGCGGTACGTGAACTACGGCCTCACCCGAGAGGAACTGCAGTCAGGCAAGCCGATCATTGGCATCGCCCAGACCGGGTCGGATCTCTCCCCCTGCAATCGCCACCACATCGAACTGGCACAGCGGGTCAGGGAAGGCATTCGAGAAGCAGGCGGCATCTGTTTCGAGTTCCCAGTTCACCCCATCCAGGAGACGGGCAAACGACCCACCGCTGCACTCGATCGCAACCTGGCGTACCTCGGTTTGGTCGAGGTGCTGCAGGGATACCCCCTCGATGGGGTTGTACTCACGGTGGGCTGCGACAAAACGACCCCGGCATGTCTCATGGCCGCGGCAACGGTGAACATCCCCGCCATTGCCCTATCGGTTGGCCCGATGTTGAACGGCTGGCATCGTGGCGAACGAACAGGTTCAGGCACGATTGTGTGGAAGGCCCGCGAGCTGCACGCGTCAGGCGAGATTGACGATGCAGGTTTCGCCGATCTAGTGGCGTCGTCAGCGACGTCGACGGGCTACTGCTCAACTATGGGTACCGCTACGACGATGAACTCCCTTGCCGAGGCACTCGGGATGCAGCTCCCCGGTGCCGCTTCGATTCCGGCGCCGTACCGCGAACGTGGCCAGATGGCGTACCGAACAGGTCTGCGCATCGTCGACCTGGTGAAAGAGGACGTTCGCCCGTCGGACATCATGACGAGGGAGGCGTTCGAGAACGCCATAGTCGTGAACTCAGCCATCGGCGGCTCGACCAATGCCCCGATCCACCTCAATGCGATCGCCCGCCACCTCGACGTTCCCCTCTCGAACGACGACTGGCAAGACATCGGCCTCAATATCCCGATGATCGTCAACATGCAGCCGACGGGCGAATACCTCGGCGAGGACTACCACCATGCAGGCGGGGTGCCAGCAGTGATTTCCGAGCTGATGAAAGCCGACCTACTCCCCCATCCCGACGCAGCGACCGTCAACGGACAGACCATTGGCGAAAACTGTGGCCAGGTCGAGAACCTTGACCCGCGGGTCATCTGGCCGGTGTCTGCGCCCTGCATGGAAGATGCCGGATTCATCCATCTCAAGGGAAACCTGTTCGATAGCGCGATCATGAAGTCGAGCGGAATCTCTGAAGAGTTCCGCACCCGGTACCTCTCGAACCCGGACGATCCAGACGCGTTCGAGGGCAAGGCCATCGTGTTCGAAGGCCCTGAGGACTATCACCACCGCATCGACGATCCGTCACTCGAGATTGACGAACACTGCATGCTCATCATCCGAGGCGCAGGACCCATTGGTTACCCTGGCGGCGCTGAAGTGGTGAACATGCAACCGCCCGCCGCCCTGCTCGTGCGAGGCATCCACTCGCTTCCGTGCATCGGTGATGGCCGCCAATCTGGCACGTCAGGGTCACCGTCGATTCTCAACGCCTCACCCGAAGCCGCCGCTGGAGGCGGCCTGGCCCTGCTACGGACCGGAGACCAGATCCGAATCGACCTGGCCAAGGGGTCGGCGAACATGCTGATCTCGGAGGACGAACTGGCTCAACGAGCTGCTGCACTCGAGGCCGCGGGCGGCTTCGACTACCCGGCGAGTCACACGCCATGGCAGGAGATCCAGCGCGGCATGGTCGCTCAGTTCGACGAGGGCATGGTGCTGAAACCCGCTATTGCGTTCCAGGACACTGCTCGCACCCACGGCGCACCTCGCAACAACCACTAAATGCTCAGCCGACGCGCTACAAAACGCGGCTAACCACTGTGGCACCAGTGCCACCGATGTTCTGTACGAGGGCCGTCTCGGGGTGGTTGGGCACCTGGTTGGCGCCGACGGGATGCCTGCGGGACTTGAGGCCGCCGAACGTTGACATCGCCAGCCTGCCTCCGAGAGCAATCTCGCCTTCCTTACCAAAGTGCACACCACGGCCTCGTTCGGCGAAGCCTGCCGCCTCCAGGTTCAGGCTGCTGATGATCGTGTAGGCGTCGTGCAGTTCGAAGATGTCGATGTCGGCGTTGGTCACAGCGGCCTGCTCGAATGCCCGCTTGGTCGACAGCTCGACACCAGCGAGGTGCAGCTTGTCGACCCGAGCAGCGGGAGACCAGAACGCGATGCCTCGCCGGCCACCGATTCATTGGCGAGAATCACCGCAGCTGCGCCATCACACACCGGTGGTGCGTCGAACAGCTTCACTGGATCGGCGAGCATCCGAGAGTTGAGGTACGTGTCGCGGTCGATCTTCTTCTGCAGGAACGCGTTGGGATTGGTGAAACCGTTGTCGTGAGCGTTGATCGAGAAATGGGCGAAGTCGTTGGACACCACGCCATAGGTCCCCATGTACAGGGCCATGATCTTTGCCTTGAGAGATACGAACGTCTCACCAACACAACCCTCGAGCTCCCAGTCGGCTGCGGTGGCGAGCGCTGCGGTGGTGTCTTCCCGAGAAGCTGAGGTCATGCTTTCCATGCCACAGACCGCAACTGAGTCGTGCATGCCACCAGCAACGGCCATGAAACCCCAGCGGGCAGCCGAAGCGCCCGAGGAACACGCCGACTCAACCGTTGCCATTTCGATGCCACGCATGCCAGCCACATCGGCGACGAGGGCGCCAAGCTGCTGTTGCGAAGTGAGGATGTCCGACATCATGTTGGCGGTGATGAGCATTGAGATGCGGTCAGTGTCCAACCCGGAGTTCTTTCTCGATCTTCGTCTGACCGATTCCGATCAGATTTACGTCGTTCATTGGCACTCCGAAAGAATGGGCAGCCTCGGCACCGACGCCGCAAGACCCGTACGTTACCCATCGGTAACTTCAACAGCCGGGATAGGAAACCCCGCATTCTTCCGACGCGCCAATTCCCATTAGGGTGAGCGACGTGGCGCAACCGTATGACCCTCGCCCCACAGCGAGCCGGCACACCGACGACGTGCCGGTGACGCTCGTCAGCGACCGACATCTCGACGAACTTGAGGTTGCGTTGCGCTCGTCGACCGCCAGGGCCATCGACACCGAAACCGTTTATCAACACGGCGATTTCACCCATGTTCCCGGACAGCTTCGCGTGGTGTCACTTGCCACACGTGATCGCGACGGTGTCGAACGGGCTTGGGTCATCGATGCCAACCACATCGATCGCGTCCGCCTCGCCGTGGCGTTGGCGGGTATCACCGCCGACGCATGGAACGCCGACTTTGATGCGCGCGTACTCGACCGCGACGTCATGGCTGTGGGGCATGGCGCTGGGCTCGAACTCAGCGAGCTGCGGTGGTGGGATGCCCAGCTCGCCGATGCCCTGATCCACCAGGGCATGTCGGGGTTCGGCTTTTACCACGGGCTCGCTTGGGCGGCCGAGTGGTATCTCGGCATCCGAGCTGAAGGAAAGGGCACTACCCAGCTTTCGTACACCGCTGACGGCGAACTGAGCGACGAGCAGGTCCGCTACGCCGCCGCCGACGCAATAGAAACAATGTGGGTCTCGGACGAAATCCGGGCACGTATCGACAAACACGACCTTGCGACCGTCTGCCACCTCGAACAGCACGCCCGCCCATTCCTCGACCACATGGAACGGGCCGGGCTTCCGTTCGACTGGAACGGCTGGCAGGCCGAACTCGACGCCATGACCATTCACCGCGTTGAGGTGTTGGGTCAGCTCGCCGAGCTCACCGGAGGCGGACAGGGATCACTGTTCAGCGCACACCTCGAACCGTCGTGGAATCCAGGCAGCGAGAATCAGACCAAAGACATCCTCAACCGCTACTCGCGTAAGGAAGTAGCGGCATGGAGTTTCGGGCGATTCGGCGAAACCCGCCGCCTCGAGCCCACCGACCCTCTGACCGCAACCGTACTCTCCGACATCGGCGGCGAAATCTGCGAACAGCTCCTCACATATCGCGATCTCACCAAAACCCTCTCGACCTACGGCGACACGATTCGGGAATTCATTCGCGACGACGGACGTCTCCACTCCGAGTACCTCCAGGTAGTCGGCACGAACACTGGACGCCTCGCCAGTCGCAACCCAAACGCCCAGAACCTCACCCCGAAGATGAAGCCATTCTTCCGACCCGATGACCAGAACAGGGTTTTCGTCCACGCCGACCTGAGCCAAGCCGAACTCCGCTTCCTCGCCCACGTCAGCGAGGACGAAAATCTGCTGCAGGCCTTCATCGATGGCATCGACGTTCACGTTGCCACCTCCGAGCGCATGTTCGGCGAAGACATGACCGACTTACGCGAAAACAACCGACCGCGCTACGACGAGCTACGCGCAACCTCAAAGCGAATCAACTTCGGCATCGTGTATGGGCAAAGAGGGGCCGGGCTGGCCCGCAGTCTCAGCCATTCGGGCGTCGAAACCACCACCGATGAAGCCAAGCAGCTACTCGACTCTTACCTGGCCGCATACCCGCAGGTATCCGAGTGGTGCGACGGGCGCGACCGGTTCATCGACGAAATGGCTGCCGACCACCAACCCTGCAACTGGCCGCTCACACTCCGGCTCCATACCCTGTGGCCGCTCGTTCGCCGAGCCCGTCGCAGTTTCCGAGACCTGCACCGTCGCTGGCCCACCGCTGAGGAGGCCCATGCCCTCGTCGTCGAAGCAGACCGAGAAGTCACCCTCGACGAAGTGGCCTGGACCCTGTCTTTTAGCGCGCCGGTCGCTCTCGACTCCGAGGGAACCCCGTTCGGATTTGCTTCCTTCACGCCTGCTGGTCGGCGGCAGCAGTTCACCTTTCACGTCGAGGGCCTACTCGACGCGGCAAGTCTTATTGTCGCCCGCTCAGCCAAAGCAGGGCCGACCGAAGTCCGCCGCCGGATGGTTGACCGGTTCGATATCCGATTCGAGGAGGGCGGCGCCGAGCTGTCCGATAGGGCGCTCTCGAAGCTTCTCGAAGACCGGGCGTTGCGGCGAGCAATCATCGACGAGGTTGATTCCCACATGGGTCCCGCCGCCACTGCCACCCTGCTCGATAGAGCGCTCGACGGACGTATCGAGCGCTTGGCCAATTCTTACCGGAACGCACCGATTCAGGGCGGCGTCGCCGACGTAATGCTGGAGGCGTACGGGCTGCTCCACGAACGGCTCGCCGTCCATCCCAACGCAGTTGGGGTGCAGACCGTGCACGACAGCGTCGTCGTGGAATGTGACGCCGACGAAGCGCCACAGGTGGCGCGCCTCGTGAAGGACACCCTTGAAGACGCCATGCGGGCCTGGTGCCCCAACATCCCGGCCGTCGCCGACACCGACATCCGCCGAAGCCTGTCCGACAGCGACGTGTACGAGATGCTTGACTAGCGTTGCCGCACTTCAGGAGAGCAGATGTCTGACACCCCGTACGTCCTCACCACCTCTGATCGGGTCGAGATCCACGAACTTCCGGGCCGCTACGGCGACTCGATCGACGACCGCAACTGGGACGGCCTCGACGAGGTGTTCACCCAAGACGCCGTGTTCGACCTCACCGGCGTGGGGTCACGAATCTGCGACGGGCTCGACGACATCAAGTCGTTCATGGAATCAGAAGCGGCTCATCCACGGACCCACATGATGACCAACATCTACGCCGATTCCGATGCTGACGGAGTAACTCTTCGGTTCCGCATCGTTGCCCTCCTCGGAAAGGGCCGAACCGGCACCGCCAGCTACTACGACAAGATCGTCAAGACCGACGACGGCTGGCGCACCCAACACCGTTTTGTTTCCACCCGCCGCCGCGACAAACGCGACGCCGAAGTCGACCTCAACGGCATCGCTCTGTAGCAGGCTCGGCCCGATGTCGATCTAGAAACTGAGTTCGTTGAGTCGGGATGGGAGTTCGGTGATCTGTTCAGGCCTGAGGTTGGCGAAGCTCATTCGCAACATCGACTCGTCGGTCTCAGTGAACGCCGTGCCAGGGATGACGAGCACGTCATGGTCGAGCAGCAGACGACGGACAACGTCCGCCGTTGGGCCGTGAGAATGGCGAACCCAACCGAAGTAAGCGCCGCTTGACACCACTTCGAGACCGCCCGGACGCGACCTCATTGCCGAGAGGAACTGCTGCTCGAGCTCGCCGATACGGGCGACCTGTTCGGCTCGCCATTCGCGAGCGTGAAGCAACCCTGCAATCGCTGCCTCCTGGCCGATCCTCGGCGCGCTGATCGCCAGGCAGTCCATAACCTTCAACGCTTCGGTGAGCACGCCGTGTCCGCCGATGACCGCTCCAACGCGGTAGCCCGGGATGGCCAAATCCTTCGAGAAACTGTGCAGGCTGACGACGGTGTCCTCCCACGCAGACTCATCGAAGAGTCCGTGGGCGGGCTCGTCAGTGCCCCGAAACGAGCGGTAGGTCTCGTCGATAACGAGCGCCATGTTGTTGTCGCTGGCCAGCTCTCCGAACGCCCCGATCACCTCGGGCGGGATGGTCACTCCGGTCGGGTTGCCTGGCGTGACCAGCACGATGGCACGGGTCGTGTCGTCGATCAGGGCTGCAGCGGCCCCGATGTCGGGCACCAGATCAGGGCCTGGTTGAACAATCCTGACCTCGACGCCCTCGACCTTGAGCCACATGTCGTGGTTGAAATAGAACGGCGCGACCAGGATCACCGAATCGCCCGGACCGGCAATGGCACTCGCCACAATGCAGAACGCTTGGTTGCATCCACCGGTGATCTGGACATTGTCGGCAGTGAGCGACGAGCCGTACCCGAGGTTCAGATCGCTGGCCATTGCCTCTCGCAACGCAGGCAGCCCCGGTTGCGGTGCGTAGCGGCCCGTGTCACCTTCGAGCGCCGCCGCCGCGATTCGATCTGCGACCACTGGAGCCGGGGGAAACGCCGGTGCTGCCTGCGACAAGTCGAGGAGCGGCCGATCGTTCGTCCGTTCGCCGAGCATCTGGAACGCCGCCCCAATCGGCGAGTGGGAGAGATCGGCGGTGCGTGGCGAGAACTGCATCGCAGGAGTCTGGCCCCCGCCGACCTCGCTGCCAAGCACGTTGGCTCAACGAGCAGCGATGGCTGACCCTGCGTGGAAGCCGCTCGTCCATGCGTTCTGGAAGTTGAAGCCGCCCGTGATCCCGTCGACGTCGATGACTTCTCCGGCGAAGTAGAGGCCCGACACAAGCTTGCTCTCCATTGTTGAGAAGTTGATCTCGTCGAGCGACACCCCGCCGCACGTGACGAATTCATCCTTGTTCGTGCTCTTGCCGTTGACGACAAACGTCGAGGCGGTGAGTTGGCCGAGAAGTTGAGCCGTTTGCGACTTGCTGAGCTGCGACCACGTCGTGCCGTCTGAGACTTCTGCTGATGCGAGCAGACGAAGCCAGAGACGCTTCGGGATGGCGGCGAACGGACTACGGCTGGAGAGTTGCCGTTTTCCCTCGCTGACCCGCCTGTCGGCGAGAACTGCGGCAGGGTCGACGTCTGGCACCCAATTCACGGAGACGTCGAACCGATAGTTGAGCTGAGCCAGTTCTCGAGCGCCCCACGCCGAGATCTTCAGGATTCCTGGTCCGCTCAGGCCCCAATGTGTGATGAGGACGGGGCCATCGCTCTTGAGCTTGCTGTCCTGGATTCTGACTTCCGCACGGCCCACCGACAGGCCGAGCAATCCGTCGAGCCGTGGGTCCTTGATCTTGAAGGTGAAGAGCGAAGGAGTCGCCGGCTGAAGATCGTGACCAAGACTCGCGGCGAGTTTGGCGCCTGCATCGTGGCGGGTTCCGCCCGTCGCAATGAGAACACTTCGTGCCATGTACGTGTTTCCGGTGGTTGTCATGACTTCGAAGGAGTCGCCAGTGTTCACGATGGTTGCAACCCCTTCCGAAGTGTGGATGTTGACCCCTGCGGCTTCAGCGGCACCGAGCAATGCGTCGATGATCGTCTGTGAGCTGTCGGTATCGGGAAACATGCGGCCATCGGACTCGGCTTTCAGCGTGACACCGCGTCCAGCGAACCAGTCGACAGTGTCAGCAGCGCCGAATCGATGGAGTGGACCGATCAGACTCTTCTCGCCGCGTGGGTAGTTGGTACTCATCTCGCGCGGCTCAAAACACTCATGGGTGACATTGCAGCGACCGCCACCAGAGATCTTCACCTTCTGCAACAGGCGCGGCGTCTGTTCGAGGATGAGCACCGATTTTTGAGAATGCTCTGCACAGGTAATCGCCGAGAAGAACCCCGCGGCGCCTCCGCCGACAACGATGAGATCAACGAACATGCTCGATCACTGTAGGGAGATTTCGGCTGGGTACGGTCAGCGCCCGAACAGCTCCGAGGCCAGCGCCCAGGCCTTCGTTCCTGCTTCGGCGCCCATCAATCGGCCAGCGAAGTCGTCGACCGGCACGTGGATTCCACCGGGCAACCGCGAGAACCCCGCCTCGTCAGCGGCATCGAAGTAGGTGGCCCACTGCAAGGTCACCGCGGCGCTTGGGCCGTCTTCGTGCAGGAGGTCGCCCCGTTCGACCGTACGTGTCGCTAGTCCTCCCGGGAAGTAAGACGTGCCCGTCATGGCCGTCAGAACTTCGGCTCCAGCACGACTAAATGTGGAGTGGCCCGACACATATGCGGCGAACGCAGGGGTGACGAACGTCGACCGCTGATACGGGACCCAGCGCTCAGCGGGAACCCAGCCGACGCCAGCGACATCGAAGTCGTCGCTCGCTGGAGGACCCTGCCACGCTAAGACCGCAACCTCGCCGACCATGAAGGCCAAGTTTTCGTGACGCTCCCCCACAGCCGACGAGTCGGCGGTCACCAACTCGATCAGCCCCGGGATCGACGGCAGACCAGCTTGGTCGCTGTCACTCTCCACGAGGCCGAGCGCTCCGAGGGTCCGGATCATTGTGATCGGCCGCGTGTAGTCGAAGTGCGCCTTGGCACCCCATGCCGCAATCGCCGCATCGTGCAGCGCACCATTGAGCCCGAGGTACAGCTTGACGTCCCACTCGAGACGCTCGACTGCAGGTCCAGCCCCGCCGATGCGCAGCTCGGATGCGTCGAGTTGATCAGTGACCTCGTTTGCCAACACGTTCCAGTGGCCGGGTGGAGTCTCGGAGTCCGGTCCGTCGGCCCAGTACTCGGCAATGACCCGAAAGAAATCGGCCTCGTCAACAACGTTGGCCGGATACGCCTCTCCGGTTGCGGGGTTTGCAGCGTGCCCACCGCCATCGTTGGTGCCCAATGGATTCGCTCCGCGCGCCGAGGGGCTGAGATCGATGGTCGCATGACCGGTAGCGAGGCGGCTGCTGAGGTCGAGCACGATCTCGACGCCAGCCATGTACTCGGCCTGGGATTCGGTTCCGTGAAGTGGTGGTGGGCCAGGGTCAAGTGGCAACCCGCCATTGGTTGCGCTCAGGGCAAACGGAGTCACGTCACCCCAATTCGAGCCGACGTACACCTGTGCCCCGCCGTCGATAGGCAAACCGTTCTGCGCCACCGCGATCTCGAGCACCAACGGCTGCCACCTGTTGAGATCAGTCGCTTCGGGGTCCGGGACGTCCTCATCGAGCACGAGCGGCCGATTCACCGGGGCGTAGGCGGCATCTTCATAGGAGGCACGTTCGAGCGAGCCATCGTCGATTGTCGCGGTGATGATCGACTCGGCCATCGCCACCCCGTAGCCGGCAGCGCTGGCCGTCGTGGAATCGATCGGCTCGATCGCGCCGCACCAGTCCTGCAACAGTGCGTCGAACGATTCGAGGGAGCGACTCGCCCCTTCGGCATTGGCGTAGCGGTGGGTGAGCAGGCGGTGGGCGGCGAAGCTCGTGGCGTCCACCCGAGCGGCGTCGATGGCGTCAGATTCGTCACCAGCGACGAAGGCGGGGGCATCGATCAGGAGCTGGGTCCCGTCAGCGTCCAGCGCCGCCCACACGTTCCACATGGCTACCGACAGGTGGAACAGGTTGCGTGAATGAACCGTGGGCGCCGGGAAGTCTCGGCGGATGGCGGCCAGAACCGTCTCGTTCCACACCCTCGCCACTGAGAGTTCATCAGCAGGCGCCGAGCACTGTCCGCCGCGTATCTCGATCGCGTCGAGCAATGGAACAGTGTCCTCGACGGTGGTCACCTCCGTCGGGCTCTCGACCTCGGCTTCGCGTGGCGACTCGTCACCCGGCGAACCCGAGCACGCGGCCACGAGAATCAGCGCGGAGAACAAGCCCGCCCGCCATCGCCGTTTCAACGCCGTGGCTGCCTGGTGAAATGCATCTCCAGTCACTATCACCGCTCGGTCACCCAAGGGCATCAGCGCGCTTGTGATCGATGTCTCAAATCCTCGGGGATGAAGCCGCCGTACTTCTGCCCTACCCTCGGATTAGTGACCGAAGGCCCATCTGCTGACGCAGCTGCGCGAGCCATCGCAGATCACACCGAACGTTGGGGTGCACCAACCCACGTCGCTCGGGCGCCCGGACGTGTGAATCTCATTGGCGAACACACCGACTACAACGAGGGTTTTGTGTTCCCGATGGCGCTGCCCTTCGACACGGCCATCGCATTCAGCAGTCACGACGGTGACACTATTGAACTCGACTCCGCGGGCTTCGGCCGCGTCACTCTCGACAGACGTCGCCACCACGAACTACACCAGGACTGGGCCATTCACCTGCGCGGCGTCCTCCACCTGTTGGCCGACAGTGGGATCGAGCTTCGGGGGTGGCGAGGTTCAATCGCCACAGACATCCCGACCGGAGCCAGCCTTTCGTCTTCGGCTGCCCTCGAAGTCGCTGCGGTGCTCGCCGTTCTGAACATGGCCGGAGTCGAGTGGCACAAGGCCGACATCGCCCATCTCGGGCAGCGGGTGGAGAACGAGGTGCTCGGCCTGCCGTCAGGGATCATGGACCAGCTGATCTCTGCAACGGCGGTTCGGGGTCACGCTTCGCTCATTGACTGCCGAACCTTAACTGCGTCCCATCACCCACTTCCTCCTGCTACGTCCATTGCGGTGATGGACACCAGGAGCCGCCGCGAGCTGGTCGACTCCGAGTACGCCAATCGGCGGGCGACCTGTGAACGTGCGGCAGCGAAGCTCGGTGTCGACTCCCTGCGCGACGCGACTCTCGCCGACCTCGATCGCCTTTCCGATGACGACTTGGCCCTGCGTCGGGCCCGCCATGTCATCACCGAGAATCTCCGAACTCTCGACGCCTCGGCGGCGATGCAAGCTGGCCGTTCCGCGAAGCTCGGGTCGTTGATGTCGGCTAGTCACACCAGTCTGCGCGACGACTACGAAGTTTCGGGACCCGAACTCGACATCATCGTCGACGTCGCTCAGTCCACCGATGGCTGTTTCGGCGCGCGAATGACCGGCGGAGGTTTCGCCGGCTGCGCGGTGGCCCTGATCAATACCGACTGCGCCGAGGACTTTGTCGCCTCCCTCGTCTCCGCCTTTCACGGGCGGACGGGTGTCGAACCGGCGGTCTGGATCTGCGCGCCCGGACCCGGAGCCTCTGTATACGCACTCGAGTGACATGACTAAACCAACGTCAGCACCTGGCCGACCGATAGCTTGTCGGCTCCAATGAACGCGCTCCTCGAGAGGTACCGGGCCTCCTCCTGCAACGCACGAGCAGCGATGTTGATGAGCCTCGCGATGGTCGGGTACGTGTGCAACGACGCCATGATTCGACTCGCCGTCGACGACATGCCCTTGTATGAGGCGGTGACGATTCGCGGCGCCATCATCACCACGTTCGTCGGGTTATGGGTGAAGAAACTCGGGATCAAGATGCGCTTCGATCTCCTCCGAAGTCCGGGCATGATCGCCCGCATCGGCTCGGAGATGCTGCTCACGATCGTGTACCTCAATGCACTGCTGCGCCTCGAGCTGGCCAACATCACAGCGATCATGCAAGTGATGCCGTTGGTGGTGACCTTCGCTGCAGCGATGCTGCTGGGTGAGAAGGTCCAATGGCCCCGGTACGTGGCTATCGGGGTCGGGTTTCTCGGGGTCCTGGTGATTGTGCGGCCAGCCTCAGACGGGTTCAACAGTTGGTCAGCACTAGTGCTCGTCGCCGTGCTGCTCCTCACCATCCGTGACCTGGCGACCAGGTGGATTCCCGACGATGCGCCATCGTTGCTACTGACATGGATCACCGGCGTGTCGATCACGCTGATGGGATTCACCTTGTCGCTGGGTCAGGGCTGGGAGGCGCCAACGGCCCGACCACTTGTCCTGCTGGCGTTCGCTTCGGTGTTTTTGGTCACCGGCTACTTCTGCAGCATCCAAACGGTGCGCGTCGGCGATATTTCGGCGTCAGCACCATTCCGCTACACGATCCTGATCTGGGGAATCGTGTTGGGCTACTTCGTGTTCGACGAGACCCCCGACCCTGCGACCTTGATCGGCGCTGCCATCATCGTCGGCGCATCGCTGTACTCGCTTCATCGGGAACGCCAGATCGCCCAGCGGGCTTCTATCGCGACCTGAGGATCAGCGCTTTTTGGCAACGACGCAGATTGAGTCGCCCTGCTTGAAGCGCGGACCGAGGAAGATAAAGGGCGCGCTCAGCAACCATTCAGGCACGCGCCACGGGCGACGAATGAGACCCTTGATGCCGCCGATCGAGTAGCTGATCGGTATGGCCTCGTGAAAGACCTCGACGACCTCGAAGCCGTGTTTTTCGAGCATTGCGCTCATCGTGCGCACCGAAAACTGGAACAGATGCATGGGAGGTTCGGGGTGACGCCACTTACCGAACCGAGCCGAGATCTTGTAAGAAAGCCTCGGGTAGATGCCGTCGATGTTCGGGGTGGTGACAACGATGTGTCCACCGGTCTTCAAGTTCTTGGCGGCATGGGCGAGGGTGTCGGACGGATCGCCGACGTGTTCGATGACATCCCACATCGTCAGGCAATCAACACCATCGCCTTCAACGGTGACGCTGTCGAGGGTGCCGTTGTGGACCTTGAGGTCGTACAGCTCGTGCGAGAGGGCTGCTGTGTCAGGCGAGAACTCGACACCTTCGACGTCCCATCCGTGGTCGCGGGCGACCTTCAGAAAGAAGCCGGCCGAGCAGCCAACATCGAGGAGACGACCGCCTTTGAGCACCGGGACCTTCTCGATGTACGTGTAGTTCTTCGCCGCTCGCTCAAGCGCGCTGGCCCGCTCAGTCTCCGACGTGGCGAAGCCGCCGTGGTAGCTCGACTTGAACGAATAGACCTCGGCCAGCTGTTCCTGCGTTGGAGGGTTCGCGACGTAGACAAGCTCGCACTGGCTGCACCGAACGAGCCGATAGCCATCGTCTTCGTAGACGGGACTGTGCGAGGTAGATTCGCACTGGACACATTCGGTCGAGTAGCCGGTGTCGGAGAGATGTTGAGCTTCCAAAGTTCCATTCGTGACTTCAGCATCTGGGGATGACGCGGGGGTGGTGACCCGGTGGAGAAAGGTGAGGCCCGACGCCCTGACGGGCGAACCACCGAGGACAGCATCCATCGCCCGTCCGGTGAGAGTCGCTGTCGACACTGCGCTGCCTGCTCTGGGCCGCACTGACATCGTGTTGCCACCATCGACAATCCAGGTGAGCGGCAAGGCGTACACAACGGCGCCAGAATACGCGGCGAGGAGCTGATCGAGATGATCGGGCAGGACCACGTCGCCAGCCTCGATGCGAAGCACGAAGTCGGTCTCGGGGAGGTTCCCAGCCTGGAGAGCGGATACGACCCGCACGCCAAAGTGCCCAGCGAACCGCGACGCCGCGAACTCGGCCCCAGCAACAGCACCATCAGCAGCCAGGATCACGATCTCGTCGAACGGCAGCGAACCGTCAGCCAATGGATTCAGGGTGAACACGCTGCCGACCGTTGACGCGACGTCGTCACCCACGTTGGACGTAATCACCACAGATACCGAACCTTGAGAACCGTCACGACATGTGTCGAACTCGGGAGTAGCGACATCGCCATTCACTTCGAGACTGTGTGCGCCTCGGGCCGGTTGCACCAGCCCCAGCATGGCCCTCGCTGCAACGCTGCCGTTGAACGATGGGTTCAGTCGACGAAGGCTGCGGTCTCGGGCAACCGCCTTCAGATGGAGCAGCCGTCCCTTGTTAGCGTCGCCCGCAGCCGCGGTACGGATACCGGCGATCATGTCGAAACGGGCCTTGCGACGACGAATAGTCGACCTCGCTCGACGCAGCCTGGCCCCTGCAAGGTTGGGAAGGTGGTGTTCGAGGATCTCGATCTCACGGCCAAGCATGGCCTCTAAATCGGTCGTGAGCGAGCCGAGGCGTTGACGGTACAGAACGGTCGGGACATGGCACTGAACGGCAACCGCACCGTTGAGCAGCAGCTGGATCCAGACATCCCAGTCTTCGCCAGTGGCGTATGACCGGTAACCCTCGGTTCGTTCGTAGTCCTCGCGTGAGAACAGACCTGCGATCCAGAGGAACGAACCTTCAAGGATGGTGAGGGCCTGCTCTTCGGGTGGCGGCAAGCGAATGATTTCGGCCGACGGTGTCGGGTTCAGCGGGACTCCAGGGGTCCACGCCAAGAACTGCGCCGTCGCAATGCAACCGGGACCGGTGTAGATCCGGCTGAGTTCATGGAGATGATTCGGCAGCCACACATCATCGGAGTCGATGAAAGAAATGGCATCGCCCGTCGCCGCCGCCAGCCCGGCGCGCCGTGCTATGCCCACGCCCGCGTTCTGGGGCTGCTCAACGATACGAATCGGCAGAATATCTGCGAACGAACGAGCCACTTCGATGGTGTTGTCGGTGCTCTCGTCGTCAACGACGATGACCTCGTAGGGCTGGAGGGTCTGGCCGGCAACCGAGCCGAGGGTCTGACGGAGCGTTGAGGACGCGTTGAAGGCTGGAATCACGACGCTGATGGTGAAACTGCGTGCTGAGACACACGCGTCAACGGCATCGCCGGTGCTCGTCATCTCGTGGTCGTGGTTCACGTCGGGGGCTGACCTGTTCATTATGGAAGTATTCAGTTGAGCACAATGCTCCTCAGATCCTTCGGCACAAGCATGGCCTGACCTGACCCAACAACGGTACGTTCGTGTCAATGACCGAAACTCTCATCGGTGTCATCACGCCGGTGCACAATGGTGCGACGTACCTTGCCGAGGCCATCGACAGCATTCTGGCCCAGACGTACCCGCACTGGCGCTACATCATCGCCGACAACGCCAGCACCGACGCCACCCTTGAGATCGCCACCGAGTACGCGGCGAAAGACCCTCGCATCGAGGTCATCCACTTCGACGAGCTGCTGCCCATCATGGACAACTGGAACCGGGCCATGCGGTTGCTGCCCGACGATGCGGCGTACTGCAAGGTGCTGCACGCCGACGACTGGCTCCAGCCGACGTGCCTGGCGAAGTTTGTCGACGTCGGTGTGCGCAACCCCAGCGTCGGCCTGATCGGTTCGCTCGGCCTTCGACGCCACAGCGACCGTGACGAGATCGAGTACGAGGCCTACCCCGGCGGCGAAGTCATGGATGGCCGTGAAGCCGTCGCCGGATACATGGAACACATCGCCCGTACCGACGGGGCTTTCTACATGTTCGGCAGCCCGACCAACACGATGATCCGCAGCGACTTGGTCCGTGACGTCGCCGAGTTCTACGAGGCTGACGAGATGCATGCCGACACAGATGCATGCTGTCGAGTGCTCATGACGAGCGACTGGGGTTTCGTCCGCGAACCGCTGGCGGCCACTCGGGTGCACCCAGGCCAGAACGACGCCAAGGTCACGATCATGAA
>JBLHLM010000015.1:0-36858 GCA_047618365.1 Candidatus Poriferisodalaceae bacterium | reverse complement strand
GAGGACGTCGCCGTACTGCTCCATGAACGAGTCCCGGTTTCGCCGATAACTCGCCTGGATAACCTTCGGAGTGCGGTCGACGTCCCACAGGATTGGTTGAGAGTCGATCTTGGCCTGGTCCATCCAGTTCGTAGCGTGGAACCTGGCCAGGACCTCGAGACCCTGGAGTGCGTCTTCGAGGGTGCCGCCAACGACTTGGGAAGGCGGACGAGCGTCGTGAATGTCCTCCATGATGAGGATGTAGCGGCGACGTTGTTTGCCGGAGACCTTGATGAGCCGGGTGAGCAGCCAGCCAACCGCAGCGATCGGCAGCTTCTCGAACAGGAAGATGACGACCTTCTCGAGCCACGGAGCAGGGTGCGGGTCCATGGTGCTGTGGATGTACTCCGGCATCGGAAGCCCGAAGCCTTCGCGCAGTTCGCTGTAGACCCGGATCTCTCGTTCGTACACCTGGAGGGCTTCGCCGAGGGATCGGTTCTTGTCGTGCTGCGACGGGAGTTTGGCGATCACCGACGCCGGCGCGTCGCCAGACGCGTCAACCCACGTGAGGCGGCAGCGATGAAGCTCGCCCATGAAACCGATGCCCTCGCCGACCACTTCGGTCTCGACAGCCGTGACCTTGCCGTTGCCGTACTTCGGTCCGACAGCGGACGTGAAATATTTGGGTGTCAGCTCCGTAGCTGACTGCGGAATCTCGACCTTTGTCTTCGCCATGAGACCTCCCCAGATGTCGCAAGTTTGTCTAGCGCCTAGATCGCAGTCGGTCGAGACCACACTGGAGCAATCAGGTGGCTGGGACCACTTCGGGACCTTCAACCCCTGCGGCCATCGCGATTGCCCGAAGAACCAGGTCGGCCACAACACGATCTTCGCCGGTGCGATCGCGCCTGCCCTTGTCGAGTGTGATCGACCAGGTCGCCACATTCGTCGATGTCGCAACACACACGTGAGCTCGATGATCACCCCGCTTAGGGCGGTCGGTGACCAGTGCGGCCGTGCAACCAACACCGGCAACCTCGCCCGATCCGAGATGCTGCGCCCGCTTCAGGCAGGCAACAGCCATCGCTCGCGCTGTATCGGACGAGACAGCCTGCTCAGGCGACTCACCAATCAGGTCAGAAAGCGCCTGCTCGGCATAGGGCACCGACACCTCGAGCACAGTCCGCGACGCACCGGGCACCGCCAATAGATCGCCGATGGCAGCCACACCACCGCCGGTCACAGCAAGCACAAGCGACAGCGGGGCATCATGCAATTGAGCGACGAGAGCATGGCGATCAGTCATCGGCCGAACGGTAGCAGTGCTATCGAATGCGCCAGAAGCGCCACTGAATGGAACAGAAGTAAAGGTCTGCCGGTCGAGTCGGGCATGATCGGCGAGTGCAGATCACCACCTGGAACGTGAACTCGATAAGGACGCGGGTTGGCCGGGTCCTTGAGTGGGTCGGGCTGCACCAACCTGACGTGCTGCTTCTCCAAGAGACAAAATGCACTGATGCCGACTTCCCGTCAGCAGCCTTCGAGGACCTCGACTACGAGGTGGCCCACTGGGGTCGCGACCACTGGAATGGCGTGGCGATCCTCAGCCGGGTCGGCATCGACGACCTTCGCCACGGGTTCCCAGGCACACAACGTCCGCCCTACGACGAGTGCCGCTTGCTATCTGCCACTTGTGGCGGCGTCGACGTGCATTCGTTGTACGTTCCGAACGGCCGAGAGCTGGATGATCCTCACTATCTGTTCAAGCTGGTGTGGCTCGAACGACTGCGCAGCGCAATCAGACCCGAACGCCCGTCAGTCGTCGCTGGCGACTTCAACGTTGCACCAGCTGACATGGACATCTACGACCCGTCCCGTTGGAAGCGGCGCACCCATGCCAGTCCACCAGAGCGAGCCGCGATCGAGGCCCTGCTCGATCTGGGGCTCCGAGACGTCACCCGAGAGTGTCATCCAGGGCCCGACGTCTACACCTGGTGGGGCTATCGGCCTGGCATGTTCGACACCAACCGCGGGCTTCGCATCGACCTGATGTTGTGCACGGGCGACGTCGCCGACGCGACCTCGTCGGTCCATATAGATACGGAGGAACGTGCCGGTGTGCGGCCGAGCGACCACACACCTGTCACGATCGAGTTCGCCTGGCCTTCGTCCGCCACCTAGATCCCTCAGCTTTCGGAGTCAGCCTCATGACCGATCAACAGAAGGCATATGCCTTCGTTGGAGTCCAAGCCGTGCTGCTTCTGGTGATCGTGTTGGCGCCTGCCGGCACCGCGTGGACTGTCACTTCGTCGATGCGAACAGTCGCCGCCGCCCTCGTCGCGATCGGAGTTGTGATCGGAGTGCTCGCCGCCCTCCAGCTACGTCGAGGCCTCACCGCCATGCCACTGCCGTCGCCGAGGGGCCAATTGGTCACCAACGGACTGTTTGCCTACATCCGGCACCCCATCTATGTCGGGGTGATCGTACTCTGCGCAGGCATGGCGCTCAGATCGGGTTCGTTGGTTCACGTCGTTGTCCTGTTTGTGCTCGTTGCCTTCTTCTGGATCAAGGCTGGTTGGGAGGAGCAACGTCTCGCCGAGCGGTACCCCGACTACGCCGGCTACACAACTCGCACCGGCCGACTGCTCCCCCGTCTGCGAAGCAGAGCCTGAAGTACCTTCGTCCCTAAGCAACAAGAGGTGATTCATGCAGCTAGGCGTGTGCGTTCGAGACCTGCCAGCCAACGACATCGTGAGGCTCGGCCAATTCTGCGAAGACAACGGCTACAGCTCGGTGTATCTCCCCGAGAGCGGCAATCGCACCCCTGGCGGCGGCCTCGGCGGACGCAGTCCCTACATCTCACTCGCCGCAATGTTCGCTTCGACCACAACGGTTCAGGGAGCGGTCGGCGTCGCGGCGGCACCGTTCCGTTCGCTCCCCCATCTGGCCCTGTCGGCTGCCACTTTGCAGGAACAGTCTGAGGGCCGATTCACCTTGGGCATCGGTGTGAGCCACAAGGAAGCGGCAGCTCGACTCGGGGTTCCATTCCCCACCTCTCCCATGAGGTGGATGGAAGTCGCCATCGATGAGCTCATGGGTCAGTCGATGTTCGGCGTTGAGTTCGGCAAGAAGTTCCCGGTTCTCGTCGGCGCCCTCGGCCCAAAGATGGTTGAACTCGGAGCATCGAAATCAGATGGCGTGGTACTCAACTGGCTGACGCCAGAACACACAGCGACCACAATCGCTGGTGCAAGAGAAGCTGGCAGAGCCGGCGGACGTACCCCGCACACCGTGCTGTATCTCCGCCTCTCGCCAGCCGATGCGCTCGAAACCGATGCAGTGAATTACGACGCCATGGCGAACTATCACCACCACTTTGCGCGCCAGGGCCTCACGACAACAGACGCCATCGTCGCTCGGACCTGCCTCGACGTCGGCAACATCGATCGGGCTCGGGAGCAGGTCGCGGCCTACGCCGAAACCGGGCTCGACCTCCTGTGCATCTACCCCCACGGGCTCACGACCAACGAACGCGAAACGGCCCTCGCTGCTCTGACCGCTTGATGGAACCTGGCGAACACCTCGATTGGTTCGAGGACAACATCGCCTGGTTCAACGCGCTCACCGACGACCCGTCAACTGCAGATGCACACCTCGCTATTGCCGTGCCCGACTGTCCTGGCTGGACGGTGGCCGATGTGTTGGCCCACCGAACCACCAACCGGAGCCGCAGCAGCTCAGGCGTTCACGCTGCACAGGGCGAACTGCGCGACGACGTTCAGAGCTACGGATGCAGGCACACCATGCTGGACTTACGCCGGTCCGGGCACGGCACGGTTTTGGTTCCAGCGGGGGGCAATCGAGTCCACACTCCATCGTCTCGATGTGGCCAAAGCGCTCAATCGCAACGAACCGGACCTGGCGACGGAGCGGGCAGCAGAGGCGATCATCGACGCTTCCGAGTTCATCCTGCCAATCGCCCCAACACTCGTCGATCGAAATCCAGCAGCCGTCCGCATAGAAGCCGTTGGGTGCAAGCCAGTCACGGTCGGCAGTGGGCCAGTAGTTGCCGAGATAACTGGAACCGGACAGTCGGGGCTGCAAGCTCTCTGGGGTCGCCACAACAATACGGTCGATGTCACCGGTCGAACCGAGGTCGCACAAGAGTGGATGGGGCTCGCCGAGGTGGCGTTCGCCAGCCGCTGACTCAGCGGAGACGATCGAACAGCAGGTCCATCTCGCCGCCAACGTCGCCGGGAACGATGTAGCCACTCTCGTCACAAATCTCCGCTATCTGTTCGGCGACTTTCTCCAGCGTCAAGTCATCGTCGTACGTGCCGCGAGTGACGCCGAAGAACGCACGGGCAACCCGCCCACCAGCCGCTGACAGCACCTCACCGTTCAGCACGCATGACTCATGTGCCAAGTACACCACGGCCGGGGCGACCTGTTGAGGCCCCATTTGAGCGGCCAGGTCATCACCCGACAGTCCAATCAAGTCAGCGGTTGGGCTCTCGTCGCCGAGCACGTCACCGGTCATACGGGTGAGCGCACCGGGAGCGATCGCGTTGACGCTGATCCCGTATCTCGTTCCCTCGAGAGCCAGAGTTCGCGTGAAGCCGTAGATCGCCGCTTTCGCTGCAGCGTAGGCGCTCTGCCCGAATGATCCGAAGAGACCCGAGCCTGAACTCGTGTTGACGATCCTCCCGTATCCACTGGCCTTCATGTGTTCATACGCCGGCTGCGAAACGAAGAACGCGCCCTTCACATGAACATCGAGCACTGGCTCGAACTCGTCTTCGCCGATGTTGAGGAACGTGCGATTGCGAATGATGCCCGCGTTGTTGATGAGAATGTCGAGCTTCCCGAATTCGTCGAGAACCTGAGTAACCATCGCAGCACCACCCTCGCGCGTCGCAACCGAATCACTATTGGCCACGGCCTTTCCGCCAGCAGCGACAATCTCGTCGACGACTTTTTGGGCGGGGCCGTCGTCGTGGTCCTGGCCTCCCATGGTTGGCGAACCGAGGTCGTTCACCACCACAGAAGCGCCCCGTTCAGCAAGCAGCAATGCGTGGGCTCGGCCAAGCCCACCACCCGCTCCGGTCACTAGAGCAACACGTCCATCAAATCGCAGTTCGTCTGCCATAGATCCGACACTACGCGCGAGGCTGCATTCATGAGCGAGTTGAACGTCACCCATGGCGACATCGAAGCAAACGGCATCAACATCCATTACGTCGAGCAGGGCGAGGGCCCACTCGTGGTGTTCTGCCACGGCTGGCCCGAGTCTTGGTACTCGTGGCGCCATCAGATCCCAGCCGTGGCCGATGCCGGGTTCAGGGCTGTCGCCATGTCCATGCGTGGCTACGGCGACACCGGCGCTCCGGAGACCATCGACTCCTACTCGATCCACCACCTGATCGGCGACGTCGTCGGCGTCGTGAACGGACTCGGCGAAGAGACAGCCGTCGTGGTCGGCCACGACTGGGGCGCACCGGTTGCGTGGTACTCGGCTCTCACCAGGCCCGACATGTTCCGCGCCGTCGCAGCCCTCAGCGTGCCCTTCACTCCAGCGATCGGCGAACTCCCTGACGGAGTCACGATCAACGACATGATGAAACTCCGAGCGGGCCCCGAACGCGACTACTACCGCCTGTTCTTCCAGGAACCAGGCGTCGCCGAAGCAGACCTGGAAGCGGACATTCGCCGCTCGATGCTCGGTGTGCTCTACACGATCTCCGGCGACGCGGTCGCGAACGGCGATCTCTCCGAAGGTTGGGATGGGCACTTCCCGGCAGGCACAAACATGTCGGACCACTTCATCATCCCCGACGAGTTGCCCTCGTGGCTCACAGAAGAAGACCTCGACTTCTATGTCGCTGAGATCACGAGAAGCGGCTTCAGTGGCGGCCTCAATTGGTATCGGAACATCAATCGGTTGCCCGGCTCGCTGGGGCCATGGGTCGGCACCACGATCAAGCAGCCGTCGTTCTATATGGGCGGCTCGACCGATCTGATCGCGGGCAACACCCCCGAAGCGATCGAGGGCACCCGAGCAGCGCTCCCTGATCTTCGTCACCTCGAGATCCTCCAAGGAGCCGGCCACTGGCTCCAGCAGGAACGGCCAGATGAGGTCAATGCCGCACTCGTGGCCTTTCTTGGTTCACTGGACTGACCGCCCAGTATTGAACGTCCCACCCATTCACGAGAATCCTGGTCATGGCAACGACTGACGACCCAACCAACGAACCGTCTTTTCGAGCTTCCCCCGGTATCGACCCGCAACTACTTAACCGAATCCGAGCCCTGCTCGCCAAGGCCGAAGGCACCTCATACGAGGAAGAAGCGAACGCGTTCACCGCCAAGGCCTACGAGCTCATGGCCCGCTACTCGATCGAACAAGCGATGCTTGGGGGCGAAGACAGCGAGCCAGTCATCCACAAGCTCGTCATCGATGCTCCCTACGCGAGCGCCAAGTTCAACCTGCTCAGCGGCGTCTCTTACTCCAGCCGATGCAGGGCTGTGTGGTCGGGCAGCACTCGCGAGGCCACCGTGGTGGGCTATCCACGCGACGTCTCGGCCGTCGAGTTGCTGTTCACATCTCTCCTGCTGCAGGCTGCCACCGCGATGTTGGCCGAAGGACCTGTACGTGACCGAGATGGACGAGTTCGCACGAAGTCGTTCCGTCAGGCATTCTTGCTTGGATTTTCAGATCGAATCACTGACCGGCTCGTCGCTAGTCAGAAACAAAGCACCGAAGCTGCCCGGCTCGACCACGGAGAATCCGTCCTGCCGGTCTTGGCTTCGGTCGACCACAAGGTTGAAGACAAGTTGCGTGATGAGTTTCCGAATCTCCGAACCATGAGATCGAGCATCTCCTCGGGCGCGGGCCTCACTGCAGGCCGCCAAGCTGGAGCGACCGCCCAACTCGATAGCACGTCATTTACCGGATCCAAGCGAGCGTTGGGTGCCTGACCCGCTCGGTCCCCGATGACTCGCGTCGGGTTCGTTCTAGGCGCCGGTGGAGCCGGCGGCTGGCCATTTCACCTCGGGGTCGTCGAGGCAGCGCGCGACGCGTTCGGTCACGACGCCGCCACCGCAGAACTTGTCGTCGGTACGTCGTCGGGCGCAATAGTCGGAGGTGCCCTTACCAACGGCGCCAGCATCGAAGACTTCCTGATTGCCACAACGGTGGAGCCCACGGCAGAAGACAAAGCAGCCATGTCTGCCGCCTATCAGGCCGAAAAAGTGACGGGCCTCAGGCGTTTCGCACCATTGTCCCTATCGCTGGCAGGCCGGGGAATCAGCGGTCGGACTCCTGGGTTGTTTTTGGCTGGTGTTCTTCCCGCCGGCCCCACACCAACCGCGTATCTCGGAAGCGTCCCATCGCTCGCGCACGCTCCGGTATGGCCCGCGAACCTTTGGGTACCGGCAGTGCGCGTCGTCGATAGCGAACTTGTGGTGTTCGGCCGCGATTGCACTGACGTGCCGATGATGGACGCAATCGAAGCCTCAGTTGCGGTGCCAGGCGTCTTCCGGCCGAAACGGATCGGCAAACATCGTTACATCGATGGGGCTACCCGGTCAGCCACAAACCTCGATCTACTCGCCGACCGCAATCTCGATGTTGTCATCGTCTCGTCGATCATGACCAGACCTGGTCGCCGGCCATCAAGAATCATCGCCCGACGTCGGCTACCCATCGAGATAGCAGCCGTTGAACGCAGCGGCACAAGGGTGATCGTCGTAGAGCCAGACAAAGCCACGACCGCCATGTTTCCGGGGTTTCCCCGCACGGGACCCGACGTTGCCAAACGCATCCATTCCGCCGCGTATGAGTTGGCAACCGCTGCGTTCAGCTAGCTGGGCGCAGCCGCAGCCGCACACGAGGCGTTCTGGAGCGACGCCACTACAGTCGAGGCCATGACGAATTCGAAACCGCAGGTCGACCTTCCCGCAGGCGACCCCACCGGCAAGCAGCTGCAGATCACCGACCTCATCGAAGGCGACGGCGAACAAGCCGCTGCCGGACATCAAGCAGAGGTCCACTACGTCGGCGTGTCATGGAACAGCGGCAACGAGTTCGATGCCTCCTGGAACCGCGGTCAGACCTTCCAGTTCAAGCTGGGTGGCGGCCAGGTCATCGCCGGCTGGGACCAAGGAGTTGTCGGAATGAAGGTTGGCGGGCGACGCCAGCTCACCATCCCGCCCGCACTTGGCTACGGCGCAGCTGGCGCCGGCGGCGTCATCGGCCCAAACGAACACCTCGTGTTCGTGGTCGACCTCGTCTCCGTCCGGTAGGACAGACTTCCCCTAACCCAGTTGGGCGACGAGCCGGGCTTCGTGCCGGCCGTCGAACCAGTCTTCATCGAGCGACACCGCTTCAAGCCGTGACGTGAGTCTGGCGAGTTCGCCGCGCCCAAGCAGGAAGCGGGCGCTCGGGTGGTCGTTCCGTTCGAGGTTGGTCTCCGTGGCGATGGCTACGACCAGCCAGCCGCTCGGCGCCAGGTTGTCAACCATGCTGTTGAAAAGGTCGCGCTGCAGGTAATTGGCGCACACAACCACATCCCACGGACCGGTCGGCAGTGGTTCCTGGCTGAGATCAACGGCAACAGTGTCGAGACGAAGGCCAAGCTGTGCAGCGGCATCGGCGGCAACCTGGAGCGCCACAGGTGAGACGTCGAGCAATGTGGTGGTCAGGCCGTGTTCAGCTAGCGCCAAAGCTGTTCCGCCGGTCCCGCCAGCGATATCAAGAGCAGTTCCAGACTTCGGCAGCTGGGAAAGCACTGCCTGCACATGTGGGACTACTCCGCCCGGCCGATCGGCCGTCGAGTACCGCGCGTCCCAATGTTCCCTGTCGCTGCTCATTCAGGCAAGGTACCCAACACCGGCTAACCCTCACCGACACTGGCTCACTAACACTGAGCCGTTTCGACGCCGAACGGTTGACTCCACAGTCCGTCGGCTGGGCTGATGCCAATGAGCCGCACCAGATACTCGGTGCCGCACAGGAGCCCGTTGAGCTTCAGTTCGTGAACGAAACCAACGGTCGCGCTGCTGGCAATCTGCTCGCTGCCGTTGTCGAGATTGGCCACAGTGATCTCGGCCAGGCTTGCTCGGTCGGCCCTCCATGAAGTTCGAACCGAGAGGTCAGAAGCTTCAACTTCCGTGTCGATCAGGTGAAACGGCCCACACGCATCAGTCGCTGAGTCGATCCGTTCGAACGTCGAGCCCTCGGCCCCAATGGCACTGATGTGCGCGACGAAGCCAACCCCGCAGCCGATCTCATCGAACGCTCCCTTGTGATTGGTCACCAGCTCATCTGAACGCTGAACAAACCAGCGTCCGTCCTCGGTGCCGATCATGACCTGGCCAATGACTGGCCCATCGGTCGGCCAGGTAACAGTGGCTCCGACAGTTGAGCTGACAACCGAAGCCTGCTCGATCGTCGGGACGCAGGTGGGCGTTTGGAAACGCCGATCGCCTGAAGACGTCGACAATCCGCCCGCCTCAGCAGCGACTGAGAAGTGGTAGGTCCTATCGCACAGGAGACCGAGCAGCTCGACCGAATGAGAGGCCAGAACGGTCCCACTCACAGACGCGAAGCCATGGCTGGTATCGACGCCGTAGAGCACCCAGGCGTCGCTCGGGATGTTCGTTTCCCATGAGACGAATGCAGTGTCGGAGACAACGCTCACGTGTACGTCCGTAACGTCAAGGCCACATGGATCGGTCGCGAACGACTGGTTTGTTGTAATGCGAGTTGGACCCAGCAGCCCAGTCCAGATGAGGGAGTAGCGATAGACCGTTCCACATTCAAGGTCGGACAGAACTACTGAATGGGCGAAGGCAGACCTGCCGGTCGCTGCGGACGAGCCGTACCCAGTCGTCCCGCCGTAGACCACCACACCGGTTGTCTCGAAATCGCTCTCCTACATGACCCTCGCCGTGTCCCGGTCAGCGGTGACCAGAACGTCCGGGTGAATCGTTGCCGGCGGCAGGAAACTCGCAGTTAAAAACTCCTGGCCGGGCCCAGCCACCGCGCGGTCGGCATAGCTGACGATCACGTAGAACTTGTATGTCGTGTTGCACTCCAACCCCTCGATTCGGATCGGCCCACTCCTTGTCGGGTGGCCGTAGCCACCTCACCCATGCGGCTCCATCGGGGACGGGCTCAAGGTCCTGCAGCCAAACAGGCAACCGTCATCGAACCGTCACACGGTTTCCCTCAACTCGAGACCAAACATAACGATGTGTTCAGTTTCGAACAAGCAATCCACTGTTAGAACAGCTGGTGGCGAGTGAACGTTCTTTCAGCGAGCGGCCTGGCGCCAAGCGATGGGGGTAGCTGTTGCCGCCAAAGTCAGCGCTAGGAGCACGAGCAACAGAAATCCACTGTCGAAGTCGCCAGAGGTGTCTCTCAGCGAGCCGAGCACGAACGGACCCAACACGCCGCCGATCTCACCAGCGGTGAAAAAGAGTCCACCCGCGGCCCCCATCCGCTCAGCCGACACCGACTTGTTCGCCATCAACATCAACATGCCTACCGGCAGCAAACTCACCCGCACGACGCCCGTCAGCAGCACTCCTGTGACTTGGACCAGATCAGGCGACGCGGCGATGAGAGCGATCGACAACCCGGTGAGAGCAAACAGAACACCCATGGCTACGGTCGCCCTGTTGGCCGGAACGCGGCGCGGAATTGTCAGTGAGCCGACGATTCCGCAGGCGACTCCCAATCCCACCACCAGGTTTGAGGCTCCTCGGCTCCAGCCACCCTCGACGAGCATGGTTGGGAGCCAGTTCCCAAGGCCGTGGCTGATAAAGAACGAGCCGACAGCAAACAACATGACCCAGCGCACTCCGGCGTCTCGCAAAGGAGAAAAAAACGGGGCGTCCTGGTCAGCTGTCAGCTCAATCTCCGGGAAAGGAGCCGAGGTCGAGATCCTCCACCACACGACCACGGTCCCTAACGCCAGCACCGCAAACGCAACAAGCACCCAACGCCACGATCCGAACAGTGGGATCCATACGTTTTCGGCAGTGAGCAACGAGAACATGCTGCCTGCGGGCGCGGCGGTCGAGTAAATCCCTACCGCCTTGCTGCGTTCGGACGCTTCGAACCACGCCGAGACGAGTTTGGCCGCGCCGATGGAGACTAGTGGCCCGCCGATTCCGAACAGTCCGACCGCCAGCCACAACGTCGCAGGCCCCTGAGCTAGCGCCCGCAACAACGCCGACGCGACGATGATGAGCCCACCGACGATCACACCCCGGCGCAGACCAATCCGATCCAACATCCGCCCCGATGGCAGAGCGGTGAACAGGTACACAAACTGCCACGCGCCAAGTGCCAAACCGAGCGCGGATTCGCTGGCGCCAAAGTCGTCTCGGACCCTCGAAAGGACTGGCGCCAAGGACCCTGACACCATGCCGAACGATGCGTAGACCCCCCACAGTCCCCCCAGCATCCACCACCGATGAGGATGCTTCACACGCTCAGGCACCCGGCGACGCTACTACGGTTCCTCCATGACCATCTCTGGAGTCGCCCACATCGCTGGCGCGTACGAACATCCCGGACGGCATCTGCCCGACCGAACACTGCCCCAGATCCACCGTGACGTTGCTCAGGGTGCACTCGCCGATGCCGGCTTGTCGTTCTCCGACGTGGACGCGTATTACTCCGGAGGAGACGCGCCCGGTTTCGGTGTGCTGTCGATGGCGGACTACCTCGGGCTTGAGTGCACCACCGTCGACGACACCGAAACAGGCGGGTCTTCGTACCTGGTGCACGTTCAACACGCCGCTGCTGCCATCGCAGCGGGACAAGTGAACGTTGCCCTGATTACCCTCGCTGGCAAACCCCGCACCGGCGGCGCCGCGCCAGGCGGCAGTGGCAAGGTCAGCAACGCCCCGGAGAGCGCATTCGAGACCCAGTGGGGCATCAACGTTCCCGGCGCCTACGCCCTAGCCGCACAACGCCACATGTACGAGTTCGGCACCACCAGCCGCCAGCTAGCCGAGATCAAGGTCGCGGCCTCTCAGCACGCTCAGCACAACCCGCACGCCTGGCTCCCCAACGCCGTCACCATCGACGAGGTCCTCGAGTCTCCAGTCGTGGCCGATCCGCTCCACCGGCTCGACTGCTGCGTCATCACCGACGGCGGCGGAGCATTGGTTGTCGTCAGCGAAGCCGTCGCCAAGTCACTTCCACGGCACACGATTCCAGTCTTGGGCACCGGCACCGGCGTCAAACACACCAACGCAGGGCGAATCGATCTCACTCACACCGGTGCTGTGCTGTCGGGGCCGAGGGCATTCGCTGAGGCTGGCCTGGCACCTAGCGACATCAACTACGCATCTATCTACGACAGCTTCACGATCACCGTGTTGATCACCCTGGAAGATCTCGGATTCTGCGAGAAGGGCAAGGGCGGCGAGTTCGTCAGCGATGGCGGCTTGCTCGCCCGAGGCGGGCGCCTTCCGTTCAACACCGACGGCGGCGGCCTGTGCAACAACCACCCGGCCAACCGGGGCGGCATGACCAAAGTCATCGAAGCCGTAAGGCAACTACGAAGCGAAGCTCACCCAGAGGTACAAGTGCCCGATTGTGAACTCGCCCTAGCCCACGGCACTGGCGGAAGCCTCGCCACCCGATCCGCAAGCGCCACCCTGATCCTCGGAAGGGATGCACGATGACCGATCTCCCAGCCCGCGCCCCCCAACCATCACTCGAAGATCAGCCCTACTTCGATGGCCTCGCTGAGGGCCGAATCTCGCTGCCACGCTGCAACGCCTGTGGCCTGACGATCTGGTTTCCACGTTCGATGTGCCCCGCGTGTTACAGCGAAGACGTCACCTGGACCGATTGCTCTGGCAACGGTTCGATTTACAGCTTCACCGTGATCCGCAAGGGCCAAGGGCGCTGGCGAGACGCATCGCCGTATGTCATTGCCTACGTAGAACTCAACGAAGGCCCTCGGATCATGACCAATGTGATCGACGTCGATCCCGACACCGTCGCTATCGGCGACCAGGTCACCGCTTCATTCGTTCCGACCGAAGACGGCCCGCCGCTCCTGAGGTTCACGCCAGCCTGAGAGCCGGTCGATCTGGAGGTCAGCCGCGTTCGGCGATGGCGTTAACGATCGCTTCGGTGTACCCGGCAATGCCGTGGTCACTGAAGTGATCGATCTTGCGATTCTTGAGACTAGACGCAAAGCCGCGCCACTGATCCTTCACCCGCTGCTTGGCCGGAAAGCGGTCGTGAACCTTGCCAGCGTGACCGATGTACATCCGGTCGCCACGGTGTTTGTACCTGAGCCAAGACGGTGGAACGCGGGTGACGATGTCGTTGTTGTTGACCCAACGAACGTGAGGAACGTTCGCGTGCTGCACGTAGCGCTTCGTGCCAACACGGGGGCTGCCGAACGTGATGATCTCCAACGGGCTAGCCGGGATTTCGGACAAAAGGCAACGCCCAGCCGAGATCTGCGACATCGCTCCACCGAGCGAATGACCGGCGAACCACAAGTCTCGTTCGTCGGGTACCTGCAACAGCTTTTCAAGATGCGGCCACAAGTCATCGACTTCGCGCTTGAACCCGCGGTGAACACGACCGACCGTTTCGGCCAGATCTGGCAGGGCATTGGCGTCAGCCTTGATGTCGTTCCACTCGTTCGGCTCGGTGCCTCGGCAGGCGACGATGCGGTCGATCTCGTTGGTGAAGACGTACGCCTGGGCCCCGTCCCGTTCGATGAACTGGGCATCGAGGCCGATGATTTGGGCAGCGATCGTCGCCTGATCCTCGGGGAGTTACGCAATCATCGAGATCTCGACCATCAGCAGCGAACGATGCAAGCGGTCGAGGTCGGCGACCTTGCCGCCGAGCCTGCTGTGGAGATCGAATTCGACTTCGGAGGGCGTCTCGGCAGCGTCGGAGTTGCTCATGGTCCATCATTCAAACGAAACGAACCAGTAACGACAACCAGTATCCAGACGGAGCAACCGTGACAAACGACCGAACCGAGCCGATGACCACCTTCATGGTGGAAGAACTGTCGTCAGTCGATCGCTACAAACTGACAACCGGACTCATCGTGCCTCGACCGATCGGTTGGATCGGGACATACGGTCCAGATCGCACACCAAATCTTGCGCCGTATTCATTCTTCCAAGCAGTGGCAACCAATCCACCAGTCGTTCTGTTTTCGACCGGTGTGATCGGCGGTGTTGGCAAGGACAGCCTGGACAACTGCCGTACCAGCGGCGTCTTCACCGCCAACCTGGTCGATCATGACCTTTCCGTCGCTATGAACGCGACCGCAGCAACAGTTACTGCCGACGTCGACGAGTTCGAGTTGGCTGGGCTCACCCCAGCCAACTTCGGAACAGTTGACGCCCCTGGCGTTGTTGGTGCCAAAGCAGTGCTCGAATGCCGTGTTGTCCGTGAAGTTGAATTCGGCGATGACCCAGCCATGAACCACGTAGTGACATTCGGCGAGGTTGTTGCGTTCCACATCGCTGATGCCGTACTCGATGGCGCCCGCATCGACGCCGAAGCCCTCGACGCCGTAGGCCGCCTGTCAGGCATGGCCTACGCCACGACCCGCGACAGTTTCACCCTCGACCGACCCGACTGAGTCATACATCACTGCTTCTTGCCTACATGGGGGTGCCGTCTGGCATGAGGTAGTCGTTGCTGATGTGGCCTTCGACGCTGAAATCTGCGTACTCCTCGTCGGACATACCCAGCAGCCCTTGGTAGACCGCGACGTTGTCGCGGCCCAACACCGGCAGATCATTCCAGCGCATCTCAGGACCGTCCCAGCGCCACACATGAGTTGGGTACTGGTGAGTGCCGAGTGATTCGTTGCCGTTCTCGCGGAACAAACCACGGGCAGCGAAGTGCGGATCTTCAAGGGATTCCAGCTCGTGCAGGACCGGTGCTGCGGCAACGCCGACGCCCTGGCAGCCATGAAACACGTCGTATGGCGTCTGACCGGCGGTCCAAGCAGCGATTGCTCGGTCAATCTCGTCGTGATGTTCCCGCCTGCCAGCAGCGCCGGCGAAACGACCGTCGGCGGCGAGGTCGTCGCGCCCCATAAGGGTGCACAAAGACGCCCACGCCTCGTTGGTCACAACTGAGATGGCCGCCCAGGCATCATCGCCTTCACATGGGTAACAACCCTGGGGAGCGTGGACCCGATGCCGGTTACCCATCGGGCCGTGTTCAGTCCCAGAGCGCTCGGCATCGATCAGCAGTTCGCCGATGTGGTTGAGCATGTTCTCGCTCTGCGAAAGCTCGATCAGCTCGCCGATACCGGTCTGTTCGCGTCGGCGGAGAGCTGTGAGAACAGCAAACGCACCAGCCGAACCCGATGCCGCGTCCATGTGGAACACCGGCTCGTTTTCGCTGAGGTCGGTGTCGGTGTACCCACGGATTGCACTGAGGCCGCACAGAGCCTCGAAGTTCACTCCAAATCCAAGATACGAGCGATATGGCCCCTCCAAACCGACCGACGGCATTCGCACCGCGATCAGTTTCGGATTCCGTGCGTGCAGCACATCCCAGCCAATACCGAGTTTGTCGAGCAGCTCCGCCGAATTATTTTCGACCAGAACGTCGCTCTCGTCAACGAGTCGCAGGAACGCCTCGCGGCCGCTGTCTTGGCGAAGGTCAAGGGTGATGCTTCGTTTGTTACGAGCATGAGCGGTGAACAAACTCACCCGATCCCAAGGTCGCTCGCCTGGCTCCGCGTCGGGATAGCCGCCGAAGATGCCGCCGATGCCCGAAATCATTTCTTTCGTCGGTCGGGGCATCACCCCGCGGGTAGCTGACGGGAAGACCCAAGGATTGTCGACCCGGATCACGTCGGCACCGAGATCGCCAAGCAGCAGCGTCGCATATGGCCCCGCCCACACAACAGACATGTCGAGTACTCGCACTCCCTCCAACGGCAGTCGCTGCGCTGCAGGAGGAGCGGCGACCGCTGGTTGGGGCGCCTGAAGCGCAACTTCTTCAGTGACTTCGGCGCTGACTTCAGCCATGACCTCGTGCGTGTGCTGACCGAGCAGAGGCGCCGGACGTCGAATCACCCAACCGTCGTCCATACGAAACGGAGCGCCGGGCTGGCGGACAACACCAGCCTCAGGGTGTTCGACGGGTACGAAGAAACCTCGCTCGTCAAAGTGAGGATCGGTGAGCAGGTCGATCGGTCGGTTCACCGCAGTGACTGGCCAGCCGCCCGCCTGAGCCTGTTCCATGGCTTCCTGCCTCGTCCGCACCACGGACCAGCCGAGCAACAAACCATCGGCGATATCCGGAAGGGTCTCGTTGATGATCCACATCGGGTTGTCGTACAGCTCAGCCATGTCTGGGTCCTGCATCACCGCGAGCATGCGAGGAATCCAGTTCATGAGAGTGGAGATCTGAACATGTCCATCGCCAGCTGGGCGACATCCACCCGGGAACGGCGAGACGCTGTAGCCGCCGAAACGGGGCACGTTTTCGCCCCGGTACGCGCCGTACAGCAGATACGTCATGCGACGGTCGATGGAGGTCACCTGACTGTCGACGTTCGACAGGTCGATGTGGCACCCACCGCCACCAGACGCCGCCACGGCCAGCCCGGCGAGGGCTGCAACCCCACCGATGGTGCCGCACTCGTATTGACCGACGTCGGCTCCCATTTTGAGCGGCTCACGGTCAGGGCTGCCAGTCGCTGACATCGGCCCGCCAGCGGCGAAGTGCACGATCTCCTCGCCTTGGTACCCGGCGTAGGGCCCAGTCAGTCCGAATGGGGTGACCGTGAGCACCACTAGGTCCGGATTCGCCGCGCGCATTTCCGTTGGGTCCGGCACCGGCGACGACTGGATGACAACATCGGCGCCAGCGACGAGTGATCGAACGAGTTCGCTGCCTGGCTCGGCGATCACTGATCGTTTGTTGGTATTCAGGTGAAGGAAGGTTGCGCTCTGCTCGAGGTTGCCTTCGAGCCCCTCGGGGAATGGACCTAGGCGGCGGGCCCTGTCGCCTTCCGGCGTCTCCACCTTGACGACATCAGCGCCGTAGTCAGCGAGAAGTTTCCCGACGTAGGGACCAGCGATTCCTTCGGCGAATTCGACGACTCGAACATCTGAGAGTGGCTGCGGCATACGCCGAAGGTAGTTCCTGAGCGCCTGGCGGCCAGCCTTCAGGTCAGCGTTGGAATCAGGGCGCGGTCGGGTCGATCGGCCAGTCGTGTTTCGGATAGCGGCCAGCCATCTCTTTGCGGACTTCGCTCCAGCTGCCCGACCAGAAACCGGCGAGGTCGCTGGTGACTTGAACGGGTCGCCGCGCCGGCGATAGCAGGTGCAGCACCACGGGAATCTTGCCATCGACGATTCGCGGTCCGTCGTCTACCCCGAAGAGGTCTTGCACACGTGTCGCGATGACAGGATGCTCGCCCGAGTAGTCGATGCGCCGGTTGAGCCCATTGGACAACGTGATCTCGGTGGGGGCCAACCGATCGAGTGCCTTGGCCTGCTCCCAACCAAGCCGACCGCGTAGAGCTTCGACGAGATCGACACGTTCGAGGTCTTTGCGGCCAGTGGCCTTCCACAACAACGGCGTGAGCCATTCATCGAGTTGAGCTAGCAGCGCAGCGTCGGTGATCTCTGGCCACTCAACGTCTGACACCGAACCGACCAGAGCGGCCCTGCTTTGCAGTGCCCTGGCAGCCGGAGTCCAGTTCAGGATCGGAAGCCCTTGCTCACCCACGACCGCGGAGATGGCGGCAGCGAGGCCTGGGCCTGCCTCTGGCCGGCGAGTCGATGAGCCCAGCCACAATTGACCGAGCCGTTGGCCGACTGTTCTTACGAAGTCTTTTCGACTCGGGTCCCACTCGGTGACGTCAGCGTCGTGAATGACATCGCCGAGCACGATTTCGATGTCGTCTCCTAGAACGGGAGCGCCCATACGAACCCGTGCCTCCCTCCGATCACCATCTAGGTCGATTGCCACTAGGTGTTGCTCGCCAGCGAGAGAGTCAGCTCCTTCGACGAAGGCTCCGCCACCTCCGCTCAGAGCGAACCTGCTTCGTTCGCCTGGCGCCCCGCCATCACGACGTCGGGCGATGCGATCCGGATAGCCGGCTGCGAGCGCTGCACCGGCCTCGTAGGGATCGATCGGAATATCGAGTTGGCTCGAACTCACGCCGATTCGCCGAGCCAGGTCTGAACTGCGCTTCCTCGCTCGACGAACTGCACCGCGATCCGCTGAACGGTGGGTGGTGATCTCGCCAGTCATCACCCGCAGGCGATCGGTGATGTCTGCTGGCAGATCGCTCGGCCGCCCCCGGAATACATCGCGGTCTTCAAGCAGCGCCGCCAGATGACAACCAGTGGCGCCGCGCCCCATTTCGAGAGCCGCAATAACCGACCGAGCCAGGCGGGGATGCATTGGCAGATCGTGCATCGCCCGGCCGAGATCGGTCATCTGGAACGATTCGTCAAGCGCCCCAAGCTCTTTGAGCAAGGCACGTCCCTCGTTGAACGCACGTGCTGGAGGTTGGTCAAGGAAGCTCAGCGATGCTGGGTCGGTGACCCCCCACGCTGCGAGTTCAAGGACCAAACCGCTGAGTTCGACCTGAGTCAGTTCCGCTGGCTCATGGGCCTGACGGGTGAGGTGTTCATGAGCGGTCCACAGCCTGATTGCGTGGCCAGGACCCAGGCGGCCAGCACGTCCGGCCCGCTGATCGGCCGCCGCGACCGAGATGTTCACTGTCTCCAGCCGAGTCATGCCGGTGCCGGTGTCGAACCTGGGTGATCTACGCACTCCGCTGTCGACAACGACCTCGACCCCCTCGACAGTCACGCTGGTCTCGGCAACGTCGGTAGACAGCACGACACGACGCCGTCGGCCACCTCGAATCGCAGCGTCCTGCTCGGCAGGTGGAAGCGAGCCGTGCAGGGGAACAACGTCGACATCGACAAGCCGGTCAACGAGGTCGTCTTGGACTCGACTGATTTCGCCAACGCCTGGCAAGAAGACCAGAACATTGCCGGTGAATTGCTCCACTGCATCGAGCACCGCCCGCACTACTGCCCGTTCGAGTCGTTCGCCAGCATCCGGCGGGAACCAATGCACGTCGATGCGGTGGGCCCGGCCCGGGCTCTGCACGACCGGGGCTGGCGTCGGCCCGCCAACAAGTTTCGCGACCCGATCAACCTCAATCGTTGCCGACATCACGAGAATTCGAAGGTCGGGACGCAACACCTCTCGACTGTCGAGCAGCAACGCGAGGCCAATGTCGGCGGGAAGGCTTCGCTCATGGAACTCGTCGAGAATAACCAGACCCACTCCGGGCAGTTCCGGGTCCCGTTGAAGCGATCGGGTCAACATGCCCTCGGTCACGACTTCGATCCGAGTGTCGCGAGATACACGGCGCTCATCACGAGTTCGGAAGCCGACGGTCGCGCCCACGTCTTCGCCGAGTAGCGAGGCCATACGGGTCGCGGCGGCTCGTGCTGCTACTCGCCGAGGCTCCAACATCACAATGCGCTGATCGCCGAGCCAGTCGGCTCCGAGGAGGTGCAGCGGCACGATTGTTGTCTTGCCCGCTCCAGGCTCGGCCTGAAGAACAGCAGCGCCGGCCGAGGAAAGGGCGGCCTCGATCTCATCGAGCGACCCGATGATAGGAAGTTCAGGAAGCTGAAGAGCGCGGTCCATGGCCGACAGTGTGCCGGTCGCTGGGCTCAGGACGGCGGAATCGCCCAGCGGTAACCAATTCCTCGCACCGTCTGCACATGTCGCGCACCATTGCGATCGATCTTGCGTCGCAGGTTGGCAACGTGGACCTCGATCGTGTGACCGTCCCCCAGCCAGTCGAGGCCCCAGACCTGCTCCATGAGCGTCGGGCGACTCCACACCCGATCATGTTGGCGAGTCAGCGCCTCGACCAGATCAAACTCCAGCCGGGTGAGCGCGACCGGGGCCGAATCGAAGCGGACCTCGCGGGTGCCGAGCTCAATCTCGAGAAGGCCAAAACGGCGCAAGCCGTCAACGATGCGCATACCCGCGTGTCATCGTCGTGAAACGTCTCTGCCTTGAGGCAGAGTTCCGTCGGCGACGATCTAGGGCGGACGCCACTGCCCACGGGACCTCTGATCGACGACTCGCCCAGATGCGAAGAGGCGGTGAGATCGATCGGCTAGCCCGCGGCCTCTATCAGGCCCGTCGCGATCTCGGGACAAGTGCGGCAAGGTCATGTGTGAATCGAGAGTCCTTGAGCTTCGCTGCCAGATTGCCGAGCGCAAGTCCAGCGGTCCACCCATCCGGTCGGTACGGCAGGAAACACTCTGCAATGCCATCTGGCGAAGCTCCGGCTTCTGACACGGCGAGCCAGAGATCGAAGAGATCCCGGCCCTTCCGACGCTGATACAACGCCCGGATCTTGGTCGCGATGAGTTCCTCGAGCGTGAAGGTCGCGACGTCGGCCGCTCCGCTGAACCACGGCGAGTCGACGACGTAGTGGCGAGTCACGGTCGGTCGTGCTGGAGAGCGTTCGAACGTGTTCATCTCGACCTTGACCCTCATCCGGTTCCCGCTGATGAAGGTCGAGTCGAGCCTTCGGGTGGCGTCGGACGTCGGTCTGCACGCGGTCGAATCCGACCTCGTCAGCGATCTCACGAATCGCGTCGAGTATGTGGCCAACTCCTCCAGCGCTCCGGCGCACGTAGTCGAGATCCTCGCTGTAGCGCCATGGGCGATCGAGCCAGAGCTTGTGGAAGCACGTGCCCCCGCGGAACACGAGTTCGTCTCCCAGTAGAGGATGGCTCGCGATCTCGACTATGAGCCGTGACAGGACAAGGTCCTGTTCGACGTTGTCGGGATCGGTCCATAGCACCTCGCTTCGCCAGTGTCGGACGTCGGCCTGGGTGATCACAGGTCGTGCTCCACTTCGGTGTTCACACACAAGCGCCACCGCCGATCGCGTCGACCATCGGCCGCAGCCCGCGGGTCGAGCACCGTGTACTCCCGCTCAGCCACCAGCTCCGCCAGGTCGTCGAGTTCGACCGTCGCTCCGACTTCGGCTGCCATGAACTCGATCATCCAGCCGGCGCGCTGCGCCACGGTCGCCGGGTAGTCGACAGCGGCATCGGTGAGACGAGCACCATTGACCAGTTCCTCCAGCACGAGTTCTCCCACAACATTGCCGACGTTGCCGAGTCCGGCAGCGAGATCGGGGGCTTCAATGATGTCCAAGACGGTCGTCTCCGGGGTCGCGACCGTGACGCGACCCGTTTCGACCTTATGCTCCAGCACGGGCCGGTCAGCCGTAGCCGCGCGACGGATGAACTGGACACGGCTTGCGCCGATTCGTCGGTCCCGCAGGAGAGCCGGCGTGACGACTTGGAACACCATCGGCACTTGGTGGGAGGCGCCATGGATTCGGGCGGATGACAGGAACCCGACGTAGTAGGGATGGTCGAGATGTCGCATGAGGGGGTCGATGTAGTGGATCGGTGGCGGGGCCCCAGCTTGGCGGTATTCCGGTGGTACGGGAACCCACCCTCCCTTCGTCACAGAAACGATCTTGCGTGCCTCGCGGGGACGTTGCAGGCTGAGGTGGACCTTCGGTTCGTCAACCCCGACCAGCTCCGCGACCTCTGCGGTGGTCACGAAGTGTCGACCGCGGCTCAAGAGCCAGTCCGGAAGTTGGCTTGGGCTCACCGACTCGTTCCTCACGGGTTACAGGATATCAAACCAATGCGTTTTGCAAGGGTTTGATATCAATGGTCCGCACTCAGCTGGATTGAAGCTCGCCTTGGCGGCCTTCTCGGAGCACCGGATCGGCGCCGGAATCCCTCTTGATTTATGTCGAGCGACGTCTCTCAGAGTTGCCGCATCGCTTCGGGCGGTTGTGGAGGGCCAACAGCCCCTCGAACTGCGCCTTCACAGGATCGCTCGCGAACGCGGCGATCTCCGCACGGAGCTGCAGTCAGCCTCCTCCAGAAGAACCAGGTCGCGCTGCAGAAGGTCATCCTCAACCCCTGGCATGGCGGTTCGGGCCTGACCTGGGGTCTCTGGTGGTAGACCTACTGGGACTCGAACCCGGAACCTGCGGATTAAGAGTTAGGCGATCAGAGTTGAGGCCACGTCTTCGACGAAGCCGAGCCATTCCTCGACCGTTTCGCCTCGGGGCAACAGGATCATCCGGTCGACCCCCAACTCTTCAAGCTGGGCAACCAGCTCAGGAGTGGGTCGCTTGCGGGGCGTGACGCTGATCTCGAGTGTCCCGAATCGGTCAGGCCGCTCGTTCCGTGCGGCCGCAGTCGCCAAGCCTTCGACACACGCCCGGGTCCCGTCCACGTCGAGAGCGAAGCCGTACCAGCCCTCGCACATGGTGACGGCACGACGGTACGCAGGCGCCGAATGCCCTCCCATCACGACTGGTGGCGACGGGTTCTGGACCGGGCGTGGGTTGGCCTGAATCCCAGCGAAGTCGACGAACTCGCCGTGATACTCCGGCTTGTCCATCTCCCAGACGGCCCTCATTGCTTCGATGTACTCCACCGTCCGAGGGGCACGGTCATCGAACGGGATTCCGAGCGCGGCGAACTCGGGTTCGAGGTAGCCAACGCCAACTCCGAACATCAGCCGACCTTTGGAGACCACGTCGACCGACGCCAGTTCCTTGGCGAGCACCAGCGGATTGCGCTGAGGAAGGATAATGATCCCGGTTCCCAGCCTGATCTCGTCAGTCACGGCAGCGATGTGAGCAAGAGCAACGGCGGGATCAAGCATGAGACCTTCGGGCGGCAGCGGAGACGGCGCCACTTGGGGGTCCGGAAGCACAACGTGTTCTCCAGTCCAGACCGAGTCGAAGCCAGCTGCCTCGGCTGTCTGAGCTAGCCGCAGCATGTTGTCGGGGTCAGCCCCGATACCCATGTTGATATTGAACAGCCCGAACTTCATGTCGATCCCCGCATCCAGTCGCTCTACCCGACACTAGTTACACCCAATTTTCTGTGCTGCGCTCCGATGCATGGCAACCTGACGAGGTCCTATGAGAGGAAAAACATGACATCTGAACAAATCGCAGCCGAAGTCGGCGAAAAGCTCGCGGTCGTCGGACCGGGCTTCTACTTCAAGCCCGAGACCCTGGCCCGCGGCAAGGAACTGGGACTCGATGGCTTCCGCTTCTACGTCGCCGGACGCGGCGGCGTGCTTGGGGATGTAAACGGCGCCATCGTCGCCAGCGCATTTGGCTACTTCAACCCAGCGATGCTGACAGGACGTTGGGACACAGCGCTCGAAAAGATCGCAGCCCGCGAGGCCGGCCGCGAGTACGTCGCCTGTTGCCAGCAGCAGGGCCGCCTCCAGCTCTCTGACGTCGACGGCCTCACCGATTTCTGCGCAGCAGCCGAGCATGTTCTCGCCAATACCGAGGCGGGCGCCCTTGCTCTGTTCGCAGGCCTCAACGCCGAACCTCTTGCCGACGATCTTCCCGCCAAGGCAATGCAGCTTGGTGCCTCCCTTCGTGAATACAGGGGCAGCGCGCACCTTGTGGCGCTCTTGGCCAATGGCCTCACCCCACAGCGCGCTCACTTCATGAAACGCCCTGACGACTACGCGACCTTTGGCTGGTCCGACGACCCGGCACCTGTCACCGCTGTGGAGACCGCGGCAAAGGCCGCCGCCGAAGAGATGACGAATCGAATCTGCGGTACAGCGTTCGCATCGCTCGATGCCGACGGGGTCGCAGCGATTCAGACTGGCTCCACGGCCATCGCCGCCGCCATCAACGCAGGCCTCGCATAGGTCGCGCCATGGCTACCGTCGAAACCGTCAAGGGTCCGATCGACACGGCCAATCTCGGGCGGGTGCTGATGCACGAGCACGTGTTCGTATTGTCGCCTGAGTATCAGCAGAACTATCCCGAGGCCTGGGGCAAGGAAGAAGATCGCATCGCCGATGCGGTGCAACGCCTGACCGAGCTCAAAGCGGCCGGAATCGATTCGATCCTCGACCCAACCGCGCTCGGACTAGGGCGATACATCCCTCGCATTGCCAAGATCGCTCAGCAACTCGAGCTGCACATCCTGGCTGCAACGGGCCTATACACGTTCGACAATCTGCCGTTCTACTTCCAACGTCGAGTGCCGGGTATGGGCATCGATGGCGGTGACCCAATGGCCGACAACTTTGTCCGGGACATCACCCAGGGCATCGCCGACACCGGTGTGAAGGCAGCAGTGCTCAAGTGCGCGACTGACTTACCGGGAGTGACGCCCGACGTAGAGCGAGTGCTCCGCGCTGTTGCTGATGCCCATCGCAGGACCGGCGTGCCAATCACGACCCATACCCACGCCAGGTCCGAGAGCGGTCTCGCTCAGCAAGAAATCTTCCGACAGGAAGGGGTCGACCTCAGCCGGGTCATTATTGGCCACTGCGGAGACACCGACGACCTCGACTACCTCGAGAAACTGCTTGAGGCCGGCAGCTACCTCGGCATGGACCGTTTCGGTATTGATGCGTTGCTGGACACTCCAACGAGGGTGAGTGTTGTGGCGGAACTCTGCCGACGAGGCCACGCTGAGCGGCTCGTGTTAAGCCATGACGCCTCGTGTTACCTCGACTGGGTTCCTGGCGAGATGCCCCCAGCTGGGCGCGAACACTGGACGTACCTGCACATCAGCAACGACGTGATTCCCTTGCTGCTCGAGGCAGGTGTCACCGAAGCTCAGATCGACATCATGTTGCGGGACAATCCCCGCCGAATCTTCGAAGTGCAGGGCGCATACAGCGCATGACCAAACCAGATCCCGTCGCTCAAGAGAATCCTGTGAATCTCGGACCGGACGAGACGTCGGCCTCCGACGAGGTTGCCGACGCCCGATCATTCCCCGGAGCTCGACGTCCCGACCGCATGACCCGAGTCGACAGCCATGGCATTGGTTTGTCCGTCATCGAATGGGGCGACGCAGATGCGCCACCGCTCCTGCTCGCCCATGGCGGGTTCGACTTCGCCGGTACCTACGACTGCTTCGCTCCACTCCTCGCTGATGCCGGCTGGCGGGTCGTTTCGTGGGACCAGCGAGGTCATGGCAACAGCGATCATTCTCCGCTGTACACCTGGGATGCCGACGTTCGAGACATGGCCGCGGTGCTGAACCATGTCACCGACAGGCCGATACCGCTGCTTGGTCACAGCAAGGGCGGCGGCCTTGTCTTGCAGGTCGCCGACGCTTTGCCCCACCGGGTGAGCGCAGTGATCAACCTCGACGGTGTGCCGTCATTTCGAACAGTTCCCGACATCAACGACCGCAACCGCAGCCGCACGATGTCCGAGGACATGAGTAGCTGGCTCGATCATCGTCGCGGTTCCGCAACTCGGCCCCGTAAGCCCGACACCCTCGACGGCCTGGCTCAGCGCCGCCGCCGCATGAACCCACGCCTCCCCATCGAGTGGTTGAGATACCTCGTGACTGTTGGGGCACGCCACGATGAGGACGGCTGGCGTTGGAAGCTCGATCCTTCGATGCGGTTCGGCGGTTTTGGCCCGTGGCGCCCCCAGTGGAGCGTGGCCCGTATGGCCGGGCTGAGCGTCCCGTTCCTCGGCATCATCGGTATGGAGGCGGAGGAAATGGGCTGGGGTACGACTGCTGACGACGTCGATGGCATCTTGCCCGACGGAGCCGAGTTCCACGCCATCGACACTGGCCACTTCGTTCATATCGAAAAACCGCGGCCGGTCGCTGACCTCACCCTCGACTTTCTCGAGCGAAGAATCGGCGGACCTGGAGGTCAGCCATGACATCAACCAGTTCGCCCAAGCGCTCAACCCAGATCCTCATCCATGTAAAGACCCAGCTCGCGTTACACAAGCTCCGTGACGGAGTCGGTCGACCGCTGTTGTTACTGCACGGTCTCGGCGAACAGACCCCGCTTGTCGCACCTAGCTCAACCGACACCTGGCCGGGCCCGGTGTACGGACTCGACTTCACCGGTCACGGCGAATCGACCGTTCCCGTCGGCGGCGGCTACACCTGCGAACTGTTGATGAGCGACGCCGATCGTGCTCTGGCCGAACTTGGCGAGGTAACGATCCTCGGCCGCGGTCTCGGCGGATACATCGGCCTGCTGCTTTCCGGCGCCCGACCCGATCTCGTCGTGGGAGCGATCATCGCTGATGGCCCCGGCCTCGCCGGTGGCGGCTCGGGGCCAACGTCGGCGACAATCGTCGCTCCGCCAACATCGGAGGCAGTTGCACCCGATCCATGGGCACTGGTCGAGCTGGCGCGGGACACTCGCCCTGCCGACTACGTCATTGAGTTCGTGCACGAAGCGAACAAGAAGAGCCGGCTGGACTCGCCAATCTCGGTGGCGTCGGTCTCTGAGCCGGACTGGTTACGGGCCGTCAGCGACGACCCGTTCGTACGGAAACGCACGACCGTTCAGGCCCTAGCGGAGTTCGCCAAAGCCTGAACGTCAAATCGATCAGGCTTCGAGCTCGGGAGCGATGTCGGCTTCGATTGAGCCGAGGCCCAGCTCGGCGCGCAGTTCTGCGAGCTTGTCGTCAGCTCGTGCCAGCGAGACTGCTTCACGAAGCTCTGATTCGGCACCCTCGGGGGTAGCGCTGCGCAGCTCGGAGTTGGCCTTCGCTATTGCGAGGCGATCGCCGATCTTGTCCTCGACGCGACTGAGGGACGGGGCGTCGTGTTCAACTGCGGCGTTCAGAGACTCCATTGCCCCGTTGACCGCTTCCTGCATCTTGGCCTGCTCGAGCTTGCCAACCAGTTCCATCCGCTTGGCGGCGAGCTCTTGTACGCGCATGGCATTCTGCTCGACAGCGCGTTTGGCCTCGTCACTCTGAGAGATAGCGATCTCGTACTGCTCTTTGAGGCTCTCGACATTGTTCTCAGACGCCTGAAGTTTCATAGCCAAACTTGAGGCCGAGTTCATCCACTTGGTGAGACCGGCGTCGTCGCCTTCTGATTTTGCCTTCTCAGCCCGCAGCAGCGCCTGCTTGGCCATCTCCCGCGAGTCGGCGACGGTATCGACCTGACGTTCGATGCGTTCTTCGAGCTTGGTTCGATGAGCAATAACTTTGGCGGCCTGGCTACGCAGGCGCTGGTCTTGCTTGCGGGCCTCATCGATGGCCTGCTCGATCTCGATCTCGGGATCCATGGCGTTCTCAGCCGTGCGGCGGAACCACGTGCGGATATACCCGACGATGCGTTTGAACATGTGACTGTCCTCTCTATGCGGCCTCAATCGGGGCCGCCGACGCGCACATGCTAGGTCGTCAGCGTCGACGCGAGGCGCTGCCCCCGCCGCCACGCGAACGCGATGCGCTTCCGCCACCGCGACTCGGCCCCCCGAGACCGCCACTGCTGCGACCACCACCCAGGTTCCCGCCGCCAGACCAGCCGCGCGGAGCACGTCGACCGCCGCCGGATTGCCCACCACCACGTAGCACGCTACCGACCAACACGCCGGTGATCAGATTTCCAAGTCCGCCGGACAGGCCGCCACCGCGAGTGCGCGGCGCGTTCCAATCGCTACGGCGTCGCTGGCGTGGTTCGACCCGAGGGCTCGGCGGCGTTTCGGCGCGGGGCGGTTTCGGAAGATTCGGATCCGGAGGGCGCGAGACTCGCAAATCAGGGCGATCCGGCTCATCTGGCAGCTTGTCGCCATTGATGATCGCTTCGGCCATGTCAAGGTGCCATGCAGCGGTATCGGCGGCATAGTCGATCTTGGTGATTTCCCACAGGGTGGTGGCCTTGTCGAGGTCGTCCTGCAACTGTAGATACTGCTCGTTGCCCTCGCGAAAGTGTTCCGTGGCCTTGTCGATGTCTTTGACCGCGACCGTGTCGGCCATGTCGTAGATCTCGCCTCCGAGAACTCCAAGCTCTTCGGTGACTTCTTCGCGCCGAACCGCCATTTCGGACTTGACCTTCTTACGGTTCTTCGATCGGACAAACAGGACCATCCCGACGATTCCACCAACAACCACGAGCAGGAAGATCAGAACGCCGGCGCCGCCACCACCCGAGCTAGAAGTACTTCCCGAGGTAGACGTGGAGGTAGAGGTAGGCGTGGTGTTCGACTCGGCGGGTCCCGTCGCTGACCCGGCCAGCGACGAGGCGAAGGTTTCAGCTCCCGAGGTCACGCTGTTGTCGAACTGATCGAACGAGTCGTTCACCGCATTGTTCACCGCGGCGTCAGAATGATCGGCGCTGGAGGCGGCAATCTCGGCTGGGGTGATCACCAACACTGCGCCACCGACCCGGTCTCGCAAAGTGCTCGCCAAGGCTTCGGCTGGTGGACTCGTTGCCAGACTCACGATCGACAGTTCCAAACCAACAGAACGGGCGTTCCTGACGACACGAGCCAGCTCGTCCTCAGATCCTTCACTCCCGAGTTCGACGTAAACACCGTCGGCCAGCTCGTTGGCAATGGCATCGATCTCGCCGGACGACTGGGCGCCAGCGATGCCGGGCATCATCACGATCGCCATGGACACGACCGCGGATGTGACCGCAAGAACTAGGACTCGCGCTGGATTACATCGTGACTTCATGGACCGCACCCTACTGCCGCTGGCGAGCTGCCAGAATTGCGCCTCCCGCACACCAGCCCAGGCCGCCCACACGTGACATCACCCACCCGACCGCGACGATCTTCAACGCCTGCATCGAACAACAGCGGAGGCGACCGAATCCCACCGATCGTGATTCTGCTCGGCGGCATTGCGCTCATCGTCGTTCTCGCCCTGCTTTTTGCAGTTGGTCGCGGTGGCGATGACGGCGCCACGACCACGACTCAACCAGCTCCATCCACGACGTTGACCCCAACCACGACCGAACCGCCCCTCAAAGAACCAGCGACCGACCGCTTTGTTGCAGCGCTGGCTGCTAGGGACCCCGAACGGGAGGAAGAGCTCATCACCGCGACCGCCCCGGCGAGTCCCGCCAGGTCCTACGCCGAACACCAGACCGCAGCCAGACAGATCCTCGGAAGCGCCAACCCCGGAAGCGCCGCTCGAGTCGGCACAGACGGATACCGGATTTGTTCCATCGCGGCGTCTCCTGAGCAAGCAGCAACGTGTTCAACCCTTGAACAGTTCGAGGTTGATGCCGACGGACTCATCACCACATTCAACATCGAGGGCTTCGCTATCGCCGATCGTGTCGTCGCTGGCGGGCCGCCTGTGCGAGTTGAAGGAATCAGCGTCGCTGCCGCGAGCGGATATCGGTCTGGCGCCAGCGACTCGCTGACGATCGTGATCACTGTCACGAATAGCACTGACTCAGACTTCGAGCTGTTCCCGTTCGCCGGCTCGTACCAGGCCCCGGTGGGGCCAGCGGTTTCGGTCATCAATTCCTGGGGCACAGCGACGGTGGCCCCCGACGAAACAGTTGAGCTCCTTGTTCAGCTCGACGACGCCGAACTCCAAGGCGTCCTGACGCTTACGGGTTGGAGCCAGACCCTTGAGGGTCTCGACTTCGCCGTCACCGTCACCCACCCTGCCTGACACCAGACCGCCAGGTACCGGTCAGTCGAGCGACGGTTGTGCTGGATTGTCGGGCGTTGCCTCCACGGTGGTGAGCGGAACCGTTCGAATCACCACCGGCACATCAGACGCATTCGCCGACGCCAACCGTTCGAGTGCGTTGAGCCCCAAAGGAATCCCGTCGGTGGCGAGGTCGACGGAGACACTTGCCGCCGTCACCCGAATGTCGAGCACTCGAATGTCAGTACGAGAACCCACCCAGGCCTCGGTTAGCCGCTCGATTCTCTGCTGTGGAGTGATGGACGAACCATCGATCGCGAGTTGTTGCAGCCAGCGCACAGTGACCGTGACCGGCCGACCCAGATTGCCCGCCACCTCGTCAGCCAGCGTGCGCGAACCAGGGGGCGGGGTCGGGCCCGCAACCACAACCTCGACCGCGTCGCCGTTGCTGAGGATCTCCACCAGCTCGAAGCGAGTCCCGTCGGCACTCGCCGCTGCCAACCAGCGCTCCACAGGTTCCTTCGCTGCCTCCTCTGGAGACACCTCGTTGCTCGGCGGTGCGTCTGCGCGGAAAACGCCCTGATCACGTTGAGCCCAACGAACAACAACTTCAGCCTCGGGACCGATCTCATCGGTGAGCGCAACCGCGAGCTGGTAGGCGTCCGGCGGCTGATCAGGCCCAACGAGCGCCAAGGTGACCACCTGTCCTACCACCTCTAGATCATCGACCTCGAGGCTCGCTGGACCCAACCATCGCTCAACCGCCAACAACACATCGTTGCGGGCCTGTGAGTCCCGAGCCGACGCCACAGACCGAGCGGTCAGTGGGTAGCCAATCATGAACATTGCGGCGACAACTCCAACAACGGTGAACGACAGCTTCCGACTGCGAAGGCAGAGCCGGATGGTCGGAACGACGCCAGTGAGGAAGAAGACAAGCAACGCCGACACGATGATCGCCAGCAGATTCACTAGGAACAGCAGCAGCGACCCCTCGGCCAAATCCATTCGGCCCTCTTGAAGGACTATGCCCGTCGTTGCCAACGGCGGAACGAGCGCCACTGCCACTGCAACCCCAGGAAGAGCAGCCGAGGCATCCTCCCTCGCTGTGGCGTAGGCGCCTGCGGCGCCCGCAGCAATCGCGACAATCAGGTCGCGCACATCGGGACTGGTGCGACCGAGAATCTCTGTGCCGAGCATCACCTCGGGCAGGATGAACGACAACAAGACGGCAAACCCAATCGCCCCCAAGCTTCCCAACAGCACGAGGAACAGCGCCTGCCCCGCACGTCTGGGCAAGCCAAGACCGACCGCCGCGGCGAAGGTGAGAATGGGAGTCATCAGTGGGGCGATGAGCATCGCGCCAATGACAACAGCGGAAGAGTTGGCGCTCAGCCCCATAACAGCGACAGCAACCGACAGCGCCATCATGATGGCGAACCTGACGACCGTCCGGCGATTCTGAGGCGGCAGCAGAACGGCAAGAATCCGACGCCGTTCCGTCAGGGAGAACTTGCCCTGCGCCGCCATGAGCCGGGCAATCTCGCGGGCCGAGCGCTCTTCATCGTGACTGTGCGGTGGAGGCGGATTCCGCGCTTGGTCGGTCGCTGTTTCGACGGGTGTGGTCATGGCCTCGTTGCCGGTGGGGTCGTTCCGAGGCTAGAGCCACTATCGGCTCTGATGGGTACACCCCCACCCAGAGAATTGGGACGGGCCAAGAGGCCCGCCCCATCACACTCGAAACTGCCTGGACTTCTCAGGCTGCGTCGTGGAACTCGTCGCAGTCGTCATTGGAGAAGCCGTCATTGGAGAAGTCGTTGCCCCAGTCCGCATCGGCATCCCAGTCAGAGTCGTCTTCAAATTTGTTGTCGAAGTCGAAGTCATCTTGGAAGCCATCGTCGGAAGGTTCCTGGCGTTCTGGGACCGCACCAGATGGGTCGGCCACCCGCTGCGCAATCCAGTCCTGGAACGCTGGCACCTCGGCGTACACGCCAGGCGTGTCGGCACCGCACTCCACTCCCCAGCTGACGACACCAGCCAACTTCGGCGCCCCGCCCTGACCCTTGATCACTAGTGGTCCGCCACTGTCGCCGTAGCAAGAGTCGGTTCCCGTCCCGCCGGCGCACGTCTCAGTCGACGGGCTGATGCCCCCTTCGCTGCCAAGTTGGCGTTGGCAGACCTCATCCCCGACGAGCAGAACGGTCGCATCGAGGAGGTTGGCCGGCGCGTCCTCCGCTGTTTCTGAGGTGGTTCCCCATCCGCTCACGACAGCCAGTGAGGCACCCGCCAGATCGGCGGCGGATGCCGTCCCAATCGCCTGCACCGGTCCAGCCAGGTCGAGTGGTTGTGCCAAAACCAACATCGCTATGTCACTGGCGTCTGACTGCGCGTAAGCCGAGTGTTCAATCACCGAAGCGACCGGACGATCTTGTCCGTTCGGATTGTTCGAGTCCGTGACACCAGCTCGCACGGTGATGTTCCCTGCAGCGAGGCCCTCGGTGCAGTGGGCGGCTGTCACGATCACCGTCGGCGACACGATGGTGCCGCCACAGAAGTGACCTTGGCCATCCTGCAGCGACAGCTGCCAAGGATGTTCACCGGCGTTGGCCGGCGAACCGCCGACCACGGCCCCACCTGGCGCAGCTCCAAGCACAGTTGCCCCGCCCGCCAAGCCGACGGATACGAGCAGGGCCGTGAGGCGTCCGGCTCGGCGTCGGGTGTGACTGCGATTCGGTTGGTTCGTCATGTCCAAGCTCCCTGTTCGTGGTGGACATCCACGACGATGAGCGACTCGGCTGTCGTCTTCCTGAACGACCCTGAACACCGTGTTCAGGAATGTGTGTTTAGAAACCGATTCGTTGAAACAGCGGCCGGTCAGCGGCGGACGACTGGTTCAATGGAGTGATGAGTTTGATCGAGACGATCCGCACCGACCTGAAGACCGCCATGAAGGCACGCGACGCCGTGGCCATGACGACCCTTCGCTCCATCATCGCAGCAGTGCAGGAGGCCGAGGTCTCCGGCGCCGAAGCCACGACTCTTGACGACGCTGGAGTCGAGAAGGTCATGAAAGCCCAGGCCAAGCGGCGAGTTGAGGCGGCCGAAGCGTTCGACGTTGGTGATCGTCCCGAGAAAGCAGCCGAAGAGCGAGCTCAGCTCGAAGTCATCGAGCGCTACCTTCCCGAGCAGCTGGACGAGGCTGCTGTCGCCGCCCTCGTCGACCAAGCCATCGCCGACGGCGGGTTCAGCACCATGAAAGAAATGGGCCAAGCAATGAAGGCAGCCAACGCTCTCGTGGCAGGCCGGGCAGACGGTCGCATTGTTGCGGAGCTGGTGAAGTCCCGCCTCGGCTAGAGGCTCTATCCGTCGGCACTGGCGGCGGGGAGAACAAGCTCAAACCTCGCGCCACCTGACGGTGCCGCGGACGCACGCAACGTGCCGCCATGGGCGAGGACGATCTCGCGGCTAATCGCGAGGCCAAGGCCGCTACCTCCGCTATCACGGGAGCGGGCCTCGTCGAGGCGTACGAATCGCTCGAAGATGTAGTCGCGCTGATCTTCGGCGATACCAGCGCCATCGTCGTCCACCAGCAGAACCACGTCGCCATCGCGTTCGTCTAGCCGAACAACGACGGTCTCCTCGGCGTGACGAACCGCGTTGTCGATGAGGTTCTGGACCACTCGCCGAAGCGCATCTGCGCTTCCGTCTACGAGGCCGGCAGAAACCTGCGACACGTCGATCTGTGCGCCGTCGGCGGCCGAACTGGCGACAGCAAACACGAGGTCGTCGAGATCAACAAGCGATCTCGACCCGAGCGCGTCTGATCCATCGGAGCCGTCCCGTCGAGCCAGCACCAGCAGATCCTCCACCAGCTTGTGCATACGCCCAACGTCTGCCCGCAGACTCTCCGCCGTGTCGTGCCAATCGTTGGTGTCACCGTGGCGAACTGCGACATCAAGCCGGGCCTGCATGGCAGCGAGCGGACTCCTCAACTCATGTGAGGCATCAGAAACGAACTGTCGCTGTTGGGTGCTGGCTGCTTCGAGTCTGCCCAACATTCTGTTCATCGTGCTGGCGAGCCGGGCGATCTCGTCACCCGATGGCGGTTGTGGAACTCGGCGGTGTAGCCCGGTCGCTGAGATGTCGTCGACCTCGGCGCGTATCGCCGCGACGGGCCGCAGAGCCCTTCCGGCAAAGAACCAAGTCAAGATCCCTACGAGCGCGATCAATATCGGGCCGACAATCAGGACGCTCCGCACCGCCGCGTCAACGGTCCGATCGACACCGTCGCGGCTCGTGCCGACATAGATGATGAAGTCATCAGGGGCCAGCGGCCCATTCGTTTCGCCGACCACGGCCGCTCCGTCCTGCCAGTCGTCAAAATCGACGACGATCGCCGTTGCGCGCAGGTTGTCCGAACCGAACGTCCCCGCCGAACGAAGGTCAGCATCGAACGTTTCGCCGAGCCCTTTGATGGTCACGAAGACCTCTGGTGGTTCCACAGTCGGATCGGTGCTGTCGTACACCAATCCCTCGGTGGTGAACACCATGGCGAACGTGTCAGCACCAAGCCCTGCCCCGAGCACAATCTCTTCGTTGTCGCTGATCACTTGGGCGCCAATATCTGCCGCCCGGCTACTCACGGACCGATCGACCTCGGCAACGAGCGCGTCGTACATCACCGTGATGAGCAGGTAGCCCGCCGCGACTGCTGCCGCCCCAAACACCAGCACTGCCAAGACAGTTGTTCGGGCCCTGAGCGAAAGCCGACCCATCATCCGCCGTCTTCGGCCAAGCGATAGCCGACGCCTCGCACGGTCTGGAGTGCCTTGCGTTCGAAGGCGGCATCGATCGCTTGACGGATCCGACTGGCATACACCTCGACGATGTTTGGGTCGCCATCGAAGGCGTCGTCCCAGACGTTGCGCAGGATTTCCTCTTTGGAGACGACCCGTCCGGCGTTGCGCATGAGGAATTCGAGCACCGACATGGCCCGTGGCGACAGTCGAACCTCACTGTCGCCTCTCCAGGCCTGATGCCGCGACACATCGAGACGTAGATCAGCGACGACCAGTTCGTCGTTCGTTGGCGTGACCCCGCTGCGCCTGATCAGAGATCGGATACGCGCCAGCAACACCACATAGCTGAACGGTTTCGTGAGGTAGTCGTCGGCGCCGGTTTCAAGCCCCTCCGCCTCATCGAGATCTCCATCCTTGGCCGTCAGCATCAGGATTGGCGTCCAGTTGTCGTCGTCCCGAAGCTGCTTGCAGACCAGGTAGCCGTTGAGGCCGGGCAACATGATGTCGAGAACAACCACCGCGTAAGGATTGTTTTGGGCCATCCACAGGCCGTCGATGCCGGTCGTGGCAATGTCGACGGCGAACCCGTCGGCCTCGAGACCAGTCTTGAGCGACGACGCGATGCCTTCCTCGTCCTCGACCACAAGAATGCGCATGGCAACAGTGTGCACTGCACTTCCTGTCAACAGCCTGAACGTCAACCGAAGTGAGTTCCCAGTGTCAGCAGACGTCATTCCACGCGTCATCACATCGATCCACATTGCCCTCGCGACGAAGCTCCCGATGCGCGAAGTCGAGTCGGCCCAAGTCACAGCCGGACGCGGCATCGTCGGTGATCGCTACGAAGGAACACGCCACCGCCATGTCTCGATCCAGTCCGAGGGCGAGTTGGCCGAGGCTTCGGAACGACTCGGTGCACCCATCGACCGCGGTTTGACCCGCCGCAACGTCACAGTCACGGGCGGCGAACTCCCCAGAAAGCCCGGAACCCGGCTGCAGCTCGGCGAGGTCGAACTCGAAGTGGTTCGTAATGCGGCGCCCTGTCGGATCATGGACTTCGAAGTAGCCGAAGGGGCGCGGGCTGCCCTCCGGCGTCGGGGCGGCGTGATCTGTCGGGTGCTGTCCGATGGCAGTTTCTCGGTTGGAGACGCAGCCGAAATTCCCGACTCAGAACCAATCACTTGAGGGTCAGAAGGTGTGACATTCCGGCGAGTTCGGTGAAGCTTCTATAGACGTCAATCGGGTTGTTAGGTGAGCCAGTCGTGTTGTTGGTGGTCGAGGTTGGTGAGGTGGGTGAGGCCTCGTTCGAGACGTGAGATGACGTTGGGGGTTCGTCCGAGGCCGATCGCGGTTGTGGTGAGGGTGACGTTCTTGGTGTTGCGGAGCCTGCTGAGTTCGTTGCCGGGAATGGTTTGCTCGCCGGTCGCCGCCGCGGTTCAGTCGGTGACGGCTGGTGTTGCTTGGGCGGCGAGGGTGTTCATCGTGGCCTTGAGATCGGCGATCTGGTCGTCGAGGAAACCAATCCGAACAGATAGAGCCTTGAGGGCCTGACGGGCGTGATGTTCGACCACATCGTCATTACTGCGGAACCGGCGAGCTCGGCGCAGTTGTTGAACTAACGACAGATTGCGTAGCGATTCCTGCAGCATGACTGGGGCTGTGACCACCAGCGAGTGGAACTGGTTCGCGGCTCGAGTCCGGTCCTTGACCGCGGAGTGAGACACGACCTCGATCGCTCGTATTGCCTCGGTTGGCCCTTCGGTCACCTTGACCAGGTTTGATGCCCGGCCACCAACAACGGCTACGGCGCCGAGCACATCAGTTTTGCCGTCGCTGCGACGCTGCGGACGATCGGGTCGGTCAACCTCGATGACTTCGACACCGGATCCTCGGCGAGACAGGTTCCGGCCCGGTCACCCAGCAGAACACCCCACTCGTGTTGATCGTCGACCTGCTTCAGGTTCGCTAGCTCATCAACGCCTCAAGCGACTGGCCCGCTTGTTGAGGGCCTGACGATCGCTCGTTTTCGGTGTCCCACCCCCGCCGAAAATTTGTGTCATGACGAACGGGGCGGGATTCGATCGAGAGGACGCAGACGCATCCAACGAAACTGCCCTCGGTTTGCTGGCTGGCTCCGACCCGTAGCGAGTCGACCTGCTTCGCTCGCTGGTCGGACCACCCGGCGGGTGAAACAACCGTCGGGCATCTCGACGAACTCGCAGAAGTAGCTACAGAACGTCGACAGGAAACCTTCGACCAATACGGCGACCTGCTCGTCGAAGCCGTGCTCTCCCGCTGTCTCACCACCGACCAAACCACCGTTGTGGGCGAAGCGTTCGACCAACTCTGCGACCCGGACCCCAACAACGCCCCAGTCCGGCGCACACTCACCGAACGCACAGCAGATGCCCTCGCCGACCTCGCAGCCAGCTTCCTCGGCGGCACGACTGCTGACGGGGCTACGAAAACCCGGCGCCCCATCAACCCGGCCACGATCGTGGTTGGTCTCAACGAACTCATCGGAAACAACGACGACATCTCGCTCATCGATATCCGGCGTGAACTTCTTT
>JBLHLM010000014.1:0-38237 GCA_047618365.1 Candidatus Poriferisodalaceae bacterium | reverse complement strand
GCGGAGGGTTGAGCGAGAGTGCTCTTGCCGACGTGGTTCCCGGCGTCTTCGTTGTCGCCCTCGCACCAGTGCTCGCGGCTTTCGTTGTAGTTGGCTTGGGTTCAAACGTTGCTCAGACCGGCGTGATTTTCGCTCCGAAGCTGGTCAAGCCGAAGCTTTCCCGGGTCTCCCCAAGGTAGGGGCTCCAGCGGTACCGCCCGTCCAACATGGGCTGGGAGTTCGTGCGTGTTGTTCTGAAGCTGGTCTTGGTGATTGGTGTCGTGTGGGGCCCGGTGAGCGATTTCGCAACCGGGTCCGGCGAGATCTACGGCCTTGATGTTTGGCTGGTGCGACTCGGTTCAGCGACGTCGACGCTGTTCCTTCGAGCCATCGTCGCTGTGTTGGTGCTCGGGATAGTCGACTACATCGTCACTTGCCGCCAGCTGATGACCGAGATGAAGATGACCCGCCAAGAGGTTAGTGACGAGGTCCGCCAGTCCGAGGGTGACCAGATGTTGCGCAGCCGTCGGCGCCAGCGAGCGATCGAATTGTCTCGCAACCGGGTGCTTGCCAAGGGTCGTGGGGCCAAGGCCGCTCGCATGAGGACCGAGGCATACCGCAATGGTGTTCCTGTTCACCGAGAAGTACCCCTGGCTCGAGCGTTGTTCCGTCGCTGCCAGGTTGGACAGACCATTCCAAGCGAACTCTTCGAAGCTGTGGCCATCGTTCTGGCTGCCGTCTACCGACGCCGTGTCCTCCGGAAGGTGGCGTGATGCTGAGTCGTCGCGTCGGTCTCTTGGTGCTGCTGTCCGTGTTGATGTTGAAGAGGACACCCTCCAGTTCTCGGTCTTTCCGTCGTTGCTGTTGGTGATGACCCTGGTTCGCCTGTCGTTGAATGCGTTGTCGACGAGGCTCATTCTTCTCAACGGCTACGCCGGCAAAGTGATTGCGTCCTTCGGTGACTTCGTCATCGGCGGTTCGGTGATTGTTGGCCTGGTGGTGTTCCTGATACTCATCGTCATCCAGTTTGCGGTGGTCACCAAAGGTGCTGGCCGTGTCGCTGAGGTCGCAGCACGATTCACCCTCGATGCCTTGCCAGGCAAGCCGATGGGCATCGATGCGGATCTCAATGCCGGGCTGATCGACGAGGATCAGGCACGCGCCCAACGAGATCGAGTTGCGAAGGAAGCCGACTTCTACGGTGCAATGGACGGTGCTTCCAAGTTTGTGAAGGGTGATGTCATCGCTGGCGTCATCATCGTGTTGATCAACCTGTTCGGAGGCTTCGCCGTCGGGTTCAGCCAGGGCATGAGCCTGACCGAGGCTGTCAGCACCTATGTAACCCTGACCGTCGGCGACGGCCTCGTCAGCCAGTTGCTGGCGATTCTGACCTCGGTTGCAGCCGGCCTGCTCGTTACCCGTGTGAACGGCGATGCGAACCTGGGCGACGAAGTTGCCGCCCAGCTGTTCGCCACCCGGCGAGCCCTACGTCTCGGTGGCCTTGTTTTGGCCGGTATGGCATTCCTACCCGGTTTGCCGATTCTTCCGTTTCTCGGCATCGGCGCTGTCATGTGGGTGCTCGGAAGTCGTTTGGCGGCTGCCAGTGCTGAGCTTGACGACGAACCCGTGATCGAACTCCGCGACGACGGCCCGACTGGCATCTGCGCTGACATCAGGGTCGATACTTTGGAACTCCACCTGGCGTACGACGTGCTCGATCTCGTCGACGAGACCCGCGGCGGTGATCTTCTGGCCAGAGTCACTGGTCTACGCCGACAGATTGCTCGGGAACTCGGCTTCGTGATGCCTCGCCACCAGATTCTCGCTCTGCCTGACGGCGACGGCGACGGCGACGGCGACGCCCTGCGCCTGCTCGGCGGAACTGAAACGGTCGAGCCAGTGTTTGGTCCCGCAGCTTGGGGGGTGCCAGCCCACTCGGCCGACGCGGCTGCGGCTGGCGGGGCGACCGTGGTTGACCGCTCGTCGGTTGTGGTGACCCATCTTGCCCATCTCGTTCGGACTCATGGCGACCGCTTGCTCGGTCGCCAAGACGTCCAGGAACTCGTCGAAGGTCTCCGCCACGACCATCCGATTCTCGTCAAGGACATCGACAACGACGTTGTGCCTCTCGGGCTGCTACATCGCGTGCTGTAGAACCTGCTCAACGAGGGTGTCAGCGTGCGACATCTCGCACGAATTGTTGAGTCCCTGACCGAACGGACGAGCGAAGCAACCAGTGACGACCTGGTCGCCCAAGCCAGCGTTGCTCTTGGACCCTCGATCGTTGCTCGGGCCGCCCCCGCTGGCCGACTCTCAGTCATCTCCCTCGACCCGGCAGCGGGGCCCTTGTCTGTGGCCAACAGCTTCGACGCCCACTCAAACGCCTTCTCGACGCACTCGGGCATGACGTCCCAGTGCTCGCCTACACCGAGTTGCCGAATCATCTCGACCTGTCATCAATTGGGGTCGTGAACCCCGCCGCCCTGCCAGTTGCCTCCGGTTCACCCGGCGCACCAGCAACACACTGATCGCCACTGAGGAGAAAATGATGGGTACTGCAAAGAAGGAACCGTTGGACCAGATGCCCGTCGTCGTCGACGATTCGGCACAACAAGGGTCCGTCGTCACCGTCGAGGCACCAACGGCCGAAGCTGCGTTGGAGGCCATCTCGGCCCAACGCGGCGATGACGCTCGCATTCTCGATGCCCAGCGCGTGGAGCGCGGCGGCCTCGATGGATTCTTCACCAAGGAATTGTTCCAGGTGACGGCTCAGGTCCACTCGCGCCCGCCTGCAGCGGTGGATCGTGTGCTCGACGACGTGTCTGGCCCCGAAGACTTTGCTGGCGTGCTTCGCCGGGAACTTGCGGCACGCAAACTCCGCCTGCCTTCGCCGAACGAACGCGATTCGCCGATGGAAGCAGCACTCCTCGCTGGCGAGGTGCATCCAGATCTGCGCGAGGTTCGTCTCGACTCTGTCACCACTGACTCGGCACCGGAAGTCGATCTTCGTGAGTACGCGGCTCCTCAAGAAACCCCGACTGCCGCTCCCCAGCAATTCGAACCCGCCCCTTGGTTCACGCCGTCTGTGTAACACCCGGTTCCTGTTCAACCTATTGCACCCGTCCAGTTCACAGAGCCGGAGCCCACGACCCCAATTTCGCCAGCAGCAGCCACCCCCGTGAGTGGCCTCCTTCCAACCGCACCTGCGATGCCCCAGGTGGAGCGCAGCTCAGCCTGCCCCGCCGGCATCCGCAGCGTCGATCGCTCCCCCACAGGCCCCCGCTGAAACGGGTGTCGTGCTCTGGTCGCCTGATCGTCTAGCTCGACTGGGTATCCCGTACGTGATGATCGAGGCTGCTGCCTCACACCTGCCGTCCAATGACGGCACGTGGATCCTTGCGATGCAGCATGCGGCGGAGCGTTTCTGCGCAGAGGTGCCGTCGAGTTCGGCAGTATTGGCTGGCCCCCGCGCCGACAAGATTGCTGCGGGCATCGGCATCCCTACCGTCGCCTACCCCGACGCTCCCCCGTATGGCGGTTCCGTCTCATTGAAGATGCGTGACGATTCTGCTTCTCGAGCCTGGTTGGCGCGTGTTCAGGGTGACCGCTGGTTCCACCTGGTGGTGGTCGGTAAGGGCTGGCAAGGCCTTGTTGATCGTCAGCCCATCATGGTTTCTTGGACCGGTGCCGACGGTGTGGTGCCTGCGCTGCAAACCCGCGCCGAGCACAATCTGACGCTTGGGTATTTCTCTGGCAGCCGCGGCGATGGTCTGCGAGCCACGCCCCTTGAGGCCGCCCTCGCTATCGGTGAGCTCCTGCCGAGGACCTGATGGCCTCCATTCGTAAGACCACCGCCTATGCGGGCCTTGCTGCCATCGGCATCTTGGCGTACACGGCGGCCACCGGGGCAGTGTCGCTCGTCGATGCTGCTTGGCGTGCCACTGCGGTGCTGCTTGTTGTAATCGTGGCTCAGATCATGTTGCCACGCCTCGTCACCGTCTTTGCAGACACCCTCGACTGATCGCTCGAGAAGAGCCTGAAATCAGCGAAATGGGTGCGAAAAACGACACTCGCCGTCGTTTTTCGCGCTGAGTTGGTCCGATTTGAGTCAGGCGGGTGGTTGCATCAACGAGCAGGCTGCGGCGACGATCGTTCGATCGAAGCGAGAGTCCGCTGCTTCATTGAGCGCTGAAGTGATATCGGTTGCCGAGCGTCGGTTGGCGCCAGTGGCCAGCTCGTCATAGGCATCGGCCACGGCGATGATTCGGGCTCCGAGCGGGATGTCCTCCCCGGCCAGGCCGTCTGGAAACCCTGATCCATCCCAGTTTTCGTGATGGTGTCGGATCATTGAGGCAATCTCAGGCCCGGCCGAAAGCAATGCGTAGCGCTCGCCCACTTCGGGGTGGCGTGACCAAGCGGTCATCTGTTCGTCGGAGCCGAGCTCTCGAGCCAGTTCGACACAGACTTCAGCCGTGCGGTTGCTGTGGCTTGGTTCGTGGCCATCGATCTCATCGACGGTCTGAGCCAGCTGGAGCGCAGCGTCGAGTTCGGTTCTTGCTGCTTCGTTCTGGGATAACTCGTCAGCGCCGAGAACGCCGCGGCCGTTGCCTTCCGCGGCCGAAAGGGCCCGCTTGGCAAGGTCGGTGAGAATCTGTGGGTCGGTCGCAACTTCGGTGCCGGCGTGTCCGAACGCGAGACGCAATGGAGCGCCAGCGACGGGGGAGAACGCTGAAGTGATCTGTTCGAGCTGGCGGCCGAGTTCTCGGGCCCGTTCGATGGTGAGATTTCCGAGGACGGCAAATTCGACATCGCCCATGGAGAAGAGGTCTGCTCGGTGCTGACGTACAACCCCTTGGTAAAGGAGCGTCAAACGGCGACGAGCGAGGCGTTCTGCTTCGTGGTCGAGCCGTCCGAGGGTGCGGGCGAGATCCACGATGCGGAACCAGCACAAGCGGGGGAGTCGGCCGCCTTGCCCACTCTGAACAAATCGGCGCTCGAAGGCGGCTGGGCCGAGAATATCGCCGGCGCCGCGCTGGGACCAGGTCGGGGCTGAGTGGTCCTCGAGCCGTTGAGAAAACGTGGTGACGAGGGGTTCGTCGCCGGTGCCGTCAGGGTCGACGATCTAGCGCAGTGCCGATTCGTTTCCTTCGGCAACGATGCAGGAGGCGCCTTGTCGCATGAATTCGACTGCAGCGTGCTCGCCACCTGCGTGGCAGATGACAACTATTGGGGTAGCAGCACTCGCTAGTTGGTTCATCACGCAACGAACGCGTAGGGCTGGTGTCCTCGTGGAGACGAGGGCGATTTCGACCTTGTCGAACATGGCGATGTCGACTGAGATGTCGAACGAGGCGGCCCGTAATCGCTGTTCAGAAGCCTCGGAAAGCCAGAGGCTCAGCGATGTGATCGTTCTCTGGTTAAGCGCGACGATCTCGTCGGCGGAGTCGACGCAAGCCTCGTCGGCACGCTGGTTCATTGAGTCAGCCGGCGAGGCTCTCTCCGGATTGCGGATCACCAACGAGGGCTTCCAACCGGGTCAGCCAGTTGCTTTGTTCGGCAAGGTTGGCGAGGTAAGTGGTGCGGCTGCGCCGACCTGGAGCATCGCTGGGAACCTTCTCGACATGGTCGTAGAGGGTGGCAAAGAACGAACGCATGGCGTTCACGGCCTCAGCACGGATCTGTGACACGCGGGCTTCGGTGACACCCATCGACTCGGCGATTGACTGCAACATCTCGCCTTCGAGGTAGTAACGCCGAATCACGTCTTGCTGAAGGTCGGGGAGGGCATCAATCGATGTGGTGAGTGTGCCGAGCACTTCGCGATTCGAAAGTGTTTCCTCGGGGAGACGGTGGGCGCTTCGTTCTTCGATGCGCTCGCCCAGTGATACGCGCTCGGGGTCCTCTTGGTCGAGGTGCAGCAGCGACGAGGTCATGGCCGCGGTGCGACGGGTATGGAGTTCCTCAGGGGTGATGCTGAGCATCGTGACAAGTTCTTCGTCGGTCGGCTTGCGACCTGCGGCGACCTCGAAACGGTCTTCGGCATCGTGGATTTCACGCATGCGGCGACGGAGCGAACGAACCGCCCAGTCACGTTTGCGGGTGGAGTCGATGATCGAGCCACGAATACGAATCGCTGCGTAACGGGCGAACGGAATTCCGGTTTCAACCTTGAACGAACGTGAAGCCTCTACAAGACCTGCCGCGCCAGCGCTCCAGAGTTCGCTGCGGTCCACGTGGCGTGGGTATCGCATGGCGACCTGGTTGACGATCTGTTGAACCAGATCGACGTTCTCGGCTGCAAGCTCGTTTGGGTCCGGGGCTACTGCCTCGTCCCCTGCTTCTCGCTTTTTCTGGCTTGGTGTCTTCTGACGCACTCTCGTTGCCCTCCCTCAGCCGGCGCGCTGTCCCACGCCTGCCCTGCCCTCACTCGTCGTTCGAAATGCCCGCGTCTCAAGCGTTTCCGTTGACGAGTTTTTCGCGGCCTGGGGCAAGGTGGTCCCATTGTGGCGAACGTATGCCCCCATCCGGGGGACCTTCGGACAATCGTTCTGGAGTTCTCGCCGGCTCGAGCTTGAGTGGTCTCGGACCACGCCGACTGAAGTTGTTGTACCGGCACAATCGCTGGGCAGTACCTGGGAGTTCCTCAATGTCCGTGTCCGAGTTCATGGGTCGCATATCGTCGATCCAGTCCCGTTTTGGGTCCCTGGGCATTTCGCCGAGCGCCGACGCCTCGTTCTTGGTTCCAGGTCCGACGACGGCGCCTACCTCCGGCGGTCTCAGCGAGGTCAGCCCTGCTGGGGCAATGAACTCGGTTGATCTTCTCACGGTCCTCGAACAGCAGCGTCTCGAAGCCGGACTGTCTGGTACCGCCGCCAGCTCGGGCGGCACTGCCCACCCATTGCTGGCCCACCCATTGCTGGCCAACCCATTGCTGGCCCACCCATTGCTGGCCCACCCATCGCCCGGCTACGACATGGGCTCGGGTTATGGGGTACGCACTCATCCGATCACAGGCGACGCCAAGATGTATCACGGCGTTGACATTGGCGCTCCCACTGGAACCCCGATTCAGGCTGTACGCGATGGCGAGGTCTCATTTGCCGGCGAACGCTGGACCCACGGGCAGTTGGTGATCATCGATCACGGTGGCGGTTACGAGTCTTGCTACGCACATCAATCTGAGCTCGATGTTGTTGAAGGCGACTGGGTGACGGCAGGCCAGATCATTGGGCGTGTCGGCAGCACCGGAGCGTCGACAGGCCCGCACCTGCACTTTGAAATTCGCCGCGACGGAGATTCCGTCGATCCGGCCCCGCTCTTTGAGGATGACGTCCAGTGGTGACCGAACATATTGCCGAGACCGGGCGACGCCTTCTAGCTGCCATCGAGAGTGAGTCTGATGGTCTCAACGATCTTGACTATGCGCATCATGTGGTCGAGGTACTGGTCGTCGCCGCCGAGTATCACCATCTTGATGCGGCCCTCTCAGAACTTGAAGCCACGTCGGCGCGTCTTGGCCAGCGGTCATTGATGCGATCCATTGCTGCTGCTGACGCCGCACAGAAGTGGGGACTCGCATCGGACGATCCCACCCTCACCGAGTTGGCGGCAGTTGCCCCGGCCGCAGTGGGGTCACGTGTGCGGGAACTACGCGACATCATGCGTGATTTTGCTCTCAACATCGAGCGTCGGGCCGCTGTTTCTCGGGATTTGGTGTTCGGCGCATCGCAGGCGCTTCGTTCTCAACGTGACGCTGGCGAGCCTGGCAGCCAACGAACGGGCTCAACAGGCGACCTCACCTACGACCACGGTGGTCGACCGGTAGTGCCGCCGTCGACCTTGGGAACCCTCTAGAGCTAGCGTTTGGCTAGATGCTGGGCTGTATGTCAGTTCGCAGCGGGTGGCTTCGGCCGCTTGGCCTTCAAGAGTGCTGACCCGCTCGCGCCGCCACGAGCGGCTGCGGTGTTCTCGGCCTGCACCTGGCGGTACACCTCTTCGCGGTGCACCGAAACGGATCACGGTGCCTCGATGCCGATCCGAACCTGGTCGCCACGCACGTCGACAACGGTGATACGCACCTGGTGGCCGACCATGACCGACTCGCCTTTGCGCCGAGAAAGCACAAGCATCAGGCGTATTCGACCGTGACCGGCGTGCGGACAGGCCAATCACTATCAGCGGGCACGATTTGGCGACCCTTGTTCGAGGTCAGGTTCACGACGAAAGGGCCCAGCAAGTTTATGTAGACCTGTCCTTCGTCGTCGCCGATCGTGACTGGACAGAACACCACCGCGTCCTCGGGCTTTTGTGTGCCGAGTTCGATCTGATCGATCTCGGCTAGCTCCGGGGCGTATTCGGGAACAAAAAGCCATGGGTGGGCGGCCACCAATGCAATTTCAGGGTCCTCGAGAGACTGGAGAAGTTGAAATGCAGGATCTTCGACATCTTCATCGATGTCAGTGAGCGCAAATTTCGTCAGCCCGGGGAACCCCGGGATGCCGTCGGAAAAGTGCAGCTCCGTGGCAGTGTCGATCACCTTGTGTCTATTCAGGTCTCCGGTGCCGGGCTCCAGTGCCACTCACTAAAGCCGTCTAGCGGAGGATGTCGAGCAGGGATTCCGGGAGTGTGGTTGCGAGAGCACGGGTGGCGGCCTGCAGAGCCAGTTTGCTGTCCTGCAGTGTCGATGCGTGTTTCAGCGCCGCCCATCTCGGCGACGGCGCCTGCGAAACGATCAATGATTGCGTCGAGGGGTTCGAGATGAGCCCGCATTTTGTCTTCGTTGCCGTGGAGGGTGTCATTTCGCAGACTGTCGAGAAGGCTGAATACGTCGGGATTGCTGTTGGTGCGATGGAAACCCCAGAGCTCTTCGCCGTCGACCGTTACCTGAACCCGTTGGGAGAGGCCCACCCGTCGAGCTACCGGTTAGTTGTTGCCGTTGAACTCCCAGGAGGATGTCACGGTGTCCCATTCGACTGGGGGTACGCCCGCGGTCCCAGCGAACACTGGACGATCACGCCACTTTGTTGCGGAAACGTCGAGAAGTCGTTGCTGAATGGCGTCAATCTCGCGCTCGATTGCGCCCTTGCGTGAGTCCGGAATGGTGGAGCTGGTCGAGGCTGTTGGCGCGAGCGCTGATTTCCATCGTGCGGTCGAAGGCAACGATGTTCTCGCTGCCACGCAGATACCGGCGCCCGGAGGTGATTCGGGTCTGGAGGTCCTGGTGTGACTCAATCTGGCCTTGGAGTCGAAGCAACGCGTTCTGACGGAGTTGTTCGCTGGAGATGCGCATGTGTCATGACCCTCCGGGTCAGCGGCCGACGACGCCGGTGCGGTTGATCAGGGTGTCGAGCAGCTCATCGGTGGCGGTCACGACACGTCCTGGGGCCTGGTAGGCCCGCTGATAGGTAATGAGATCGATCATTTCTTCATCGAGCTGCACTCCAATCTCGGAACTTCGCTGCAGATCGAGAGCCATAGTCACCTCTTCTTGCACTTCGTGTACCCGGGCTGCCTCAGCGGTGTCGTTAGCGAGACCCAGCGCAAAGATCTTGAGCGCATCGCCCAGCGTCGCCGAGAATCCGAGGCCCCTGTTGGCTGTGCGTAGGTCGGCGAGACGTTGCGCCCCCAGGCCGCTCGCGGCAGGGAAGGGAGGTCCTGGAGTGTCGGACACGCCCCAACGACGAGGGCCGGTCATGTTGATGCCGATGGTGGCGCCAGCGTCGTTGGCATTGAAGTTCACCAGGAGGTCGCCAGCAGCCGTCGAGTCCACCCAGCCGATCGTATGGATGGCGTTGAGTGCCGCTGCGACTTCGAGTGCCCACCGGTCGAAGTCGCCGTGGAATTCGAGAAGTTCATCGTTGGCGAACCAATTCTTGGCGCCCAACTCGCCACCTGCGGAGAGCACCTGCCCACCAATGGACAGGGTGTTGGTGGCCGAGTCGACCTCCAGGAGGCGAGCTCCTGTGACCCCGACGGCTTGAACTCCACCGATGCGGATCGTTGCCCTATCGCCCTCGAAGGTCGTAGTGGATCCGACTAGCTCGGCAAGTGAGTCGAGAATGGCGTCGCGTTTGTCGAGAAGGCTGTTGGGCGCTTCGGTGCCGCGCCGATTGATGATCTGCCCGTTGACGTCCGCCACCTCGGCGGTGAGGCGGTTCACTTCGCCCACGAGGCGTACGACGTCATCGTTGATCCGACCTCGAAGTTCTTTGAACCCGCGCCCGACTCGACTGATGCTCTCGGTGGTGTTTCGCAGTTCCTGCACAGCAATGTTGCGAACACCCAAGCCGGCTGGATTGTTGGCGAGCTCTTCGAACGAGTTCCAGAGTCGATCGAGGCTGCCGCTGATCAGTCCATCGGGTTCGCCGACCAGGTCCTCCACACTACGAAGCAGGTCGGAACGGATGGAGGTTGAGTTGGCCTAGCCCAGCTGAAGGCGGAGTTCGTTGTCGAGGAGGGCGCTCTGTGATCGGCTGACGCCGAGAATCAATGGGTCCCCAAGGTGAGGACTAGTCGGCCCGTGGCGCCTGTTCGAGTCGTTGGCGGCGATAGTTGGGTGTTGTTGAGTTCGTGATGTTGTGCGATACGACGTCCATGCCGCGCTGTGCTACTTGAAGTCCGGTGTAGCCAATTCCAAGCGAACTGAAGGCGCTCACGCTCGGGCTTCCATGCTCTGGATGCGCGAGGGCAGTGGTGCTCGAGAGCCTGATGGTCCGTATGCGTCGGCGTGGGAGTATCCGGATGCGACGGCGGCACGTGTCGAGGCGAGGTCGCCGCCGAGTGAGACCGGGATGGCTCCATCGGGGAGTATCCGCTGGCGGATAAGTTCGCCGCACCCTTCCAGTGCTGCGGCAAGGTCGGCGATTGCCCTACTGAGCTCGTTGTTCTCGCCTGCTGCATCGCGCAACACCTCTGGCAGTAGTGATGTCACGGCAGCGCGGGCGAGTTCGACCGCGCGATCGAGATCATGTGATGCCCGTTCGATCGTCGGGGGATGAGCGCTAGGCACCATCAAACGAAGGGTGGCTGCGCGCATTGAGGCGACGCCGAGAGATGAGATGACGGCCGCAGCAGAGGAATCAGAGTTGGTCGCTGGTTCGGCTGCTCGACCGAGGATCGAACGCGGCTGCCCGAAGCTTGGGGCGTATTGCCCTGTTGCGTGGGCGCGGCGTGTCATGCTGGTTCTCGTCGGCTGGAACGGTGTGCTTTAAAGCTCGCCTGGCTGACCAAAATAGTCTTGAGAAACTTTTCCGAGAAGTCCTTATCCGGTCGCCACTCCGGTCGACGGACGACCTTGAGGAACTAGTCCAACGATCGCGTTGGACATGAGGAGGGGCTCCCCAATGGCAGATCTGACCACAGAGGATCGCATGTCGGTGCTGGAGAATCAGCTCGACGAGGCGAAGGCGGAAATCAATCAGCTCCGCTTGCAGCTGCACGTGTTCACGAGCACCGATGCGCTGACTGGCTTGGCCAACCGCAATGGAGTGCTTGATTCGCTACAGGGCGCTGTTGATCGTCAGGCGCGCATGAAGGAGCCGTACTCGGTTGTTGGCATGCGTTTTCCCCAGATCGCCGGCCTCATTAATGATCACGACGTCGACGACTACGAGGAAGCCATCCGCCACTTGGGTGCCATCTTCGCTGCGGGTCTTCGCACGGTCGACCGGGTGGGCCGTCTCGATGAGATCACGTTTGCAGCAGTGCTCACCAACTGCCCTGGCGAACATATCTCCACGGTGATCGAGCGTTCGCTCATGTCGATTCGGGCCCTTCCTCTCAGCGTCGGGGCGGCCGAATATGTTCTTGATCCGGCAGTTGTAGCGCTGCTCAGTGGCGAGGACGTCGTGTCGGATGCCACCGTGGTGCTGGCACGAGCCGAACAACTGCTTGGCGAAGCGGTGCCTGGCTCCGACGTCATCATCGGCATCTGACCTTCGCAGCATCAATCGCTGTGGAGCGCTGCTCGTAGTTGCTGGACCATGGCGGCTCGAGTGAGTTCAACTCGTCGCCATGCGCCAACAATCCGCGTCTCACCCGGCGCCATTTCTGGCGAGACCACCACGTGGTGAGCGCCGAGGGTGGTCAGACCTTCGGAAATGAAAGTGTGGTCGTCTGCGTTGATTTCGACGCGTACGGACTCGTCGGGGACCTCGATGAGTTCGGCTCGGAGGCGTTCGAGCAGGTTTCGACCTCCATCGTGCGGTGTCCTGCCGATCACGGTGTCAGCGGTCACTTCGGCGACGTCCAATAGGGCGTCGACGGTCTCGATTCGCTCCTGCGCTGAGGCGAGGACGGCGAACTCGCATGCCTGGGTCACTGCTTGTTCGACTCGGGCGACTGTCTCGGCAGCTTGGTGATGACCGAGTCGTCTGCCAGCTTCGTGGGCCTCTCGTAGTGCCTGGTCGAGCTCAGCTTGGAGATAGTGGGTGACGTTCGGTGATTGGACGGTCGTCGCCTGCACCAAGCAGACGTCCACTGGTTGGAGTTGTGGAGGGAGTCGCAGTGTAGGTCTGCGCTGCGTTATCGGGGTTTTGGTGTGTGGACCCGGGGCCGCGTAGCACTCGTCCGGCAGAAATCACTCGACGAGACCCTCGTCGTGGAGGCGGATGGTGATCCGGCCCTCATCGTCGAGTTGGCGAATCATGCCCACCACTTCTCGACGGGCAGTTTCGGCTTCCTTCACCCGCACTGCACCCAGGAACTCAACTTCTTCCTGGAGGGTGGCGAGAACACGTTCCGACAGGTTTTCGTAGACCGAATCGCGGACGTCGTCGGGCACGTCCTTGACTGCCATGGCGAGGCGTTTGCCGTCGACCGTTCGCAGGATCTCCTGCACGTCCTTTGAGTCGAGTCGGGCGATGTCGTCGAAGACGAACATGCGGCTTCGAACTGCGTCGGCAAGCTCAGGGTCTTCAGCGTCGAGCCGGCTGAGAATCGAGGACTCAGTGGCGCGATCGGCGTGGTTGAGAAGCCTGGCGAGATCGCCGGCGCCGTCTCGGTGAGTTCCAGGCCGAGCTGCTGCGAGGGTGCCAAGGCGGCGGCGCATGCTGGACTTAACCCGGCGAATCACGTCGGGTGAGGTGCGGTCCATCGTTGCGGTTCGGTGGGCGACGTCAGAACGGAGCGAGACGGGAAGGTCTGACAGGACGCCGGCGGCGAAACTCGCAGGCAGGTGAACAAGAGTGACCGCCACGGTTTGGGGGTGTTCGTCGGTCAGAAACTGCACGAGCTGTTCGGGGCGAGAAAGTGGAACGATGTGATGCGGGCGTCGGCGACCATCTGATCGAGGAGGTGTTCACCCTCGTCGCCACGCCATTCGGCGAGTAGGCGTCTGGCGTAGTCAACACCGCCCTGATGGCCGTATCGACCGGCAGTCGTCAGGGTGTGGAACTCGGCAACGATTGCGCTGATCTCATCGCTCGACAGCTGACCGAGGCGAGAAATCTCCAGGGCCAACAACTCGATCTCTTCGGGCTGGCGTTGTACTAGTGCCGCAACTTCGTCTTGCATTTCGAGGGTCTGGTCGGCTTGGGAGGGGAGTGCTGCTTGGACCGGTGCGGCTTCAAGCGCCGGGGCCAACTCTTCGCCTTGGCGGCCACGCACCATCACGATCAGCCCGATCGCGACAAGGAGCAGGACCGCCGCGCCGGCTGCTTGGGGCAGAGGATTGGTGACCGGGTTGGTCGGCGTGACGGTTGGAGTCAGGGCAAGCGCTGGAGTCGCTGACGCGGCCGGATACGGAACCGATGTCACGGCGATCGTGTCGCCGCGAGTTGGATCAAGCCCAACCGCGGCCGACACGAGCTCTCGGACTTGTTCCGCGGTGGGCACTGCGCCGCCGGTGATTCCTGAGGGAAGGGATCCGGACCCGTCGCCGGGGAACTCTTCGAGGCGGGAACTTTCGCGCAGAGCAACCTGAGACTCGTTGTCGTAGGACTGCTGTTGGATCGTGGTTTCGTCAAAGTTGAGGTCAGCCTGCACGACAACTGTTGCTCGGTCGCCAGCGCCGGTCGTGAGCAGCATCCGCGAAATGTCCGACTCGAGCTGTTGTTCGAACTCGCGGGTGCGACGCATGTTCCGATTGCCCAGGGCGCCCGTCTCGGTGCCGCTGTTGGGTGTTGCAAGGGTGCGTCCACGGATGTCGATGACGCTCTCGGTGACCGCCAGGTGGACAATTGCGTCGTCGACCCGATCCAGGGTCCGTAGGGTGCGGGCGATTTCGCCTTCGAGCGCCCGACGCTGATTGATTTCCAGCATTGCGCTGTTGACCGAGAAACCTGCGTTGTCGAGGAGTTCGTATCCGGCAGCCTCGACCCTGTACGGCAGCCCAGCGATGTCGAGTTCGCCGGTGATTTCGGCGAGCTAAGAATCGTCGATCCCGGCTGTCAGCAGGGAACAGGACGGGTTCGAGACCCAGCGAATGAAGAGGAAACCAGCGAGCGCGACGACCACTGCAGCTGCATCGATGGTGATCCGGTGGGCGAGCGGGAGCGCGCTCAAGGTCTCGGGCATAGGAGACCTGGCTTCACTCGGGGCGTCTGCCACCTGGGGATCCGCTCACGGTCGAAAATCGACGCAGCAGCGTCGGCGCTCGTCCATGAGCGCGAGTTCTGAGATAGCGGCCCCACCCTGGGCCTGCAATTGACTCGGCTGGGTCCAGCGACGCTTAATGGCTCTGTACGGGATCAAAACCCGAAAAGGGTGCCCAGCTCAGCCATCACAGCGTTCATCCGGTCGAGAAAGTCCTGGAGTTGGGTCAATTCTTGATCGTGGGCGGCTCGACGACGTTCGATGCGGACCTGCTCACGTTCTCTAGTCACCACTGATCGATCGATTTCTGACTGGGCAGTAGTGCGTTCGACGCCCAAGAGTCCGCCAGATCCCTCGAGTCTGTCGAGGGTCGTGTCGAGACGGGTGAGGAATCCGGGATCGGTCGCGGTTCCGACTGTCGCAGCCTCAAACGCCTCGGCTGTGTTCGCTGCCGCTACATCGCGGTCGAGTGTGAGGCGGCCATTACTGGTCAACTCAATGCCGACGGTTCCACTCCAGAGAGTCGTGCCATTGGCGGCGGGTGTGCCATGGGTGAACGCTTCTCGCAAACCATTCATCAGCGTCCGAGCAGACGATCTGGCGATGAGGGCGCGCCCTGATCCGGCCCGACCTGTTCCTTGAGTAGATGTGGTCGATCCGTTGGCCATGTCGTCGAGGAGCAGATCGAGGTCGTTGAATGCGTCGACCAGCTCATCCAGACCGTCGGGAGTGTCGGGAGGGTTGGCGCCCACTGCTTCATCTGACGTGGCGATGGTGAGGGCGTAAGGCTGTCGATTCAGCCTCGACGAGTGGGTTGACGAGTTGACTCGTGTCGAACGTCGCCGGCTGGGATGGCACGTTCGAGATCGACAACATCCAGGAATCCGGGTGTCAGCTCAAAAGGTTGACGGTGTTGGCGACCGAAGGAGAGCGCTGGACGGTGCCAGCAGCGACTGGGTCGGTCGCTACAAGATCGCGGGTGATTCGAGCGAGTGCGGTCGCGGAGTCGGGGGTTGACGCCCGGCTCGCCGACAGCATGTTCTGAAGACGGACCTGTTGCTCTGCGATGGAGTCTTGGCTCCGGTGTGACGCTTGGTCGAGCTGGTGATGGGCGTCGAAGATGGTGGTGAGGGCGGTGTCGAGCGCCTCGCCGCTGGTTCCGTCGGCACCGGTGACGTCTACCCCGACCACGTCAGTGCGTCGGATGCCGAGCTCGGAACCACCGTCAGCAGCAAGGTCGTCGATCTTGTTCAGGATGTCGGCGCGCGAAGATGGATCTGCGGACCGCAGCTGATCCACGAGTACGCCAGCTCGTTCGAGCGAAGCGGAGGCGTGGCGCAGTTCGTGAAGACGTTCCTGAGAGCGCAGCAGCACTCCGAGTCCTTCGCGCGATGATGGTGTGGCGTTGGATTCTGCCGCCGGAGTTTTCGTAGGCGCAGTAGATGTTGGGTCGAGATGGCTCGTGGCCTGGGTGGCTCCGGCTCGCTGAGCGAGCTGTCGGTACGCCTGGATCCCCAACGGGTTCGATTCGATACGCATGGCGGTCCCTCCATAGTCCTGCCGTGGCGAATCCAGTTTTTCTTCGGAACCGAATCATTCGGTCCCTCCTCGATTCGTTCGTCGACCGACGACGGATCCGTTCAAGGGTTCTGAGAAAAAGATCTACGGAGGGAGGTGTTGAAGATCAACTTTCGACTCGCAGGACCCTTGACCAGCCGTTTCGTAGATCGGTGACAACGTCGATCACACCATCGATCGGCACAGCATCCGATCCGAGGTTGGCGGTGATGAGTTGATTGATGGACCACCAGTACAGGTCGTTGAGGTTTCTAGCGATCTCGCCGCCACCATCGAGGTCCAGACCGCGCTGCAGTTCGTCGAGTATCCGCTGCGCCAGTAGCAGTTCTTCATGTGCTGGGGCTTGCTCGACCCAGTCCTAGCCCGCAAATCCATCCCTTGCTCGAACGATGACCATCGAAAGGCGGTCGCACAACAACGTCACGAGTTGGGCGGGGCTGGCGGTGGCTACAGCAGTGGATTGGTACGCGCTGCGCCCGGCGTTGTTCACAGATGCTCCGTCGACCGTTGAGTGGGTTTTCAGGTTGTTGAGTCAGGACTGGAATCAGAAGCCCAGCAGCTGCAGCACGGACTGACGCTGCATGTTGGCCTGAGCCAGCATCGCAGTCGCTGTCTGGGCAATGATCTGCTGGCTGGTGAGGTACGCCATCTCGTGGGCGATGTCGGTGTCGACGATGCGGCTTCGGGCTGCGCTCAGGTTTTCGTCGGCGATCTGCAGCCGCTCGATGGTGAAGTCGAGCTGTTGCTGAGTGCCCGCCATCGTGGCTCGCGCGGCAGATGTTGCGTCGATTGCGTTGTCGATGGTGGCGAGCGCTGCGTTGACGCTGACGTCGCGCCGCTGAGGTCGACCCCGAAGGTGTTGTTGGCAGCGAGGGCCAGGTCTTGATTGATTGCGATACGACTGGCAGCAGTGGCGTTCAAGCCGACCTGAAAGTTCATGGGAGCGCCGCTGAAATCAGCGAACACGACGCGACCGTTGTACGTCGTGCCAGCACCCGTTGAGTCGAGCTGTGCCAAAAGTGCGTCGATCTCGGACTGTTGGGCGGTGCCATCAGTTGTGTCAGTGTTGGCGGCGTCGAGAGCCAGGATCCGTATGCGCTGCAAAATCGACTGAACCTGGTCCATTGTTCCATCGGCGACCTGGGTGAAACCGACAGCGTTCTGGGCGTTGTCGATGGCTTGGCGGGTTCAGTTGATTTCGGTGAGGAGCGACTGAGATTCAATCATTCCTGAGACATCGTCAGGTGCTCGCCGGATCCGGGTGTCGGAGCTCAGCCGTTCCATACTCCGAGCGATGGCGTTGTTCGCCGAGCGCAGGCTGCGCAACGTTGAGAGGCTGGTGGGGTCGAGCTGGATGGTCACGTGGGTTGCTCCTTGCCCAGTCCCGCATCCGGGGGACGAGAGAACGGTGGACACGTTTCGATCGGCAGACTTTGTGGCCCAAGTGAGGTTTTTACTGAATCGCAACCGACGCTGGCCGACGACGCTTGTGTGCCCGATTACCACGAGGCGGATGTTGATCCGCTCATGTTGAACGACCAAGTGCTCCGAGGCCTTGAACTGCGTGCTGTGGTCCAGCTCGCTCGCGGATGTACCGAGTCGTGCGCGAGCGTCCTTCAGGTCGCCGTCTCGTTTGCCGCTCGCAACCATCCTGGTTGGTTCATGAGCCCCACGATCGAACGGGCCATTGTCGAGCTGGGGTCCACTATCGAGAGTGATGACCTGCCCCGGTCACGACCTGACGGTCCCGTTGCTCACGTGCTTGCCGGTCCTGCCGCGGAGCTCTTGGTCGATGCTCGAAACTGGTGGGGTGGCGACCGCACCTGCAGGATCGTTCCGCTCCCTGACGTCGCGGATGGAGTCATTGACGCAGCCTCTCGTTTACGTGCCGACATTGCCGGATCTTCGTTGGTGGTCATTCATGGTCCAGGGATTGCTGTCGCACCCCTGATTGCCCTTGCAGGGTGGTCCGAGCGTCCGCCTGTGGTCACCGTCGAATCGAGCCGAACCGCGTTCTGGGCTGGAGTTGCTGTTTCGGACATGGTGGTCCACTGGTCGAATGCTGCAATGGCCCTCGCTGTTGAGCGTCGTTGTTTGCCAGCTGAACGTGGTGTGTTGGTTGAACGACACGAACGTCAGAGCGCCGAAGGTCTGCTACGGGTGTTGAACACCTGCATCGATCGATCGATCCGACTCGGACGCCCGAGAGTCCCCAATGCTCTACTGCCGTCTCGCCCCTCGGCGATTGACCGGTGGTCGCTCGCTCAGCAGGTGGAAAGTGGTTTGGCCGATGGTTTGTCCGCCGCTATCAAACGTTGGCCGCTGCCGTTCGAACTCCAGATGCAGCCTGGGTGGGTAGTGCTGGCGCGTGACGCCGAGGCCACGATGGCGACCTTGCACACCCTGCTTGATTGCTTACCCGGTGACTACCCGGACATCGTTATTGTCAACGCTGAAAACGATCAAACCATCGCCGACATGTCAGGCGATCTCGCTGGCGTGGCCATGGTGTTGAGCACGGGTCATGTTATGAGCGATGAGATGGCCGAAAGAGTCGGTCGTCGCCAGATGATCATGGATCGTGTGCTGGTGGTCAGTGATGGGATGTATCCCAACGCTGTGTTCGAAGACGAATTCGGAATCGATTCTGTTGACGATTCAGTAATGGCGCTGCTGCACCAGGCCTTGGACGACGAGTCAGCCAGTGCCGTGACGCTTGAAGACGTTCCGCCAGGGGAAGTCTTCAAGCTGGTGATGAACCACGAGGCGGGCGCAGCGGCTCATGTAACGATCACCAGTGATGGAACACGCGTTCGAGGGGACGTGGAGATCACCGAAAAGCGTGATGAATTGTTCCACACTGAGACCAAGGCCCGTTCGGGCGTTCCCGTGGATAGCGGGACGACTGGCGGCGCTGTTTGATTTTTGAGGCCGCTGCCTCCCATTTGCAGCGGTCACCTGACACAAGGAATCTGAACAACGATGCGATTGCTGGTCTGTGGACAAGGCGCTCTCGATCCCCGTTCGGCCGTGCGCGCTCACGTGGTGGACTCGCTGCGGTACATCGGTCACGAGGTCGTGGCATCGGATCCTCGGCGGGACGACCTGGCTGCGCTGACTGATCTATTGCACCGTTACCAGCCTGAGGTGCTCGTGCATGTGCCGTCGCCTGGAGGTCACACGGCCGCCCAGATTCGGGAGGCAACTGCACAAACGGCAACGGTCTCGGTCGCGATGCACATGGGAACGACGTTCGCAGAGGCTCCGACTGATCTGCGGAGCTTGTCGGAAGATCTCCGCCACTACGACCTGGTGACTGTGCCAGATCGCTTCACCCACGCTGCGATGCTCGGCGAAGGCTCTTACCGCTTGGGTCTCGTGGAGCCAGCTGTGCATCTGCCGGCGCTCATCGACGCAGTTCAGGCCGATCGTCACGGCGTTGTTGCTGTGGGCGACATGTCTGCCGAGAACGTTGACCTTGTCGTGAGTCTCGAAGATGCGGGCTTTGATGTTCAGGTCATGGGTCGCGGTTGGGCGAACATTCCCCTTGCTCAGCAGGCGTTGACTCCTTTGGCGTACCCAGAACGCGGCACGTTGTACGCCGGCGCGGAGCTCGTTATCGAGCTTCCGGTCACGGTCGAAACCCTTTCTGAGGTCGGTTCACCGCTGTATGAGACAGGCTGCTCCCAGACCATTCTGGATGCTGCTGCGGTAGCGACCGCTTCGGTGACACTGGAGCGCTCTGGCCTCGGGGCATTCTTCGAGGTCGGAACCGAAGTTGTTACCTACGAACGGAGCTCGGAACTTCCGGAGTTGGTCGCCATGGTGTGCGCCGATCCGGACCTCATCGCCTCCGTTGGCGAAGCCGCGTGTAACCGGGTGGGCAGCGATCACCGTTGGACAGCACGCTGGACTGAACTGTTTGGCAACTGGGGCGTCAAGGTTGACAGTGATCCCGGTGAAGACGTGCGCCTGATCGTGGAGCGTGCGGATGTGGTCCAGGCCCGAGGCCTCGCTCCAGAACCGGTATCTGTCTAAGCGGGTCTTCTCAACGCTCGTTACACAAGGGTGATGAGCGCTGCACCTGTGGCCTCAAGCTCGGCTTGGGTGCCGAACGCCGCGGCAGTTGCGGTAGTAACGCCGCAATCAGCAAGAGCTCGGATGCGGTCAGTGACCTCGGCTGCGCTGCCAATGATGGCGAGGTCTCCGGGACCCCCAAAGCCCTCGCTGTCGAGCATTGCCCGGTAAGAGGGCTACTGGCCGTAGATCATAAAGTCGCGTCCGGCGCGCCCGCGGGCAGCGTCGACGCCGTCGGTGACGCAGACCGGGAAGCCAGCGACGACCTGGGGTGCGGGCCGGCCAGCGGCCTCGGCGGCTCCGTTGATGATGGGAGTTGTGTGGTCGCGCAATGTGCCGGGGCCCACCATCCAGGTGATGGTGCCATCAGCCATGGAACCGGTGAGCTTCAACATCTGTGGACCGAGTGCGGCGACGAGTACTGGAGGGGCGTCCGCTGGTGGGGGTGTGATTTCACCCCGGCCGGTCAGGCTCTCGCCGCTGTAGCTGACCTGACGGTCGGTGAGGAGCGGGTTGAGGATGGAAAGGTAGTTCTTGAGGTGTCCGACTGGTTTGTCGAACGAGATTCCCCACATGCCTTCGACGACTGGTTTGTGGCTGAGGCCGATGCCGAGGTTGAGGCGGTTTCCGATGGCGGCCTGGGTGGTGAGGGTCTGCTGGGCAAGCATCATCGGGTGTCTGGGGTAGGTCGGGGTCACCGCTGTGCCGACCCTATGGGATTGGGTCAGTCATCGTCACCAGGGCGTTGCCGATGTCGTTTAACATTGGATCGCTGTGATTTGGTCTTGAGGCGCCGTTCCTTGGCACCCCTCGAAGGTTTGGTCTTGCGCCGTGGGCGCTGAACGACAAGGGAACTTCTGACGAGCTTGGCTAGGCGCTCGCGGGCGATTTCCCGATTGCGATATTGCGATCGTTCGTCGTCGACCTTGACGGTGATGATGGGCCCAACCTTGCTGGCGATCGTGCGTCGTTGAGCACTGGTCACGGTGGGGGAGGCAACACAGTTCCAGGTGAGTTCAGCTCGAGTGTGGGCTTTGTTGGCGTGCTGACCGCCGGGACCAGATGAGGTGCTGAACCGCCAATCGAGCTCGGCTTCAGGAATGGTCAGCTGGTCGTTGACCTCGATGTCGTCACTCACGCGGTTCGACCGGACATAAGGTCGACAAAACGGTCGGTGTCGATGTTGCCACCGGAGAACGTTACGCCGACTCGTTTGCCTTCAACGGGCAGTTTTTGGGCCAAGAGGGCGGCGAAGGCGCTAGCTCCGCTTGGTTCGACGACCTGGTTGAGGAATCGGAACGCCCAGTCCATGGCATCGAGGATCTCGTCGTCGGTGACGAGGAGAATGTCTTCGACGAGGCTGGAGATGACATCGAACGTGTGCTTGCCAGGTGCGGTGGTCATCTGGCCATCGGCGATGGTGTTCGGCACATCGATCTCGATGATGTGTCCGGCATCGATTGATTGTTTTATGTCGTCGCCCGCAGCTGGCTCAACGCCATACACCAGGCAGTCGGGCGACAACTCTCGTGCAGCGAGCGCACACCCAGAAGTCAGACCTCCACCCCCAGCACAGACCAGCAAGATGTCGAGGGGGCCGATCTCATCGAATAGTTCAACGCCGACGGTTCCCTGGCCGGTGATCACCGTGAGGTCGTCGAACGGTTTGATAAGGGTCATACCTCGCTCAGCGGCGAGGTCAGCGGTGACTGATTCGCGAGTCACCATGCCGCGTTCGTATTCGATCACTTCGGCGCCGTACCCCTCGGTAGCCGCTCTCTTCGATGGTGGTGCGTCATGGGGCATGACGATCATCGCGGGAACTCCGTGCATTTGGGCGCTGTGAGCGACCGCCTGGGCGTGGTTGCCAGAAGAGAAAGCGGCGATGCCCTTCGCTCGTTCAGATGGAGACAGTGACGCAATCGCGTTGTAGGCGCCGCGGATCTTGAATGAGCCAGTGCGCTGGAGGTGCTCGGCTTTGATGAATACGTCGGCGCCAGTGAGTTCGTTGAGGCGACGTGACGTAAGTACGGGGGTCCGATGGGCAACGGGTTTGATGCGCTCGGCGGCAGCTCGCAGGTCTGCGAGCGTGAGGTCAAGGGCTAGGGGGGTTTCAGACACGAAGATGACGGTACCCCTCGCGGTTGCCACCGAAACCACGAAATCCCGGCACCGGAGCCCTGTACGGGCTTCAGTGCCGGGATCTTTATGATCGACTTCGCAGAGTCGTGGTTACTTGGCGAGGTTGTCGCGGATCTCGGTGAGGAAGTTGCTGTTCAGGATGTGAGCATCACCGATGGTGATCGACAGCCTCGAGAAGTCTGGCTGACCGAAGATGGCGGCGATCAGGCTGCCCACCACTGGCACGAAGGCCAAGGCAAGAATCAGTCCGAAGGCAGCATCCATGATGTTGCCTTTCTCTAGGAACTCGCGGAATTCTTTAATCATGGTTCTCCTCAAAGGCGTGTCGGCTGTAGACGCACGACACGAGTGTTGAGTCGCGAATTTCCCGACCGACTCCAACGCGACATTGACGTAGTCATTGAGAGGGCAGGTCCTAGCGTCATCCGTCAATGGTCAATGGTCAACGCCTAGGAAAACGCGTCGAATATCTCTTGTAGGGCGTGCATCTGACCGCCGCTGGTGCTCGATGGGACCAGAATCGGGGTCTTGCAGCCCTGGGCGAACCACTCCTCAACGCCTTCACGGACCTGATCGACCGAGCCGTACAGGGTGGCGTTCGACAGCCATTCGTCGCTCATACAGGTGAGGACCCGTTCGCGGTCGCCGTCAGCGATTGCAGCTTCGATGCCTTCCATCTCCTCGGTGTAGCCAGCCTGCTTCCAATAGTTCCGGTAGTTCGGAAGTGAGACGTAGCCCTGAAGGGTCTTGCGATTGCGTGCCGCTCCGGCTTCGCGATCGGGATCGATGACGGTCGGGATCATGTTGCCGATGAAGAAGTCGTCGGTGTTGTCCGGGATGTCGGCGACAGAGTTATGGAAATCATTGCGGCTCGCGTTGGCCCACACCGCGCCCGAGCTGATTTCGACGGAGAGCTCGACCATCTTGCGGCGAAGTGTGGCCAGCACGATTGGCGGCAGCTCCCCGTGAAACTCTGCAGCGGCCTGCATGGCAGCCACATAGTCGCGCATGTCGCCCAGTGGTTTGCCCGGGGTGATACCGAGGCGCTGATGTACTGGGCCATGAGTCACGCCGATACCGAGCCGGAAGCGGCCGTTGCTGATCTCGTGGATGAAGGCAGCGGTAGCGGCGAGATCTTCTGGGTTGCGGAAGTAGATGGGCTGCACCGACGTGCCGAACACGATCTCGTTTGTCGCCGACGCTATGCCTTGGCTGAGAGCGACACAATCACCGAGCGAGGGGCAGAAGATGCCGCTGAAACCACGGCGTTCGATCTCGGCAGCTGCTTCAAGTGTCTGCTGACGACGGCCGCGTACGGCTGCGAGTGAGATTGCTGGCATCTGCATGAGATGTCGCCCTTTGGTTGAGGAGATTGGCTGGGGGAAACGATCATGGCCCAATCTTTGGACGGGCGCTCAGATGTCGCGACTGAAATTGAGATCGAAGTCGTTGCTTGTGGCGTGTGGAATCGGCCCGGGGCGTTGTACCCTCAGGGGCTGCTTCGGGGCTGTAGCTCAGTTGGCTAGAGCACCTGCTTTGCAAGCAGGGGGTCGCGGGTTCGATTCCCGCCAGCTCCACTCGATTCAATTCGTGACCGAAGTGCACAGAAACCGCAGGCCCCAGGGTCTGCGGTTTCGTAGTTTTCGCTCAGAGCGATGTGCGGTCACACCTTCACGATGTTCCGCCGACATTCACGCCTTCGGAGCATGACCGATTGGAGATCCGCTGATGGCCGGGCATTCGCCGCACATTGACTTTGCCGGACCCGACAAGGAGATCGCCTTCGAATGGGGCTCCCAAGCCGGAGCCGCCGACCGATGAGCGGCGGTGGTGGGAGACCTGATCGGCGAGCGGGCGCTCCTGCGGATCTAGGCTCTGTGCATGGCAGATGACTGGTTGGTGTTGGGCGACGTACCAGAGCGTGCAGCGCGGCTGTGGGGTGACCGTCCGGCGCTCGTGTTTGGCGATCAGAGATGGACTCACGCAGAGTTCTCGGCTGACGTCGATCGAGTTGCCAAGGGTCTGATCGCGCTTGGTGTCGAACCTGGCGATCATGTTGCGCTGTGGATGACGAACCGACCTGAGTGGCTGCATCTCATGTATGCGATCCCTCGCGTCGGGGGGTGCATCGTGCCGCTGAACACCCGCTATCGCTCGGACGACGTGGCCTACACCGCTGCCCAGTCCGAGAGTCGGGTCATCATCTCGATCGATCAGTCTGGTCCCGTCAACTATCGGGCCCTGTTGTCCGATGCCGTCGCAGAGATCCGGTCCGCTGGGCATCTCGAAAAGGTCGTGATGATGGGGGAGCAGCTCGACGACAGCACAAGCTGGACTGACATACTGGCGTCCGGAACGACCGTCAGCGACGGCGACCTCCGGGTTCGGGCAGCCGCCGTCGCCGTCACCGATCGCATGATGCTGGCCTACACATCTGGAACTACGGGCCACCCCAAGGGCGTGGTGCACAGCCATGTGCCGTTGCGAAACATTCGCCAGAGGGCGATGTTGCTCGGTCATACCCAGAACGACGTACACATGAGCTATCTGCCGCTCTTCCACATCTACGGCTTCAGCGAGGTCGCCTTGATGGCGTCGCTGATGGGTGGCTCCCAGGTTCTGTTCGACGTCTTCGACGCGGCTGAGGTGCTCGACGCTGTCGCCGCGGAGAACGGAACAGTGCTGCATGGATTCGATAGCCATTGGGCCGACCTACTCAGGGCCCAAGAAGTCCAGCCCCGCGACGTGTCGTCCCTTCGAACGGGGTCGCTCCCGGCTGGAATGGAGTCGACCACTCCGATTGCCCGCAAAGCCCAGGAGGTGTTCTGCCCGACCACGAGCGGCTGGGGGATGAGCGAGTCCTGGTCGTTCATTTTCAGCAGCCACATCTCCGACACGTTGGAGCAGCGAACCGAGACTTCGGGTTACCCGATGGATGGCGTCGAGCTTGAAATTCGTGATCTCGAGACGGGCGCGCCTGTCCCGTTCGATGTGCCAGGTGCTCTGTTTGTGCGGAGCTACACCGTGACGTCGGGCTACTGGCGCAAGGAGGAAGCGTCAGCGGAGACCCTCATCGATGGTTGGTTGAACACCGGCGATGTGGCTCGTCTCAGATCCGACGGCCACCTGGTGTTCATTGGAAGGCACAAGGACATGCTGAAGGTGGGCGGCGAAAACGTGTCACCTGCTGAGGTTGAGGGGTACCTGCTCGATGTCGACGGTGTCGATGACATTGCGGTGGTTGGCTATCCCGATGCACGTCTTGCTGAGGTGCCGGTGGCATACGTCGTTCGATCCGCCGGCGATGTCGGCAGTTCGCTCACCGAAGCGGATCTGTTGGATCGGTGCAAGGGCCGGATCGCCAGCTTCAAGATTCCCCGCCACGTCATTTTCATTGACGAGATGCCAGCTACCCCCAGCGGCAAGATCCGAAAAGTCGAGCTGCGAGAGATGGCACTGGAGGCCCTGGGCGACCCCAATCACGGGTGAGCTAAGGTCGTCTCCCGCCAATCAGACGAACGGGCAGTAGTCGTTGGCGATGGTAACAACAACGCCGATCTGTTCGTCGTCGGCCGCGCCGAGTTCGAGGGTCAGCTTGCGAGTCGTGTCCCTGAGGAGATTGGCGGCATAATCGATGCCAGCGGCTTGGAACCAGATGGCCGCGTTTTCGTCGAAAAGCCCTCCGAATTTTTCGGCCGCTCGGAGGATGTCGATGGGACCAGCGTCGCCAGAGACGTTGAAGTACGGTCCGGCATCGCCCAGGTTGAACGAGCCGGGCACCATTCCGGGACAGGCTTCAGGCACAAACGTGAGTGCGGTTTGCCCAACGATTTGTTGGGCTCCTTGACGCAGCCTGGTCGTATCTTCGTCGAGGCTGAGGGGGGCTCTCGTGGTAGATCAGCCAAGCGCCCTCGGCGGTCGAATGCAGCTCGAGCGGCCGTTGTTTGGCTGGTGGTCGCTGGCGTTGATGAGGCTGGCGTTGATGAGGCTGCGACCGAGAAGGTGGTGGTCGATGCCGAATCTGATGAAGTTCGAGATCTGGGTGGGCCTTGAGTCATGTGCACGGGCCCATTCTCCGTTCTGTGAGTTAGTCGCTCGTTAATCGGTCGGGCGACGCGCAGCAACAGCCATGGCAGCGCGAACGCGAAGCTGGGGCCGCCCGACACGCCGCAGCGATGTCGAAGGACCCCAGTTCATGTTCACGTAGCTAGGAGCCGGTGTTCAGTGGCTCAGAGACTGGCTCAGGGCCCGCTGAACGTTGGACCACCGAGCGTGTAGCTGATCGCCTCGCCGGAGGAGCGTTCTGCTTCACGGGTCTTGACCTCTGAACGGGCAACGACGTGGTGATGCACCTCGTCGGGGCCATCAGCCAAGCGCAGGGTGCGCTGGCTGTGCCACATGTCGGCGAGCGGGAACCACTGGCTGATGCCGGCTGCACCGTGCATCTGGATTGCCTCGTTGATGATGTCGCAGCACTTCTCGGGGACCATGGCCTTGACGGCGCTGACCCAGATGCGTGCTTCAGCGTTGCCGAGGGTGTCCATGGCCTTGGCGGCACGAAGCACCATGAGACGCATGGCCTCAACTTCGATGCGGGACCGGCTCACGATTTCCATGTTCTTGCCCAGGTTGATGAGCTTCTTGCCGAAGCCCTCACGGGAAAGACCACGATCGACCATCATTTCGATGGCCTTCTCGGCAGAACCAATGGAGCGCATGCAGTGATGGATGCGGCCTGGGCCGAGACGCAGCTGGCTGATCTCAAAGCCGCGGCCTTCGCCCCAAAGGATGTTGTCCTTCGGAACGCGAACGTCATTGAAACGAATGTGCATGTGGCCGTGAGGTGCGTCGTCGGCACCGAACACGTGCATTGGGCCGAGGATCTCAACGCCGGGAGTGTCGATTGGCACCAGGATCTGTGACTGCTGCTTGTAGGTGTCGGCTTCAGAGTTGGTCTGGACCATGGTGATCATGATCTTGCAACGGGGATCGCCGGCGCCTGAGATGTAGAACTTCTCGCCGTTGATGATCCACTCTTCACCGTCGAGGACGGCCTGAGTGCGGACCTGCTTGGCATCGGAGCTCATCACGTGCGGTTCGGTCATCGCGAACGCGGACCGGATTTCGCCGTTGAGGAGCGGCTCAAGCCACTGCTTTTTTTGCTCTGGAGTGCCGACTCGTTCGAGCACTTCCATGTTGCCGGTGTCGGGGGCCGCGCAGTTCATGGCCTCCGAAGCGAGGCGGTTCTTGCCGAGCTCGTTGGCGATGTAGGCGTAGTCGAGGTTGCTGAGACCTTCGCCTGTTTCGGCGTCGGGGAGGAAGAAGTTCCAAAGACCGACTTCGCGGGCCTTGGCCTTCGCTCCGTCGAGCAGTTCGAGCTGACCAGGAGCCCAGCTCCAGCGATCGGCACGACCTTCACCGAGACGATGGAACTCCTCGGTAATGGGTTCGACTTCGGTGCGGATGAACTCTTTGACCTTCTCGTACAGAGGACGTACGCCCTCCGACATTCTGAGATCAAAATCGTCCATTCCTGCAGACTTAAGTGCGCCGCCAACCATGTGTGTCCCTTCATCGAATCGGGGGGGCGAGTGGCTCTATGGCTCCGGCCCCCCTACCTAGTGAACGTGACAGTACTGAGAATTCGGGCCGGGGACACGATCGAGACGGAAGGCCAAAATTTCGCTTGCTCCTGCGCTGTTGTGTGAACGTGTTGTGATGCACACTGTTTCGACCATCGCCGAGCTGCGACAACTCACCGATACGGCGAGGTGTGAGGGTCAGACGGTCGGTTTTGTACCGACCATGGGTTTCCTGCATGCCGGCCATGCCTCGCTGATGGCGGCAGCTCGCGCCGAAACCGATCTGGTGGTCTCGAGTATTTTCGTCAACCCGTTGCAGTTTGCTGTGGGCGAAGACCTGTCTACCTATCCGCGCGATCTTGAGCGCGATTCTGCTCTCGCTGTCGAGCAGGGAGTCGATCTCCTATTCATCCCGGCTGTCGAAGAGATGTACCCACGGTCCGTTGTGACCGAGGTCGCAGTGCCACCCTTGGCCTCGAAATGGGATGGAGCCACCCGACCCACCCATTTCACGGGCATGGCAACGGTCGTGGCCAAACTGTTCAACATTGTCGGGCCATGTCGGGCGTACTTCGGCGAGAAGGATTTCCAGCAGTTGCGGATCGTCAAGCGGATGGTGTCTGACCTGTCGCTGCCGGTGCAGGTGGTTGGTTGCCCGATTGTGCGTGAGCCCGACGGTTTGGCGATGTCGAGCCGCAACACCTACCTGGAACCAGCGGAGCGGCGCGCTGGCGTCGTCCTGAGGCGGGCCCTCGACGAAGCCCTGGTGGCTATCGATCGCGGCGAACGCGATCCCGCCACCGTGGTGACCATCATGGAGACGATTGTTCGGGCTGAGCCACTCGCCAATCTTGACTATGCTTGTCTCGTCGATGTGGAAACGCTCGACATTCCGGACACAATCGAAGGTGAATTCAGGCTGCTGATCGCAGCCCAGGTCGGCCGCCCTCGGCTGATCGACAATGACGGTGGAACCGTGCTGCCTGAGGGCGCTTTAATGCGAGGAACAGAGCAATGGCAAAACTGACTGCCCCGAAGATCCGGAGCTACCGCGTTGGTGAAGATTCACCGCCACTGGTGATGCTGACCGCCTACGACGCTCCCTCGGCCCGCATTGCCCACGAGGCGGGGGTCGACATCATTCTGGTCGGCGATTCCGTCGCCATGGTGGTGCTGGGCTACGACGACACCCTCCAGGTCACTGTTGACGACATGGCTCATCACACCGCTGCTGTTGCCAGGGTGAACCCTAATCCGTTCATCGTTGCCGATTTGCCCTGGATGAGTTACCACGTCACTCCCGAGGAAACGCTCCGAAACGCAGCCCAGCTCATTCGTGCCGGCGGCCAATGCGTAAAACTCGAAGGTGGCCGCAAGCGCCTCCCGATGATCGAAGCGCTGGTTGATGCCGAGATTCCGGTGATGGGACACCTTGGGCTGACCCCTCAGTCAATGCACGCCATGGGGGGTTTCCGGGTCCAAGGTAAGTCCGTCGAGGCAGCCGAAGAACTCCTCGTCGATGCCAGGGCCCTTGAGTCCGCTGGCGTGATTGCCGTAGTGCTGGAGGGCATCCCTGACGCCGTTGCTCGCAAGGTGACCGAGGCGCTCGACGTGCCCACCATCGGCATCGGCGCCGGTGTCGACTGTGACGGTCAGGTGTTGGTCTTTCACGATGTCGTCGGCCTCGAGAATCGCATGCACCCGAAGTTTGTCCGCCGCTATGCAAATCTCCTCGATGACGCCACCAGGGCAGTTAAGGCCTACGCCGCCGACGTGCGCAGTGGCGCATTTCCCAGCGACGACGAGACCTATCACGTGTCCGCCGAAGTGGCAGAAGCCCTCTCGCCGTGCGGCTCTAACCCTATTCAGTGAGTCGTGCCTGCTGGCTGACTCAGAACAGATCGCTGCTGCGCTGGTCAGTGACGATGAGGCGGCCATCTGGCGCGAAGGTTGCCCTGTAGCGGACGCCGTTGGCGTCGGACAGCACGAGATCGTTACCGTCGTTTTCCAGGCGCAACGATGCGTCGATTTCGGCTTCGAGGTGTGCCCGGGCCGATTCAAGGGCGAGCCGGATCTGGGTCTGGCGATCGGCTTCGATCATGTCGAGATCGAGATCGATGAAGTCGCCTGGTTCGGTGCCTGTCGCTGGCATCAGTCGGGCGGGCGAACCTTGGTGAGGCGCATGACCGACCCGCCGGTTGGTCCAGCGGTGACGTCAACTTCGTCAACCAACATGTGCAAAAGCATCAGACCGAACCCGCCTTCCCGATCGATGTCGGTCGGTACGCCTGGCTCAAATGGAGGACCGTCGTCACCAATGAATACGTGGATGCGATCAGCTTCGATGTTCACCGAGAGTTCGCTCTTTGTTCGCGGTTGGGCGTGTTGTAACAGATTGGTGAACGCCTCGGTGATCGCCAGCCGGAGCTCGTCGATGTCCCCGCTCATCAACCAGGTGTCTGTGAGCTGATCGGACAACCAGTCGCGCGCAGCAGCGAGGTCTGTCGGGTCGGCACCGACGTAGAACGGAGGCTGGTTGGAGGTCACTGGGTCAGAGTTTCCCACATGGTGGCCGGTACCGTTAATGACCATGGAAGTAGTCGGCACGGTCGTGATCGGACTGGTTTTTGTTCTGATCATCTACAACATCGGCTTTCGGATGCTGGCGAGCTTCTCGAGATCTGTTCCTGAACCACCGCCATCGGGCGAATTGCGCCGGGTTCGTCTTTCTTATCGGTGCAGTTTGTGTGGAACCGAAGTGCGCATGACGCACGCACCACAACAGCTTCCTGAGGCCCCACGGTGCTGTATGGAGGACATGGACCTCGTAAAGGACCACAACGCGTGAGATTGCCGCACGTTATCCACAGAATGTGGACAACTCGGTGGATAACTACACAGATGTCATTTGTTCTGGGGTAACCCTGTGGATAACGCCGCCGTGTCAGTACCAGCGAGTGGCAGTGAGAATCCCGGCCAGGACAAATCCGAGGCCTCCAAGGATCCAGGCCGACGACGGGCTTCCTGGCAGCCAACTCATGTAGTTCGACACGATCAGGACGAGGCCTAACATGAAGAGGCTCGCGATCAGCCAGCCCATCCACGCCGGACTCGACCCCGGCGCGTGCCGAGCTGTCTCCACAGGCGGCGAGCCAGCGGGGCGGGTTCCCTTGGGAGTTATTCGACTGGTCTTCGTGGGCCTGGCCATGAGGTCAGAGGATAGAACCTGCGACACCCATCCGGCGCGCACTGGCCTGGAACGCCGTGAACTGACCACAGCGCCGCCGACCATCGCGGAATGATGTTGGTTCGTCGACGGGTTGGACCAACATGTTGAGTCGACCGAAATCCCTCCAGATCGTCGCTGTGTTTGCGGCCCTGGTGTTACTCGCTGCTGCATGCTCTTCCCGTGACAGTGCCGACGTTGCAGCGATCGGGGCTGAGTCGACCGACGCCCAGTTGGGGCAGCAAGAGACGGTGGTCGCGACCATCGAGCCAGCCCCGACATTCCCCGGGCCTGCATCGTTTGATCGGCCGTCATCGGCCATTTATCAGCGGGACAGTCCTGAGTTTCCGGCGCCACTCATCGATCTCGACGAGTTGTTGAGCGGCGGCCCCCCGCCTGACGGAATCACCCCGCTCGACGAACCTGCCTACATCACGGTCGATGAGGTCAATTTCCTGGCGCCGCAGGACTCGGTGCTCGTCCTTGAGGTCAATGGTGAGGCGAAGGCGCTCCCGACCCAGATCATGATCTGGCACGAGATCGCCAACACCGAGGTCGGCGGCGTTCCCATCACAGTGAGCTATTGCCCGCTCTGCAACTCCGCAGTCGCGTTCCCCCGGACCCATGCCGATGGGACGGTGATGGATTTCGGTACCTCCGGGCTGCTCTACAGATCCTCACTCGTGATGTACGACCGGCAAACGTCGACGTTGTGGACCCATTTGGACGGGCAGGCAGTCCACGGGGTCATGGCCGGTAACGAGCTCGATCTGTTGCCGGTGTCGACCGTCTCGTTCGCTGACTTCGCCGAGGCCCACCCCGATGGCTTGGTGTTGAGTCGCGACACGGGTTTGTCTCGTCAGTACGGCATCAACCCCTATTCGGGTTACGACAGCAACGGGCGCGGCGGGACGATGTACCCGGCCGAGTTCGACGACAGCCGAGCTGTTGCTTTGGCTCGAGTCCTTGCCGTGCGGAGCGACGCGAGTATTGCTGTGTTCCACGAGTTCCTCTTGGAGGAGCGAGTGGTCGCCATCGAGCTTGATGGCGTGCCCTTGGTCGTGCTCCTCCAGCCGGGAACGGCCTCGGCTTTGCAGGCAGGTCAGGTCGCCTTGGGGCGTGACGTGGGTGCGACCGGAGTGTTTGAAACAACTGTCGATGGACGGGAGTTGTCTTTCGTGCCGATCGACGAGGGTGGGTTCACCGATGAGCAGACCGGCTCGACCTGGAACATCTTTGGCCTGGCGGTCGAGGGTGAGCTGGCTGGGACCGGGCTACAAGCTGTTGAACATCTCGACACGTTCTGGTTCGCGATCGCGACGTTCAGGCCCGACACGGTTCTTGTCGGTGCTGGGTGACTAGATGAGTAGCTCCAAGGGGTCCGGGCTGCCCTCCAGGTCTGTTAGTCCGCCGAAGACGTCGCGCTGCGCCAACTCCGAGCCACGGGCGACGGTGTCCGATTGCCGCACTTTGGTTTTCCTGGTTGTCTTCACCAAGGGTGATCAAGATCCGCCCGCGGACACGTGTGGTTGACCAAGAGTGTCGAACCATCACTGCTTGCTGTTTCGAGTGGAGTCGAGGTGTCTGACTCGTTGCCGGTGACCGGACCCGAGGAACCCGCCCGATAACTCATCCCCTACGACCACCGACATCGCTTGGAACTACTTATCTAGGGCTGAGTAGTCGGAGCTGGCTGGTCGGGCACCGATAACGTGAGTCTGTGCAGCGGATGCTGGTCATCGACAACTACGACAGCTTCGTGTACATCCTCGTGCAGTATCTGCAGGAGCTGGGCGTCGAATTGGCAGTGCACCGCAACGACGAAGTGTCGATCGAAGACGTCGATGCGATGCTCGCCGGCTTTGATGGAATTCTCATCTCGCCGGGTCCGGGTCGACCGGCTGCGGCGGGCGTGAGCCCTGAAGTTGTTCGGCGTTACTCGGGACAGATCCCGATTCTCGGCGTCTGTCTTGGGCACCAGTGCATCGGTGAAATCTTCGGCGGCGAGGTGGTTCCAGCGCCGACAGTGATGCATGGCAAGACCTCACAGGTCACCCACGGTGGGCGTGGCGTCTTTGCCGGCGTTCCGTCACCGATGACGGTCACCAGGTATCACTCGCTGGTGATCGCCCCTGAGAGCGTTCCGGATGTCCTGGAGGTGACTGCGACGACCGAGGATGGGGTGATCATGGGCCTACAGCATCGTGAGCACCAGTTGTACGGCGTGCAGTTCCACCCTGAGTCGATACTCAGCGAGCACGGGCACGCCCTTCTCGCGAACTTCGTAGCGCTGCTCGGAGCGGGCGACTCAGCCGGGTTAGGACTAGACGCCCACCGTTGAGGTTAGGGCTGAGTCGTGGTGGGGGCAGCCGTTATTGTAGGGGCCGACGTCGGTGGCGGCGGCTCAGTCTCGGGAGGCACGTCGGTGGCCCGTCCGATGATGATCTGGATTTCCGTACCGATGAATTGATCGGTCCTGGGTTTCGGGTCGAAGTCGATGACCAAGCCATCGGCTTCATCCTCGAACGGAAGTTCTCGCTCAACCCGGTTGACCGTGAACCCAAGGTCGATGAGGAACTGCTCGACATCGCCGGGTTCGTCGCTGCCGATCTGGCCAAGGGTCGGCACGCGAGCTGTCTCGGGACCCTGGGAGACAACGAGCCGGACCACGCTGCTCTTTTCGACTTCTTCGCCGACGGCTGGACTTGTCCGTATCACGGTGTCTTCAGCGAACTCGTTCGAGAACTCGCGCACAATCTCATCGACGAGACCAACCCGAGCCAACAGAACGCGGGCGTCTGTGACGTCTTTGGAGACCAGGTCGGGTACTTCGACCTGGCCTCGTCCGACGGACACGGTGAGGGTGATGACACTGCCTTGGGGACGCTCTTCGGTGCTGAGTACACTCTGAGCAATGACGATGTCTCGTTCGACGTCTTCGCTTTCTTCGTCGACCCGCTCCACGGTGAATCCGGCAGCGATCAGAATGTCTTCCGCCTCAGTCACCGGAATGCCCGTAACCATTGGCACCCGAACAATCCCAACTCCTTCGGAGACGAAGAGTTCGATTGGGACACTGTCCTCGGCCTCGGGATTGTCGATCAGCATTCCGGCTCGGGGAATCTGATTGAAGATTTCGTTCTCAGGAACGTCGTCCTTCTGTTCGAATGTGATGACGATGTTCACGAAACCGAGTTCTCTGAGTTCGGCTTCCGCATCGACCCAGTTCATTCCAAGCACCTCAGGCACTCGCAGCCGCGTGTCGGGCGCGCTGTCCACCGTCTCGACCCCGCCACCACCGCCGTCGCCGCCGAGGTTGCGAACGAGAAAGAAAACGAGCCCGGCAACGACGAGCAATAGCACAACGAGCAAGCCGATCCACATGGGCGTGCGGTCGGGCACTTCGTCCTCTGGTTGTTGCTGTGGGGCATACCCCTGCTGCATTGGCGGCAACTGGGTGGGAATCATCTGGGTGGCGTCATTGCCCACTGGCTGGCTCGCGGGCACTGGCGTTGACGTCGGGTTCTGCGCGCCAAACGCAGGCCCAGAGGGCACTTCAGGTGCGGCGCTGCCTTCTGTCCCAACGGCCCCGAGGGCTCCAGGCGCGAAACCTGGCTCTGGTTGTCCGAGGGCCAGAACATGTTGGCCCGTGCGGAAGCGACGGAGGTCTCCACGAAACTCTTCAGCCGAGGAGTACCGCTCGTCGGGGGACTTTACGAGCCCCTTCATGCAGATGGCCTCGAGAGCCGGAGGCACGTCGGCGTTGTAGCGACCGGGTGGAACGGGCTCTTCCTGGACGTGTTTGTAGGCAATAGCGACGGGTGTGTCGCCGGTGAAGGGAGGCCCAGCGGTGAGCATTTCGTAGAGCACGACGGACAGCGAATACACGTCGCTGCGGGGATCGGCAGGCACGCCTTGGGCCTGTTCAGGCGACAGGTAGGTCGCGGTGCCCATCACTGAGCCGGTCTGGGTCAGGTTGTCAGCTGGGGAACCTGTGATGGCACGAGCGATACCGAAGTCGGTGACCTTGACCTGACCGGAGTGATTGATGAGGACGTTGCCGGGTTTGATGTCGCGGTGCACGACGCCGTTTCGGTGAGCGAACGACAACGCCGCTGCGATGTCGCTGGCAATATCGGCTGCCCGATCAGGATGCAGAGGACCTTCAGCCCGGATGATCTCGGCGAGGGAGCGGCCCTCGACGTATTCCATGACGATGTAATACGTGCCGGCTTCTTGCCCCCAGTCGTACACGCCGACGACGTTCGGCTGATTCAGGTTCGCAGCGGATTGGGCTTCACGGCGAAATCGCTCAACAAATGACGGGTCGGTGGCGAACTCGGGGAACAGAACCTTGACCGCGACAGGGCGATCGAGCAACTGATCGCGTGCGAGGAAGACTTCGGCCATACCGCCGCGCGCAATGCGGCGGTAGAGCTCGTAGCGCCCTCCAAATGTTGGTCGTTCAGTGTCGCTCATGCCCTGTGTTCCTCAAGGCTGTCCGGATTCTGGACAGCCTAGTTCTGGACGCTCTCGGTTCCGGGCTGTCCGGATTCGAGGCTCGGTGGTAGTTCCAATACCGCTTCGATCATTGCTCTTGCTATGGGTCCCGCAACGGTACCGCCCGTCTGCTGACCCAGTGCATCGTCAGCCTCTACGAGTACAGCAACAGCGACCAGCGGATTGTCCGCTGGGGCAAATGCGATGATCCACGCATGGGTCGCTTCGCGGCCTGGAAGCTCGGCCGTACCCGTCTTGGCCCCGACAAGAACCCCGTTGATTCGGAGGCTGGAAGCTGTTCCTTCGTCAACAACTCGCAACATGAGATTCTGAAGTTGGGCGGCCGTCGTGAAGCCAATGGGCTGTCCGAGGACCTTCGTGTCTGGATCATCGATGACGTTGCCGTCGGCGTCGACGATACGCTCGACCACGTACGGACGCATCAGAATGCCGCGGTTGGCGATGGTGCTGGCGATCATCGCCATCTGTAGCGGAGTGGCGGCTACTTCGAACTGGCCGATCCCGGACTGGGCCAGCAGCGGCAGGTTGTCGGCAAAGAAATCGGCCGACGGCATGATTGACGCAGCTGGATCGGGCAGGTCAATCGGGGTTGGCGTGTTGAATCCGAACGCCTCGGCTTCCTCGACCATTGCTTGGGGCCCGATTTGAATTGCCATTTCAGCGAAACCGGTGTTGCACGAAACCCTGAGCAGTTCGCCAAGCGTTCCGCCGCACGATGAGCCGCCGAAGTTCTGGATGGCGCGTTCGGTTTGTGGGGCGATGTACTCGTCGGTGACTGGATAGGTAGGCGCGTCTTGGGTGACCAAGCCACTATCGAGACCTGCCGCCGCGGTCACGATCTTGAACGTTGACCCTGGAGGGAAACGTTCACGGTAGGACCTGGCGAGCAGTGGGTTTTGAGGGTCTTCGAGCAAGCGGAACCGTTCGGTTCGCACTGCGGAAATGTCGTGGGATGACAGCAGGTTTGGGTCGTAGGCGGGGCGGCTCCACATGGCGAGCACGGCCCCGGTGGTGGGGTCGAGTGCAACCACTGAGCCGTTGCGCTCGCCGAGTGCGGCTCGGGCAACGAGTTGAAGGTCGTGACGGATCGTGAGCTCGAGCTGCCCTGTCCGATCACGGTCGACGAAGAGGTCCGACAGCGATTGCAAGCGGATCTCTACGTCTTGACCTGCGAGCTGGGAGTTGTATTGCTGCTCGAGGCCGGTAGCACCAAACTCGAGCGAGAGGAATCCAGTGACGTGGGAGTACAACTCGCCGTGTGGGTACACACGCAACCGTTCCAGATCGTCTTCGGTAACGAGTGTCTCGGCGATGACTTCGCTATCGGCGGTGCGTATTGATCCACGCGGTTCGGTGAATGAGCGCACGAAGTCGCGGGTGTTGGCTGGGTTGACTCGGTAGTTGTCGGCTCGGAAGATCTGTACGACGTTGAGCTGGATAAACAGCAGGGCGTAGGCGCCCATCAGCACGGCGGCGAGGCGACGAATCTGGGGGCTCACGATGCTGCCTTGGCATCTTTGAACAGCAGCTGGCTTGCCGGCGGCGCGGAGCTGTTGGAGATGCGCAGCAATAGCGCCAACAGGACATAATTCGCGACCAAAGACGACCCGCCGTATGACACGAATGGCAGCGTGATGCCGGTCAGCGGCAGCACCCGAAGAATCCCGCCGATGATCAGGAAGGCTTGCACCCCGATGATCGTGGTCAGTCCCGCAGCAAGAAGTGTCTCGACATTGTCGTGGGCCCGGGTCGCGATGCGTAGACCAATGCCGACCATCAGCAGGTACGCACTCAGAACTGCGGTAGCGCCGACCATTCCCAGTTCTTCGCCGATCACAGAGAAGATGAAGTCAGTCTTGGCGGCCGGAATACGCTCGGGGCTGCCGAGCCCTGGGCCTGATCCAATGATGCCGCCGCTCGATAAGGCGAACGTTGACTGAGCGAGCTGGTACCCGTCGCCTGTCACATCTGCCCACGGGTCGAGCCAGGTCGAAACCCGTGTCTGTACGTGGGTGAACATCCGCCACGATGCGAGCGCGCCCACCATGAACAGGCCGCCGCCAGCGATGAGATACGCCGAGCGGGCAGTGGCGATCCACAACATCACGAGAAAGAGGGTGAAAAACAGCAACGAGGACCCGAGGTCTCGTTCGAACACCATCACAACAAGCGATGCTGCCCAAGCGAGGAGGAGCGGGCCGAGATGTTTGGGGTCTGGAACGTGGAGCGGGCCGATCCGCCGGGTGGCCAAGGCCAGCAGTTCACGCTTCTCGACCAGATACGACGCGAAAAATATTGCCAAAGCGATCTTGGCGAACTCGCCAGGCTGGATCGTGAACGAACCGACTCGCAGCCACAACCGAGCCCCGTTGATGGTCCGACCGAAGTACGGGAGCAACGGCAACATCAAAAGCCCGATGCCGGCAAGCGCCAGCATGTAGCGGTATCGCGCTAGGTCTCGTACGTCCCGGACGATTGCGAGAGTGGCCACAAACGCCGCGATGCCGACCATCGTCCAGGTGGCCTGTAGCCCGGCCAAGTCCTTGTCTAGACGAGCGACGAACACGAAGCCGATGCCGTTCAGCAGAGCGGCGATCGGA
>JBLHLM010000013.1:0-39315 GCA_047618365.1 Candidatus Poriferisodalaceae bacterium | reverse complement strand
AAATCATCTTTGCCATTTCGAGCAACTCCGTTGTGATGTTCGTGGGGTGTTGAGGGCAGTCGCCCTCCGGCCAGCGCACCTCGAGAGGCCGTTGGCACTCTCCACGTGAGAGTGCCAACCAGCAAACCAGTTGGAGGCCCCAATCACAACCTGGCGGGCCTGGTTTCATGGCACAGGACAGTAACGTCGCGGTCCATGGCGCAGATCGTGGTCGTTGGTGGCGGAGTTTCGGGTCTCGGGGCGGCGTTGTTTCTTTCGCGGCGGGGGCACCGGGTCACGGTCATCGAACGCGACCACACTCCAATGCCGAAGTCGCCGGCCGAAGCATTCGATTGGGACCGAAGAGGGGCACCTCAGGTCCGTCACAGCCACGCCCTACTTGGCCGGCTGTGGAAGGTACTCACCGACCACCATCCCGACGTCTTGGCGTCCCTGATCGCCGAGGGCGCGACTGAAATCAAGATGGCCGAACGTCGACCGCCGGCAATCGCTGAGGAACCACTCGAGCCCGGCGATGAGGAACTGGTGATGATCGCCAGCCGTCGCACGACGTTCGAATGGGTCCTACGCAGAGCAGTGCTCGACGAAGGACTGGTTCGCTTCGACACCGGCCGTGGAGTCGAAGGTCTCATCGCTACGAATGTCGAGGGCGAGACTCCACAGGTCACAGGAGTCCGACTCGAGGACGGCACCGAAATCGATGCCGAAATCGTGGTGGCCGCGAACGGGCGCCGCTCGATGGTCCCCGACTGGCTCGAAGCGATCGGTACCGCCCCGATCGAGGAGACCATCGAGGACACGGGGATCGTCTACTACTCGCGTTTCTACGCCCTGAACGACGGCGAGGAGTTCCCCGCCGGCGATCGCCTGATCGGCGGCGACCTCACCTACCTGAAGTACGGGGTGTTCTGGGGCGACAACGGAACGTTCTCTGTAACCCTCGCTACGGCCGACGACGACCGAACCCTACGCGCCCTGAAAGATCCGGAAATCTTCGATCAGGTCGCGACGTCGCTCCCGGCGACCAGCGACTGGCTCGATGGGCGATCACACCCCATTACCAAGGTCCACAGTATGGCCGGGCTGCTCAACCGCAGACGCACCTACGTCGTCGACGGCGAACCGGTCGTGGTCGGCTTCCACGCCGTCGGCGACGCCCACATCGCCACGAACCCCCTGTACGGCAGGGGCTGCTCGACGGGCATGTGGCAGGCCATGTTGCTCGCCGACGCTCTGGACGGCCACCCCGAAGATCAACGAGCCCAGGCACTCAACTTTTGTAGCGCTGTCGACACTGAGATCGGCCCCTGGTACGAAGCATCGGTCCAATCCGATCGCTCCTCTCGCAAAGCAGTGGCGAGGGCTCGCGCTGAAGCAGCTGGAGAGGGACTACCTGAACTCGACGGCGACGATTTCATGCGATCGGTACTCCGAGACGGTCTCAGCCCAGCCAGCCGCCTCGATCCGGTCGTGTGGCGAGCGTTCATGAAGATGATGAACCTGCTCGCTCCGCCTCAGTCGTTGATGGAGCCCGACGTCGCCAATCGAATCTTTGCGATCTGGCAGGACCGAGACAATCGGCCGCCGCTGCCTTCCGCAGGACCTGAGCGGCCAGAGCTGCTGGCCCTGCTCGGGCTTATTGAAGCTGACTGAGATGATCTTCGACCACGGTTGCGATACATCCGGCGGGGTCAGCAAATGCGGCATCAATCCCACAAACGTCTGAGATCGAGACCACTGTCACCCCACGATCTTTCAAATCGTCCGCAACATCCGCGACCTGGCCAGCCACGATGAGGACGGGGACGCCGAACTCTTCGGCGAGTTCGACCACCCCACCCACCGCCTTGCCATGAAACGATTGGTCGTCGAGGCATCCTTCGCCGGTGATCACTAGATCTGCTTCTTCGATCGCGTCGGCCAGTCCGAGCTCTTCTGCGATCAGCTCAAATCCTTCGAGCAGTGTGGCCCCCACCGCGGCGAGACCACCGGCGAGACCGCCAGCGGCACCCGACGACACAAGTTCGGTCACGTCTACACCGAACTCTTCGACATAGATCTCGGCGAGGCGACCCAACCGCCGGGTGAGGAACGCAATCTCTGCGCTCGAGGCACCCTTCTGCGGACCAAACACCTTGGCCGCGTCGCAGAAGGTGATGCGCACGTCGCAGGCAACCTCGATGGACACGCCCCGCAACCGGGCCAAGGGTTCCATTGCTCGAATCGCGCCGAGCCCTCCATCGGTCGACGCTGAGCCCCCCACGCCCACGATGATTCGTCTCGCTCCGGCAGACGCAGCCTCACAGATCAACTCACCAACACCGGTTGTGGCCGCGGTGAGTGCATCGTTCTCATCTGCGCCGCCGACAAGAGTGAGCCCGGCTGCCTCTGCCATCTCAATCACCGCCACGTCCTTCGCCAGACGCCAGCGAGCCTCGACGGCATCACCCAGCGGTCCGCTGACGAGCGTGACTCGATTTGCGCCGCCGAGGGCTTGCAAGGTTCCTTCGCCGCCATCAGCCACGGGCTGCTGGCGGACCCGGCCGTACCCGGTCGCTCCAGTTGCGATGGCGGCAGCAACGCCGGCCGCGTCGATCGAACCCTTGAACTTGTCGGGCGCTGCCAGGATTCGCACCCTCCCATGATCCCAGACTGACGGCGACCACGTATCTTCAGTTGGAGTGAACCCCAGACCAGTCGTCGTCGTGTCAAATCGCGGACCCACCAGCTTTCGCTTGGAAGACGGCGTCCTCACCGCTGGCCCGCCTGCGGGCGGTCTTGCCAGCGGGCTGAGGCCCCTCGTGGCAGAAACGGGGGGCACCTGGTTCGCCTGCGCTGTGACTGATGCCGACCGAATCGCGGCTGCGGCCGCTCAGCCGGACCCACACATCAATGTTCGGCTCATCGCAGTCGACCCAGATCAGTACCACAATTTCTACGACGTCATCTCCAACAGCACGCTCTGGTTCCTGCACCACGGCCTTTGGAATCTGCCCGTCTGGCCCGAGTTCGATAGTGATTGGCATCGAGCTTGGAGCGACTATGTAGCCGTCAATCATCGGATGGCAGTAGTGGTCGCTGCCGAGGCGCCAGAGAACGCTCTCGTGATGGTGCAGGACTACCACTTCATGCTGCTTGGGGCGGAGGTTCGTGCGCTGCGCCCTGATCTCCGGCTCGCTCATTTCAGCCACACTCCCTTTACCGGGCCCGAGTCGCTGCATGTGCTCCCGTCGAAGGCCCGACAACAAATGTTGGAAGGCCTCGCCGCATACGACACATGCGGCTTCCACACCGAACGCTGGCGATCTCGCTTTCTGAGCTGCTGCGAAGAGTTTGGAGTCATTCCCCCTTCCACGTTCGTGAGCCCACTCCCGGCTGACATCTCCGGCATTCGCGAATTGGCAACCAGTGACGATTGCGCCGACCGGCTAGCCACCCTCGAGGCTCGAATCGGCGACCAGGTGCTGCTGTTCGCGTCCGGTCGACTCGAACTGTCGAAGAACCTGGTGAGGGCGTTCAACGCCTACGAACTGCTCCTCGAAACCGAACCTTGGCGGCAAGGTGACGTCGTTTTCGCCGCCTTCGTCTATGCCAGCCGGGGTGAACTCCCGGAGTATGAGACATACCGCAGTCTGTGTGAAGAGACCGCTGCTCGAATCAACGAACGCTTTGGCACTTCATCCTGGAACCCGATCTGGCTCGACACCGACGATGACCTCGCTCGGTCAGTCGCTGGTTTGCGGCGATATGACGTTCTGATCATCAACCCAATCCGCGACGGCTTGAACCTGATTGCGTTCGAGGGACCAAGTGTCAACGAACGCGACGGCGTCCTTCTCCTCAGCCCGGAGGCCGGCGCATTCTCCCTGCTCGCTGGCCCGGCGCTCGAATGCCCACCGTTCGACATCGAAGCAACTGCACAACAGATGTCTCGAGCGATCGCTCTCGCTCCCGAGGAGCGAGCCAGGCGGTCCGCAGAACTTCGGACGATCAGCGAACAACGCTCGATCGACGATTGGCTACAAGACAACGTCGGGGCGCTTGCGAACTAGCTGCGGTTCAGCGCCGTCAGCAACTCGCCCAACAAGGCCGTCAATCCCTCTGGCCCCGCCACGACCACATCGGCCCGGCTCAACATCTCCTCCGGCGACTCGGAGGATCCGACCGTGACCTTAACCACCGGTCGTGCTTCAGCTCGAAACGCATCTAGGGCATCGAACGCGGCCAGGTCACCAAGATCATCACCGGCGAACATCACCGGGCCGACACACCCGCCTACGAGATCACGCACCGCCGTACCCTTGTTGACATCGATCGGTGGGTGCAGCTCGATCGACTGCCGGGCATCACGAACAATCAGACCGTGGCGTTCCAGCTGGGCTGCGAAGAGACGAGCCGCCGGCTCAGCATCGGGCCGCTCCCGATAGTGCAAGGTCGCGGACGGGCCCTTCATCTCGACTCTGACACCATCGGGATGGCCGCTCTCGAGGGCCTCCCCGAGCACACTTGCCCATTGGTCGTAGTCCGGATGTCGAGTCACCACTCCATCAACGCGGCGCTCGAGGCCATACAACCCGACGCACATCGGCACATCGGGACACACCTCATCGAGGAAGGACAAGGGCCGTCCAGAGATGACCCCCACGTGCAGACCAGCATCCCCAAGCGCTTTCAGCTTGTCGGCTGCGCCGGCAATCGCGACGGCCTGAGAAGGGTCCGACACCATCGGCGCGAGGGTGCCGTCGAAATCGAGCAGCACCGTGGAGTCATCTGGCCGGTCGACAAACGCGGCGAATAGAGCTGTTCGGTTCACCGTTCTCCTGTCGGCCCATTCGGCCGCCACGTCAGCCCTCGGCCATGTCCAGACCTAAGACCACAAGCACGTTGGGGTCCTCGTACGGCTCGACAGCAGAGGTGTCGTTGAAGATCCGGAATACGTCAGTCTGAGGATCGAGGCCAAGAACTTGGGCCACGGCCTGGGCCTCAAGCAACCAGCCCGGCTCGTGGTACACCTTCGTGCGGGGCAACGCTGTGCCGAGTATGTTCGCCGCGGTGAGGGTGATGTAGTTGCGAGTCGACAGATCCTCTGTGGTTGAACCGGCGACGCCAGCGATACCAGTGGAGTTGGCCACCTGAACACGGACCTCGTTCGAAGGCCGGGGGTCGAAGCCATCGACAGCTACTGCGGTCGCCGGGGTGGACGCCTCGGGTGCAACGGTGGTGTCGGTCGGTGCAGCTGTCTCGCCCGGTACCTCGGTGCTTTCGGTGCCTGTCTCGGCTGTCGTGGCGTCCGTCGTGGTGTCCGTCGGTACCTCTGTGTCCACAGCAACGGTCGTGTTGACCGGACTCGTCACCCCTGGGGCGGTGAGACTGTCGTCTCCGGCCGCAACGGTGATTGCATCGTCGGACGAGCGCAGTAACAAAACACCCACGACCACAGCAATCATGACCACGACCAGGCCACGAGCAACTGCCCCACTCGACGGTCGGTTCATCGCCTCGTTCATCGGATTCCTCCATCAGCGCTACGACGGTCACCATGTTGGCGGCGACGCCGATCACGCAATCGGCGGAGACGTCGAACAACGAGCTGGTCGAAATCGAGGGCTTCCTCGCGGTCGATCAGCTGGTCGAGCTTCGCTCCGTACTCTTCAGCCGTGAGCTGGAACTCAGCCCGGATTGCTTCATCCTTCGGAGTCGAACCTGACCACCAGGACCGCTCGAACTCGAGCATGGAACGCTCAAGTTCAGATAACGGTGCGCCGGAGGTTGGATTCATACTGACTCCACATGTATCGCGCCCACAGGACGCAGAGCTGGAGCCCGAGGTGGGAATTGAACCCACAACCTCCGCTTTACAAGAGCGGCGCTCTAGCCGTTGAGCTACTCGGGCGCGATGTACAAGGGTACGTGTTGGAACCCCTACATGGGTCTCACCCCAAACGTCGCCGCTGCACTTCGTAGCAGGCCACAGCGGCCGCGACCGACACATTCAGCGATTCTGTGCGCCCAAATTGTGGAATTCCGACGATTTGATGGCACCGCCTTGCCGTAAGAGATGAAAGCCCACGTCCTTCGGCGCCGAGGACCAGCACGAGCGGCTGATCAGCAACTTTCATCTCGTAGACCGATTCCGGAGCGCCACCATCGAGGCCGATCACCCACATTCCCTGGTCAGCGGCCTGCTGCAGCGCTGTCGGAAGACCACCGACAAGTGCAATCCGGAGATGTTCAACGGAACCTGCGGCCGCCTTCACCGCAGCCGGCGACAAACGTGCGGCTCGATGTTTAGGGAGTACGACACCCGTAGCGCCCACGACTTCGGCCGTTCGCAGGATTGCACCCAGGTTTCCCGGATCGGTCACTCCATCGAGAGCGAGCAGGAACGGGGTCTTGTTGCCCTTCGCTACGAGTAGATCTTCGAACTCAGTAGGCCACAGCGGCGTGGCTGTGGCGATCACGCCCTGGTGAGCCTCGGTAAAAGCTTGTTCGTCGACCTTCTTGCGGGAGACGACCTTGTATGGAATCCGCCGTTCCTCAGCCAGGTCCTGGATCTCGGCCATCACCGCTGACTCGCCGACCTCTTCGGCGACAACAACCTCCTGAACGCTTCGCCGGCCGACACGCAGGAGCTCGCGAACAGCCTGACGTCCCTCGACGATGTCGCCGCCAAGATGGTCGGGGCGTACCCGCTGCCCGCCACGTTCGTCACGCTGACGTCCGCGCTGAGGACCACCACCTGACGACTTCGGGCCGGAGGAACCACGACTCGGTCGAGCGCCCGCTGGTCTGGCGGGCTTCGCTGACGATGACTTCTTCCGAGGCCCGCCCTGCGACTTCGGCGGCGCACCAGGACGTCCGCCCTTGCGGGCGCCTCGTTTGGGTGCCGGTGAACGACCGCTCCCTTCGCTCATGACTTCATCTCGTTTTGCTCAAACATGTTTCGCTCAGATTTCAGATCGTGTCGACGAGGGCCACCGCGAGCCCGACAACTCCCTCGCCACGACCTAGGGCTCCAATGCCTTCGGTGGTCTTGCCACAGACCGTCACAGGTGCTCCTGCAGCGGTGGAGAGGATGTTCTGCATCTCCTCACGATGAGGTGCGATGCGTGGCCGGTCTGCAATCACGGTGCAATCGACGTTCACGGCACGATATCCGGCGCCTCGCAGCACTCCTGTTGTTCGGCGCAACAACTCGATGCTGTCGGCGCCGGCGTACATCGGGTCGGTGTCAGGAAAATGCGTTCCGATGTCGCCCAATCCGGCAGCTCCGAGCAGAGCGTCGATGACGGCGTGAGCCACGACATCAGCATCACTGTGTCCGTGTAAGCCGCGTTCACCTGGGAACTGCACGCCGCCCAGCACCAAATCCCTGTCGTCGTCGGCGTATCGATGGGCGTCGTAACCCTGTCCGATTCTCATCTCGAAAGTCCGTCCTGTTGCTGGGCGAGGAGAGCGGTCAACGTCGCAAGATCTTCGACCGTAGTCACCTTCATGGCGAGCATTTCACCCGGAATCACCACGACCCTGCCGCCATCAGCTTCGATGAGGCCAGCGTCATCGGTGGCGTCGCCGAGTTGAGCATGGGCCGCTCTCAGCGCCGCGGCATCAAATGCCTGCGGTGTCTGAACCGCAACGATCGATTCCCGATCGACCGTTTCGGTCACCACAGCTGGGTCAACCGACCGATCGACCCGCTTGAGCGTGTCTGCCACGGCAAGTCCAGGAATGGCGGCCTGGGCACCAGCGCGCACTGCCGAGGCCACAGAGCGAAACAATCCAGGTGACGCGCCTGGCCGGGCTGCATCGTGAACAATCACCACATCGGCCGAGGCGGGAATCTGGGCCAACCCGGCCCGAACCGACTCGGAGCGGCTCGCACCGCCGCGTACGACCGCGTCTGCTGCGATCACTTCGCTCGTTCCTGATGCTGGCACCACGACAACCACCCCTTCGCAGGATGATCGTGCGGCTTCTACGCTCCATTCCACGAGCATGCGGCCTGCAATGCGTTCGAACTGCTTTGGTCGCCCAAAACGTTGCCCGCTGCCTGCAGCGACCACGATCGCCCATGTGTTTGGCACAGCGGACTCCTCTGGGTATGCGACTGTCAGGAGTTCTCGACGGCTGCCGAGTCCGTCTCGAAAGCTCCAGCCGATTCGACATAAGGATCCTCATGCACGGTTCCGAAGAACATCCGTCCCTTGGCAGTCTCATGCTCGGACCCGATTCGAACGTTGATCCATTGCCCGATGAACTCGTGAGCGTCGCCGACAACCACCATCGAAGAATCAGGGAGGAAACCAACGGCCTGGCCGCTCACAGTTCCCTCCTTCACCAACTCGACCCGCACAAGGTCGCCAGTGAGATGTTCTGGGCGGAGACCATCGGACAAACGAAGCAGATTCAGGCACTTAACGCCCTGCAGCTCTGCGACCTTTCCTAGCGCCTTGTCCATGGTCATGAGGCCCACACCGAGTCGGCGGGCGAGGGCGACCAGTTTGGCGTCAACCTCTTTGATTTCCGGGACCTCATCATCGAGGACTCTGACCGCAACCTTGCACTCTCGGCTCAGCACATCCAGAAGTTCGAGACCACGACGACCACGACGCCGACGCGACAGGTCTTGGGCGTCGGCGATGCCTTGCAGTTCGTCGATTACAAACCGCGGAATCAACAACTGTCCGCGTATGAAACCAGCGCGAGCGATGTGCAACAAACGCCCATCGATGATGGCGCTGGTGTCGACGAGCATTGCATCGTCACTGTATTCCTCGCCGAATCTCGCAGCATTTGCCAGAGGCCGAGGCGAGAGCCCGGCGACTTGTAGCAGCTCACCCGAGCGGAGGAAACCGATCCGCGAGCCGACGTACAACATCACCCAGACCGCCAACGCAGCGAGCGGAGCGGTCCAGCGGTAAGGCGCAAGGATCAACAAGGAAACGGCGACCACGGCGCCTACGAATCCGAAGAGGGCGCCCATGATAGCGCTGGTAAGGAACTCGCCGGCGGAGCGATCATGGCTTCGTTGTGCGATGCCGCTCATCTGCCGCTGGAAAGCACGTCCGACGACCCCACCCACCACGTAACCGAGACAGGCACCGATGAGGGCTCCGGTAAACGACTGGTTCACTTCGACTGAGCTGCCGACATCGTGTCCGCCAATGGTCGCGAACAGCACGATGAGGAGTCGAACGATTTCTACGAACATAATTCCTCGTGCATCGGGATCCGGACGTTTCCCCATCGGCATGTCGGCGCCCAATTGTGAACGAAGGACGTACATAACTGCCGAGATATCAGCTGTAGGGTAGCTGTTGTGGACACAGCGGGGCACGAAAACGCCGACCATCTCGTGAAGACCGACCTCTTCGCGTCCCTCGATGAACGGGAGTTGGCGCTGATCGCGAATGCCAGCCATCGCCGATCGTTGGTTCGCAACGACCTGCTGTTTTCCGAGGGCGATCCCGCCACTGAAATGTTCGTCGTGACTTCCGGTCGGGTGGCCATGGCACGCGAGTCCTTCGACGGGCGAGAATCGGTGCTGGCTCTGATGGAACCAGGCGACCTGTTCGGTGAGATGCCGCTGTTTGACCACGACAGCCGCTCGGCTGACGCCAGGGCCCTCAAGCCGTCCGAGGTGCTCGCCGTGCCCTACAACGTGGTCGTGGAGCTCTACGCCGAACGCCCGGAGCTCTTGTGGCGAGTAGTCACATTGCTGTCGAACCGTCTGCGCAACATGGATGATGCGTTGGCCGACGCCATGTTCCTCGATGTTCCCGGACGCACGGCCAAACGAGTGCTGGAGCTGTCAGGGGGACGGGAGCGGTTCGCCCTGCCCGTGACCCAAGAAGAGCTGGCCGGAATGGTCGGGGCCTCCCGCGAGCGGGTCAACAAGGCCCTGTCGTCGTTCATTCGACTCGGATGGCTTGAGCACCAGGACAGCGACTACGTCATCGCCAACCGCGAGGCCCTCACTCTTCGTTCGAGGTAGCGGGCACTCGGGCAAAGTCGAGCGCCTCTCGAACATGGGTGACTTTGACGAGATGCAACCCAGCTGGACCCATGTCCGTCGAAGCCGGCACTATCGCCCGTTTGAAGCCGAGCCGCACTGCCTCTCCGAGGCGACGCTGTTCATCGGACACGCGTCGGACCTCACCTACCAGACCAACCTCGCCACACGCGACAGTGTCTGCCGGGAAAGGTGAGCCTTCGCGAGCCGTCGCAATTGCCAGCAGAACAGCAAGATCAGCCGCGGGCTCCATGATTCGGACTCCGCCAACTGCCGAGGCGTAGATATCGCGGTCTGAGAGGTCGACCATGGCCCGACGCTGCAACACCGCCGCGAGCAACGAAACGCGTCCCGAATCGAGCCCCTGAGCCGATCGGCGGGGCTGCGGCAACGACGACTGGGCAACGAGGGCTTGCACTTCGACGAGGAGGGGACGGTCGCCTTCAACTACCGGAACCACCACCGATCCAGCGACCCCAGCTACCCGATCGGCCAGAAAAAGCGCGCTCGGATCGGTGACCTCGTGAAGTCCCAGAGCCGACATCTCGAACAGGCCGAGTTCGCCAGTGCCACCAAAACGATGTTTCACAGCGCGCAAGAAGCGCAAACTGTGGTGTCGGTCACCCTCGAACGACAGCACGGTGTCGACTACGTGTTCGAGGGCCTTGGGCCCGGCGAGCTCGCCGTCCTTGGTGACCTGACCAACAAGGATCGCCACCATGGCTCGACACTTGGCGAGTTCGACGAGACGGCTCGCGCAATCACGAACCTGTGCTGGTCCGCCCGATACACCCGTGGTTCCGGGCACATGCACGGTTTGTATCGAATCGACCACCAACACGTCGGGACTGACTTCTTCGACAAGAGAGGCAATCATGGTGACGTCAGAACAAGCAGCGAGCCACAGCTGATCTTCGATTGCGCCAAGGCGGTCGGCTCGACCTCGCACCTGGGTAGCTGACTCTTCCCCTGTGACATAGAGCACCCGGCGACCTGCCTTGGCCAGTACACCTGCCAGCTGAAGCACGAGGGTTGATTTGCCAATGCCAGGCTCGCCGCCGATGAGCGACACCGACCCCGCAACAAGCCCTCCCCCGAGCACGCGGTCGAGCTCACCAATCGAGGTCGGTACAGCATCGGCACCAACTCCGGAAACATCGCCGATCCGCATCGCTGAGACTCGGCCCAAGGTGCTCGGCGGGCTGCTGCCCCGCAGCTCCTCAACTAGCGAATTCCAGGCCGCACATTTGGCACAGCGTCCCGCCCACTTTGGGCTCACAGCTCCACACTCGCCACATTTGAAACACGTCTTTACGACCACGTAGGACACGATGGCAGCGGGGTGGGACAGCCAAGTTCAGGCGTCGCTCAATTCACCTCAGCGAGCGCCGACGGGTGGACCACAGAATGGCCACAGCGGCCGCCCCGAGGACCCCCCACCACACCAGGAGCCACTTCACCGCCGTCGGCACCGCTGCTCTGGCATCGGCGGCTGCGGCATCGGCAGCCCTGATGTCCTCGTCGACGATCACTCCAGTGGCCTTAAGGCGACGACCGCCTTCCTCAGCGAGAGTCCACGAGCCCTCGACCTGACCCTCGCCCGCGTCGTCTGGGATACGGGCCCGTACTGTCAGGGTGACAGCCTCATCCAAAGGGCCACCGGACCGCTGTTCCAGTTCAGCGGTCGGCACGCCGAATGGTTCCCCGTTCAAGGCCTCTGCGATGGCTGGGTCGACCAGATCGACGACCGTCGTGTCGAGCGAAACGTCAAGGTGAAAGCGATAGGTCACGTTCTCGTCGCGCCGATCAACATTGAGTCCAGCACCTTGGAAAATGCCGCCAGGCCCATCGATGCCTTCAAGAATCGACGCCAACTGCTCAATCGAAGTGAAGTCCCGCTCGCCGCGAACCCGGAGCGTGCCCTCATCGGCAGCGAAGAGGTTGATGCCCCAGCCTGCTTCTTCAAGATCATCGAGCCGAAGATGGTCCGCCAAGTCCGGAACAGCGGCAATGACGTCGGGGTCGAATACGACATCGACCACGACCACGCCAGAGCCGTCAGGTTGCACATCGATGTCGACAATCACATCGACCCGACATGCACTGAGCAGTACGAGCGCTACAAGAAACCCCAACGAGTGCAGCCCGGACCGTGAAGGTCCAGGCTGCACTCGTTGATATGAACTATTCAGCCGCTGCGGCTTCTTCCAGTTCGACAGGACCTGGGTCGAAGCCCTCGATCGCGCGGAAGACGACGTCATCAGTTTCTGGGTCAACGTCGACGACCACAATCTCCCCGGCATGGAACTCCTTGTACAGGATCCGTTCCGAAAGCGCATCTTCCACATGACGCTGGATGGCTCGACGCAGCGGTCGTGCACCCATTGTGGGGTCATACCCCTTGCGGGCAAGCCAGTGCTTGGCAGCATCGGTCAGCTCAAGGCCGAGGCCTTGTGCACGAAGTTGCTCAGCGGTGCGGGCGATCATGAGATCAACGATTTCGGTGACCTCTTCCATACCCAACTCGTGGAACACAATGGTGTCGTCGATGCGGTTCAGGAACTCAGGCCGGAAATGGGCCTTGAGCGCATCGTTGACCTTTTCCTTCATCCGCGAGTAGCTGACGGCTTCGTCATTCTTGGTGAAGCCGACGTTGGCTTTGCGAAGATCGGCGGTACCGAGGTTCGACGTCATGATCAGCACGGTGTTGCGGAAGTCGACAGAACGGCCCTGGGAGTCGGTGAGCCGGCCCTCTTCCAGAATCTGGAGCAAGGTGTTGAAGACGTCGGGGTGTGCCTTCTCGACCTCGTCAAACAGCACCACGGAGAATGGACGACGGCGAACTGCTTCGGTGAGCTGTCCGCCTTCCTCATAGCCCACGTAGCCAGGGGGCGAACCCACCAAACGGCTCACTGTGTGCTTCTCCTGGTATTCCGACATATCGAGGCTGATGAGGGCATCGTCTTCGCCGAACAAGAACTCGGCGAGAGTTTTTGCCAGCTCGGTTTTGCCCACACCAGATGGGCCCAAGAAGATGAACGAACCGCCCGGACGGCGGGGGTCCTTCAGGCCTGCACGTGTACGACGGATGGCCTGGGAGAGTGCCTTAACGGCATCCTCTTGACCAATGACTCGCTTATGCAGCTCTCCTTCCATGTTGAGGAGCCGCTGGGTCTCCTCTTCGGTGAGTTTGTAGACGGGAATACCGGTCCAGATCGAAAGAACTTCGGCAACCGCTTCCTCGTCGACCTCATCAAACAGATCGACGCCCTCGGCTTTGATCTGAATCTCGAGCTCAGACTTGGAGGCGAGCAGTTCCTTCTCTTCGTCTCGAAGCGAGCCAGCGAGCTCGAAGTCCTGATCCTCGACAGCCTTTTTCTTCTGCTCGACAACCGCAGCGATCTTGTTTTCGATTTCTTTGTAATCCGGCGGGGTCTCCATGCGCTTGATACGCAGGCGGGCGCCGGCTTCATCGATGAGGTCGATGGCCTTGTCGGGAAGCTGACGATCGGCGATGTAGCGGTCGGCCAAGTTGGCTGCTGCCACGAGTGCCTGATCGGTGATGGTCACCCGATGGTGCGCCTCGTACCGATCGCGCAGACCCTTCAGAATCTCAATCGTGTGAGCAACCGTGGGCTCTTCGACCTTGATGGGCTGGAAGCGACGCTCGAGCGCTGCGTCCTTTTCGAGGTACTTGCGATATTCATCGATGGTGGTGGCACCAATGGTCTGCAGTTCACCACGAGCCAGCATGGGCTTAAGAATCGATGCAGCGTCGATGGCGCCTTCAGCGGCACCAGCACCAACGAGGGTGTGGAGCTCATCGATGAACAAGATGATGTCGCCGCGGGTCTTGATCTCCTTGAGCACCTTCTTGAGGCGTTCTTCGAAGTCGCCGCGGTAGCGCGACCCGGCGACAAGAGCGCCGAGGTCAAGTGTGTAGAGATGTTTGTCACGCAATGTCTCGGGGACATCGCCTGACACGATCTTTTGGGCCAAACCTTCGACGATGGCGGTCTTGCCAACGCCGGGTTCGCCGATGAGCACGGGATTATTTTTGGTGCGACGAGACAGCACCTGCATGACCCGTTCAGCTTCGCGTGCTCGGCCAATGACCGGATCGAGCTGCTTGTCGCGTGCGGCCTGGGTCAGGTTGCGGCCGAACTGGTCGAGGACCGCTGAGCCACTCTGGCTGGCCTGATCACTGTTGGAGCCAGCCGCAGCGCCAGCGGTTTCCTTGCCGGAACCGGATGCTCCACCACCGCTACCGGCGGGACCGCTGTAGCCAGACAGCAGTTGGATCACCTGCTGGCGCACACGAGACAGATCGGCGCCGAGCTTGACGAGAACCTGGGCGGCAACGCCTTCACCCTCGCGGATGAGCCCGAGCAGGATGTGCTCAGTACCGATGTAGTTGTGGCCAAGCTGCAGCGCTTCACGCAGCGACAGCTCAAGCACCTTCTTGGCACGCGGCGTGAACGGAATGTGACCGCTGGGCGACGATCCGCCCTGGCCGATGATCTCCTCAACCTGATTCCGTACGGCTTCGAGGGAAATGCCGAGTGATTCGAGCGCCTTCGCGGCTACACCCTCACCCTCATGAATCAGCCCGAGCAGGATGTGCTCAGTACCGATGTAGTTGTGGTTGAGGAGGCGCGCTTCCTCCTGGGCCAACACAACGACTCGGCGAGCCCTATCCGTGAACCTCTCGAACACTTAGTCCTCCAGAAGTTTGTGCCCCACAGCGGGGCGTAGAAAAGAGTGTATCGGGGTCAGTTCCGAGGATTCACCGCGAAAATGCTTTACCCGAAACGCCTGATTGGGGATTACCTCCCCAGTCGGCCTTTCTTTCGTGGGTTTGAGGTACAAGCCTCATTGAGCCAACAACGCTGAGATTGGTCGCTGACATTCCCAAGCTCACCACTTTCTGAGACCCAATGTTGGGCCAGGAGCGACAGGCCGGGGCACCGGTCATGACCCAGATCACCACCCGCCGGTTTCCCGCTGAGGCCTACCGTCGTTTAGGTTTGCGTTGTGGCCTCACTCAGTCCGCTGCAGCGCAGACCAGACATGTCCGACGATCTTCGACGCGTCGAAGGTTCCCTTCGCGACGCCGCGATCACCGACGACGCGTTCCTCACCGAAGTGGCGAGTCATCTGATTCCGGCCGGCGGCAAGCGCCTACGGCCTGCATTTGTGATTGCTGCTGCACTCACCGAGAAAGCGGACGGCGACGCATCCGATGCCGTATCCGACGACATGGTCCAGGGCGGTGTTGCCGTCGAACTCGTCCATCTTGGGTCGCTATATCACGATGACGTGATGGACGATGCCGAGATCCGTAGGGGCGTCGAAACAGTCAACAATCGCTGGGGCAATCTCAAAGCCATCCTCGCTGGCGACTTTCTTCTCGCCAAGGCATCTGAGCTCGCAGCAGGTCTCGGCACTGAGGTCGCACAGTTGCTGGCAGCCACCATCGGCCGCCTCTGCGAAGGCCAGGTACGCGAGCTACAGCTCATTTACGACGCGTCTCGCTCTGAGCCCCAGTACCTCGAGGCAATCGGCGGCAAGACTGCAGACCTCTACGCCACATCCTGTCGAATTGGTTCACTCGTTGCTGGTCACGACCGCGACACCGTCGAACGTCTCACCCGTTACGGGTTCCAGTACGGGATGGCATTCCAAATCGTGGACGACATTCTCGATCTCACTGCCACCGACGAACAGCTCGGAAAGCCCGCTGGCAACGACATCCGCGAAGGCGTCTACACCCTTCCGGTCATTCGGACCCTCGCAGATACGCCTTCGGGGCCACTCGCCGATCTCCTCGGACAGGTCCTGTCTGACGGCGACCGCGATAAGGCCAGAGCTCTCGTGGTCGATGGTCCACACATCGCGACCTCGATCGACACCGCTCAGGTCTACGTCGACAGCGCACTGTCCGAACTCGCTGACATGCCAGACACACCTGCAATCATTGGCATGCGCGCCGCAGCCACCAACCTGCTGACAAGCATTCCGAGCAACGTCGCCGCCACCAACTGACGGCAGAAAAACCAGGGAGTCTCGATGCCTGATTGGCCGCTCCGACGCCGTTTTGTTTCCACCGACCTCACCTTCTCGAACGGTGACCAATTCATCTGGGGTACCCGCACGTTCGTGATGGCCATCATGAACGCGACCTTCGACTCATTCTCTGGCGATGGCCTGTCCGGAGAGTTGGGACACGCTCGAACGTTGGCTACCCGATTCACCGAAGCTGGCGCCGACATCATCGACATCGGCGGCGAGAGCACCCGGCCCGGCGCCGAACCAGCTAGCGCCCAACAACAAATCGACCAGGTTTTGCCAGCTATCGCCGTGGTTCGGGAGGTGTCCGACGTACCGATCTCAGTCGACACGTCCAGCGCTGTTGTCGCTCGCGCCGCCCTGGGCGCGGGCGCGAACATGATCAACGACATACACGGATTTCAAAAGGACCCGGATCTGGCCGTCGTAGCTGCCGAACACGGAGTGCCCGTCGTTGCGATGCACAACCAGCGCGACAGACGCCACACCGACGTCATCAGCGACATTGTTGCCGGCTTCCAAGAAACCCTCGATATCTGCGACGCTGCGGGACTGAGCCGCGGCCGGCTCGTCCTCGATCCCGGGTTTGGGTTTGGTTGGGCGGTCGAACAAAATCTCGAGATGCTGCGACGCCTTCCCGAGTTGTGGGAGTTCGAGTTACCGCTCATGGTCGGGACATCACGCAAGTCGTCGATCGGCGCCGTGCTCGAAGCCGACGTGCGGCGCCGACGATTCGGCACTGGGGCAACAGTCGCCCAAGCGATCTGCGCCGGCGTGGATATCGTTCGTGTTCACGACGTGGTTGAGATGTCCGAGATCGCCCGCATGACTGACGCCATCGTCAGGTAGCGACTCCGCGCCTCACACCGACGAGGCGAGCGACAAAGACCGCGCACAGGCACAGGCCCAGAACTCCGGCAACGACAAGGTAGAACGGCGCGGACGTGTCGGTTCCTGCCAAGACGCCATGCACGGTTCCAAGGATGAACATCGGGATGCTCAGGTGATGGACAGTTCGCCAAAGCGCCCTGGGAAGACGGCGTTTGGCCAGCGATGTCGCCTCGACTGCCATTAGTAACCAGAAGGCAACGACGCCGGCTGCAACAGCGCCCGGCTGCCATTCAGACGCCATGGGTATGAAAATTTCTGACCAGCCGAAGTGAACGTATCCGTCTGCTACGAGGGCCAGCAGATGGATACTGGTGAACACGGTCGCAAGCGTCCCGAGGAATTGGTGAGTTTCGGCGACCCAGGATCGTCCTGCTGGACGCGAAACGAGCTTGCCCGCCTGCAACAACCCGAGCCCAACCGACGCTGCGAGCAGCAGCCACGCGACCGATCCACCTGCTCGAGCCAGGTACCACCAGAATTGTTCGCTCACAGGACAAACCTGCCCCAGCTCGGAGTGCAATACACCGAACCATCGAGCAGCACGATCCGACCGGGGAGATCGAGCGAGTTGAGAAGTCGTAGACCTTCGTTCGGGTTTGCAACCGCAGCGGCGGTTGCCGCCACTTCGGCCCACCAGGCCTCGGACGCAATGACGGTGACCCGTTCGATTCCGTTCGAGGCCGGGGAGCCGGTGAGGGGATCAATCAGATGGTGTCCGCCCGCCCAAGATCGTTTACTGATGCCTGATGTTGCGACCCCGCCACCATCGACGGCGATCCGCACAGCGGCGGTTTCACTGGCACTGGTTGAGGCAGCACTTGTTGAAGAGGCAACGTCGATGATCCAGTGACCGTCGCTGCCCAGGCTTCCTCCGGGACATACACCGGCAAGTCGTACGTCTCCTCCAAGGTCTGCAATAACCCACTCGGCCCCGGCCTTGACCGCGGCTTCAGCGACGAGGTCAGCGGCGCGTCCCTTGCCGATGCCGCCAGGATCGAAACCAACCCCGGCCGGTAGTTGGACCAGTCCGCTGGCCGGGTCAGCGAGAACACCGTCGATCGGCTGTGCCCGACTGTTGCGGGGATGGAGGTTTGTGCGCCCTGTATCGCTCGGCGAGCCAGCCAGCATCGATTGTTGATAGCCAGCGGCCTGCACCTCGGCCAACATCAGCGGGTTGAATCCGCCTGCTGTTGCAAGGTGGGCCGTCCAAGCCCTGGCAACCAGGTCGGCCGTTTCGAACGAAACAATCGTGGGCCGTCCGTTCGCACTGTTGAGGCGGTTGACCTCGCTGTCGGGAATAAAGCGGCTCCATCGTCGTTCAAGATCTGCGACGAGGATCCTCAGCTCGACGAGCAGATCCTCGTGATCAAGGTCGACGATCAGTCGGAGGTCGCAACCCATCGCGACGTCACGAAGCTCAGCTGACATCGGTTGTCGGCGGTGCACTGGTTGGAGGGACACTTGGAGGAACCGTTGGGGGGATAGTTGGAGGCGCATTAGTTGGAGGCGCATTGGTTGGGGGTGCGGTGGTCGGCGGCGCGGCGTCGGTGGGTGTCGTACTGGTCGGCACAGTGGTTGGAGGCACAGTGGTTGGAGGCACAGTCGGAGAGGGTGGAGGTTCGCTCGGCGGTGCGGTCACTCTCGGAGCGGTCGGAGGCGGCGGAACGGTTGTTGTCGTCGTTGAGGAGAATGCTTCTGCTGGTTCGACGATGTCTGGGGCGAACGTTCGCGTTGCCGGTCGGGGTGGGGCGATATTCGGCATTCGCGGGGCAGTGGGGGGCGGGCCTGCGGGCACGGCGAACGCAAGGCCAGCTGGCGCTTGCACCTGGTCTTCGGGCTCGTTGGTCACAACAGCGTGCATGGCGCCTGCCTCATCGACGATCGCCCGGTCGTCCGGGGCTACCGACAAAGGGCCCATAGTCGTCATGAGCCCCAGGGTTGTGGCGCTGGCCAGGGTCAGCGTTACAACGCGGGTGCGACGCATTCGCCTGCGCCGGCGAGCGCCGACGCGGCGGACCTGGCGACCTGGGGTCGTCCTCGCGACGGTGACGTCGTCGTTCATGCCCCTCCTGGCAATCAGCTCCTGACCGCGCCGAAACGCGGTCTACAGGGAACTAACGACCGAAAGGACTACTCACTCAAGCGGATTTCGTCGGCGCCTGAAATCAGATGGCGTGATAGCTGCCGTCTGCACCAAGGAATTCTGTGCCGTTGTTCCTATAGAACGTCTCGGCATCGCTGGAGCGGAGCACCTGCAACATGGCAGGGACCTCGCCGCCCTCGGCGTCGATCCGGTCGATGACGTTCTGGGGGCCGAGGTGATCAAACATCTCGAACGGTCCGTGGACCCAGTTGAATCCCCAACGAATTGCGTTGTCGATGTTGACGACGTCGTCAGCGATCTCGGGCACGAGGTCCGCTGCGTAACGCAAGGTGCCACCGAAGACCTGCCAGGCCAGCTGCCCGGCGGCGGAATCGTCGAACAAGATGGCTCCGAGGTCGATCGGAGCGCCGTCGAGGCTGCCCGGTTGGGCGTCGCGCCAGTCCTCTGCGAGGAGATCGAAGGTTTCTTTGTGCCGCGTTCCATCGTCGAGCTTGGTTTGCCGGCCGAAGCCGCCACCGGCCTTACGACCGAATTGGCCCCTGTCGTGCATCGCCTGCTCGACGGCGGGCAACGCGGTATAGGCATGGCCGGCATCGCCGCGGGGAAGGTTGACGGCAAGGTTCTTGCCGACCAGCTCCATGACGTCGAGGCCAATGAGATCGATGAGGCCAAACAGCCCAGTCGGCGGGAGTCCGATAGGCGCGCCGAGTACCGCGTCGACGGTTTCCTGGTTCATTCCGTCCGCCAGGAACGGTTCGGCGAGATGGAGCCCCGACAGCATGAAGTAGCAGCCGATGCGGTTGCCGATGAAGTTCACGGTGTCTTTTGCGTGCACGACACCCTTGCCCAGCTGATTGGCACCGAAGGCCGCAAATGCGTCGATGACGTCCTGGCTGGTGGCTTCGCCTGGCACGAGCTCGAAAAGGCGCATGACTCGTACCGGGTTGAAGAAGTGTGTGATCGCCACGTCAGCCCGGAATCGGTCAGACATACCTTCGGAGATGTTTCTCAGCGGGATGCCGGAGGTGTTTGACGAGATGACCGAATCGTCTTTGCGGATGCCTTCCAAACGACTGAACAGATCTCGCTTCACGTCGACGTCTTCGACGATTGCTTCGCAGATCCAGTCGTAGTCGGCCACCTTGTCGAGATCGTTCTCGATCGTGCCCGTCTCCACGAGATGGCGATCGCCCTCGTCGATCGAAGCCATTGCTCGCTCAACGGCTTCTGCAGCGAGGTCGAGCATCAGCACCCTGCAGCCAGCAGCGGCGCTCGCTGCTGCGATGCCGGCGCCCATGGTGCCGGTGCCGATCACTGCGACGGATTCGATGGAACGGGTCATCTCGTACTCCTCGTCAGACCGCAGGCGATCGTACCGGCGTCACGATCGAGGAACGAAGTTCGGGTTGCTAGGGTCCGGCGATGACCAATTGGGACGCGGTGGAAACAGCCGCAACGGCGACCAGGCGACTCAATAACGCCTTGACCGGTTGGAGGGCCTCAGACGAAACCCTCACCACTGCTGCCGAGGTGATTAACAACATTGCCGAACGCATCGAGGCAGGCACGCCAAGAGTGAAACTCGACGACATGATGACGAGGCCGCATCTGGCCCGCATCTACGCAGGACAGCACACTCCGCTCGACCTCGACGACGGCGACGAGATCGAGTTCGATCCGTTCTCGGTTGCCGGTGGGGCGTTCCATCCTTCGTCGGTAGGGGTGCGCTTCCATCGCGAAAGCGCCGACTCGGTGATCGGGACCGTCGCCATCACCCCGATGTTTGCCGGCCCGCCAGAGCGCGTCCACGGCGGAATTCAATCGTTGATCGTCGATGAGGTCATGGGCGCTCTCAACCGAATGCTCGGTCGACAGGCTTTCACCGCTCGTCTTACCGTCAATCTCAGGGCTCCAGCGCCCCTCGACGTCGAGTTGAGATTCCGGGCGTGGGTCGACAACGTTGATGGTCGCAAAATCACCATCCGATGCACCGGCGAAAGTCCGGACGGGATGTTTCTGGAGTCCGATGGACTCTTCATCGCCCGCAAGGATGAGGAACCGGGCGCAGACGCCAAGGCCTAGCTTCTATCAGCCCTGCTCGGGACGAAGGGTGGGGAAAAAAACCACGTCGCGGATCGACTCTGTGCCTGACAGCAGCATGGCCAGGCGGTCCATGCCGATGCCCAGCCCGCCGGTGGGCGGCATGCCGTATTCCAGGGCTCGCAGATAATCCTCGTCGACGACCATTGCTTCGTCATCGCCGTCGTCTTTGGCCTTCAACTGGTCCTCGAAACGTGAGCGCTGCACGTCTGGGTCGGTCAGCTCAGAAAAGGCGTTGCACAACTCGCGGCCAGCCAGAATGGCCTCGAAGCGTTCGGCGAGTCCTGGCTTGTCGCGATGCTCACGTGAAAGAGGAGAAATTTCGCTCGGGTATTCAGTCACGAAGACCGGTCCCCAGATAGCGGCCTCAGCGGTTTTCTCATAGATCTCGAGGATCAGCTTTCCTTGTCCGTAAGAGTCCTTGTACGGCACCTCATGCTCGTCAGCGATGGAGCGAAGCTCCTCGACCGTCATGTTGACGTCGACCTTGGTGCCGATTGCTTCCTCGACCAGATCGCACATAGTCGCCCGCTTCCAGGGGCGGGCCACATCGAGCTCGCGATCGCCGAACGTCAGCATCGTCGAGCCCGTGAGCTCGATCGCCAAGTGCTCGACCAGTTCCTCGACCAGGTTCATGATGTCCGAGTAGTCGGCGTATGCCTGGTAAAGCTCGAGCATCGTGAACTCTGGGTTGTGTCGGGTCGACACACCCTCGTTCCGGAACACAGGTCCCATTTCAAACACTCGCTCAAACCCTGCCACTGTCAGGCGCTTCAGATACAACTCGGGCGCGATCCTCAAGTAGAGATCGAGGTCGAGAGCATTGTGGTGGGTGGTGAATGGGCGGGCGTTTGCGCCGCCGGGAATCGGATGGAGGACAGGCGTCTCGACCTCCATAAAGTCGCGATCTTCCAGAAAGCGCCGGGTGAGCGACATCATTCGCGATCGGAGAACGAAGGCAGCTCTGGCGTCTGGAGTGACCCACAGATCGACATAGCGTTGGCGGTACCGAGTGTCTGTGTCGGTGATGCCGTGCCATTTGTCGGGGAAGGGCCGCTGAGCGTGGGCGAGCTGATCCCAGCCATCGACCCGCACTGACAGCTCACCGCGACGCGTGGTCATCACGACCCCAGTCACACCAATCCAGTCGCCAAGGTTCAAATTCGTGAATGCATCGAAATCCGGCGTCGATTGCGAGGGTGCGAACAGTTGGATGCGGCCAGTGGAGTCCTGGAGCGTTCCGAAGGCCAGTTTTCCTTGCACCCGGCGCAGCATGAGGCGACCGGCGATGGTGACGACTCGTTCGGTCTCACTGCCCGGTTCGAGATCGGGGTAGGCGGCTACGAGCTCGGCGACTGACGCGTCGGGTTCGTAGCGATAGGGGATCTCGGAAGTCATGACATCAGACTGTATGGACTATTCGGCGCTGGAACCCACAACGTTTCTCGTTTGCCCGTCCCAGGCTCTACGTAAGGTGAGCACCATGTCAGCACGTTCGTTCACCCTCAGCGCCGAAATCGGCGACTACGTCCTCGAGCACACCACCCCGGCCGGCCCAGTCGAAGACGCACTCATCACCGAAACTCGTGCCTAGGGGCGAGCCGCCGGCATGCAGATCAGCCGCGAGCAGGGCGTCTTGCTCCGCACCCTCATCCACCTGGCCCAACCACAACTTGCCATCGAGATCGGAACTTTCACAGGCTATTCAGCGCTGATGATGGCCCAGGCGCTCCCCGAGGGCGGACGTCTCCTCTGCTGCGACGTGAGTGAAGAATGGACATCGATCGGTCAACGTCACTGGGAAGCGGCGGGAGTGGCTGAGCGCATCGATCTTCGCATCGCTCCGGCGCTGCGCACCTTGGAGGCCTTGCCTCAGGAACCGCAGGTCGACTTCGCGTTCATCGACGCCGACAAGACGGTCTACCGTTCCTATGTCGAGGAGTCATCACCGTCGACAACACCCTGTGGTCCGGCCAGGTACTCGACCCCTCAGACAAGTCTGACGACACGGCCGCCTTGCGTTCATTCAACGATTGGCTGGTCGCTCGTGAAGACCTCGACGTCACAGTGGTTCCAATCGGCGACGGCCTCACCTTCGTTCGAAAGCGCTGATCACTCGGGAGGCCGCGGGTGAACATCGATATCGAGGCCGATATCGAGGACTGGGGCCGAATGAGTGATGGCCCCGATGCTTATGAAGTCGGGCTTGCATGCGGCGTAGCCAGCGACGGTGCTGAGGTCGACCCCGCCTGAAACGTCAATGAGACATCGACAGTCCGTGGCCCGTACATAGGCGACGATCTCTGTGACCTGGTCGGGTGTCATGTTGTCGAGCAGCACCATGTCAGCGCCAGCGGCAACAGCTTCCTTGACCTGCTCGAAGCGGTCACACTCAACCTCGACCGAACGTGCAGGCCAGCGGTCCCTCGCCCGGTCGACCGCGAGGGTGATGCCCAATCCGGCGAGATGGTTGTCCTTGACCAAGACCATCTCCGACAGCGAACCTCGGTGGTTGTGGGCCCCACCGGCTCTCACGGCAGCCTTCTCCAGCGCTCGGAGCCCGGGCGTTGTCTTTCTGGTGTCGAGGATGCGGCACTGACCTGCGGCGAGCTCAACGTACTGCGAAGCGGCAGTCGCGATTCCCGATAAGTGACACAAGAAGTTCAATGCAGTTCGTTCGGCCACAAGAATCGAGGCCAGCGGTCCCGTGACCTCGCCGAAAACCTGACCCGCACTCAACGCGTCGCCGTCGTCGGCAGTCCAGGCGACACTGAGTTCTGGGGCGATTTGGCGAAATGTCTCATCGGCTGCGAGACGCCCCGCGAGCCGACCTGGCTGACGTGAACGGAACTGAGCAGTAGCCACCGGATCACCGTCGAGCAGGCTCGCGGTGATGTCGCCCATCGGGACCAGATCCTCGGTAAGGGCGGCATCAACGGAGCGGCGCACTTCAGTGATGGGGGGAAGATTCGGGTTCATCAGCTCATCTCCGGTTGGGGTAATGATTGGGCCGCGGCGATCACGTATCGGTGTAACTGGTCGTCAGCCTGAGCGGGGAAGTCGTCTCGGCTGTGCGCCCCGCGAGTTTCGGTGCGGGCGTAGGCAGCTTGCAGCAGCCCTTTGGCAACCGTCAGCAGGTTGCGTAGCTCCCAGACTTCGGTCGAATCGCCCGCTGGGATCGCGGCTTCGATCGACTGGCGGTGCAATTCGGCTTCCACGAGCGATTCCGACGTGCGGAAAACTCCCGCTCGCAGGCTCAGCGACCGCTGGAGTTCGTCGCGAAGCTTGGCAACAGTCCCCGACGCTTCAGGAACGTATCCTGTGCCAACACCGTCGGGGATCTCTGGCGAGGCGACGAGACCGATCTCAGGAGGTTCAGAGTCGCCGATGAGTCCTCGGAGCACCCCGGTCGCCTGAGGGCCGCTGCCACCACCCGTAATCGCATTGACAGCCCGGTAGGCGAACACCATGCCATCGAGCAGCGAGTTTGATGCCAGCCGGTTTGCTCCATGGACTCCTGCACACGTGACCTCACCAGCGGCCCATAACCCGGGCAACATCGTCGCCCCATCGGTATCGGTCATCACTCCGCCGCAGTGATAATGCGCGGCCGGAGCGATTGGGAGCCAGTCGGTGAGCGGATCAAGACCCACCTCGGCCAAGTTCGCGGTGATGTTGGGAAAGCGCTCGTGCACGTCGTGCATCTCGGTGGCGTCGAGCCACAGATGTTCGGCTTCCTGCTCCAACATCCGGTGGGTGATGGCCCGGGCAACGATGTCGCGAGGCTGAAGCTCGTCGACAAAACGTTCGCCTTCGAGGTCTCGCAGGAGCGCGCCATGGCCTCGCATGGCCTCAGAAAGCAGCGGTCGAGGCATCACCGGATGGTGCAGGCCAGTGGGGTGGAACTGCATGAATTCGAGATCTGCGACCGCAACACCAGCACGCATCGCCATCGCGATGCCATCCCCGGTGCCAACCACTGGATTTGTGGTCACGGCGAACAGCTGTCCGCTTCCGCCCGCCGCGAGAAGAGTGTTCGTCGCCCGCACGTCTACTCGTCGACCATCCGGGTCGATCGCTGTGATACCTACGCACCTCCCGGCTTCAACCAACAGGTCGAGCGCAAACCAGTGTTCCAGCACAGTGACCGTCTGAGTCGCCGTTGCCGCGGCCAAGGCCCGTTCGATCTCCTGACCGGTCGCAGCGCCGCCAGCATGCACGATGCGAGCCCTGGAGTGGCCGCCTTCTCGGGCCTTCGATAACTCACCGTCGGACAGACGATCGAACTCGGCGCCAAGATCGATGAGGCCGTTCACTCGCGCTGTTCCATCCTCGACCAGCACTCTCACTGCATCGAGGTCACAAAGGCCCGCTCCGGCGATGAGCGTGTCTTCGATGTGTTCATCGACAGAATCCTCGTCGTCGAGCACTGCCGCAACTCCGCCCTGGGCCCAACGAGTTGATCCCTGGCGCAACTCTCGCTTGGTCAGCACAGCAATCGAAAGGTCCGATGTGGCCGCGGCACGGACGGCAGCGGTGAGACCCGCGACACCGGAACCGATGATCAGCAAGTCATAAAAAGGGGGCTGCATCAAACAAGACTGAGCGAAGGTGCGACGAAGCGCAAGCTCCCAGCCATCAGTTGGCCTTCAGATTTGGCGCCACGCGCCCGCTGGCCAACCTTCGAGGTCAGCGACACGTTCAACTTCTTGCGCCGCGACTGCTACGTGCTGAGCCGCCGACACCAGATCGGGGGCCAGATCTGCCAAAGGCTGCAAGACAAAACGACGGTCCCACATACGAGGGTGCGGAATCGTCAAATCAGCTGCCTGCATCTCAGTGTCGCCGTGCAACAGCACGTCGATGTCAAGCGTTCGTGGACCCCAGCGCACGACGCGCACCCGGTCAGCGGCCCGCTCAAGCCCCCGGCACCTCTGGAGCAGGAGCCATGGCCCGAGACATGTATCGAGCTCGACCACAAGGTTCAAGTACGGATCCTGTTCAGGTCCACCAAGCGGCGCGGTCTCATACAGCGCAGAAACCCCGACGACCTCTGGGAGGGCGGCAACGGCTTCCCCAAGACGTTGTCTGCGGTCACCCATATTAGACCCAAGACCAAGAAACGAACGGGTCACGGCGCCATACGGGTGACGCACACAGCGCTCGACGCGAGATCCTCAGGGACCGGCGGACGAAGCTTCCTCACCGTTGCCGTAGCCGCCACAACACCATCGAGTGCGCACAGTTCGTCGGCGACGACGTGGGCAAGCCGTTCGAGGAGTTGAGCGTGCTCGCGATGGCAGATCTCGGTGACCAGAGTCGTGACGGTGCCGTAGTTGACGGTCTTATCTAGATCATCGGTTTCACCGGCGGCCCGAAGATCTCCGTAGAGGTCAAGATCCAGCTCGAGCGGCTGGGCGCGGACCCGCTCCTCTGGCAGAACACCAACAATTGTCACGACACGTAAGCCGCGCAGCTCGATGCGATCAAGGAACGTCAGGTCCGGAGTTGGTGAAGACACTTGTTCAGCTTGCGTCAGCTGGGGGTCGCGCTGCCAACTCAACAATCCCTCGGCCAACTGCTCCGAGCTGACGCCCGATGATTCGTTCTGTGATGGCGGTCGCCTGCGGCCCGGTGGGAACAAGGCCTGTTGACAGCAAGTAGCCAGCTATGGCGCCACTGATACGTTCGCCGACTTCTTCCTTGTGGATCAGCACCCGCTTGCCATCGTCGAGTAACAGCTGCAACTCGCTCCACAACCGTTCGGTATAGGCACCAAGTTGATCTGTTGGCGGCCACGGGCGATGCAGATACGGGAGGCCAAGCTCCTCGTAGTTGTGCAGATTGTGATTCGAGGGGATCAGCGACACAACGAAGTCGAAACCCTGCTGAAGGATCCAGATGATTTCTTCCTGGCGCCGAACACGACGATGGTTTTCGCCATATCCACCGGGGCGTTCAGATACAGCCAGCCGATCTTTGACGACCCAAGTGAAGTTTCGGGGACGAATTCCTTCGGCCCAATTGCCTTTCATTCCCATAGCCCCCTCGATCGGCGGCAGGTTAGTTCGCGAAACGCCCGCCGTCAGGAGCATTCCGCTGAAGTCATCTCAGGAACTTTCGATGTACGAGCGAATGTCCCGTAGGTTCCGGTACTTCTGGGCCACATCGAGTCCGTATCCCAATACGAAATCAGGCGGCAACCGGAAGCCGATATAGCGAACAAGTTCGTCAATATCATCTCGTTCCTCGCGAACAAGCAACGAACAGACCTCAAGACTCGACGGCTGGCGAGCCATCAGAGTCTTGCGCAGATACGTGAGAGTCAGCCCACTGTCGACGATGTCCTCGACGAGGATGACGTCGCGGCCACTGATGTCGATGTCGAGGTCCTTGAGAATTCGCACTACTCCGCTCGTGCGAGTGGCGCTTCCATAGGAGCTCACTGCCATGAAGTCGAGTTCGAGGGGCAGGTCTACCTGGCGGGCCAAGTCAGCCGCAAACAGCACCGCTCCCTTGAGCACACACACCATCAGCGGCGAGCGTCCCTCATAGTCCTTGGTGATCGTGCGCCCGAGTTCGGCAATTCGGGCCGCGATCTCATCCTGCGTGATGAGCACCCGGCCGACCGAAGGGTCGGCCTCAAACGAGGCGAGCTCATTGTTTACCGAGGCACTGTCTACTGAAGCACTGTCTACTGAAGCACTGTCTACTGAAGCACTGTCTACTGAAGCACTGTCTACTGAAGCACTGTCTACTGAAGCACTGTCTACCGAGGGGCTATCTACGGAGGAGTTGTCGGAGTCCACTGGGGGAAAGCTAGTGGTTCGACGCTGACGAGCCCGAATATTCGAGGTGGAGCTTGCCGGCCGAACGACGGACTCTTCGGCCTCCACCGATCTCAGTAGCTTTGCGATCGCCAGCGATCACGGCCAAGACCCGTTCGACGGTGGCAGCGTCCGGTGGATGGATCACGTGTAACCACTGTCGGATGGCTCGACGCAGCACAGCGATATCGGCGCTGCGCGCTGCCGCCACATCTGTCACGTCGATAGCGGCCGCGAGTCGGTCGAGTAGATCCCGCTCAGCGGCTACCAGATCGGCTGCTCGACCGACGACCTCGGCCACATCGCGTTCAAATATCTCGTCCAGGAGAGGAACCACCTCGGCTCGCACCCGGTTCCGACGAAACTTCATCAACTCGTTCGTTGGATCCTGGATCGGCGTGTAGCCAAAGGTTTCACAGACTTCGACGGTGTCAGCTCGGCGCAGCGCCAACAGTGGCCGGCTTTCGGGTCGAATACCGGCGAGGGCATCGATCCCTCCCCCTCGACACAACTGAAGTAGCACGGTTTCAAGCTGGTCATCTCGGGTATGGCCGGTCAGGGCTCCGTCGGGAAGCGCTGCGTACCGGGCCTTTCGGGCGACAGCTTCGACGTTGGACGTCGTAGCCACCTCAACCTCGACGCAATCCACCTCGACTCCGAGCTCGCGACCGAGGCCACGAACAGTCTCTGCTTCGTCGGCGCCAATCCCTTCCCCTCGCAGTCCATGATCGACATGAACTATGTGCACATGCAGACCAGCCGCGACAGCGAGAATCGCCAGGGCGGCGGAGTCTGCTCCTCCCGACACCGCGCATACAACGCTTGTTGGCGGCAGCGGAAAACGGCAGCGGGCCAGCCACCCCACGTAGGGGGAGATGTCCATGTCAGGCCGGATGTGTGGCCGCCTCGACGGCGGGTACGCGGGTGAGCCACGACTCCGGGTTCTTGATCTCGTCCATCGTGGGCAGGTTGTCGACGGATTCCCAGATTCGATCGACACCGCGCGGGCCTCGATCTGCTTCGAGATCTTCGATGAAGTCTTCGCCGAGTTTGTACTGAGCGAGCTTCGCCTCAAGTCCGATGACTTTTTGCATCAGACGTGTCATGCCCTTGGAATTTTGCCGGCGATCATGCAGCACTCGATGGAAGTGGTCGCACTGGGTGACGCGATCGCGCCCTGCCCTCGACATCGTCGTGTCGCCATGGCCTTCGAGCAGGCTCATCATGCCCCCAACCTGGTCGAGCAGCTCCCGTTGACGCTCGCTGGCGAACAGCATTGCGAACCCACCGTCGGCCAACGGATCGGCGCCGGACTTCTTGAGCTCGACGAACTGTTTCACACCGCGTTTCATCTGGTCAGGGTCGGGCTCAAGGTCGCCCATGAGCTCTTCGACTAAGCCAAGGAAGCGGGGCCGGAGCCAAGGCACACCAGTGAATTGGGCCCGATGGGTCAGCTCGTGCAACGCCAGCCAGAGACGGAATTCGTGCGGCGGGAAACTGAAGCGTTTCTCGATAGCCATGATGTTGGGGCCCACGTAATACACAAGATCCTGATCTTCAGGATTCTCGTCCTCGACCATCAACAAGTCGTACTGGCCTAGCACTCGTCGCGACATCCAACCGAGCACCGAACCAAGCTGCAACGCAGCGGCCCGTCCGGTGATTGATGCGGCGAGGCCGTTCTGGGGGCCCTCTTCGAGTTTCCCCATGAGGGGCGACATCAGCCGCCGGAACGATGCGATGTTCGCGTCGATCCAGCCACCGCGATCGATTACTCGCGCTCGTGCGGGACCGTCGGCGGAGACCAAACCGGTCTCGATAGACACCAACTCTTCTGCTTCGGGCGTAAACCGCGCGAAGTCAGTCTCGAGGGTGCTACCGAGGTATGACTGAGAGAGGGCCTCCTCGCCTGCGACCTTGCGGGCCACACGCCGGGCCAGTTCCCAGTCGATCGGATTCGCCATCAGGCAGGTGCTCGATTCAGCGCTTTGGGAACCGTGGTGCGACCACCTTGGCGATGTAGCCAGCGATGATGGCGAAGACGGTGAGAATCGCTCCGAGGACGAGAGGGACGGCCAACCAGAAATGCCAGACCTGTGCGGCGAGTGCGTTCATGGGTTGCATGGTAACTGGATAGGCGTCCAGTCATCGAACCCGAGCCGCTGGATCCGAATCAGTGGATCCGAATCAGCGTTTCACGCCGCGGGTTCGGGGAACGACCATTGGCGCGTGCAGAAAGCAATGTGCCCCATCGTTGTAGCGGGACAGAACTGTGGTGCACCCGTCATCGACACAGCGCCGACCTCCAACCACCATTCGCGGGAGTGACTCTTCGTAGGTTTCCATGACAAGGCAACCGCGAACGTTCCCAGAAGGTTCCCAACTGTCGACAACAAGACTGTCGTAAACCGAACTGTCGACGAGCAGGCCGTTCTGGCGACAAGAGAACGCAGCTCGGCGGTTGTTCGATTTCAGGTCGGATGCTGGTACCGTCAACGACTCGTTGGCCCGGGTAGCTCAGTGGTAGAGCAGCTCTCTCGTAAAGAGCAGGCCGTGGGTTCGATCCCCACCTCGGGCTCAGGTATTTTGGGCATCAATCTGAAGGAAGGTGCGCTGCAATAGCAGTCGTTCGTTCGGGTTCCTCGTCAACGATTCGCCGGCCGCCCCAATGGCATCGAGGGCCCTCACGGTGCTGCGAGAGGTTCGATTGCCTGCGACGAGTTCGTCTCGTATCGCAGCGCCGAGGGCTGCGAGCCCCATTCGTAGTTCATCGATTCGAAGCCGACGCAGTTCACGTTTGTGCCGATCGCCAACGCCTGCACGGCCAAGGCCACGTTCGCCAAACCGTTCGGCGCGTTCGTCAAGGTCGGCGAGTTCTTGGGTATGGACTACTTCGAGTGGTTCAGCGGCCAACTCGATGGCTCCAAGGAGCTCATCGACTGCAGACCCAACTGCGTATCCGGACCCGTCGAGGCGGCCAGGCAGATTGCGCCACAACGCCCAGCGGTCGGCGGCCGCTGCGTCGCTTGCTAGGAGCCGAGCTCGTTCGATGCTCCCGGCAGCAGCCTGAGCCGCGAACTTTGCGCGGTCTGGAGCCACTCCCTCCCCCAGCAACTGCTCGATGATTACGCCCTCTGGGATATTGGCAAAGTCGATCCGAACGCAACGAGACGCGATCGTGATGAGTTCGGGGGGAACCTCGTCAGCGAGAAGGACAAAAACCGTCGACGGCGACGGCTCCTCGATCGACTTGAGGAGCATCGGCCCGGCTTCGCGAACGAGATGCAGATCGACCAGCATGATGATCTTGCGCCGGCCTTCCATGGGCGTCGTGGAGGCAGCGCGCACCGCCCGTCTGGCCTGGTCGGCTGAGATGAATGCTCCGTCGCGCTCGATAACAACCAGATCGGGATGTTCTTCAGCCTTGGCGAGACGTCTCAGACGGTCGGCCTCGACGTCGTCGCTCGCATTGGCAGAGGCGAGCAGTTCGCCGGCGAACGCTGTGGCCGCAGATCGGAGACCCGCACCTGGTGGCCCAACGAGCAGATACGCGGGGACTGTGTCGACAACAGCGGCGCGCAGCATTGTCACGGCAGCGTCTTGGCCCACAATTTCGTCAAGGCCCGGTGTGGGACTCACTGGTTGCCTCGGTATTGGTCATCCAGCCATCGAGCAACGACAGCGACTACTCGTTCATGCACTTCGTCAACCGAGCCGGACCCATCGACCACCCTCCAACGATGGGGGTCGGCCGCTGCTAAAGCGTCGAACCCTCCACGCACTCGCTCGCCGAACTCTGCAGGTTCCGACTCGAGACGGTCGCGCTCGCTTCCCAGCCGACGTTCGGCCTCGTCCACCGGCAACGTCACCAAGACGACCAGATGTGGCAGCAGACCGTCGCTCGCCCACTCTGACAGCCGCAGCAGCTCGTCGAGAGGCTGACCCCGCCCATAGCCCTGATACGCCAGGGTGGACCCGTAGGAGCGGTCGGTGACGACATAGCGGCCAGCTTCGAGGTTGGGACGGACCTTTTCGGCGACGTGTTGAGCACGATCTGCGGCGAAAAGAAGAGCCTCAGCCCGCTCAGTTGGCACAGGACCATCCCCGAGCAACAGGCCCCTAATTGCCTGACCGAGCGAAGAGCCGCCCGGCTCGCGCGTCAGCACCCCATCGAGATGTTGAGCTAAGAGTTCGGCCTGTGTCGACTTGCCGGAGGCTTCCCAGCCTTCGAACGCGATGTATGCCGCGCCTCGCGCTGGCGGCAAACGAGCTGGTTCGGCGGTGGGGGCATCATACATCTGAGGCCATCAGGCTAGACGCCTGTGTCAGTCAGCCTTCTTCTTCACTGCTGACTTTTTCTTCGCCGCCTTTTTTTTGGAGCCGCTGCCGGGGTTGGCAGCCGCCTTCTTCTTCGCGCTCGATTTCTTCTTCGCCGAAGCCTTCTTCTTGGCCCGCTTTTTCACTGGCCCACGGTCGCGGCGCATCTGCAGAAGCTCAGCGGCGCGATCGATCGTGAGCGACTCGACGTCGTCGCCTTTGCGAAGTGACGCGTTGACATCGCCATCGGTGACGTACGGTCCGAATCGACCGTCTTTCATCACCACTTCGAGACCGGTGATTGGATCGGGGCCCATCTCACGCAGCGGCGGCTTGGCTTCCTGGTTACGGCCGCGCTTCGGCTGGGCAAGTACAACCAACGCTTCGTCGAGGGTGAGGCTGAACAGTTGGTCTTCGGTTTCAAGCGACCGACTGTCCTTCTTGTTGTCCGGCAGATCCTTGGTGAGGTACGGGCCATAGCGGCCGTTGAGAACAACGATCTCGCCACCATCAGCTGGGTCGTTGCCGACAACGCGGGGCAGGCTCAGCAGCTTGAGAGCGTCGTCAAGGGTGACGGTATCGAGGTTCATGTCCTTGAACAGCGACGCCGTCTTCGGCTTGTCCTTGCCATCTTCAGGGTTGCCGACCGTGATGTACGGACCGAACCGGCCAGGCTTGGCCAGGATGTCAATTCCGGTTTCAGGATCTACGCCAAGCACTCGTTCCTGCGACGGTGCTTCGAGAAGTTCGACGGCCCTGTCGATGGTGAGTTCGTCAGGCGGGATGTCCTCCGGGATGGAGGCCGTGTCTTCGCCACGCTTCAGGTACGGGCCGAACTTTCCGACTCGAGCGACGATCATCTCGCCGTTGACGTCGACACCAATCGGGATGCTGTTGATCTCCCGGGGATCGATCTCGGCGATGTTGTCCTCGGACACAAGCTTCTTCAGGCCAGGCAGCACTTCTCCATCGCGAGTTCCCCCGAAATAGAAGTTGCTGAGCCACGGAACCGCCTCACGCTCGCCGTTGGCGATCTCGTCGAGATCGTCTTCCATCCGAGCGGTAAGGGCGTAGTCGACGAGGTTCGAGAAGTGATCTTCCATCAGGCCGACCGTCGCGAAAGCAGTGAAGGCCGGCACCATGGCCGAACCCTTCTTCCAGACGTAGCCACGAGCCTGAATGGTCTCCATGATGCTGGCGTACGTCGACGGGCGACCAACACCGAGTTCTTCGAGCCTGCGCACGAGCGACGCTTCTGTGAAACGTGCTGGAGGTGAGGTGTCGTGACCCTTCGCTTCGAGCGCAGTGGCATTGACCACGTCGCCTTCGGAGAGGTTCGGCAGTTGACGTTCCTGCTCATCGTCGTTGGCGCCATCGGACTCTTCGACGTAAGCCAACCGGAAACCTGGAGAGGTGATGACTGTTCCCGAAGTCGAGAATTCAGCGATCTGGCCAGTGGTGGCAGCGCCTTCAAGTTTGATGGTCACGGTCTGGCCGGTGGCATCGATCATCTGGGACGCAATGGTGCGGCGCCATACGAGGTCATAGACCCGGGCCTCGTCGCCATTCACCTCGCCCGCCACGGTCTCAGGGAGCCTCGACAGATCGCCAGCCGGACGGATGGCCTCGTGAGCTTCCTGAGCGTTCTTGACCTTCTTTGCGTAGGTCCGCTGCTCGTCCGGCAGGTTGTCTGCGCCGTACTTCTCACGAATGAGATCGCGGGCAGCGCTGAGCGCGTCAGCCGACAGCGTGGTGCTATCGGTTCGCATGTAGGTGATGTAGCCGTTCTCGTACAGACGTTGGGCGGCGCTCATAGTTCGAGCCGACGAGAAGCCGAACTTACGTCCCGCTTCCTGCTGCAACGTCGAGGTGATGAACGGTGCGGCCGGACGGCGACGGTATGGCTTGGGCTCAACCGCTGTCACGGTGAAGGGCTTGTCGACCAAATCAGTGGCGAGGTTTTCGGCGACCGCCTGGTCGAGAACAACGACGCTGTCCTTGTTCAGCTGCCCACGGTCATCAAAGTCGCGGCCTGAGGCGAGACGCTGACCGTCGTAGCTGACCATCGCTGCGCCGAAGGGCTGGGCGCCGCCGTAGCTCGCGTCGAGACCCCAGTAAGAGGCGGACCGGAACGCAATACGTTCGCGTTCACGTTCGACTACGAGACGGGTGGCGACGCTCTGCACTCGACCTGCCGAAAGCCTGGGTTTGATCTTGCGCCAAAGGACCGGCGAGACCTCGTACCCGTAGAGGCGGTCGAAAATTCGACGTGCTTCCTGGGCGTCGACAAGGCGACGGTCAAGTTCGCGGGGCGAGTCGATCGCTTCCTGGATCGCCTTCGCGGTGATCTCGTGGAACACCATGCGCTTCACGGGCACCGTGGGGTTCAACACTTCAAGAAGGTGCCAGGCAATGGCCTCACCTTCACGATCCTCATCCGTTGCGAGAAAGAGCTCGTCGGCGTCTTTCAACAACGCCTTCAGGTGTTTGACCTGATCCTTGGCCCGACCAGTGATGACATACAGCGGCTTGAAGTCGTTGTCGGTGTCGACGCCGAGGTTGGCCCACTTCTCGGCCTTGTACGCCGCCGGGACTTCAGACGCACCGTGAGGAAGATCGCGCACGTGTCCAATGGAAGACTCGACGACGAAATCGTCGCCGAGGAAACCCGCGATAGTGCGGGCCTTGGCTGGTGACTCAACTATGACGAGAGACTTAGGCACAGTGTTTTTCTCGGCTGGGGGACGAAACAAACCGGCGGTCCTGAGAAGGGCCACCAGAAACTGTCTTCGACCGGAACGTACAAGACTTCAGGCTACGTGCCACAAGAATCTCTTTTGAGCGATCAAGAAACCGGAGTAGCGGAGGGTTCGCCACGACGAGCGACTTCGGCGATGATCAGCACGACCGCTCCGGCGATCAACGCTGCTACGAGGCACCCCACGAGCTGGCCGTCGGCCGGCGCGCCGAGGCCGACGTTCTCGAGGCCTTCTTCACCTGAAGGCCATGGCCACAGCACTCTCAGCGAGCCCGCCATGATGCCGATAAGCACCGCCAGGACAGTGCCGTGGTGGTTTTCGAGCAACCAACTCAACAGTGTTGAGAAGCTGAGGAGGCCTGCTAACGCCCCAATGCCGAACAGGACCACAGTGCCAAGCTCGCGATGTTCAATGGCGTCGAGCACATGTTCGTAGAGACCAAACATGAGCAGGATGAAGGAGCCGGAAATCCCGGGCAGGATCATGGCGCAGATGGCAATCGACCCGGCGATGATGATGAGCCACCACGAGGGATTCTCGATCGAGCCACTTCGTATCCCGAGCAGAACGAAGGCTGCGACGGCCGCCACACCCATGATCAAGAGACGGGAGCTATCGCGTTCTTTCTGCGACCGCCACGCGACCAGGATCGAAGCAGCGACGAGTCCGAAGAACACAGCCGACACGATCTCGGGCCGCACCTCGATCTGGGTGTTGAGCCAGGACGCCAACGTCACGATCGCCAAGCCAACTCCAGCGAGCAACGAGATGAGCCACACCCACCCAATCGACTTGAACGCGGCGAACGTTCCTTCCTTGTCGCCCCTGACAACGCGTGACACCACCGAGGCGCCCTTACGGACTTCACCCACGAGCCGTTCGTAGATCCCGAGGAGCAGGGCGACCGTGCCACCCGACACTCCTGGCACGACATCGGCGGCACCCATGAGAAAGCCGCGGATGATCTGGCTGAAAATGGCTCGAATGGCAGTCGGGTTCACGGGTCCGAACGGTACCAACGGATCTGGCTGTGACAGGCTGCGCGGATGAGTGAAGCACCAATCTCGACGTTCCCAGTCCCCGAACTGGCCGATCTGCCCGACGACTTGCGAACCATGTTCGAGGCAGTCCAGGCCAAGACCGGGTTCATTCCGAACGTCTTTCTCGCCCTAGCCCATCGACCCGACGAGCTGCGAGCATTTATGGCCTATCACGACGCCCTTATGGAACGTGACAGCGGTCTGACGAAGGCTGAACGAGAGATGATCGTCGTCGCAACATCGGCGGCCAACGACTGCATGTACTGCGTGATCGCCCACGGCGCGATCCTTCGCATCCGAGCCAAGAACCCACTGATCGCCGATCAGGTGTCTATAGATCCCAACAAAGCCGATCTCAGCGACCGCGAGCGGGCCATGGTCGACTTCGCGTTGAAGATGGCGCTGCGACCCCAGGACGTTGACGCCGCTGATCACCAGGCGCTGCGCGATGCGGGGTTCGACGACGAGGACATCTGGGATATCGGTGGGGTGGCGAGCCTGTTCGCCCTGTCAAACCGGATGGCTCACCTGGCGTCGATCCGCCCAAACGACGAGTTCTTCACAATGGGTAGGTAGGTAGGTAGGTAGGTAGGTAGGTAGGTAGGTAGGTAGGTAGCGGGGGTAGGTACCGGCGCCTCATGGAATCTTCACGATCAAGGTTAACATTGCTCATGTCGATACTTCTGGGGTTCCGCCCCACTGATCTCGTGGAGCCACGATCATGAATCTCGGACCTCAAGAACTGCTCATCGTGCTGGTCATCATGCTGGTGCTATTTGGTGGGGCGAAGCTCCCGAAGCTGGCCCGCTCTCTGGGCGAGGCCCAGAGAGAGCTCCGCACAGCATCAGCCGATCTCGACGGCGAGAAGACCGATGCCTGACCAGGTGACCTGCGTCACATTTGTACTGAAAAAATCGAAAGGACGTAAGAATACGTAGGTGACTTCGACGACACCGGCCCCCGAAACGTCGGGACCGGCAAAGTCAAAGCCGAATCCGCCGAGATCCAGATCATCCGTCGATGGCCCTCCCCCAACGGGAACCTTTGCCGCGCTGAGTACACCCATTTTCCGGGTCCTGTTCGCCAGCAGCGGCATGATGTACTTCGCTTTGCAGGGCGCCATGGCCGCCCGAGGCTGGTTGGCCAAGAGCTCGAACGCTGGGCTCGGCGGGGTGATGTTCGGCTTCGGCATCGCCATGGTGCTCACCAGTTTCCCAGGTGGGGTGCTGGCCGACCGTTTGCCAAAACGCACGATCATGGCCATCTCCTATCTCATTCTCACCGCGAGCTCGTTGTGGCTCGCAGTACAGATGCACCTGTTCGAACTCGACTACTGGATGTTGGTTGTTGCCAGCGCTCTCCAGGGCATGGCGTTCGCCATCATGGCCCCGGCGCGTATGGCTTTCACCGCAGAAGTCGTGCCCCGATCCCTGCTGCCCAACGCCGTGGCGCTTGGCCAACTCAACCTGAACCTCATGAAAATCGTGGGGCCGATGATCGCCGGTTGGATCATCGGCATCAGCGACTCAAACGGCCCTATGTGGCTCTACTACGCCACGGCGGGCCTGACGCTGGTGGCTCTCGCTCTGCTGACACGGCTACCTGCTGGCAACCCGTCGCCCGACAAAGAAGTCCGGCGGCCGTTCGTGGAGTTCAAGGAGGGTGTGCGCTACGTGGCGGACCATCCTGAGCTGCGGGTGATCGTCAGTGCATCACTCGTCATCGTGATGTTCGGCTTTCCGTTTGTGACCTTCATGCCCCGGGTCGCAACTGTGCTGCTCGATCGCGGCGCCGAAGCGTACGGACTCCTCACCGCTGCACAGGGGCTTGGGGCCTTTGTGGCCGCCTACTTCGTTGCCAAACGCATCAGCGTAGAGACCGGATGGACCCTTCAGTTCCTCGGAGGATTCTCATTTGGTGCCGCCCTGCTAGCGATGGCGTTCGCACCGAATCTGCCCATTGCCTTGTTCGTAGTCGGGTTGCTCGGAGCGACAAACGCCGGCTTCCAGATCGCCAACAACTCCCTAGCGCTGATCATCGCCGAACCCGAATATCACGGTCGGGTCCAGTCATTCCTGCTCCTGAGTTTCGGGGCGTTCGGCATCGCTGCCTGGCCCCTCGGCCTACTCGCGGATACCGTCGGGCTACGGGCAACATTCGCGGTGATGGCAAGCATCGTCATGGCCACGAGCGTGCTCGCGTGGACGTTGCGACCAAACACCGAGGTGGTGACTCGCTAGCTGCGACTTGCGGTGTTTGCGGAAGTCGATGCCAGCCAACAAGGCTTCGGTCATCGGTCCCGGCGTCGAAGCAATCGACATCGTCATGCCAAGTCGTTTCGGGTGGCGGACCTCGCGTTTGCCCTTCTGGACGGCGGCAACGGTGTCTTCGGCGACCTTCTCCGGAGAGACATCGGTGAGCAGCCCGAACTTGCGGATACGGGCCTGCGCCGCGTCGAACGCCGGCCCGTTCGCGATTCGTCCCCACATAGCCGTGTCGACTGGCCCGAGATGAAGGGTCGTCACGTTTACATCGGTCTTTTTCGCCTCGAGACGAACCACTTCACTGAAGCGGGTCAAGCCAGCCTTCGTCGAGCAATACACCGAAGCACCAGGCGAAGGCGTCATCGCTGCGGCCGATGAGGTGTAGACGATGTGGCCCTTGTCGCGGGCAAACATCCCTGACAGCACCTGCCGGGTCAGCCGTTCGGGAGCAACCAGGTTCAGCAGAACCGCGTTGAGAATCTCGTCTTCATCCATCTCTTCAATCAGATCAAGCGTCTCAATACCAGCGTTGTTCGCGAGAACGTCGATCGGGCCACCATCAGCCTCCACCCGCGAGATGAACCCATCAACCTGAGCCCCATCAGAAAGATCGACCGTGTGCGCCGACCCCCCAACTCCTCAGCCAAAGCTGAGATCGCAGAAGAGTTCCGCGCAGCCAGAGCAACCTTCGCCCCAGCCTCAGCAAAAGATCGAGCCATACAAGCCCCACTCCCCTGCGAAGCCCCAGTGATAAGTACCCGCGCCCCAGAAAGTTCCATGACTTGGACCCCACGCGGATGTGAAGGCAGTGAGGAGACCAGGGTTGCAGCGCCAGCCGAGTCTCGGTGGGGCCTAGTGCAGACATTTGGGGGTTAAGGGCAAAACGCGAGAGGACCGGCGGTCCTTGGGTCCCGGGCGACTTGCGAGCGAGC
>JBLHLM010000012.1:0-41948 GCA_047618365.1 Candidatus Poriferisodalaceae bacterium | reverse complement strand
GTCTGACTCGTTGCCCGTGACCGGACCCGAGAAACCCGCCCGATAACTCATCCCCTACGACCACTGACACCCCTTGGCACTACTCATCTAGGCGATCGCGGACGCGAAGCGACCCGGCCGCCGTAGCAGCCGGGTCGAATTCAGAATCTGAAACTCAGACGGGACTATTCCTCCTTGGAGGAGTCGCCTTCGCCTTCGCCAGCTTCTTCTTCTTCATCGTCGCGGAGCTTGTCGGCCATGTTGTCGACCTTGTCGAGAGCGCCTGTCAGCTTGCCGCCGGTCTTGTCATCGATGAAGTCGGTGGTCTTGTCCACGCCTTCGGCGACAGCGTCACCGACCTTGTGTGCAACGCCGCCAGCCTTGTCAGCCACATCGCCGACGGCGTCGGTGGCCTTCTCGACCAGCTTGTTCTTCTTGAACCTGTCCAAAAGTCCCATGGATCTGTCCTCATCTTCTCCGGACGTTCGATCCGGTCGCTGCTGACTCTAGCCAGTCGACGACAGTTCAAGGACCGTTCAGTAACAAGTGGCGGTGCGGGGCTACTTGAGGACTGAGAGTGGCGTTGGGTTCATGCGGGTGACGTTGATGGACTCACGATCGAGGACTTCGCTGATCTTCGGGGAGACCTCGTTGCGCCAAAAGTCGCTCTGGTACACGGCTTCGTACTGGGTCTCGCGCTGTGCCTCGTCGTCGAATCGGCGGATCCAGACGTAGAGATTGTCGTTCTCCTCGCCCGTAAAGGATCCGACGATGACCATTCCGTGGCCGACCTGGAAGGGAATGACGTCCTCCTCCATGATCTTCACGAGTTCATCCCGTTTACCGGGCAGTGCTTGATATTGGCGTAGTTCGAAGAGCATGCAACCAGGCTAGCCGCGCCGTCAGAGCCGCTAGGCGGACGTTGGGGGACTCGGGTAGGCGAAGCTGAGGTCGTGTCCGTCCGGGTCGAAGATGGCGAACATGCGCTCGCCCCACGGCGCGTCGCGAGGCGGGTGCTGTGGGGTCAGGCTGCCGGCGATGGCCCGGTCGTGTAGCGCGTCGACGTCGTCGAGGGAATCGACGTGGAAGATGACCCGACCCCACCCGGATTCGACGCTCTCGTCCTCCTCCGACGTCAGGTTCACGAAACACTCGCCGCTGGCGAGCGTCGAGAACGGGGAAGATGAGCCCCCGAACTGAAGCTCGAAGCCAAGCGTCTCGTAAAATTCAACCGACCGTGCCATTTCGGCAACCCGGAACGTGATGGCGTTGATCGAGTGGACGGCCATAGCTGGCCTCTAGACCGCTTCGAGCCAGCGAAGTGTTGCAGGGCTACCCGGTTTGGCTTCGAGACGAGCAGTCAGGAGGTCGTGGGCCAGCACGGAGTTGCTCCTCTGAGCCGCCGCGATGCGTGCCTGTTCGAATACATCGCGCTGTGCATGTGATCCGCCGAGTCTCCAACGATCAGCGAGCCCGGCATCGAGGTGAGATTCTGCTGCTGGTCCATCGTTGCGGGCCATGGCGGCGAGGCCGCGTGCTGTTTCCAAGCCGCCAGCGTTCAGCACGTCCGACGCGAGGTCGTCGTGGGTCGATGCCCATTCTGTCATTCCGTGCAAGAGATCGTTGGCCAACTCGACATCGTCAAGGAATCCGGCGCCGAGGATGTAGTGGCAGTCATTGAACGGGTGAGAGTGCACCCCAACACGAAAACGGAGGGGTTCGGCCAGTGGTTGCCAGCGGTCCCCGACGTCGGCTCCTGCGAACTCGAGCCGGGCGAGCAGAGCAACCGAGTTCGAGAGAGTGAGACCTTCGGTGGAGGGCGCTGGATAGACCCCGTGGTCGTACAGGGCGAGAGCGGCACCGAATTGGCCGGCCTCCACGAGGTAGAGAGCGTGGTGCCACCACAGGTGACCAGCGAAACTGCCGTGGCTGTCCAGCACGTCACCGCGCCCATCCATCCAGGCGAGGCCGTCGTCGACCCGCTGCTGCATTTCGAGGGTGTGAGCGATGGAGTGGATTGACCACAGATCGTGCTCGTCCTGGTCGACCGCTGCTCGGCCGATCGGTTCGGCTTCGCCGTAGCGGCCGAGTTCTTCTAGGGCGAACGCCTGCATTCCACCGAGATAGCTACGACGTGGAACATCGTCGCCCCACTTGGCGGCTGCTGCCCTGACCGATGACTCCATACGCCCAATTTCGCCGGCGTTGAACAGGGCAAAATGTGAGAGGCGAAGCGCAGCAATGTCGGTCGGCCACTGGGCGACGATGTCGCACATGATGTCGTTGACGTTGAGCCCTTGGCCGGCGACGAGCGCCGCCAACGCTTCCACGTGAGCTGCCTCGCGTTCGGTCAAGTCGGTGCGCCCCTCAAGGGACTGGAGTGCAGCAGTCGCCTGCTGCGAACCGTCTGCGGTGTGAGCGGACACCATGAAGTGGCCGAACAAGACCTGAGCCATGGGGGCCGCGTCGTGGGACATTGCTGCCTGGATGCGGTCGGGTGCCAGGTCGGCGGCGAACGTGATGTAGCCATCGAGCATTTCTTCGTAGCGAAAGAGAGCGCCCTGGTCGGGCGTGGTTGTTGCCAAACCCCATCTGTCGGTGAGCTGCACCAGATCCCCCTCGCAGTAGCGAACTGCAAATCAGCCTAGAGTCCGGCGCGATGAAGCCCGTGCTCCAGCCGCCTGCGATTTTGCTCGCTGCCATCAGTCTGGTCAGCTTTGGAGCCCTATTGCTGGGCGTCGTTCCGCTGATGGCGGGTATTGCGGTCGGCTTGGCGATTGCAGCTCTGGCGTTGCCGCCACGACCTCGGCGGTTTCTGCTGAAGCGCTCGTGGCAAACGGCTGTCACCGTCTTTATCGCCATGGCCATCGTGTTTTTCTTCGTGCACAACCTACCTGACATGTCCCGCAGCGACGATACGGGGGTCGTGCCGGCGATGCAGAAATACGTCGAGTGGATCGGAGCCCTCGTCGGCGGCGATCTTGGCCAATCGCAGTACAGCGAAACCGTCGGCGAGGGCGTTTCCCGCACTATTCCGGTGTCGTTTCAGTTGCTGTTGTACTCGCAGGTGCTTGCGTTGATCGTGGCTGTGCCGTGCGCCATGATGGCGAGTAGATGGCGGGGCCGAGCACCCGATGTGGCGATTCGGACTGGAGCGTTCTTTGGTCTGTCGATGCCGATCGTCGTTGTTGGTCCCGTTCTGGTCGCTTGGCTGGCGGTCGGGGCCTTCGAAGTGTTCGGTCAGCCGATCGGCGGACGATGGTTGCCGGCGGGCCGCCCGTCTTCGATCGGGGACGGACTCCGCGATCACATGACCTCCATGCTTTTGCCCACCGTCACGCTGGCATTTGGGTCAATCGCATCGATGCTGGCGGTGTTCCGAACGTCGATGATCGCCCAGCTTCAACTGGAGCATGCCCAGCTGGCGCTCTCAAAAGGTTTGCCGCCCTGGCGCATCGTCGGTTCCCACGCTGCGAGGCCAGCAGCGCCAACCCTCGTGAGCTTGGTCGCTACTCAAGCGGCGTTGGTGGTCGGCAACCTCATCATCATCGAACGGTTGTTCCTACTGCCAGGGTTTGGCGACTACGTCATCGTCGCCATAGGGCGGCGCGACGTACCTGCAATAACCGGCGGTCTGTTCGTGATGGCGGGCATCCTGGCCGTGATCAACCTGATCGCCGACGCCATCATCTTGGCCCTCGACCCCCGGATTGATCTGGAATCGGAACAGATGCGCGGGCGCTGAGGGCGATTCGGACACCTACGTCTTGGTCAGTTCGGTGGGGGCGAAACCCTTTCGGGCCTGTTTGCCCCACTCGTTGTGACCCTGGAGGTAGAGCATCAGACCCCAGATTCGCCAGACCACTGTCAGCTGTCGGAACCCCGCCTGATCCACAACGGCGTACCCCATCAGCCGCCACCGGGCGGCCTCGACGATCGGGGCTACCGCCTGGCTCAACACGAACGCTGGCATCACGATCGTGCCAGCGGCTCCATACCTCTGATGGCCGATCATCTTGCGATGCCTTCCAAGCACGTCGAGCAAACCTCGATACCAGCGGTTTCTTTGACGGGCCAACACTCGTACGTCTTCTGGGACTTCGGTCCAAGCCACCGGTTCGGGCAGGAACACAATCTTCCCGGCGCCGCCGTCTTCATAGGCCGTGCGTCGGAGTGGGACGATCAGCTCCATGTCCTCGCCGAGTGAGTCATGTGCATAGCCGCCCACCTCGATGCAGCGCTCTCGGTTGAACAGCCCGAAGGCTCCAGAGATGATCAGGTTTCCGCCGAGGTTGTTCCAGCCGAGTCGGCCATACAGGAACGCTCGTGAGTACTCGACGACCTGAACGCCGGCGAGCAGGTTCTTCGGCAATCGAACCTGTGTGACTTGGCCGTGTTCAACTTCGCAGTCGTTCACCACCCGTACTGTTCCACCACCGCGGCGACCGAAGGGTCGGTGATGAAGGGGTTCACGAGCCTGAGCGATGCATCTGGCTCGATGAGTGTGTCCGCGTCGATCGAGACCATCACCGACCTGATCGATTTCGTCTCGATACGGCTCTGAAAGATCGGATGTATCTCCTGAAGCGCAAATGTCCGCTGGAGCACGCCGATGGTGTCATCGACGGACCCGTCGTTCACAATCACGACCTCGAGGTCGGGATACGAAAGCGCAAGAATTGCGCGCACCGTATCGACGACGGTCGATTCTTCGTTGTGCGCCGGTACGAGCACGCTGATGCGGGGCGACAGCGGGACGCTAACAGCACCACCTAGAACAGGGTGAGAAGCCCAGCGAAGCCGGTGAGGCTCAACGCCAAGATATTCAGGACCAGGCCCATGGCGTCGGCGATCATGCGCTCAATCCCGGCTTCTCGAGCCGGGCGTGCACGTCGACGCGGTCAAACATTTGTTGCGCCATGTCTCGCGCAAAGCGATCGTCGTCCTTGAGATAGCGACGCAGGATGAGTAAACCGGCCGGGCCAAGCGCTCGCAGCGATTCGCCTGTCATGCAACGCACAGCCCAGCTTCGATCGCGAAGCATCGTTCCGAGTTCCGCGGCGCCTTCGGTCCATTGAATGGGACCTAACGCCTCCACCACGATGGCTCGTACAGCGTCGTCGTCCGACAGCATCGGCGTCAGCGCTTCGACCGCCCTGCTTCCCCCAATTGCCCCGATCGCGCCCGCGGCGATGGGTCGTGTATTGGGTGTTGCGTCGGTGGCGAAGCGCTGGATCGGTTCAAGGAGAACCGGCAATGGAAGGTGGGAGGCGATTTCCACGGCTCACACGGCCTCGTCGCCTTGGGACTGTTTGATGTGTCTGCTGAGGGCGGTCGCGGCGCGCGTTCCGAGCCGAATGAGTGCATTCTGAGCCGCGAACCGCACAGACTTGGAGCCCGCAACAGCTGCCCGAATGAGGTCTCGGTCAGTGCCCGCGAGCTCGGTGACAAGCGAACGAAGGGTGGCGATGGCCTCCACCGGCTCGACCGTGGTGATGATGTCGCGGACGTGACCGATCTCATCGCCGCTGGGTACGCCGTCACGTGCGATGAGCCCCGCCACCGCACGAAGTACGTCCTCACGATGTGACACGGCGAGCGGCATACTTCGGTCTCGTCCGCGAGCGGATTGAAGGAACAGCATGACGATGATCGGCACGACAAGTATCTCGACCGCGACCATGGTCCTGATGATGTTCATTGCTTGCCAGCGCCAGCCATCGCGGCGCGAATGCGATGTTGGAGCACAGCGGCGCTGAACGGCTTCGAGATGTACTCGCAGATACCAAGTTTCAGAGCGTCGATGAGGTCCGTCTCACGTGGTTGTGCGGTGAGCAGAATGATGTGAAAGCGTCCCGCGGTTCCCGCGTCACGGAGTCGGCGCAACACCTGAAGGCCATCGATGCCGTTCACATAGAGGTCCAGCACAACGACCCTGGGGAGGCCCAGAGCCGTTTCGCCGCACAGGTGCGCGGCCGCTGTAAGACCGTCGTTGTGGACTACAACGGAATGTCCGCGTCTCACCAGTGCATGAGACATAACGCTGGTCAGGCCCCTGTCACTATCGACGACTGCGATGTCGGGGGCATTGACCTCGTCGGCTTGCCAGTCGACGGATACCAATGGTGGCCTGTCTGCTATTCGGGCACGCTCCACGGCTTGCTGGGCACTGGCGATGAGAATCGCGCCGGTAGACCCGTCGTTCGGGAACTCGACAACACCGACGCGACAAGCATCAGGCGGCAGATCCAGGCCGAAGAGGACCTCCTCGAGTCGAGGTGTCGAAAGGCGTCGCCCGGTCCTCTGTAGCGCAATCACGAATGACGTCTCATCGATCTGGCCAACGACATCGTCTTGGCGAAATCCGTGTGCGAGGCGCTCCGAAGTTCGTTCTATCGACGACGGGATGAACTCTCCGCCGATGCTAAATCTTGCCACATCCAGCCGTAGCGGCGCGCACTTTCGAGGGCTCGAGCAACAGCACTGCTAGTGCCGTTCGGGTCAAGTACCCGGTGGCGGGGAGCCACATCGAGCGTGCTCGGCATTTCACGGATCCGCTCGGTGGCCCATCTGAGACGGTGCGACAACGCATCGAGGTCCATCCCTGGGTCGAAGACGAGGTCGGCCCTGGCGGCATGTGCTGCGCCCGCATCGAGGCGGTCTGTGGGTGGGGTGAGGATGACAACAATGCATGCTCTGCCGATTCGGTCGGTGCGCAGAGCGCTGCAGAACTGGGCTGCTTCGCGCCCAGCAATGGGCCCAATCAGCACGATGGATGAGGCACCTCTCCGTCCGAGTTGATGCATCACAGCGGAGCCTGGGTCCAGAAGTTCGGCCGAGAGGTTGCGGCTGAAGAGTTCGTTCTGCAGGGCCGTGGCGCGATGGCGGTCGTCAGAGATGACCAAAAGCGGGCGACGGGGCGGCCGATGGCGAAGTTCGCGAAGTGCGCTGATCATGTCGTCGGGCCGAGCGTTGAGCGGAACAATGTCTTCGCAAAGATTCGCCAAGGTCAGGCGGCGGCTGGCGATATCGCTGACCGTTGGGTGTTCGGTCACGGCACAGACAAAACCCTGATTGGCGCCAATCCACGCCACCTGATCAACGAGGTCACTCGGAGAAGCCACGACCAGCGGCGCGATCCCGTCAGCGACTCCGCACGCAGTACCCATGACCGAGCCAGATGTTCGGGCGAGACCGGCGCCGCCCGACAGGCCGAGTTTGCCCAAGAACCCAGCGAGCGTTTCTGCTGTCTCGCATGCCAGGCGTAATCGCCTTCGAACGACCGGCCCAACAAGTAGATCAGTCGCCACGAACTCGAGGTCTTCGACACTGGCGACCGCAGCACTGTGAAGTCGTGCCCAAGCTGACCGGAGTTCTGCAAGTAGACGCGCGCTGGTTGTGCCGTGTGCTCGTTTTGCAGATCTCGTGAGGTCGTCACTGCCTCGGACGGTCGACCGGTCGTTGAATTGCTATAGGTAGGGCTGAAAGAGGGCTTGATAGTGAATTGCACCCCATCGTTCCGTCGTGCCAGTCACCCCGGGTTGACATCGACTCAGAACAGATGCGCAGGCGCCGACAGCGGTAGCGTCATCACCATGGAGTTCTCATATTCAGACCTGCTTCCCCTTGGCGCGGACAACGCTGCCGACGATGTGGCGGAGATCAAGTACCGCAAGATCACTAGCGACTATGTGTCGACGGTTGACGTTGGCGGGCGCACATTTCTTCAGGTCGACCCTGAGGGTCTGCGCCTCCTCACGGCCGAGGCAATGCGAGACATTGCCCACATGCTGCGCACCGACCACCTCGCCCAGGTGGCGTCGATCCTCGACGATCCAGAAGCGTCGGCAAACGATCGTTTCGTGGCCGTCGAACTGCTCAAGAATGCGAACATCGCCGCCGGCGGAGTGCTCCCGAGCTGCCAGGACACCGGTACAGCGATCGTGTGGGGTTACAAGGGCGAGCGGGTCATCACCGACGCCGACGACAGCGAGGCGATCAGCCGAGGCATCTACGACACCTACCAGACCTCGAACCTGCGCTACTCGCAGCTGGCTCCGCTGTCGATGTTCGAAGAGAAGAACACCGGTAACAACCTGCCGGCCCAGATCGAGCTGTACGCATCACAAGGCGATGAGTACAAGCTGGTCTTCATGGCCAAGGGCGGGGGTTCGGCCAACAAAAGTTTCCTCTTTCAGGAGACGAAGGCCCTGCTCAACGAGGCCAGCCTCACCAAGTTCCTCGACGAGAAGTTGCGCGCCATCGGCACATCGGCCTGCCCGCCATACCACCTCGCTGTCGTCATCGGCGGCACGTCCGGCGAGTACGCGGTGAAGACCGCCAAGTACGCCTCTGCCCATTACCTCGATTCGTTGCCGACCGAGGGCACGATGGACGGGCACGCTTACCGCGACCTCGAATGGGAGCAGAAGATCCTGAAGCTCACCCAGGGCTTCGGCATTGGCGCCCAGTTCGGTGGCAAATACTTCTGCCACGACATCCGTGTCGTTCGCCTGCCTCGTCACGGCGCATCGTGCCCTGTCGCCATAGCTGTTTCGTGTTCGGCCGACCGCCAGGCGGTAGCGAAGATCACCGCCGACGGTATCTTCCTCGAGCAGCTCGAAGCCGACCCAGCTCGCTTCCTTCCAGAGATCGTCGAAGACGACCTCTCGAACACGGTCGTCGACATCGATCTCAACCAGCCCATGGACGAGATTCGCGCCACCCTCAGCCAGTACCCGGTGAAGACCCGGCTGTCACTGACCGGCACCCTTGTCGTGGCACGTGACATCGCCCACGCCAAGATCCAAGAGCTCCTCGATGCGGGCGAGCCAATGCCCCAGTATCTCAAGGACTTCCCGGTGTACTACGCCGGCCCGGCCAAGACACCTGAGGGGTACGCCTCGGGTTCGTTTGGGCCCACCACCGCCGGCCGCATGGACAGTTACGTCGAGCCGTTCCAGGCTCAGGGCGGGTCGCTGGTCATGCTCGCCAAAGGCAATCGCTCGAAGCAGGTCACCGACGCGTGCAACGCACACGGTGGGTTCTACTTGGGGTCAATTGGCGGTCCCGCAGCACGCCTGGCCAAGGACTCGATTCGCCACGTCGAAGTGCTCGAATACCCCGAGCTCGGTATGGAAGCTGTCTGGAAGATCGAGGTCGAGAACTTCCCGGCGTTCATCATCGTCGATGACAAAGGCCACGACTTCTACGCCGAAGTGAGCACTCCGGTTAGCATCAAGAGCTGACCCCTACCGGCCGAACTGCCACCACAGGGCCAACGCCATCGCTGCAAGACTGAAGACGATCATGGTGACGATCGACGAGCGAGGAATCTTGCCGTCGTCGTCCTGTGGTAGCCGCCGGCGGATTCTCTGCACGACCCGATCCGCCCACGCGACGTCCTTGGCGAGCAATGCAAAGCCAGCGGCGATCACGACCCAGCCCGGACCAGGCAATGGAAGCAGAATCACGCCGATGATGATGATGATCGTCGCTGCCGTCATCCGAGCGACTCGAACAATGGCGTGCTTCAGCGCTTTTGCCGCGGTCGCCTCACGTTTGCCGGTTTCGAACTCGGCCTGAATCGCCGCTTCTCTCAGGCGGTCCTTGTCGTCGTCCTGCATGTCTATCCTGAGGTTGGGGAGCGGCGAGGCTTGTGGCAGCGCTGCGGCTGTGCCTGCCCCATACTGTGCCTGCCTTCTATGGTGAGGGCAACCGAACGAGGGGGTCGTGACATGGCGAACTGGCAGATTGGCGATATATCAATCACCAAGGTCGTAGAGCTTGAGGCCGAGTGGCCGTTTCACGCTCTGCTGCCCGACGCCACCGATGTCGTGCAGGACATCGCTTGGTTGAAGCCCGATTTCATCACCGACGACGGACGAATGAAGCTATCGATTCATGCCCTAGTGGTCGAGGCTGGCGATCGGCTGATCGTTGTCGACACCTGTGCCGGCAACGACAAACCAAGGCCGGGGGCTGCGGCATTCGAGAACATGAGCACCAGCTTCCTCGACGACTTTCGCGCTGCGGGATTCGACCCCGAACGGGTCGACACCGTTGTTTGCACCCACCTACACGTCGATCATGTCGGTTGGAATACCCGGCTCGTCGACGGCGAGTGGGTTCCGACGTTCCCTAACGCCACGTACCTATTCGTCGAAACTGAGTTCAATCACTGGCGCGACGAACCACAACACTATGGACCGGTCTTCGAGGACTCGGTGAAGCCAATTGTCGACGCAGGACTGGCCCAGCTCGTCGAGAGTGACCACCTGATCGCCGATGGCGTCTGCTTCGAACCAACGCCGGGTCACACCCCAGGGCATTGCAGTGTGCACATCTGTTCCGGTGACGAGCAGGGCATCATCACCGGCGACATGATTCACCATCCAGTGCAGATCGCCCGACCTGAAATTTGCTCCTCGGCCGATTCCGATCAGAAAGCCGCCCATGCGACCCGTGTCGAGGCCCTTGAGCGATGGAACGACGGCCGCCTCATCATCGGCACTCACTGGTCGGGCAGGACTGCCGGCCGCCTGGTCGCCGACGGCGAATCGCTCCGGCTGAGCTGACCGGCCCATAGCCAGAACCCAGCGCGCTATATCCGCACCGTGATATGACTCGGTTATGACGAGTGCAGTTCCAGATCGATTTGTTGGCAAGGTCGCCGTGGTGACGGGCGCGGCAAAAGGCTTCGGCGAAGCAATAGCCCGACGCCTCGCGGCCGAAGGGGCGTCGGTGGTGGTGGCCGATGTCGACGTCGCTGCAGGTGAGGCAGTCGCCGCCGCCATTAGCGCAGACGGGAATGTGGCCTCGTTTGTCGAATGCGATGTCTCACAAGCCGAAGAGGTCGAGGCGATGATGGCCGCAGCTGTTGAGCGATACGGTCGCCTCGACGTCTTGTGTAACAACGCCGGCCTCAGCCACAGGGCGGTCAACGTGACGAAACTCCCCGAGGATGAGTTTGATCGGATGGTGGCCATCAACATGAAGAGTGTGTGGCTTGGCGTGAAGTTTGCCGCGCCGATCATGCGGGCACAGGGGAGTGGCGTCGTCGTGAACACAGCGTCCATCGGTGCGGTTGCACCTCGCCCCGGCACCACGGTGTACAACGCGTGTAAGGCGGCCGTGGCGAACATGACCCAGGGCATGGCGTTGGAGCTTGCGCCCATCATCAGGGTGAACGCCGTCAATCCAGTTGCCGCCGATACCGCATTCATGGCGGGCGCGATGGGAGTTGAGGGCGGTCTGTCAGACGAGCAGAAGGCCCCGATCGTCGCCGGCATCCCGATGAAACGAATGACCGAGCCGTCCGACGTTGCGGCCGCTGTGAGCTACTTGGCCAGCTCCGACGCTGAATTCATCACTGGCGTCTGTCTCAACGTCGACGGCGGTCGATCGATCAGTTGATCTGGTTCCGGTGTCGAGAGGCAGCCACGTGAAGATCAGGCTCGTGAACCACACCACATCCTCACAGATCCTTGGTTCGAGGGGTCGGTGTCCAATGACTCCTGGACACCACTTTTGGCAGCGAAACTGAGCGACACGGATCTGATTGCATGCACGCACATCTGGCTGTCCCACGAGCACCCAGACCATTTCCACATTCCGACCCTTCGGTCCCTTCCCGACGAGCTCAAGAAACTCGTCATCGTGCTCTTCCAGGATGACTACTCCAACAAGATGCCGAATGCGCTGAGGGCTCTCGGGTTCCCCAACACCCAGCTGCTGCCCCCCACGACGAATGGGTCGATCTCGGCGGCGGAGTCGATGCCCTGTGCCACCACAGCACCCTCATGGACTCGGCGCTCGCGGTGCGCAATGGCGAACATTCGGTTCTCAACGTCAACGACTACCACATCAGCTCTGCGGACCTCAGATACCTCAGGAAGGAACTCGGCAGCGTCGACGTTGTCTTGAACCAGTTCGCGATCGCCGGGTATGGCGGCTTCGCCAATCGAATGTCGAGCGTTGTTGATCAATTCGACTCCGAACAGTGCGGCCTCGCGGAGCTGTACAACGATGAAGCTTCGCGAGACTACGGGCGTTTCGTCAAGGGGCTGTGGGACCACTACCCCTGGCTTGTGCTGCAGAGTTTCAAGGGAATCAAGATCCACGTCACGGATCTCACCGCACATTCAAGCTCAAACTCACCAACAGTGAACTCGTGGACGCCGAGCTAGAAGCAGGCGAACTGGCGGCCATGGAGATCGGGTCCCAGGCGCTGCACTCGGCCTTCTGGGTTCCGTTTGGTGTGCAGACGCCCGGCATTTCAGCCCGCTTCAAGCTGAACAACAACTTCGTGTAGTGGCGGGCCTATCGGATCCTGTTCGCATTCAACAACGCGGAGATCTATCTCAAGCTGCGGCATCTCAGGTCGCCAGAGCTCCGTGAGTAACCGAGGTGTCTGACAAGCGGTGTCTGATGAGAGATGTCTAGCGTCTGATCATCAGCTCAAATGAGCATCTGGAGCCGGAGGAGATCGAGCAACTCGTCGCCGAATCCGAGCTGGTCAGCTACGTAACGCTCAGCGCCCCCATGTTCTACATCGATGTGGTTGAGTGCTGCTTCCATAGCGCCTCGAGGAGCGGACAGCGCCGGGAGGATTGCGTCCACGTCGACGCCGGCGGCCTCGAGCTGGGGACGAAGCTGCGGGATGCGATGCGCAGTGCGGAGGGCGTTGGTGAGTTCGTAGTCGTCGAGCACGGTGCTGCGTTCGACACCGAGAAGCTCAAGAATCAGTGCTGCGCCGATGCCCGTGCGATCCTTTCCCGCAGTGCAATGGAACAGCACTGGCAGATTTTCAAAATCGGTCACCAGCTGCATGAAACGACCGAACTGCACCTGCCTTTCGTTGAGCATGTCGACATACATCTGACCTACGTCGGCGACTGAGAACTCAGTGATCTCCTTGTCGAGAATACGACGCAGGAAATCGATCTGTTCGGCGGCCTCGTCGCCACCAATCGGGAGCGGAACATGGGTGGTGACCGAGGGCCACAACCTGCTCGGGTCCCTGGCGACTTCGTGGTCGGCGCGGAAATCAATGACAGTACGGATGCCGCGATCGGTGAGCTCGTCGAGATCGTCGTCCGAGAGTTCGCTGAGCTTGTCGCAGCGGAAGATCGCCCCAGTGCGGACCTGCCTGCCTTCGGCTGCTGCGTAGCCGCCGATGTCACGACAGTTCAGAGCCCCGTCGAGTGATACATGGGCGTGGGTCCGCTGGTCTGACATGGGGATTGACACTAGCGACTCAGAAGCACCGCCCTGGAGAAATCCCGCCGCCCAAAAGAAGCGGCTCCCCAAAAAAACGCTTCCCAAAAAAACAAGGACCGGAGCGGCAAGGGAGTGAGTCCCCCGCCGCCCCGGTCAGGCTGGTCAGCGTCCGCCCCCAGATGCTTGACCAACCTTGTTGTGATGTAGGTATCGGGACTGAAATCTCCGGCTTGAGGACCTTTTTCGGAAACTCCTGAGTGGTGTCCGACGATACCGGAGACCGGTGTGAACCTTCGGTCGAACTCAACGCTTGTAAACCGATGGGAGTACGTTGAGCTGATGCGCGCAGTAGTGATTCCAGAGTACGGCGGGGTCGAAGTTCTGACCGTCCGCGAAGTTCCCAACCCGACAGCGGGTCCCGAAGAGGTCGTCGTCGACGTGGTTGCTTCGGCGATGAACCGAGCTGACATGTTGCAGCGGATGGGCCTCTACCCGGCCCCTGGCGTGGCGCCTGAATTCGAGATCCCTGGCATGGAGTTCAGCGGTCGGATCGCGTCGGTTGGCTCCCAGGTGACCGCCTGGTCTGTCGGCGACGAGGTCATGGGCATTGTGGCGGCCGGGGCAATGGCGGAACAGGTCGCAACCCACGAACGGATGCTTCAGCGCATCCCACCCTCGGTCTCGCTGGCCGACGCAGCGGCCATTCCCGAAGTCTTCATGACGGCCCACGATGCACTGGTGACCCAGGGAGGGCTGCGCAGCGGAGGCCGGGCCCTCGTCCATGCCGGCGCCTCAGGTGTAGGCACGGCGGCAATCCAGATCGCCAAGGCGGTCGGGGCTACCATTGCCGTGACGTGCTCGACTGGCAAGGTCGACGCCTGTCGAGCCCTCGGCGCAGATCTCGTCATCGACTACACAGAGGCGAGCTTCGCCGAGGCCGTGGCTGAGTGGACTGGCGGCGCCGGCGTCGACGTGGTGCTCGACGTGATCGGCGGCGAGTACTTGACGGACAACCTCAAGTCGCTGAAGGTCCAGGGCACCCTGGTCCAGGTCGGGGTGATGGGCGAGGGTATGGCTACGTTCCCGCTCGGATTGCTCTTGCCAAAGCGAGCGACGATCACCGGTACTGTTCTCCGGTCTCGCCCCATCGAGCAGAAGATCGACGCCAATCAGCGCTTCGTGCGCGAGTTGTTGCCTCGTTTCGACGATGGCTCGCTGCGCCCGGTCATCGATTCCCGATTCCCGCTCGACGACATCGCTGGTGCTCACACCTACATGGCCACGAACGCCAACGTCGGGAAAATTCTCCTCGACGTCACTCCTGCCTAAGAGCCGGGGCGCCAGAAGTGGGGTTTCGGGCCCAGTGTCCTGCATCAGCTCCATTCGGGGCGGTGGGCTGATCTGGCCGGGGGAGGGCGCGGTTGCCAGTCATGGGTCGGCAGCGGCATTGTGGGGCGCGCCTGGGTTCTCGTTCGAGCGGCTCGAGGTCACGCGGCTGCGTGATTCGAATTCGACCTGCCGTCGTGGAGTGAAGGTACACGAACCCCGAATGGTGCTTCCCGACAATGTGGTCAGCCTCGACGAAATCTCGACGACCTCTCCGACGTTGACGTGTTTCCAGTTGGCGCCCCGCATGCGGGATGAGCGGCTGGGTCGCCTTGTTGACTTGTTCTAGGCTCGGGTTTGGTCCACTGGATGGGACTATCGAACGCTCACATGAGTTGCGTGAGACCGCGTCGCGCACAATGCGCACCATTCGCGCAGCTAGCTGACTCGCCGAAAACCCAAACTGGCGCCCCAGGGTTGGGTGGACGCGGACTGGCGCCATGGGATTTGGTCGGGACCGAATCTCAGGGCGCCAGAAGGCATTGGTTGATGTGTCTCGGCCTGTCGGCCAGGCCCTGGTGGTTAGCGCTCGCCAACCTGGAGGTAGTCGCGCTCGCCTGGGCCCTTGTAGGCCTGGCGTGGGCGGTAGATCTTCTGCTCGGGATCGTCGAGCATTTCGCGCCAATGTGCGAGCCAGCCTGGAGTTCGGCCAATGGCGAACAAGACCGTGAACATGTCCATCGGGAAACCCATGGCTTCATAGATGAGGCCCGAATAGAAGTCGACGTTCGGGTAGAGGTTCCGAGAGATGAAGTATTCGTCGCTGAGTGCGACCTCTTCGAGCTTCATGGCGATGTCGAGCAACGGGTTCATGCCAGTGACGGCGAACACGTTGTCGGCCTGCTGCTTGATGATCTTGGCCCGTGGGTCGTAGTTCTTGTACACCCGGTGGCCGAAGCCCTGGAGCTTGACCTCGCCGGTCTTGACCCGCTCAACGTACCCATCGACGTTGTCGAAGGTGCCGATCTCTTTGAGCATGTGGATCACGGCTTCGTTAGCTCCGCCGTGCAGCGGCCCATACAGCCCGCAGGTTGCTGCCGCTACACATGAGTAGGGGTCGGCCTGCGACGAGCCGACGGTACGCATCGTGGTGGTGGAGCAGTTCTGCTCGTGGTCGGCGTGCAGGATGAACAGCACGTCGAGAGCCTTGGTGAGCACCGGGTCCGGCACGAATTCGGGGTCAGCGACCTGCCACATCATGCGCAGGAAGTTCGCGGTGTAGTCCAGGTTGTTCTTCGGGTACACGTAGGGGAGGCCCATACGGTTCTTGTACGCAAATGCCGCCATGGTGGGCATCTTGGCCAGTAGGCGAACCGTCTGGATATGACGGTTTTTCTCGTCGAAGATGTCTTTGGCTTCTGGGTAGAACGTCGACAGCGCCGCGATGGTGGAGACGAGCGTGCCCATGGGATGGGCGTCGTAACGGAACCCCTTCATGAAGTTCGTGATGTTCTCGTGCACGAACGTGTGGTACGTGATCTCGTTGAGCCATACGTCCGACTCGTCCTGAGTTGGCAGCTCGCCGTTCAGCAGCAAGTAGCAGACCTCAAGGAACGTTGAGTTCTCAGCCAGCTGCTCGATCGGGTAGCCCCGGTAGCGGAGGATGCCCGCACCACCGTCGATGTAGGTGATCTCGCTTGAGCAGTTCGCGGTCGACAAATAGGCCGGGTCGTAGAACCAGAGCCCCTTGTCGAGATCGCGTAAAGCCTGCGACGAGAACACACCATGTTCAATCGGGACGGTTGAACTCTCACCGGTTCTGTTATCAGTGATCGTGATCGAGTTTTCTGACACCTAGGCGCTCCTATCGTCTAACCGCGCAGGCCGAGGTAGGGGTCTTGCTGGCCACAGCACGGTGCACATCAATGGTGATCTCCCCGCCTCTGAATGTAGCCAACTTCAGGCCTGAGGTCCCATCTCAGGAGGGATTTAGGTGAGCCGACTTCAGAGCGGAGTGTTGTCGTGGCGTCGATGGGGAAGGACTTCGCGTTTGGTTTCGAGCAGTATCAGAGTGTTGGCGAGTTCCCGACGGGTCTCGGCGGGGTCGATCACCGCGTCGACAAAGCCGCGCTCGGCGGCCACGTATGGGTTGAGGTACGTCTCTTCGTAGTCGGCGACGAATTCGTCGACTTCGTCTTGTGGCGCACCACGACGCAGAATTTGTGCTGCTTGCGTTGCGCCCATGACGGCTAACTCTGCGGTGGGCCACGCTAGGTAGACGTCGTTGCCCATGGTTTTGGAGTCCATGACGATGTAGGCCCCGCCGTAGCTCTTGCGTAACACGACGCAGATGCGGGGCACTGTTGCCCTGGCGTAGGCAAACGCGAGCTGGGCGCCGTGGCGGATCATTCCCCGCCACTCGAGGTCTTTGCCCGGGTAGAAACCGGGCGTGTCCACGAGAGTGATGAGTGGAAGGTTGAAGGCGTCGCACATGGCGACGAACCGTCCACCCTTCTGACTAGCTGGGATGTCGAGTGTGCCAGCAATTGCGATGGGCTGGTTGGCGACGATTCCAACAGGTCTACCAGCGATTGTTGCCAGGCATGTGACCATGTTTGGGGCCCAGGCGGGTCGGAGTTCGAAGAAGTACTCGTCGTCGACTACTGAGCGGATGACGTCGCGGACGTCGTAGCTACCCGTTGCAGTGGCTGGAAGGAGTTCACCTGCTTCTGGGGTCAGACGGTCGATGGGGTCGTCGGTCTCGATTCGTGGCGCCGACTGGTCTACGTGGTTGGGTAGGAACGACAGGATCGTGGCGAGTGTTGGCACGACCTCTTCTGCGGCGACGACTGCGGTGGCGACGCCTGTTGATCGGGCGTGAACGTCGCTTCCACCGAGTTCTTCGATGCTGACCTTGATGCCAGTCATGTCGCGAACCGGATTCGGGCCGTTCACGAAGGCGTAGGCGTCTGTCGCCATCACCACGATGTCGGCTAGTCCGATGAGGAGAGCCGTGCCGGAGACGGCTGGTCCGGTGACGCCAGCGAGCACTGGGACGTCGCCCGAACATCGAGCGATGACCCGAGCAGCTCGGCCCCACCCGTCGAGGGCGCCGACACCTTCGCCGGCGTCGGCGCCGCTTGACGCAATCAGCAGGACGAGTGGGAGGCGTTTGTCGAGAGCGAGTTCGGCTGCGGCCGCGATAGTGGCCCCGTCTTCGATCGTGAGTGCACCGCGGCGCTCAGGATGGTCGGCGCGAACGAGCACGACCTGACGATCCTCAAGCATTGCTCGACCAGCGGTGACTGCCCCGGGAGTGCCCGCGCGAATCTGCAGATCGAGTGGAGCATGGACTGATGAATCGGACACGTTGCTGATCGTAGGTGTCTCATCGGCGAATGCCGAACCGAAGTGTTGATCTCGCAGGAAGGGGACCCAGTTCCCTAGTTAGTCAGCGGACTGAGACGCCCGTCTGGAGTGGTCCGTATTTGGCGATCATCTCGAGCAGCAACGTTCTGGCCTCGACGGCGGCGGTCGACAACATTCCGCGTCGCCGGGCGGCGAGGGCAACGGTGCGAGGCGGCATGTCCGGTATCGAGAGCAGGACCCAGTCGCCCCTGGCTGCCCAGGAGGGGATGGCCGAGGCGGGGACGATGGTCGGGCCGTATCCCTGAAAGGCGAGGGTGGCGCTGAGGCGGACTCCGTCGAGCTCGGCGAGCGGGCGGATGGCCACGTTTTCTTGCTCGGCCGCACTGTCGATGTGGTCGCGGAGACTTGATCCGGGCGGCCCAACAAGAAGCTCGTGGTGGGAGAGTTCGACGATGTCGGTTTCACGATCGCCAAGTGCCGCCAGCGGATGATCGAGCGGGGCGATCGCGACGAGGTCCTCATAGAACAACACCTGTGTAGCGAACTCCGGTTCGTCAATTGGGGTGGTGATGATCGCAAAGTCGATTTGGCCGTTACTGAGTAGTGGGATCAGCGGTCCAGTGGTCGATTCGACGAGCGACACATCTATGCCAGGGAACGCGCCTGCCATTGCGTCGAGGAACGCTGCTGCGACCCAACGTCCGGTTGTGCCGATGACGCCAATGGTGACTCGGCCGGTGACCTCCGATGACATTGAAGCCACGTCGGCTGCGAGCGCATCGATCTCGGACCGCACCCTGCGCGCCCGAGCTACAACGACCTCTCCCTCTGGCGTGAGATGGCCGCTTTGTCGGTCGACCAGCGTCGTGGCGAGCTCGGCTTCGAGGCGGGCAATGTGAGTGGAGACGTTCGACTGCACCGTGTGCAGCGCTCTGGCGGCGGCCGAGAAACGGCCGTGTTCCGCTACGGCTATGAGGGTGTCGAGTTGCCGAAGGTCCATACCACCAGTCTGCCCATCAAATAAACAGATGGCAAGTATCTGCCAGAACTGCTTGGCAGATGACCGCCTAGTCATTAAGGTACTTCTTATCGAGAGCGGCTTCCCCAAGCCACTCGATGAAAGATCACCGCACACATGGTGTCCCCCCACCAGCGGTGCATAGCCGGAACGGGATCCCCCTCCCGTACGGCCCGAGGCGCTCGCCGAAACGGCTGAGCGGAACCTCTGAGAAACCGACCGGTCCCCTCCGGTCGGTTTCCGCTTTTTCGGGCCGAAATCCTTGATGGCTCGGACTGGGGCGTAGCCTCGCTCCATGACGACGGCAGCGTTCTTCGATCTCGATCGTACGATCCTTGGTGGCGGATCAGGCCCCATCTATGGTCGAGCGCTGCGCGAGTTGGGGCTCGGCCCCGATCATGAGATTCCGGTCGTGAGCAGTTTGTTTCGCGTCTTCGACGTGATCGGGGAGAGCCGAACGACCATGCGGGTGGTTCGTCAGGGCATCCGCTTCACCAAGGGATGGTCAGAGGCCACGTTTCGAGAGGCCGGCACGCTCGCCCTTGACGAGCTGATCGATTCTGTCCAGCCGTATCTTCCTGGTTTGGTCGAGCTCCATCGCGCTGCGGGACAGCGTCTGGTGATGGCCACCACCACTCCAATCCAGCTAGTGACGCCGCTGGCGGAACATCTCGGATTCGACGACGTGGTGGCGACAAGGTACGAAGCCGACGAAGATGGTCTGCTCACCGGCGGCATCGTCGGCGAATTCGTGTGGGGTCGGGGCAAGCTCGCCGCTGTGCGGGACTGGGCCAAAGCAAACGGCGTCGACGTGGCGAACTCTCATGCCTACTCGGACAGCTTCTTCGACGCTCCGCTGCTCGACGCTGTCGGGTTTCCGGTGGCTACCAACCCCGATCCTCGGCTCGTGGTGCTGGCTCGACTGAAGGGCTGGCCGATCCGACACCTCGACAAACCTCCAGGCGTGGCGAAAGTTGGCCCCTTTGAGATCCAAGACCTGGTGTTGCCGCTGGCGAAAGGCGGCCTGGCAGCGATGGCTGACATGACCGTCGAGGGCGAAGGTCTACTCCCGGCCTCAGGGCCTGCGATTGTTGCTGCCAACCATCGGAGTTACTTCGATGTGGCTGCGGTGACGCATGCTGTGATGGCGCGCGGTCGCACCGTTCGGTTTCTTGGTAAACGGGAGGTGTTCGATGCTCCAATTGTCGGCGAAATGGCCGCTGCCCTCGGCGGCATCCCGGTTGATCGAGGAGCTGGAAGCGACGAACCGCTGCGCCTCGCACTCGATGCGCTCGCTGCCGGTGAGGTTGTTGTCATCATGCCGCAGGGCACGATTCCACGGGGTCCGGCGTTCTTCGAGCCAAAGCTCGAGGGCCGATATGGCGTTGCTCGACTGGCGGCCGAGTCGGGCGCTCCTGTGATTCCCCTCGGAGTCTGGGGCACAGAGAAGGTGTGGCCACGCTCGTCGAAACTGCCGAATGTGTTCCCTGGATTGAGTCGGCCCGAGGTCACACTGCGATTCGGTGAGCCGATCCTGCTTGACGGCGATGACTTGGCCGCCGACGTCGCAACCGTGATGGCAGGTATCGAGGCGGTGTTGCCTGAAGAGGCCCGGATCCGCATCGATCCGACGCCCAACCAGCTGGCCCTCACCTATCCGCCAGGCAAGGCGCCATCGACCGGGCAAGACGAGACCGAATCGTTGTCGTCGTCGTCGAGTTAGCTCGCCAACCCATCACTGTCTGAGCCCGGACCGGGGTTCGTCGTCGGGTCACCGTCGAGGTCATTGTCTTCGAAGACATTAGCGAGGCCGTCCCCATCACCGTCGGCGAGAGCAACATCAACGCGAACAGTCCAGACCGCGCCCCTGTCGAGGCCGCCGTCGTCATTTGCTACCGCACCAACGAGCAGCAGCATGGTCGAATCGGAGATGTTCCCCAGGCGGGCGATGGATCTACCGAACCGGTCACCATCGTCGATGTTGGGCGCAAGCGCGGGTGTCGTACCGGCGACCTTGACGTAGGTATCCGTCGAGCCCGCTGCAGTCAGGGTGACGAGGTACATCGCACCTGTACCGGGCCCGCCGCCGTCGTCGCCGGGTGACCCAATCACCAGGTCGCGAATATCGTCGCCATTCAGGTCGCCGGGAGCAGCGATAGAGGAACCAAAACCATCAGCAATGCTCAAGTCGGGACCAATGGCGTCACTCGCAAGCCCGACCTGCTGGTTGTCGAGTACCGACCCGTCGAGATTGAGGTGAACGACGAAGACAGTTCCCGGGCCAACGCCAAGCGGGTCGTTCTCGTGATCGCCGGGAGCGCCGACAGCGACATCTGACACCCCGTCCTTTTCGTGGTCGCCGAGCCATGCGAGCGACTCGCCGAAGCGTGAGCCGTCGGGCAGCGATGGGTGGAAGCCACCTTCGGTGTTACTGATCTTGGTGCTCGTCAGCGGCGTTCCGGCTGCGCTCAAAAGAATCATGTGAACGGCGCCGCCATCTGGGCCACCGTCGTCATCGCCATGGGCGCCGACGGCTACATCGGTTACGCCATCGAGATTGAGATCGCCGATGCCAGCAACGGCTGCGCCGAACTCGGTTCCAGCGGTGTCGGCTGCGGGGATGCCTGATGGTAACGCTGCCATCGTGGCCGCACCGATGATGTTTTGCTGCGATACGGTCCCGTCGGCATTGAGGAACAGAACTCGGACTCGGTCACTGCCCGGGGCACCCACAGCGAGCTCTTCACGGCCGTCGCCGTCGAGGTCGCCGATTCCGATAACAGATGCCCCGAAGCTGTCGCTGTCGGCTAATCCAACGGGTAGCGCGCCAGGTGCGTCGGAGAACTTGGTGGTCGACGATATGTCACCGACCGCGAGGGCCGACGCGCCATCACGGCGCTCGGCCTGCGCCGAACCAGTCGCGACAACTGCAAACGCCCTGGCCGCGGCAAGTGCCGCTTTTGCGCTGCGGGAAATGAGGGACCCCAAGTGACCCAGTCGGCCAATGCGGACGACGAGTTAGTAACGAGAGGCAGCTGTTGTGGTGCCCGCTTCGCGGGTTATGCCAGGGTCTGTTGCTTAATGATGTTCAGCGCCGAACCTGCCTTGAACCATTCGATCTGGTCGTTGCTGAACGTGTGATTTGTCGGGAACGACCATGTCTCGCCGTTCGCCGGAGTCACCTCGACCGTGACTTTGCTATCGGGCGCAAGCTGATCGAGGTTGCGTACCGCGATGCGATCGTCCTCGCCGATCCGGTCATAGTCCGCTTGATTGGCGAAGGTCAGTGGCAGCATGCCCTGCTTCTTCAGGTTCGTCTCGTGGATCCGAGCGAAGCTGCGAGCAATGGCCACGAGACCCTTGCGGAAGCGGGGCTCCATTGCGGCGTGTTCACGGCTAGAGCCCTCTCCCATGTTCTCGTCGCCGATTACCACCCATGCCTGGCCGGCCTCGTGGTAGGACTTCGCAGTGACCGGGAACAGTTCGATGTCGCCCGTCAGCTGATTCTTGCCGTAGCCAACTTCGTACTCGGAGCCGTCGTCCTTGCGGAATGCATTCACCGCGCCGAGATACAGGTTGCCGGAGATGTTCTCCAGGTGACCTCGGTACTTCAACCAGGGACCGGCCATTGAGATGTGGTCAGTGGTGAACTTGCCTTCGGCCTTCACCAGAATCGGGAGGTTTTCGTAGTCGTTGCCGTCCCAGGCGGTGAATGCGTCGAGCAGCTGGAGGCGATCGGACGTCGGGGACACCCGCACACTGACCCCTGAAAGATCTTCGGGCGGGGCGATGAAACCGCTCTCGCCTGGGTCGAAACCCTGCGGAGGAAGTTCGATGCCGACCGGAATCGACAGGTGAACTTCTTCGCCAGCGTTGTTGGTCAGCGTGCCGTTCACCGGGTCGAAGTCGACCGTGCCGGCCAGGGCCAGAGCCATGACGGTTTCGGGCGAGGTGACGAAGGCAAGCGTGGCGGCGTCGCCGTCGTTGCGCTTGGGGAAGTTGCGGTTGTACGAGGTCACGATGACGTTCGGCTCGCCGGCGACATGGCCAGCCTCTGCGCTGCGGTCCCATTGACCGATGCACGGGCCGCAGGCGTTGGCGAGAACCGTTGCGCCCAGTGCCTCGAAGTCGGCGAGAAGGCCGTCGCGTTCGATCGTGGCCCTGACCTGCTCGGATCCCGGGGTGATCATGAGCTTGGACTTGATGGTAAGGCCCTTGGCAGCGGCCTCGCGGGCGATCGATGCAGCGCGGGTGATGTCTTCGTAACTCGAGTTGGTGCAGCTGCCAATGAGTGCCGCGCTGATCTCGAGAGGCCAACCGTTCGCTCGGGCTTCTTCGCCGAGGGCGCTGACTTCGCGGGCCAGATCGGGGGTGTGAGGGCCGTTGATGTGTGGTGTAAGCGTGTTCAGGTCGATCTCGATGACCTGGTCGTAGTACGCCTCGGGGTTGGCGAGTACCTCGTCGTCGGCACGAAGATGATGGGCAACAGCGTTGGCAGCGTCGGCGACCTCTTCGCGACCGGTCGATTTGAGGTAACGGGCCATAGCGTCGTCGTAGCCAAACAATGACGTGGTGGCGCCGATTTCGGCACCCATGTTGCAGATCGTGGCTTTGCCGGTGCAGCTCATCGAGTTGGCGCCAGGGCCGAAGTATTCGACGATCGCTCCGGTGCCGCCCTTGACGGTGAGGATCTCGGCGACCTTCAGGATCACGTCCTTTGGGGCCGTCCAGCCGCTGAGCTCGCCCGTGAGCTTCACGCCGATGGCCTTGGGCCACTTCACATTCCACGGGAACCCAGTCATCACGTCGACAGCGTCGGCGCCGCCCACTCCGACGGCAATGATGCCGAGGCCACCGGCGTTCGGGGTGTGGCTATCGGTGCCGATCATCATCCCGCCAGGGAAGGCGTATTGCTCGAGCACGACCTGGTGGATGATGCCGCTTCCGGGCTTCCAGAATCCGCCGCCGAACTTGGCGGACACGGACTCGAGGAAGTCGTAGACCTCTTCGTTGGTTTCGGCGGCTGCGAGCAGATCGCGCTTGCCATCGTCGCGGGCCTGGATCAGGTGATCGCAGTGGGTGGTGGTGGGAACAGCGACCGTGTCGAGCCCGGCGGTCATGAACTGGAGCCATGCCATCTGGGCGGTCGCGTCTTGCATGGCTACCCGGTCCGGGCGGAGGTCGACGTAGGATTCGCCTCGCTCGAGTTCCTGATCTCGGCTGGCGAGATGATTGATCAGGATTTTTTCGGTAAGAGTGAGGGCTCGGCCGAGCTTCTCGCGGCCCCATGCGACACTGTCGTCGAGGTTGGCATAGACGGCATCAATGAGATCGATTGGGGTGTTGGCGTAGACGGCCATGGGAAATCTCCTCGCTTGTTTGTCCTAGACTGTACCATACAAGTATCGGACAAGTTAGTCAGTGAGATAAGCAGCTTTCGGCAAGTGACAAGCCGACTGACACGCCAAGTGACAGGTAATGGAGTCATGTGAGTGCCCCGCCCAGGACCCTGAGGTATCGTACCATCGCCGATGATCTGCGTATTCGTCTTGGCGACGGCGACTTCACCGGCGGGCTGCTGCCGAGTGAAGCAGACCTTACGGCCCACTATGAAGCCAGTCGGGTGACAGTCCGCAAGGCCCTGGAACTGCTTCGCGACGAGGGCCGAGTCGATTCTCGTCAGGGCTTCGGATGGTTTGTCGCTGTTGATCTGCTGCGTCAGACCCTGTCGAGGTTGGGCACGATCGAAGAGCAACTCGCCGCCTCCGGCGTGGCGAACGAGCGGCGGATCGTGAGTTTCGCCTTCGCCGAGCCTCCCGCATGGGTCGCTGAACATCTCGGCACCGGAGAGGTGCTGACGGTGAGACGCTGCAACCTGGCCGACGGAGATCCGTTCGCCCGGGTGACCGTGTGGTGTCCGGCCGAGCTTGCGGCTGAACTCTCGCGGGGCGATGTCGAACGCCGCCCCTTCATGGATCTGCTCGACGTTGAGGCTGGTGGAGCGAGGCAGACCATTGGAGCGGGCGCTGCCGAAGCCGCAGACGCTCGAATGTTGCAGATCCCGGAGGGATCGCCGGTGTTGCGTGCCGAACGCATCACTCATGACTCGGCCGGGACAGTGGTGCTGGTCTCCGAACACATCTTCCCGGGGCATCGCACAGAATTCGTTGTCGACCTGCCAGTCGCGGACATGTCGGCCACCCCGACCGGGCTCCGTCTGCTGGATTGAACACACGGCCAGTTCCAGTGTTCACTGCACGGTGGCGGCACCTTAGAGCATGGCTGGTGATTGGTAGCTGCGGCTGCGGCGGCGTTGGCCTTCGATGATGCCAGCCGTCCAGCTCAGCTGGTCTCGAGCGGCGCCCGTTTGGCCAATGACGAGCGCGATCGTTGGAACCGTCGTCGCTCGGGCCGACCGATGTTCATGGTGAACTCAGGGACCGACCGCAGGCGTATGTGGCGCGGACCAACCAAACGCGAACGGCTGTATGGGCTCAAGGACCGAAGTGCCGCTGAAATCAAGGCCCACCAGAGCCAACCGAAGGCTCGGCCAGAACAAGGGCGCCAGGTGTACCGCTACGACTAGGGGCCGGATTGAGGTCAGCGGTTACCGAAGGTGTCGAAGCTGACGAGGCTCTCGGTATCGAGACGAGATGCCTTCTTGAATTCGGTGCCAACGGTGTACGCGACCGGGAAAAGGCCTACCTGAGTCCACTTTGTGTTGTCGATGCCGAGCACTTCGGCGGCCGCAGCCTCGTCGGGTAGGTGGAGTGTGGTCCACGCCGTGCCTAGGCCGCGCTCGCGGGCGGCGAGCATGAACGACCACACGGCGGGTATCACCGACCCCCACATGCTCGCTTGAACGAAGGAGTTCATTCCTTCGACCCGTCCCTGCATCAACGGAACGAACATCACCGGGACCTCATGGAAGTGCTCGCGCAGATGGACGGCAGAGCCTTTGACGTACTCACGCCGCTCATTGCGCACGTCGCCCTCGGGATACGCAGCACCGGGTGCGTTCACGTATGGGTCGAAGTTCTTGGCGTACAACTCTGCCAACGCGGCCTTCTTGGCCGGGTCCTCCACGAACATGAAATGCCAGCCTTGAGCGTTCGAACCGGTGGGAGCCTGGAATGCGATGTCTGCACATTCGAGCAAAGTCTCGCGTGAAACGGGCCGTTCGAGGTCGAGGCGTTTGCGGACTGCTCTCGTGGTGGTGAGGACGTCGTCGGCAAGAAGGTTCAGATGCATGAAGTCACGTTAACCCTGCCGCTCTAGGCTCGTTCCCGGGCGAATCTGACCCCAGGAGGAAGCAATGGCGGACACGGTCGATAATGATGCAGCTGATGGGGCGGCCGCTGGCGCTGCTGCTCATGATGAAGAAGACATGCGCGGTTTCACGGGATGGGTGCTCCTGCTGGTCTTTGGCGCCATCTTCACCATTCTCGCCTTCTTGTTCCTGAAGATTGTCGATGACGACAAGGGTGACGATTCGGTGTCGGCGGCGACAAGGGCTGATGCATCGCTCATCTCGGATCTCTAGACTTCGGTCGATCCATTTGATGTGACAGTTTCGCTGGTCGATGGTCAGATCGTCGCCAGTGGCGAGGTTGACTCTGAGGACGAGCGGGTGGAGGCCCTCCGCTCTATCCGCTAGGCAGTCGACTCCGACGTTGTGCTCGCTGCAGCTGGCGTCATGTACACCGATTTTGGTATCGACGGGGAACCCAGCTTTGTTGACGGAGTGCTGGTTCTCGAGGGCGTGGCTCCCAACGCAGAGTGACCGCCGCAACTGACATCGAAGGCGTGACCCGAGTTCGCAATCAGCTGAGCGTCGCTCCGCCGCCCATCCCGGAGATCGAGTCGAACCTGGACGTTCAAGCTGGCGTTGCCACTTTGACTGGCGCAATGGTGAGCGACGAAGTTCGCATCAACCTGGTTGCCGAGGCGAGCCGGTTGTTTGGCGCTGGCAACGTCGTCGACGATCTGGGTTTCGAGTTCGTCGATCGCGCTGAGTGGGTTGTGCCCGACGAGGATCAGGTCGAGCTGCAGGCCGACATCGACGAGATCGCTGCCGAGCTGGTTATCAACTTCCCCAGCGGTAGCTCGGTTCTTGCAGCAGAGGAGCAAGTGAAGCTTGCTCCTCTGCCCCAGCTGCTCTCAGATGTCTCCGGGGTGGTTGTCGCAGTCGAAGGCCACACCGATGGGCGAGGCGACAACGAAGCGAACCAGATCCTGAGTCAAGCTCGCGCCGAAGCCGTACGCGAGTTTCTCCTTGGCGAGGGCGTTGGCGAAGACGTGCTCCGGGCAGTCGGTAACGGTGAATCACAGCTCATCGCCGATGATTCAACGCCGGAAGGCCAAGCCCAGAACCGTCGCACCGTGTTCCGGGTCGTCGTCTAGGGGAACGAGCGGAGCGACCTGTGCTGGAATGGTCTGCATGGGTTACTCAGAGATCAACTATGAAGTCGACGGCCATGTCGGCATCATCACGCTGAACAGGCCGGAAGCGCACAACGCGCTGACGTGGACGACGTACGCGGAGCTTGAAGACGCCGTGCGTTCCACGACTGAGCGCTGCCTGGTGATCACCGGAGCCGGGCGATCGTTTTGTTCGGGCGACGATGTCAAACAACTCATGTCGACGTTCGCCGACGCTCCGCCCGACAACACGAAGGCGCCCCGGCTGACTCCGGCGTGCGATGCAATCCTGCACAGCGACGTGCCCATTATTGCCGCGGTGAACGGTGCCGCTGTTGGATGGGGAATGGAGCTGGCGCTCATGGCCGATCTTCGGGTCGCTTCGGACCGCGCCCGGTTCGGCGAGCTGTTCGTCAAACGGGGACTGGTCAGCGATGTCGCCGGGATTGGTCGACTGTCTCAGCTCGTGGGGCGGGAGAAGGCGGCCGAGCTGTTGTTCACCGGCGAGCTCATCGACGCGGCGGAGGCATTGCGTATTGGACTGGTCGGGCGGGTAGTTGAACACGAAGATCTTTTGCCCGCGGCGCTAGAGCGAGCCCATGTGATTGCTGCGAACCCGCCGTTGGCTATCGCCCGGCTCAAACAAGGTCTGCGATCGACGCTCGACCCGGACTGGACCGAACTTGGCGTGTGGGTCAGCACCAACCTGGGCGAACTTTTCCGAACCGAAGATCACAAGGAGGGCGTCGCCTCGTTCCTCGAAAAGCGAGCCCCAGTTTTTAAGGGTCGCTAGGCGCGGACTTCGTAATAGAGGTTGGCGTTGTCGTCGAAGTCGTGCTGGTGAAACAGCGTGAAGCCAGCGGTCGCGGTCATCTTTCGAGCCATGTCGCCATGCAGACCCAAGGTGCCGAGACCCAGGCCACCTGGTTCGCTCATTGCGGACTGGAGGCAACTGGTCACTGAAAATCCGTAGAACAGGGCGAGCAGCGGATTGCGGCGGTCGCGATTGAAATCTCCGGTGGAGCGGATGTCCTTGATGAGGAGTGTGCCGTTCGAGGCCATGGCGTCCTTGATCGCCACCAACGATTCGTCTGGGCGGGGCATGTCGTGCAGGCAATCAAACGTCAGCACTAGATCGAATCCGGAGTTGGCTGGTACATCGGCTGCGCCAGCAGCAACGAACTCGACATTGCTGAGCCCGCCCGCTTCAGCCATTGCACGAGCCTGAGCGACAGCGATCTCTGAAGGGTCGTATCCGATGATTCGAGCGTTCGGAAAAGCCTCGGCAAGGATGCAGGAGGTCACCCCGGCGCCGCAGCCGACATCGAGCACCGATCCACCTGCTTCGAGCTTTTCGGTCACCCCGTCGAGGGCCGGGATGATGGTTGGCAACAAGGCCATCCTCGAAAATGGGCCAGTCATACGGGCGAGGCCCGCTGCCGCCTTGGGCCCCTGCTGCTCGTAGCTCATTCCCTGGCCAGTGCGGAAGGAGTTCAGAATCATCTCGATCTGTGGCTGATCGACACCGCCACGGAACGCCCCGGCGGCGAAACGAATCGAGTTGGCCTCATCGGCCAGAATGGCGGCACCTTCAGGTGGCAGTTCGAAAAGGTCGTCGTTGAGGGTCACCAACTTGGCTGCGGCCATGCCCATCAGCCATTCGTGAAGGAACCGCTGATGCAACCCGGTCGCTGTGGCCAGATCCGTGCTGTTGACTCGACCTGCCTTTGCGAGGGCGGCAAAGAGACCGAGTTCGTCGCCGATGTGGATGAGCATCGACACCATTTCGCCCTGCTTGTAGGACCACACGGTGAACGAATATTGATTGAGGACGTCGGGATCGAGCTCAGCTGCTGTCATCCCGCGAACCTACTGTCAGAACCTGGCAGGGTTATACATGCCGGTTTATACATAGGGCCAGCGACGTCTGGTTGCGGAACGCTTCGGAGTTCGCGCTTCGGTGAGGGCCCACCGGCGGCGCCACGCGGCGGCTTCGGGTCCAGCGATGCCGGGGCTGGAGTTGCCATGAGCTCGTTTGCGGGCTTCCCACCAGTTGCCACTGCTGGACTCATCGGCGAGTGCTTCGACAGCCTGTTGGAGTTTGTGGGTGAAACGACGGTTGTTGTCGTCCTCTGCGAACTCGATCGGGCGGCCGAATGTGACCTGGGCCCGTGCCCGCTTGGGCCAGTTACGGCCCTTGCGCAAGATGTCGAAAGTGCCGCGTATGTGCACGGGTACGACTGGCACCCCGGCCTGTTTGGCCAAAAATGCGGCTCCAGGCCTGAATTCTTGGCCCCAGCCGTCAGGGCTGCGTCCACCTTCGGGGTAGATGACCATGCTCCAACCGCCGCGCAGCAGGGTGACTGCCTTCTCGATGGTGGCCCGGTTGACCGATGTGCGTTCGATCGGGATTGCCCCAATGAACAGTGATGACATCACGCTGGCGAACCGTGAACCGAAGAAGTAATCGGCGGCCGCGCCGACGAACATCTTGTGACGCCATGGTTCGGGCACCGATGTGATCATGACGACGGTGTCGGCGTGGCTCTGGTGGTTGGCGGCGAAGATCGCGCCACCCTCGAGGTCATGGAGCCGATCGAGACCGTTGATGGTTGGCCTGGCGTAGTACTTGATGAGGCCCCGACCGACGGTTTCGACAGCTGCCCAGCGAGCGAGGCGCGCTGGGTAGCGACGAGCCCAGTCGGTGTCGTAGTTGGCTCCAATGGTCGACGGCAGTGGCTCTTGACCTTTGGGGGTCTGAGCCTGACGCAACGGAAACTCCGTGGTCGCTGCGATCTTGGCCAGGTTCGGTTTGGCCCTGCCAGACGTGAGGTGGCTGATGGGTCGACGGCGGTTCGGGTCGCTCACGAGACTCAGACGACGTCGGTCATCAGGACCGGTGGGTTGTGGAGGTGGGTGATAGTGGGTTGGGGACCTGTGACGTCGGTGGCCATCTCCAAAGCGTCCTTCAGCGTGGTCGCTGAGCGAAAGCCCATACGTTTTACAGCGCGGGTGTCGCCACCGACGATGATCACTTGGCCGAGATGGTCCATGGCATGGGCACACCAGTACCACATGTAGAACGGGTGCACGCCGTGGTATGCGTACGAGGTTCGGTAGAGGTGGCGGTACCACTCATCCTCGGCGTAACGCTTTTCGTATTTGTGTTCGATGACCTTGGGGTCAGTCGAGTCGGCGAGAACTTCCTCGAAGAAGTCGATGTAGCTCGGGTGATGAACCGGGTTGAATTCCCAGGTGGTGGGGTGGCTGAGAATGGCCACTCCGCCTTCGCGCACCACTGGCTTGCCCCGGTACAGGTTGAAGAAATACCCGAGCCCCATACATGCTACGAGCACGGGGTTCATGATTGAGTTGACGTTGTACGGACCGAGGTAGGGGATGCCCATGGTGACGATGTCGGTCTGGCCTTCGACCCGCACCAGGTGCTGCTTATAGACGTTCTCGGTGGTGACTTCGTGTACCGCCTCGACCTCGCCAGCCTGGATTGACGTCAGACCATAGGGCGAGCGGATGTTGTGGAAGATCTTGCGCGCAGCCCGCCGCGGCATGCGATCGAGGCCCTTCTTGGTACCAAGCAGCATGGCTCGGTCCTTCGGGGTCATTTCCCATTCGCGCTTCTGGAGGAACTCGAACGGCGCTGGGAAGGTGTCGTTGTTGAGAGTCGTTTCGATCTGGAAAATTTTGACTCCGGCGGCGTTGAGAAGCCGTCCCTGACGCCAGTTCTTGGTGTGCAGCTGGCTCTTCTTCTGGTCCATGAACGACTTGGAGGCGACCATGGTCTCGACGTTGTGGTGATGGCGAATTGCCTTGTAGCCCGAGAGCCCAGTTGCGACGCTCTTGTGTCCACCGTCCATTGACACGATGTTGAGGTTGACGTAGACGAGCAGGTCGGATTCGGCGGCCCGTTTGGAGATGATGACTTCTTCGCCGTGGTCGGTCTCACCCAGGTGGGTAAGGGCCTCAGGGTCTTCGGCGTCGAAGTTGTAGAGCTGGCCAGTGGGTGCAAAGGCGTCGTAGACCCGATCGCCGACTGCGTGACGCAGCTCGTCTTCGGTCATGCGCCGGTGCAGGGCCAACGCCGCGATGAGATGTACGTCGTCGACACCCGCGGCGGCGGCCATGTCGAGAACCTGTTCGATGATGCGACCCCGCAAGTCAGGAGCTTGCATTGGCGGAAGGGGAAGCGACACGTCGTCGAACGCGATGGTGAGCTTCATTCCTGAGAACAGGAGTGCCGATAGCGGGTCGCAGTCGCCGAGCGGGTTCTCCAAAGCATTGTGAATGGCTCCGTCGACGTCGGCGATGGCTTCGAGAGGTTCGTTCGGGTACACGACCCGGCTGCCAATGGGCAGCTTCTCAAATCGGAAACCTTCGCCATGGTGGAAAAGGATCGGGGGCGTTGACCGATCGACGTCGAGTACGAGACCGCGGCGCGAACTCATCGCAGCTGCTCCATTTCGGGACTGACTGGGTGAAGGAGTGGTGCGCTCATGCAGTGCCTCGCTGGCGTTGCAGCAGTCGGCTCGTTGGAGCAATGGGAAGGAGGGGAGTGCGGTTGCCGGGCGCCTTGGGCCAGTCCTCGGTGAGCCAACCGCGTTTGTCAGCGATGGTCACGAGACGGGTTTCGGGGTTTACCGCCACAGGGAACCCGACGGCTTCGAGCATCGGCAGGTCTGACGCCGAGTCGGCGTAGGCGACACCTTGGGCTGGATCGAGGCCATGTTCAGCAGCCCAATCGACCATGAGCTGGGCGCGCACTTCGCCAGTCGGCGGAACGTTCACCATCTCGCCGGTGAGGCGGCCATTTCGTTGTTCGACCTTGGCCGCGATGATGTGATCGAAAAGCGGCCGGAGCGGCCCGACGGCCACGTCGAGGGCCCCGGTAATGAGGATGGTTTTGTGGCCAGCGGCGCGGTGTTCTCGTACTCGCCGGAAGCCCGCTGGAAACGACTTGGTCACGATGAGGTGGCTCAACATTTCCGAGGCGTCGGTTTCGAGCTGCTCGACTGAAGCACCCTTGTACCGCTGATAGAAGTAGCGAAGGAAGTCGGTGCGGTCACGTTGATCGCGTGCCCAAAGGCCCGGTGTTTCGGCCAGCGTACGCAGGGCGAACCTGAATCGCTGTCGAGGGTCGAGGCGCCGGGTTGCCAACCAGGCGTAGCTCTCGACCACGTTGCTGGCGATCAGGGTGTTCTCAAGGTCGAAGGCCGCGAAATGACGATCGGGGTGTAGCGCTGCTGCCCGCAGGCGTTCAGGTCGGCTGGGTCCCGTGCGCTTCTCGGGTGTGGTCTTGATTCGAGCCTGGATCATCACCGTCGGCAGGTGCACCTCGGTGATGTAGTGATGCCAATCGACGATTCGCGGATCGAAGCAGAACTCGGCTTGATCGTTCTTGTCGAGGCTGTCCCAGAGCTCAAGGGTGCGTTCGATGCCATAGACGGCCTCGCATTTCCCGTAGGCGCCATAGATCTGGACGTAACCCTGGATCTGGTCGAGTTGGCGCCGGCGCTCGGAGAGTTTGGCGGTGAACGTGTTTTGGCCCCGGATCGGGAGGCGGTTCACGACCTTGTTTGCGATATCGAACACCTTGACGACGCGGTCGAGTTTCTGCTCAAGACCACTGGCGCCAGCGTAGTTCCACTCGGTGCCAGCGGTTGGGTGCCCATTGGAGTCGTACACCGGGTGTTCCTGGAACCACTGCATCGCAGTGTCGAGGAGCATCTTGAATTGGAGGGGGTTTACCGAACCGGACGCAATTTGGTAGACGGCGGGTTCGGGTTCGGGTCCTTTCGCGGCTGCGGCGATGATGCTCGCAGCGACCATGTCGACGGGGATGACATCCAGGATTCCCTCTGGATAACCGGGGAACGTGTTGAGCTCGCCCTTGGCGAACGACACGATCAGCGGCTCGGCCATGCGGAAGCCACGGATCCAGCCTGGCTGGGGCTCGGCCCACGCCGACTCGATGATCGAGGGGCGCAGCACCGTAAGGGGAACATCGCCGTGTAGCTCGACCATGGCGGTTTCGCCGAGGGCCTTTGAGTAGGTATAGACGTCGGGCCAACCGAGCGAGCCGGCGCGCGCTCTGCCTGCCTCGACCATCTGGTCGTTCACCCAGGCTTGGCGTCGCTGCTCGGTTTTCTCGGCGAGCATCGGAAGCCCGGCTGGGCCGAACTCTTCGCGCGCTGCTTTGTGGAACTCTGCGAGCTGCTCGGGGTAGCGGCTCCGGGCGTCGAGATCAGAGCGGGTCCGGCGAGCAGCATCGACTTCGCCCCGCCAGTCGACGTCGACCTGGAATGGGGTGCCAGCGAGGAATTCCTCGAGCGCAGCGCCCCTGCGGTTGCCGGCGACATAACAAGTGGACACGGCGACGAGATGGGGGGTGACGCCAGCGTCCTGCAGCACCTGCAGCACTCGGTTTGGGCCGAGCAGGTTGATCTCGATCGATGTGTCGAGTGGAGAATCGAAGCTGACGGTTGCGGCCGAGTGAATCACGATGTCGGCTGAGGTGTATATGAGCCGATCTTCTTCGCTCAGTCCGAGTCCGTCGCTGGTGACGTCTCCGGCCACCACCCGCACCCGGCGCGCAACGATGTCGTCGAATTCGTCGCCCCAACGTTCGCGCAGCACTTCGAACGAATCGTTCTTGTAAATCTCCCGTTGAACGCGGCCCAGTGGGGTAGCACGGCGACCGGGGCGCACGAGAAGGATGAGCTCGCAGTCAGGTACGGAACGGAGCAGCCGCTCGACGAGGGCCGTACCGAGAAACCCGGTGCTGCCGGTGATGGCGATTTTTTTGCCAGCGAGAGCTTCGGCGATCACGTCATCATGTCTACCACGCACTACTTACCAACTGGTAAGCCGTTGGAGAATCTGGCCTAGAGTGACTCGCATGGCCGTCGATACCCGCGAACGTGTGCTCGCTGAGGCACTGTTGCAATTCGCCAATAACGGCTACGCAGCGACCAGTCTCGACGACGTTGCGAGTCGGGTTGGGGTCACAAAACAGGCGATCATTTATCATTTCGCCAACAAAGAGTCCCTGCTTCGCAGCGTGATTGACGTAGCAGTCGGCGAGCTTGGGGAGGCGTTTGCGCCGCTCGCAGCGGACAACACGCAGGGATTTGCCCGGGTAGAGGAGACGGTGCGCGCGACGTTTCGTCTTGCGGTTCGGCGACCAGAGGTGCTGAGTCTGGTCCGGAATGTGACCCAACAGGGCGATGACGCCTCGACGTGGCTGGCATCAGGCATGGCGATCATGGTCGAACGGGCTCACCGTTTCCTCGAACAGGAAATGGACGCCGGTCGGTTGCGACGCCTCGAGCCGCGGATGTTGCTCTTGGCCGTCTATTCAGCGGTCATCGGCGTTGCCACCGAACCTGAGGTGATGAGGATGCTCGGCGTCGAGCCCGACATCCGATCGTTGGTCCGTGCCCGCAGCGAGGTGTTGCAACTGTTGCGCGCTGCTTTGGTTCCAGCTGAGCATCAGTTGCAGTAGGCGGGCACATGCGCCTGAGCGCCTGCACCGACCAGCGTTGGTCAGCCGGACTTGCTCAGAGCTGCTTGTCGAGTTAGTCGAGTTAGTCGAGTTAGTCGAGTTAGTCGAGTTAGTCGAGTTAGTCGAGTTAGTCGAGTTAGTCGAGTTAGTCGGGTGGGTCGGTGCCGTTCGGGCCGTCCCGGCTGGTGGGTGGGTTCCGGCCTGGTCCGGGTCGGGTGTATCTGTGGCCGTCGGATCTGGTCGCTGTGACGGTTCCGGTGACGGGGTCACGGGTGATGTCCCATTCGGTGCCGTGTACGAGTCGGTGGTGGTGTCGGCACAGCAGCATGAGGTTGTCGAGTTCGGTTTCCCCCTGATGCGCATCGCTTCCCGAGTTGTTCGTACCCCACAACTCGCCATAGTCGAGTTGGGTTTCGAGGCAGGACGCATCCTTGGTCGCGTACGGCGAGGGCGTGTCGTTGTGAGTGCGATACAACAGCTGTGGATCGTCCCAGGTTGAGTGGGTTGCCGTTGGGGTCGATGATGAGTCGGCGGATGGAGGCGTCGCAGGTCAAATGATCGGCCAGACGAACAGGGAGAGGGCCGCCCGAAAAAAGTTCGCGTCGGATGTCTGTCAGCGCCAGGTCGTCGTCGTTCCCGATGAGTTCGTTCAAACCTACGACGACGGTGGCAGGGTTGATTGGGCGTCGGGTTTTGGTTGTTCCGTCAGAGCTGGCGCCGCCGAGGAAACTGGCGGCGAGATCAGCGAGGGCATCTGCTCTGCGTTCGGTGAGTGTGCGCCGTACTGGGGCATCTGCAGGGTCGGGATCGCAGAGTTGGTCGAAGGCTTCACCAACAACGGTGGCTTGGTCGGTGGTGAGACAGCCGGAGAGCACGGCCTCACCAAACAGGGTCGAGATAAACGACAGGCTGCCCGCCGACCGTGGTGCGCTGGGTTCACTCAAATGTTGGTCTGCGAGCGCCTCGAAGTGGCGGCAACCCTGGGCGTAAACATCTACCTGAGTGCCAGGTGCCGCCTCGACGAGCAGGTCGCCGTACTGATCGAACGCTTCTTGACGACGTTCCGTCGCTACTTCTGCGAGTGCGTCGAGATGCCCGATTGTTGTTTCCCCGGCGAACAGCAGATCAGCGAACGCGGGCAGGCGGCGCAGCACGTTCACCCGACGGGTGGTCCGACCAGCTTCGAGGGCTGTCATGGCGCCGCGCCGTCTTAGCCATCGCGTCAGGCTGGTTGCACCGTCAGCGGTGAACGTGGCGTTGTCGGCTACTTCGATAAGGGAGCGAAGCAGGTCGATTCGAGACCGATCGGAGCTAGCCAGCAAACCGAGGGCAGTGTCGTTGGATGCGTCTGCTTCCTCTCGATCGAAACCCGCCCCGTTCGTCATGACACAAACTTACGACGGGGGTGGGACAACGAAACTCGGGGACACGCAGCACTGCGGGGCAATCTATGGTTCGGTCATGTACGATCTGCCGCCGCCTCCGCATCAGGGTTTCTTGTTTCACGAACAGCCGGTTGGTCGCCGGTGGAGTACGACCCGCCGCACGATCAGCGAGACCGACCTCATCGTGTACGCCACCCAGTTTGGGTTCAACGAGGAACTGTTTCTCGACGAGACGGCCGCTGAGCGCAGCGGGTTCGCTGGCCGGCTGGTACCTGGTTCGCTGGTGATGACGATCGCTGAGGGCCTAGTGATCAGTGGGGGTTCGATTTGGGGAACGGGCGTGGCCTACCTGGGCGCCGACGTTCAGGTGAAGGGCCCGACGTACGTTGGCGACACCCTTCAAGTCGTTGTCGAGGTCACAGAGGCCAGAATGACCAGTCGCGGTGATCGTGGCGTCGTGACGACCCGCAATGATGTTTTCAACCAGACGGGCGACATCGTGATGGTGTACACACCCGCTCGGATGATTCTCGCCGAGCGCCCAGGAGACTGACCATGGCCAGTAGCTCAGTCGAGATCGAGATTCAGCGTCCCGTGCACGAGGTTTTTGCCGCCATCAGCGACGTGACACGGATGGGCGAGTGGAGTCCGGAGTGCACGGGTGGCGAATGGACCAATGGCGCCAGCGGGCCTGAGGTCGGGGCTCAGTTCCTTGGGCACAACAAGGTGCCGCTTCATAAGTGGACCACTAACTCAGAGGTCACTGAATGTGTGGCGAATGAGGCGTACGACTATCCACCCGTCTGGGGCGTGCGCGGTTTCGTATACGACCGGGTACTTCGGCGAGAGAAGACAATGCAAAAAGGTATGGCCACGACCCTCGCCGCAGTCAAAAAGATTCTCGAAGGCTGACGCGCAAAGACCGCCCCGCTGACAAGCAGCGAGGCGGCCCTTTGGCAGTGATCAGTGGTGAACCAGTTTCTGGTTAACCGAGCAAGCTTGCGCAGTCCGTGATCTCGCGGCCGCCGCAGCTGAGGCCGAATGCCTCGTAATCACTGTCGAACGGAGAGTCGAAGAAGAGGTCATCGCAGGCCTGAGTAATGCCAGTGGCGCACGACGTTTACAGCTCGTCAAGCGTTGCGTCGGTGCCAGGTGCGGGACTCGAAGGAGTGAAGTTGAAGTCTCCACCGGCGGCTCCGCTGGCGTTGACCGGGTCGCCGCCGAACAACAGGCCACAGTCAGCGATTTCGCGTCCACCGCAGGTGAATCCGAAGCGCTCGTAAGCCGAAGCAATCTCTGACGTGTGGTAGAGGTCGTAGCAGGCTTGGCCATCTTCGTTGGCGCATGATGCCCAGAGAGCATCCAGAGCGGCATCAGTGCCGGGCGCTGGGTCGTTTGGCGACCATGTTGCGAGGATGGGCGGCGGACCGTCGTCGCCGAGCAGGACGGTGCAGATCTCGGGCTCGCGGTCTCCGCAGAAGAGGCCGAACTGGAAGTAGGCATCGTCGCTGTCTGCGGCGAGGAACAACTGGTCACAAGCTGATGCGCTGCCGCCTGCACACTGATCCCAGAAGATGTCGAGGGCCGGGTTGGTTCCGGGAGCGATGGAAGAAGAAGATCCACCGAACAGAGTGGAGCAAACAGTGAGTTCGCGACCGCCACATGTCAGGCCGAACGCCTCGTAGGCGCTGTCGACTGGGGACGAGAAGAAGAGATCTTCACAGGCGTCGGCGTCTTCGGCGGCGCAGGCGACCCACAGTGCGTCGAATTCAGGATCAGTGCCAGGAGGTGGGTCGGTCGGGTTGAGCTGAGCGACTGGATCGCCAGCGGGGTCGAACGCTTGCCCGCCCAACGACGCTGCCGTGGTCGGCGGAGTTGTGGCGTCGGTGTCGGTTGGTGCCGCTGTGGTTGGGGTGGCCGCGACCTCATCGCGGTTCTGACCGCGCGAACAAGCGGCGGCGAGCAGAGCTAGGGCTGCGAGGCTCAGTAAGAGCCGACGAGTGGAACGCATGGGGGGTCCTTTGGTGGGGGCGCCTGGGTATGAACAGTAATTACTGCGGACCTACGTTGTCGGAGATCGTTGAGAAGCACTTGATCGGCACTTGTGTCGTGCCGTCAACCGAGCTTGGCAGCGATGGCGCCGACCGACCGAAGTGCCGCTCCATCGGCGCCGTCTGTGCGGAACCGCCGAGTCGGACCGGCTGCAGCTTCAGCGAGCATCTCCGCTAGTAGCTGGCCGAAGGGGATGCCTTCATGGGCCCAGAAGTACCAGCTGAGCGATCCAGGAATGGTGTTGATCTCGTTGACCCACAACCCATCGCCGTTCCACAGGAAGTCGATGCGTGAGACCGAACGCACCATCGCGATTGCAGCGACAGACGCGGCATGTGTACGGACTGCGGCCTCGATGTCGGTGGGGATATCGGCGGGGAGTTCACGCGGTGCGCTGGCCATGCCCTCTTGGCCACTCAAGTACTTGTCCGAGTAGCTGTAGATCCCACGTTCGGAGGTCCGAACGGGCTTCTCCACTGCCGAAAGTGACAGTTGCGGGTGGGTCTTCACCGAGATGTTCAGATCGGTTGCATCAGCGAGATAACGCTGAATCACAGCGCCTTCCTTGAGCAGCGGCTGGGTGCGTGAAAGCGCCTTGGCGGTATCGAGATCGTCGACGATCTCGATACCGATCGATGATCCACCGAATCGCGGCTTCACGATGTACGGGCCGGGGCCCTCATCGCCAGAGCCAGCCAGTTCAAGATCGTCGGTGACGAGCCACAGGGGAAGCACAGGCACACCAGCGGCTTGCATGACACCGGTGAACGCGAGTTTGTCCATGCCGATGGCTGCGCCCCACTGGCTCGGCCCGGTGTAGCGAACGCCAGCGAGATCGAACAGAGCCTGCAACGTGCCGTCTTCACCCGGCACACCGTGACAACAGTTGACGACTGCTGAGATGTCGAGGGCCTGGCGTTTGCCGCGCCGACCCTCCTTGGAGAACCCGCCAGACGCGCCAGTTCCGAGGGCAACAGACTCCGACTTTCTCGGAAGTCCGTCGGCAAAGTCGGCCGCCTCAGACTCGCTGGGAACCTCGTACCAGTCGCCGGTCTTTGACCAATACAGCGCGATGACGTCGTTGCCTGTGGCGGTCAGGGCGCGTACGGCCTGAAGTCCAGTGAGGATCGAGATGTCGTGTTCAGGTGAAGGGCTGCCGAAGCAGACTGCAGGCTGACTCATAGACTTTCCATGATCCCGCACCAGCGGTGAGATGCCGTGGCAAGTTGGCCGATTGAGCCAGATCAGGCCCCATCGTCTACGGGAAGTGGTCTGGGAGGTCGTTTTCGTAGAGAACCGCATCGCCAGCTTGCAGATGGGCGCGGACCCACTCGACAGCGTCCTCGCGGGTCGCGACATGGTGCACCGTGGCGCGCTGATCTCTCGCCCCGAACTCGAGGGCGTCGCGGTTGATACGAGAAACGATGATGAGATCGTCCGCTATCCGGGCGGCCTTTTCGGCGAAGCGTTCGTTCTCAGGGCGCTGGCGAGCACCAAGTTCGACCATGCCAGGGGTGACGACGACCTTACGGTTCGCGTTCAGCCGCTCAAGGGTTTCGACGGCTGCGGCAGCACCCGCAGGATTGCTGTTGTATGTGTCGTCGATCACGGTGATGCCCGACGGCGACACCACCACCTGTCGCCGGTGGTCTGCGGTCGGGACGGTGGGCAGGCGTTCGGCAATGGTCGCGTTGTCGATGCCGAGCGCACTTGCCACCGCTACCGAGCAAGCAACGTTGGTGGGAGCAGCATCGAGTTCCATTCCGGCGATGACGACTTCACCGAGGTTGGTGACGGTGAGACGACCGGCGTCGTTGCAGCAGTAGACGTCGGCCTCGGGGTCCAGGGCTGAGCAGCGGATGACTCGGATGCCCGATGCGGCCAATCGGACCGCTTCGTGCGCGAGGCCGTGGGCGTCGATGTTCAGAATCGCGGTGCGGCTCGTCCCGAATATTTCGGCCTTCGACGACACAATGGTGTCGAGGTCGCCGAAACGCTCCAAGTGGACTGGCCCAATAGAAGCGAGCACCGAAATGCTTGGACGGATCCAACTACACATCTTGGCGATCTCGCCCGGCCCATAGGTGCCCATCTCGGCGATGAACACTTCGGTTTCGAGGCTGAGAGATTCGTTGATGGCTCGCGAGAGACCGGCGGTGTTGTTGAAGCTTGCCGGAGTGGCGAGGGTGGATCGACTGTTCCCGATCAGGTGCCGGACATAACCCTTGATCGTGGTCTTTCCATACGAACCGGTGATCGCCACCCTGACCGGGTCGATTTGTTCCAGTCGCGCCTGCGCAGCCACGACGAACCGACGAGCGACTCGGCGTTCGACGGGCGCCAAGACGTACAGCACCGCGTCGAAAATGAGCGGAGCTCCGACCGCGATTGCGGCTGCGACTGCTGGCAGTTTGCCTTCGGGTAGGAGAACGCTGATGACGAGCAGATCAACCACCGTGGCAAGACCAGCAACCGCGGCGACGGTTTTGAGTCTGCGGGTCCAGGCCAGCTTGCTGGTACGGCCTTTGAGTCCGAGCCCGATCGGTGCCGCCGCGACCACTGCAGTGGTTGCCAATGCGGCCGGAGAAAACCAGAACGCGCCGACCGCGCCAGCGAGCGCAATCAGCAGGAGTCCCCGGTCGAGCCAATCGACGTTCCACCAGCGCAAGGCGAAACGAGTGACCGAACCGCCGAGGTAGTGCTCGCGTTGAGAGACCCGCAACCAGCGGGCGCTGCTCACCATTGTTGCAGCTAACACGGCTGCAACGATGAGAAGGTCTGTCGATGAGGCTGAGATCATTCGGCATCCTCGAGATGGCGATCGATCGCCGCCCGCAGTGAACCCGGGTCGATGATCGGCAACATGTGTCCGGTGTCTGCCACGATGGTCAGTCTGGCATCTGCGAGCAGACTTTCGGCGCGGGTGGCGATTTCGGGTGGAGCCGCGTCGTCTGTTTCGCCCCAGACAAGATCGACGGGCTGAGTGATCGCTCGAAGCTGCTGTTCGTAGGACTCATTGACGGTAGTGACCAGCACATCGCGCATCACCCCTTCGGCTGCCCGATAATCGGCGCTGCCGTACCGGTCGCGCAGACCTTCGATGTGTTTGTCGCCGACGAGATGAAGTCGATGGAGCATCCTGCCGATCCGGTACCGCAGAGCCGGCTTACCCTTCCTGTGGGCGCGATGCAGAAGTGGCGCTCCAGTCAGAACGAGGGCCTTGATATCGTTTGGGCGGCTTTTTGCCAAATGAACGGCGACCCGCCCGCCAAAACTGTGGCCGACGAGGATGACCGGCAAGGTGCACTCTTCAAGGACGGCCTCGATCAGGTCGGCATACATGGCAGCGCCACCGCCGACCTCAGGGGTCGGGGTGGCGCCAAAGCCAGGTAGGTCAATGGCGATCGCGTTGAGGCCATCGAGCACTCGATCGAAGTCGCTGTGTGAGCGACCCCAGCCGTGTAGGGCCAGCACTTGAGCGGGTGCCGAGCCATGTCTCGCCCCGAATAGTCGTCCACCAGCGAACGTCGTGAGTGCCATTGGTTCAGCTGTTGAGGGATTCGCTGTCGGCCCGGTTGAGCGCCGACACCATGGCCTGGAAGCTCGCGGTGACGATGTTCGGATTCACCCCTACTCCCCACGTGACGCCGCGATCGTT
>JBLHLM010000011.1:0-44452 GCA_047618365.1 Candidatus Poriferisodalaceae bacterium | reverse complement strand
TGGCTGTGCCGCGCAGCCGGTCGTCGCTGATCTGCTGGTGACAGGTCTGGCATTGCCCGTATGTTCCGGCGTCGAGGCGGGTGGAAGCTTTGTCGACGTCAGCGATCTCTTCCTTTATTCGGTGCTGGAGTGAGTGCTCGACGTCGAGCTCGTAGGTCGTTGGCTCCGTTTCGCTCGTCATGTCGTGGCGGAGTTGAACGAGGCGATCGCGCTCGGTCGCTAGCAGCCTGCCCCAGTATTCAGTCGTTGGGCCCACACTCGTCGCCGTCTCATCAGGCGAGTCCGGTCCTGCTTCTGCGAAGGCATAACCTTGCTTCTCGAGTAGCTCGTGCAGACTCAGTTCGTGGTCTTCGGGCGCGGTGAGTCGTTCGAACTCTGATTCTTCGTCGGCGAACTGATCTGTCGACTGTTCCTCGTTGGCGCCGGGATAGATGACGACATCGGTCAGTCCCGGGTCGTTTGCCCTGCTCTCGTCGACATCTTGGATATGCATAGCGGCTTCTTCGGCGCTGGAGCGTTCGCCGTCGCCGTCGCCGTCGCCGTCGCCGTCATCGTCAGGGAGAAATTCCCACGGTGTTTCGCCGTTCGACATTCTGCGCTCCTTGTTTCGGGTGTTTGGCCTTTCCAGAAGGCTGGACCCTTGGGGGCTTGAGCGGGAGGGTCTTTCGACCCTGGTGCCGGCGGATCCTGTTCGGCCCGGCTTGGGTTGAACAGCTGTGTTGAGGGGCCTTTGGCCCTATCCGAGGGCGAGCTGGATGGGGCTTGCTGGTGTCACTGACGCGCAACAGCAGGAGAAATGTCATGACAGACCAAGCCGCCCCCGCCGTGTACCTCGGCGATGCCCGAGAGATTCAACGAGTGGTGGCTCCTATCACCCTTCAACGTCGTTACGAGGTGGGCGTCGCCTACGCAGTCCGACTCGCCGACCTTTGGAATCTGCCCGTCCATCTGGTGTCGGTCGACACCGAGGGCTCCAGCGAGACTGCAGCCGACCTCATGTCTGGCGCCACCATCGTCACCGAAACGTCGAGCGCCGCGGCCGACCTTGCTGACTTGCTTCAGCCAAGCGACCGAGTTGTGATGTCCACCGCAGCCGATGCAGATCCGACCGACTCGTTCGCCCAGGAGTTCGTGCACCTGTGGGCCGGCCCCACGATCCTCCTCGGACCTGAAGTCGATTCCGAGGCGTCTCTCGAAGGAGATGTGGCGCTCGGCGTCGATGGCTCGGCGATGGCTGAACGAGCTGCACCTATAGCGGTCGCGCTCGCTCACCTGTTGGGGGCGCACCTGCGGTTCGTTCGGTCGGCTCAGTGCCCAGTCGTGGTGATTCGCCCCGTCGGACTCACACCCGTAGCGATTGCAGCCTGAAGGTTCTCAGTCCTCTTGCTGTCGCAAGAATTGTTCCAGCTCGTCGATGAGGGCCTCGGGATCGTTCTCGAGCTCAGGCTCTTCTTCGAGGAGGGCGTCTTCTTCGGCGAGCTGATCGGCGTATGCCGCGAGGTTGGGGTCGTCTTCCATGAGCTCGACGATCTGGCGTTCGTATGACGATGCCGCGATCTGTAGATCGGTAGCCCCAAGGGTGATGTCGAGGAAGTCGGCTACCCGCTGCACGAGGGCCAGGGCCGCTTTCGGTGAAGGCGACTGGCCGAGGTAACTGGGAACAGCGGCCCAGAACGAAAGACTGTTGAACCCGGCCCGATGTGCGGCGTCGTTGATCACGCCTGTGATGCCAGTCGGGCCCTCATAGGTAGAAGGACGCAGACCGAGGCGGTCATTGAGTTCCTGGTTGTTCGACGCTCCGACGACTTCGACTGGGCGGTCGTGGTGAGTTTCGGTGAGCAGGGCACCAAGACTGACGATGGTCGTCACGCCAAGGGCTTCGGCTGCGGCGTTGACGGCTTCGGAGAACGTGCGCCACATGAGGCGAGGTTCGATACCAAGCAAGAGAACCAGCGGTCGGCCGTCGTCGAGTTCGGCGACCATGAACTCGTTGCGGGGCCACTCGAGCTGGCGACGTTCGCCGTCGATCAGTCGAATCGTGGGGCGTGCAGAAGCGAAGTCGTAGAACGGCTCGGCATCGATGCAAGCCACAGTTTGGGCGTCCCAACGACGCGCCAGGTACCGCACTGCTTCAGTGGCAGCATCGGCGGCGTCGTTCCAGCCAGAGAACGCCGCGATCATCACCGCGTCGCTGAGGTCAGGACGGTCAAACCACTCCACGTTCTTCACCCGGGACACGCTATCCGGCGCGGTGGTCAGGTCGGTCGTTCGGCGGTCGACTCTCTACGATGGACCGAGAGTTGAATGGAGGGCAGCGTGGCTGTCGAGATCGCACCGTGTGAAGTTGTTGATGACGAGGTGGTCGAAGCGTTCGCCCATCTGATCCCACAACTGTCACGTTCATCCCCTGCGCCGACCAAAGAGGTGCTGCAGAACATCGTCGATCACGACGCTTGCACCCTGCTGATTGCTCGGCTGGATGGTCGCATCGTGGGCAGCATGACCCTGGTCCTGTTCCCGATTCCCACGGGCATCCGGGCCTGGATCGAAGATGTTGTCGTCGACGAGTCGGCGCGCGGTCATGGCATCGGCGACAAGATCAACCGTCGGGCTATCGAGATCGCCGAGGAGGCTGGCGCAAAGTCGGTCGATCTCACCTCCCGCCCGTCACGCGAAGCGGCCAATCGGCTGTATCAACGTATGGGTTTTGTGGCCCGCGAAACCAACGTCTACCGCTACGACGGGAACTGACGTCGGTGAGCGAACAGGTCAACATGTCCCTGTACGAACTTGTCGGCGGCGAACAGTGGTTTGTCGACCTGGTCAACCGCTTTTACGACGGGATCGACACCGATCCGCTCGTCCGACCGATGTACCCCGACGACCTGACTGGGTCGCGGCACTGGATGGCGCTGTTTCTCGTCCAGTACTGGGGCGGGCCCACTACCTATAACGAGAACAGGGGCCACCCGCGTCTGCGGATGCGTCACAACCCCTTCCCGATCACCCAGGCTGCCCGCGACGCGTGGTTCGGCCATATGCGGGCCTCGCTGGAGGTAAGCGGTCTCGATCCCGATGTCGAAGCTCAGGTCCTCGCGTACTTCGAGAACGCAGCCGACCACCTCATCAACTCCTGAGGCCCCGACGCAGCGGGCTAGTGTCTGGGGCGTAACGACGGGGACTCTCGGGGAGATAGATACATGGACGCAGATGCTGTGAACCTAGGCCTACTGGTCATCCGAGTTGTGGTCGGCGTAACGCTCGCTCTGCACGGCATCGCCAAATACAAGGGCGGCATCAAGGGTGTCGGCGGCTGGTTCGAAAGCGAAGGACTCAGGCCCGGCATCGTGCACGCTCACCTGGCTGGCCTCACCGAGATTGGCGCAGGTTTTGGGCTTGCCCTCGGCTTCTTGACCCCTCTGAGTGCGATGGCGTACATCGGCGTGATGGCTGTCGCCGGCTGGATCGGCCATCGCAAGAACGGCTTCTTCATCATCAAGCAAGGCTGGGAGTACACCTTCGTTCTTGGTGGCACAGCGGCAGGCATCGCAGCCACTGGGCCGGGTGAGTGGTCCCTGGACAACGCCATGGGTGTCGACTGGAACGGCATTCCCTGGTTCATCGCCGCTGTTGGCGGCGGCCTCGGCGCAGCCGTCGGTCTGCTCGGCCTGTTCTACCGACCCAAGGCCTGAAGCTCCGGCTTACTTCTCGGCGAGCAAGAAGATGTTGCCGTCGAGGGTCAGCACTAGCACCTCTCCTTCGGCGTCAAATCCGAATGCCGCGACGGGACCCACTCCCGAGAACAACTGACGCCGGTCGGTGACCACGCCTTCGGTCACGGTGATTGATCGGATCCATCCGCCACCGAAGTCGGCGTAGAGATATGTGCCCCGCAACGCTGGGATGACGTCGCCTCGATAGACCACTCCGCCGGTCACTGAAACGCCCTCGTCTCGCCCGTAGGTGATGATCGGGCTGATGACGTTCGGGGCTAGCGGTGACAGAGCTGCTCCGCCAGAGAACGCCTCGTCACCTTCGAAGGTGTTCCATCCGAGGTTGGCGCCCGCGACTGTTCCCGCTGGTAAGTGATCGATTTCCTCGAGGCGGCCCTGACCAACGTCACCGATCCAGAGATCGCCTGTGGCGTCGTCGAATGAGAAGCGCCACGGGTTGCGCAACCCGACTACGTACAGTTCGTCGCGTGCTCCGTCGATGCCGACGAACGGGTTATCGGCGGGAATTTCGTAACCGTCAGCAGTAGGCCGGACCCTAACGATTGAGCCGAGTAGTTGGCTGAGGTCTTGTCCGCTGCCAAGCGGATCGTTGGCTGATCCGCCATCTCCGAGAGCGACGTAGAGGAGTCCGTCGGCATCAACGTGAATATCGCCGCCGTTGTGGTTTGAGAACGGCTGGGCCTGGGTGAGGTGAACGATCTCCGATTCGGCGATCGGCACGTCGTCGGTATCGGTGTCGACGATCGTCCACGAGGAGACGACCGTGTCGCCGTCTCCGTCGGTGTAGCTGGTGAACAACCGATTGTCGGGTGAGAACGCAATGCCCAGGAGACCCCGCTCGCCGTCGGAGGTGATGCGAGCCGAGATGTCGAGCACTGGGGTGGGGTCGGGGTGGTAGCTGCCATCGTCGACCTGGCGCAGCATCTCGACTCTTCCGGCTTTGTTCGCAACGAACAAGGCGGGATTTCCCGGCCGAGTGGCGACATCTACGGGTTGTCCCACAGCTCCCACTTGCACCAGCCGCAGCTCGACACTGTCCGGGGAAGAACTGTCCGGGGAAGAACTGTCTAGGGAGGGATTGTCTGGCGAGGAGGTGTCGGACGGCGGGAGCTCAATCGGGGGAGCCGTCGCGCCCGTGGCCTGAGGCGTTGCGTCAGCTGACTGGATGGATGTGGCCGACGGGTCCCCGTCGATGGTCTGGGCCTCGGAGGTGTCGTCGCCGCCACATGCAGCGAGGAGAAACAGTCCGATTGCGAAGCTGGCCCGCACGGCGAGGCGTGCGGCTGGGTGTTGGCGCATGGCGACCAGTGAAGCAGCTGGGTGGCTGGCATCGCTGTCGCGAAGCGAGCGATTCCCTCAGGGGTGAGTCGGTCCGTACACTCGAATCCCGTGATTCTTCTCGCCTCGCTGCACCCTTCATTCCATGGGATCGTGAGGTGATTGGACGTTTGCTGGAAAGCCTCCAACAGCACCGAGTCAAGCTGTTCCGCTACGCAGGTGTGTCGGTCGTCGTTGTTGTGATCACCCAGTCGTTGTTGATACTGGCCAGCGCTGGTTTTCGATGGTCGGGCGTGGCGTCGAACGTGTTCGCGGTGTCGCTCGCGGCGATACCTGCGTTCTGGCTGAACCGACGATTTGTATGGGCTCGAGTCGGCGAACACAGCGTGGTGCGCGAAGTAGTGCCCTTTTGGGTCTATTCGGTGATGGGGCTCGTGTTGTCGACAGTCGTTGTGGCCCTTGCCGATCGTTGGTGGGGCACAACGTTTGCTGTGGCCGCAGCAAACCTGGCTGGCTTCCTTGTGCTGTGGGTAGGCAAGTTTTTGTTTCTCGAAAAGTGCTTGTTCCGGGCGACTGAATCCACCGCGGAGGTCGCTGCAGCATGAACCCTGAACTGCGATTGTTGGCCGAGAACGCTCGTGGATTTATGCCAACTGACGAAGGCTTGGCTCTTTACGAAGCAGCTCGCACTGTGGGTTCTGGGGGACTGGTCGTCGAAGTCGGAAGCTACTGCGGCAAGTCAGGCGTGTATCTCGGTGCGGGCGCTGCCGAGGTGGGCGCCACAGTGTTCACCATCGATCATCACCGGGGTTCCGAAGAGATGCAGCTCGGGTGGGAACACCACGACCACGAACTCACCGACATCGACGGCCGGATGGACTCGCTGCCATTCCTGAGGCGCACAATCGCCCAAGCTGGCCTTGAAGAGACGGTGGTGTGCCTCGTTGGCCACGCCGAAGTGATCGGGAAGTTCTGGACGACTCCCGCCGCGATGGTGTTCATCGATGGCGGCCACGGTCCAATACCTGCCCACCAGGATTATGAACTCTGGGCGCCTCACGTGCAGACGGGTGGCTTGCTGGCCATCCACGACGTATTCCCGAATCCCGACGATGGTGGGCGTCCGCCGCACGAGATTTTCTGTCGCGCCATTGAGTCGGGTGAGTTCACTGAAGTCAGTGCCACCGGCAGCTTGCGGATCTTGCGACGGGTTGGCCTGTAGGCCGTCGGTCAGATTTCAGGTTCATCTCACCCGGGCTTCAGGAGACGCCGCCACACTGGCAGGTATGTTGAAACGCCTCGCCCTTGTTTTATCGATCGTGCTCCTCGCGGCTGCCTGCTCGGATAGTGATGACGCCTCGGAGCCCGCCAGCGGCTCGTCCTCAAGTGCCGACACGACTTCGGCTGTGAACACGACCGACGCCGGTGAAACTCCGGTGGCTGCGATCGCTGGCGGCGGCTGCGATGCGACTGCCGCATTGTTCATCACCAACGGTTCGGCAAACGCCGACCTTCCTGACCCCGTATCGAGCGCAGTCTGCGACGGCGACACGATCGTCGTTTCCTCGAATGGAATTCCGGACTACACCTACATCGAATCGTCTCCCGGCACTCCGGCCGAGGTGAATCTCACGTTCAACATTCGGGCCACCCCGGTCTGGACCGAGATCCTCACCGATGTCCCGGCACTGGGCAGCGCGGCCGTCGCGCTCAATGGAGTAGCGATCTACGGGCCGACTGAGGCTGTTGGCGGCGACGTGCTTTCCCTCGTAGGCGCATTGAGTGAATGCGGCAGTCACAATGGCCCGACCGGTTTCCACATCCACCTTTTCGGCACGAGCAGCGCGACCGACTGCATCTTCACCCCTGAAGAGGTCGCGGCTGAACCTCAGTTGCTCGGTTACGCGTTGGACGGCTACCCGATCTACACCGGCAAAAACTTCTACACGTCTTCGTGGGCATTGACCGATGACTCGCTGTTCGCCAGCGACACCTGGTCTGCTCACTCGTTCACCGAAGGGTCAGGCGATCTCGACCAGTGCAACGGTCTCACTGATGCCGATGGCAGCTACGCCTATTACACAACCGACAGCTTCCCTTACATCCTCGGCTGCTACCACGGTGAGGTCGATCTCGACGCAGCCGGCGGCGGTGGCGGCGAACTCGGCAACCGCTGAGGTTCTGCTGAACCAGTCGATTGAGGTGGGCATGATGCGGGCTTGGCTAGCGACGACGAGATGCGTTCTCTGTCGCTCGCCACAGGCCTTGACCGAGGCAAACGATGGCCTGAGCTCGGGCATCAGCGCTAAAGGTGGTCCGTTTGGCCACCCAGCAGGCCTCGATCCAGACGTACGAGATCTCCCGATACGCTCGGCGGAGCGCTCAAATCGGGCCCCAAAGCTCAAATTGCTTGAGAAATCGCCCCAAAACACCCGTTTCGAGTGGAAACGAAAATTTAGCTGTGCTATAGTTACCTTTCACGTCGCCGGAGGGCGACGTTCTTTCTTTTTTAAGATCAAGTCCGCTTGCAGGTCAGATCAGCGCTGCGGTCCAGGTGGAGGCATCGACGAGGTCTCCCAGGTTGACGTGGCAGCGCAGCGTTTCGCCTGCCGCAAACTCCTGATCAAGACGGAACAGCCGGTTCCCCCAGCTCGTGAGGGGTGCCAGCGGCGATGTGGTGAGGGTGGTTTCGTCGTCGAAAATCGCTTCGAACCAGACGCAGAACCCGTCGACGATCACATTCGTCGACGTTTGGCGCTCTACAACGTGGTCCAGCTGAAGCCATTCGACTGATTCGAGAGTTTGAAGGTCGAATTCGAGGATGGGCGCCGGGGTACCCATCGTGGATGCAACCGAGCCCGGGCGCACCCAGAGCTGTTCGGTTCGCCCATGGTCAAAACGGGCTGCGACCAGGGAGTTCTCGGCAACGCTGAGGTCGAGATCGTCTGGGAGGTCGATGTTCCAGAAGCGGCGGACCCGCATTGACTCGTTGAACGACACAGGCTCTACAAACAGGCGGAAGCGGGCCGGCAGCATGCGCCCGCCGGGCTTGAGGACCCTGTCCCGCAGGTCCAGCAGGTTCTCGAGCATGTTCTCGTTGAAGAGCTCGTCACCCATCTGCTCGTGCAGCACCACGTCGACGTGTTCCGGAGGAGTGAATTCGCGGCTGTTGGCCTGGATGAACTCGATGTTGTCGATGTTGTTGAACGCTGCGAGTTCCTTGGCGACCTCAATGAAGTCGGAGTGCTCAACGGCGTAGACCTTGGATGCGCCCGCACGGCTGGCCATAAACGCGAGGAGTCCGGTTCCTGTGCCGAGGTCGAGCACGACGTCACCGGGCTTCACGTTGCGACGGATGCCTTGGCGGTAGGAGTTGACCCGAACGGTGTCGCTCAGCATCTCCTCGTGTTCGGAGAGGCCGGCGAAGTTCGTTTCGTTCGATAGGTCATAGACGAGGCCCATGAGCCAGTCGTTTGAGGCCAGCTTCGAAGCAGCGAAGCCCATGCTCGAGCGCATTGCCTTAGTCGCTGACTGGGTCAAACGTTGGGTGTCGAGGCGTTTCTGCACGTTTCAGAGGCTACGGGGTGGCAGATCGACTCAAATTTCTTGAGAAATCGCCCAAAAACAGCCGTTTCGAGCGGAAACGAAAATTTAGCTGTGCTATGGTTATCTTTCACGTCGCCGAGAGGCGGCGTTCTTTCGTTTTTGGGGCCCAGACAGACGGATCGCTGCAATCCATGTCAGGCAGGCGCTTCGGGCGTCTTCGGGATTGGTGAGTGTGCAGCTGATCGGCCAGAGGCCTCCAGCTCGGGACCAAGGTCTCTAGTGAGGGTCAAGCGGTTGTCGCAGGCTCCCTGAGCGCTGCCGGGCACGGCCGCATTTTCCGGTTCTTGTATTTTAGTACGTATGTACGTACAATCATGTCCGGAGGAAGTCCATGACATCCAGACTCAAACAATTCGTGCCTATCGTCGGGTGGGCACCTCAGTACGACCGCTCCAACCTGCGCAGCGACCTCGCCGCCGGCCTCACCGTCGGGGCCATGCTGGTGCCACAGGCCATGGCCTACGCACTCCTCGCCGGGCTTCCCCCAGAGGTTGGCCTCTACGCCGCAACAATTCCGGTCGCCGTCTACGCCCTGTTCGGCACGTCGCGCCAGCTCGCTGTTGGGCCCGTGGCAATCGTCTCGCTTCTCACCGCATCGGCACTAGCGCCATTGGTGGAAGAAGGAACTGCCGGCTACCTCGGCGCTGCAGCGTTGCTGGCCTTGATGGTTGGCGTCGTCCACATCGTGTTGGGTGTTGGACGTCTCGGCTTCCTGGTGAACTTTCTGTCGCACTCAGTGCTCGTCGGGTTCACCGCCGCTGCAGCGATCGTCATTGGTTTCTCTCAGGCCAAACACCTCTTCGGCGTCTCGACCGAGCGCAAAGACCACTTCTACGAAACAGTGCTCGAAGTCATCGACAAGCTGTCCGGCACCAACGTCGAGACCCTTTTCCTTGGAGTGATGGCGCTACTCGTCATGTTCGGGCTGAAACGCTTCGCTCCTCGTGTCCCGGGCGCGCTTGTGGTGGTGATCGGTTCCATCCTGGCCGTCAAAACGTTTGGTCTCGAAGAGCGCGGCGTGAAGGTCGTTGGCGACATCCCTGACACCCTCCCAGCGTTCGGGTTGCCCGACTTTGACGGCTCCCTCATCAGCACGCTGGCTATGACGGCTCTGGTCATCACCCTCGTCGGATTCATGGAATCAATTGCGGTGGCCAAGGTGTATGCCCGTCGTCATCGCTACGAGGTCGATCCAAACAGCGAACTGATTGGCCTGGGCGCAGCCAACGTGGCGTCGGGCCTCTTCGGCGGCTACCCGGTGACGGGTGGCTTCTCTCGAACAGCGGTAAACGACACTGCTGGCGCCCGCACCCCGCTGGCCTCGCTGATCACCGCAGGCATCGTCCTAGCCGCCATTGCTTTCCTGACACCGTTGTTCGCCTCGCTCCCCAACGCAGCCCTCGGAGCAATCATCATCATGGCGGTCGTTGGATTGGTCGACGTCGCCGAGATGCGTCACATCGCAGCGATTAAACGGTCCGACCTCATTGGTTTGGGTGTTGCGTTCTTCGCAACCCTGATTCTTGGTATCGAGTTGGGGATCCTGGTCGCGGTTGTTGCCTCGATGTTGGTGGTCTTCGCCCGCATGTCGATGCCCCACAGCGCCGTGCTCGGTCACGTCGACGGAACAACCAGCTACCGAAACGTCGAACGATTCCCCGAAGCCCACACCATCAACGGCATCCAGATCCTCCGCATCGACGCAGCCCTGTCGTTCGTCAACGCAGTCAACGTCAAACGTTTGCTGCTCACGAAAGCCGACTCCATCACTGAAGAGCCGCGAGCCATGGTGCTCGACGCCTCCGGTATCAACGATCTCGACGCCACAGGTGCCGAGATGCTCAAAGAGGTTCTGATCGAAGTGGCGGACCGAAAAGTGTTGCTCCATTTGTGCAACGTGAAAGGTCCGGTCCGCGACGTCATGCGTAACGCTGGGATCTGGGACGCACTCGGAAACAGAATCCACGCATCGGCCAACGACGCGATCGTTGCCATCACCGGCCAGCCGGAGTCCAAGGATCATCGCCGGGCTGGCATCGACGAACGATCTGAGGTGAACCATGTCTGATTCCTCTTGGGACCTGCTGGTCGCCGCTTACCAGCGGTCCGAAGCCGTCACCGCCGCCGAGCCGCCAGTCCACGCGCCGAAGGCTGCGATTCTGGCGTGTTCAGACGCGCAGTTGCCGCCCTAGGGGTCGATCTGATCGTGGTCTTTGGCCACACCAACTGTGGAGCGGTTGCAGCTGCGGCCGCTGGGACGTGTCGGGGACACCTCGCTCCAATCGTTGCCCCGTTTTGCGAGATCGCCAGAGCGAACCCGGGCCTCGAGCCAGACCAGATTTCAGAACGAAATGTCGCAGCGACAGTTGCAGCGCTCGCCGCTCACGACGGCCCCGTCGGAAGCGCCGCCACAGTGGGCAAGGTCGAAATACGCGATGCCGTCCACGATCTGCGAACCGGGCACCTCATTCCTGTCTGCTCCACCGAAAACCTACTCATTACACATCCCCAAACCGCCGCAACGCCTCAGGAGCCATAATGACCACCACCGCCACCCCCACCGAAGACATGCCCACGACTGACGTCATCGACGCCGTACGTCTGCGCCAAATGCTAATCGAAGATCCCGACATTCGAATCCTCGACGTTCGTACTGGTGGCGAGTTCGAAAGCGGACACATTCCCGGCTCATACAACGTGCCGTTGGACACCCTCGGCGAACATGTGCGTGATCTGGCCGATGTCGAACGCTCTGTGGTCCTCGTGTGCCAGTCGGGCGGCCGGGCAACTCAGGCTCACAGCCGACTCAGCGCCGCTGGCAAGGACACCCTTCACATCCTCGAAGGCGGCATGGTTGCCTGGAACGCAGCGGGAGGCGACGTCGCACATGGTGAGACCGACCGCTGGGCCATGGATCGCCAAGTCCGATTCACCGCTGGCCTCACCTATTCGGCTGTGTCCAACACATGCGCCATGGCCGCCGTGTTGGCCAAGCTCCCGTACAACCAGACCGACCGCTGCGACATCGCAAGGGTCCTTTCCGAACTGAACAAGGACCCCTCATGAAGTTCACCCAGTACTACCTCGACTGCCTGTCCCAAGCGTCTTACCTGATCGGTGACGAAACCACCGGCCGGGCTGTCGTTGTCGATCCCCGCCGCGACATCGCTGAGTACGTGCGCGATGCCGAAGCCGAGGGCCTGACGATCGAGCTTGTTTTCGAAACTCACTTCCACGCCGACTTCTTGTCTGGTCACCTCGAATTGGCCGCTGCGACGGGTGCCGAGATCGGCTACTCGTCATTAGCCGAAACCGAGTTTGAGTCGCGGAAGCTGGACGACGGCGAACGCATCTCCCTCGGCGAGATCGAACTCGAGATCCGGCACACCCCAGGCCACACGCCTGAATCAATGAGCATCGTGGTTTGGGAACACGCTGGCGATGAGGAGCCCTACGGCGTTCTGACCGGCGACACTCTGTTCATTGGTGACGTCGGGCGGCCCGACCTGCTGGCATCGATCGGCTTCACCCGCGACGAGCTTGCCGACCAGCTCTACGACAGTCTCCACAACCAGCTGTTGCCCTTGCCTGACGCAACCCGGGTGTACCCAGCCCACGGTGCGGGTTCGTCGTGCGGCAAGAACCTCTCAACCGAGACCTGGTCAACAATGGGCGACCAACGTCTCAACAACTACGCGCTACTGGCCCCGGACAAGGAGACGTTTGTTGGTCTCGTGACCGAAGGTCAGCCTCCTGCTCCCGGGTACTTCGTCTACGACGCGGTGCTGAATCGCAAGAACCGCGACCTGCTCGATGAAAACCTCATGCCTCGGGCTCTCGACTTGGAAACCGTCGAGCAGCTTGTCGCCGGAGGTGCGCTGATGGTTGATGGTCGTGATCCTGACGAATACGGGCATGGCCACATCGTTGGCTCGGTCAACGTCGGGCTCAACGGTCGCTACGCCGAGTTCGCTGGCTCGGTCGTGCCTCACGATGTCGACATCGTGCTCATTGTGGATGAAGGGTTCGAACTCGAAGCCAAGAACCGGCTCGCCCGCATTGGTTTCGACCGGGTCGTGGGTTATCTCGAAGCGCCATTGCAGGTTATGACCGAACACATCGACAAGGTCAGTCCTGCATCGCGGCTCACGGTTCGCGAATTCGAGGACCGGCGCGCTTCGCTTGCGGGCATCCAGCTCGTCGACGTTCGAAACCCTGGCGAGGTCAGCCTTGGTTCGATCGAGGCTGCTGTGGCGATTCCCGTTGGTCAGCTTCCCGCCCGGCTCGCCGAGCTCGATCCGACGGCACCAACCGTCGTGTTCTGTGCCGGCGGCTACCGGTCGTCGGTCGCTGCAAGCGTGCTGCGCCAGGCAGGTTTTGATGATGTCTCCGACCTCCTCGGCGGCTACGGCGCATGGGCTGCAGTCGCTTACGTCGCTAGCTGATGGCTGCTAACGGCGGGCCCGGGCCGACAGCTGTCGGTCTGGTCCGCTCGTTGGGATTGGGACAAATCACCCGCCAGCGGTGTCGGCATCATCATCGGTGCAGGCATCTATGTGCTGTTGGGAGCGGCGACCGCCGAGGCCGGCGCCGAATACGACTACACCCGACGAGTCGCTCCACCGTGGGTGGCGTTCTTGATCGGGTGGGTCATGGTCCTCGGCTTGGTGATTGCCGCGGCCGCGGTATCGCTGGGTTTCGCTAGCTACCTCCGCTATTTCATCGACGTCGCTCAACGGATCGGGGCGTGGGCGCTCCTGGGCACAACGACGCTGATCGCACTACGAGGGATTGCCCAATCTGCCCGTCTCACGGTGGTGTTGAGCCTGATTCAGGTCGGCGGTCTTGTTGCTGTTATCGCAATCGGTCTGCCACGTTTGGGCGATCACAACCTGATCGAAGGCTCCTCGGTCTCTGGAGTTGTGAGTGCAGCGGCGCTCGTGTTCTTCGCCTTCGTTGGATTCGACGAAGTCATCACCTTGTCCGAGGAAACCGCCGACCCTGCTCGCACTGTGCCCCGGGCTTTGCTGCTGGCCGATGTTGTTGCAGAATCACTCGGATCAGCGAGCGGATATGCCGTCGCCGCAGCTGGATTCGTGGCCATCGGAGATCTCGCCCTGGTGGCCAGCGTCACCGACTTCGCTGTGTATGTGGTGTTCGTCGCAGTCAATTTGACGGTGATTCTGCTCGGCGTCTGCGTCATGGTGCTGGGGCTTGTTGTCTACGCTCTCCTTGCCCGCTCGCTGCCGCAAGGTTCACAACCAGCATCAATCCGCTCAGACTCTCAGAATCGATTTCGACGCTGTCGAGTTCGACGTGAACCAGTTTCATCGGGGCATGGTGGTCGAGTTGCAGCATGGCACTGGCGACCCGGAAACCAATGTCACCAACGATGACCTAATTGCGACCGGCAAGATCGCCCTCGCCCACCTCAACGAGATCCCGGGCTACTACACCCGGCTGGGCGTGATGGAAGCCGAAGCCCGTCGAGACCAGTGACGACTCGAGCTCTCATCTAGGACGGCGGGTACGTTGACCGCATGATCGTTCGCTCCCTTGAAGACCTGAAGGCCCAGAATCGGTATGCCGAGAAACCTGGGGCGTGGACCAGTTCTCGCTACCTGCTGCGTTCCGACGACGTTGGATTCACCCTGACCCAGACGACGGTGGCCGCTGGGTCCCATCAGGTCATGGAGTACAAGAACCACGTCGAGGCGAACCTCATCATCGAGGGCGAGGGCGTGGTGATCGATACCGCCACGGGTGAGGAGTATCCGTTGGCGCCTGGGGTGATGTACACCCTCGACAAACACGATCGTCACGAAATGATTGCAACGACTGATCTCCGGATCGTCTGTGTGTTCACTCCGGCGCTCGTTGGCACCGAAACCCACGACGAAGATGGCTCATACCCGGTTCTTTAGGCCACGGTTTCGAGGTGGGAGAGCACGTCGCTCTTTAGGTTGCTGCATTGTTCGAGGTGGTCCTCGTGGGCACCAGCGAATCGCAGGATCAGGTGCTGGGCTCCACTCTTCACGAACTCGGCTACCCATGCTGTCAAGCCGTTCCGTGGCCCCGCGTAGCAAGCCTGCATCTTGCGCATAACTGCCGGCGGTGCCGGTGAGTAATAGGTGCCTAGGAAATCGGTGAGGGTCTGGTCGGCGACTTCTGCGTCTTCGTCGAGTGAGACCGTCAGGTAGGCGGATGGGCTGATGTCGCCTGGGTTTCTGCCCGCTGCGCGCGCCTCGTCCTGCAGCGTTGCCCAGCTGGCCTCGTATGTGTCGACCGGGTCGATGGGCATCCAGCCGTCGTAGCGCGCCGCAGCGCGTTTCAGACTTGGTGGGGTGGACCCTGCGATCCACAGTGGTGGTCCGCCAGGGGAGTGGGCCGATGGGCCGATCGTGGCGTTCTCGACTGAATAGAAGGGCCCGTCGTGGGTCACTGGCTCGCCTGACCATAGCTTGCGGCAGAGCGCGAGGTGATCGTTGAAGCGCCCCACTCGACGTTCGAACGTGATGCCTGCGGTTTCGAACTCCGCGTGGGCAGCGGGTGTATTGGCAGAGATACCAACGCCGAGTACCAGACGACCCTCAGCGATTCGGTCGAGTGTCGCGACCTGATGTGCCATGACGACCGGGTGCCGGAGCACAGGGATGAGGACGGCAGTACCCACGATCATCGATTCGGTGCGGGCCGCAATAGCCGTCAGCATCGTGAGCGGCTCATGCCGTGGCCGAGCCACTAACGAGTCGCCCACCCATGCCGATGCATACCCCAGCCGGTCAGCCCGGTCGGCAAGCTCGAGGAGCGGGCCGGTTTCGGGCTGATCCGACATGATCGCCTCACGAGTCGGGATCAGATAGCCGATCGACAAGTCAGTGCTGGTGCTCATTCCGTGTGCTCCCTCTGAAGACTTCCCGACGATAGTGACACACTGCCTGTCTGGGCGAGGGGGCTTGAATGACAACCAATCCGACCGCAGCGGTGAATCCGAGCAAGGCGAGCGTGGCAGCGTTGGCGACAGCGGAACACGAGGGTCCGATCGCGATGCTGAACCTGCTCCACTATGACGGGGCCGCCGGGCGGGCGGCTCGCTGATCTACGCCGGATCGGCCATCGACCCCGATCCGTGGGACACGTCCGCCCTCGTGTACTACCCGAGCCGCATGGCCTTCGTTCGGATGCAAGCGGACGAGCGATATGTCGGTGCCATTCCTGATCGAACCGAAGGGCTTCGCGCTCGACTCCTCTACCCATTTGCCTTGCCGAACATCAGTGGCCCCGAAGCGGCCGAGCAGGCTCGGTCCAGCGACGGCGAAGTCACGGTCTTCCAACTGTTGATGTGGGCCGATGGCGCTAGCTCGAATGCGGCGGAGGCTCTGCTGCAACTGCCAGCCGGTGGGCCAGGCCTAGTGACCGACGGACAATGGGACGAACTTCGGGTGCTTCGGTACGCATCTACTGAGAGCAGTCGTGCGGATACAGAGCGTCGGGCCAACGTTCCCGGAGCGGCTGATCAGATGGTCGTGACCACTCTCCAGGCGGGAGCGCTGTGAGTCGCCGAGTCGCGCTGGTCACCGACACGACGATGCACCTTGGGCCAGATCTAGCGAGAGAACTCGCTCGTCGCGATCACGACCTCGTCGTTGGCGAACCCCATGAGGGTCTCGTGTCTGAGCTGGAGGGAATGGGTGGCGCTGTCGAGAGCGTTTCCGGAGTCGGCGACCTAGCTGATCCCAACTCCATCCAGACTCTTGTGGCTCGGGCTATCGATCGATTCGGCCGAATCGACTCAGCGTGTATCCGCACTGGGACCATCGTCGCCGGATCTGTCTTCCATGCCGACGTTGAGACCCTTCGCAGCCAGGTGGCAGACAACCTCGAATCTGTGTTCCACGCACTGCAGGCCGTTCTGCCGCCGATGATCGAAGCCGGTTCTGGGCAGATGCTCATCGTTACGAGCGCTTCTGGCGAGAAGCCAGTGCCGACAGCACCGCTCTACAGCGCAACCCGCGCCGCCGCGAACATGCTGGTCAGGAACACGGCCCTCTCGATCGCCGACAAGGGCGTCACCCTCAACGCCGTCGGGACGAACTACCTGGACTATCCGAACTTCAGAGCTGCCACTGGCACGGACGACCCCGTTGTCCGAGCACGGTACGAGGCCCAGGTGCCACTTGGACGTCTGGGCCAGCCCGAAGAGATCGCCCACTTCTGCGCCGCACTCCTCGATGGCAAGTCGAATTTCCAGACCGGTCAGTTCTTCTCGCTAAGTGGCGGCTGGAACGCCCAATAGCCCTCGACGTCTGGGTCAATCGGGAGTTACTCGGCGGGTTCGAGGCGTCCAAGCGCACTTCGGACTCCGGCGAGGCACTGCTCTGCTGTGGATGCATGGGTGAGACTGACAGCGGCGGTGTCGATGTATCCGGCGGCGGCGAGCGCGAAGAGGTCGTATAGATCGCGTGGGGCATGTCGATCGAACCATGCCATGAGTTTCATGGCCGCAAACCCGCTGGGTGTAGGCACCCTGATGGCGACGGACTCGGGAAGGTCGGAGTAACGAAGCTGAACGGCGTGGGCGACTACCGGTATCGCCTGCCAGCCGTGGCGCCATTGAGCGAGTTGGACCTTCAGGTCGAGTTCTCCACCAGTGAGCATCCACGTCTCGACCTGATGTTGAGTGCCGAGGCGCATCCACTCGAGGCCCGGAAACTCGCGCCGGAGTCGCCCCAACACGTGTCGGCGCAGGTTCTCGATGTCCTCGGGGAAATCGATGAGCAGGTCGATGTCCTCGGACAGTCGAAGGTCGGGCAGCCAGGTGCGACAAAGAGACGTTCCGCCGAAGAACGTGATGCTGTCGCTGCCACCGCACCGATCTCGGATCGATCGATCATGGCTGGGGACCGTCGAGCATGTCTCTGAGCCGACGCAGGGTCTTGACGCCGCGTGTTGTTTCGGCGATCTCGTCGATGAGATCCCAATCAATTCGGTCGGCCAGTCGGTGAATCATTTCGGAACGCGCTTCCTGGGTGATGTTCCACCCCGGTCGGTCGCGACAGAGGTCCAGCGCAGTGTGCTCGACGCTGGTTGCCCACCCCGGGCCAAGGTCGGTCTCGACGCGAACAGTGTCGAGCTTCTTGATGTCTCGTTCGACGAACCTGACTTCACCAAGGACACTCAGTCGGGGCCGGCGCTGTCGGGGCACAGCGACGTACGCCACTCCCAGGGCCCGGGGGTAGCAACGATGGGACCGAGCTGCGGACGGCCCGATGAGAGCGACCTTGTCTGGTGAGTGCAAGGCTGCCGCGATTCCGAGCGCAGCACCTTCGATCGTGGGCCTCCATCTGGTGCCCTTGCCACGGCGGTCCTCGGGTACAAGGGCATAGAAACCCTTTGCGAGCGGTAGGACGGTGCCGGCCTCGGAGAGTCGTTGTAGCTCTGCATCGGGACGATCAAGTGCAAACGAGCCCGTTCGTCCAACCTTCAGTTGACGTTTCGCTAGCTGCTCTACGACTTGCGACATATTGGCGATTGTACGCAGTAACGCGGCCTGCGACCCGCGTTACTGCACGGAATCGGAACAGGACCCTCCAAAGTGCGCGGAGATGTCGCTCGGGGTGGACGGGGCCTGCCGCTCAAAGAGTTGTCTCCGTACGAGGACAGACACCTCTTGTCTCCGAACGGCGACACCGCTATGATGTCTCCGAACGACGACAGAGTGTCAGTCAGGGGAAGTACGGTGCGACCGATTCAGACAAGTAGAGCTTTCGGATCCGCTGTCAGGCGTGCCCGTAAGGATCAAGGTCTCTCTCAGGCCGACCTCGCCGCCCGCGCTGGCGTCGGCCGTCCGTGGTTGTCCGAACTCGAGACGGGAAAGCGAACCGCTGAACTTGGGCGGGCGTTGTCGGTATTGAGTGCGCTTGGCCTGGCGCTTACGTTCGTTGACGTTCCCGGCCCAGATGGATCGACCGTTGACCTCGGTCAGATCATCGACGGCCGTACCTGATGGCCGTAGACGAGCTGACGGTCCTCCTCGAGGGTCGGCCGATCGGCAGTGTCGAACGCCTCGCGAACGGTGCCCTTCGTCTTCGCTACGACGAGGACTATCGAGACGATCCGACAGCGACGCTCTTGTCAGTGTCGATGCCTCCAGCCGAAGAGGCTCACGGCGAGGCTCGCCTCACTCCATGGTTGTGGGGTCTCCTGCCAGACAATGCCGATGTTCTCGCTCGGTGGAGTCGCGACTTCGGCGTATCAGTGGCGTCACCCTTCTCGCTGCTCAGCACCCAGATCGGCTACGACTGTGCTGGCGCTGTGCAGTTCTGTCCAGCTGACCAAGCGGAGGATCTCGTCACCCGACCTGGGGAGATCACATTGCTCACCGAGGCTGAGGTTGCGTTACGGCTGAGAGTGCTTCGAGCAGATTCGACGAGTTGGCTCGGTCCGGGATTCACTGGCCGGTTCAGTCTTGGTGGAGCCCAAGCCAAGACTGCCTTGCACTATGTCGATGGGGACCGAAAAACCCGGGGCCAGTGGGGAGCGCCGTCTGGGTCGGTTCCGACCACCCACATTCTCAAACCTGCGATCGCTGGCTATGAGGCGCAGCACATCAATGAGCACCTCTGCTTAGCTGCGGCGGCGGGCCTCGGCCTCCCAGCGGCAAACACTCGTATCGAGAGGTTTGAGGATGAGAGCGCAATCGTCGTTGAGCGGTTCGACCGCACGATCCGAGACGGAGCGCTAATACGAGTCCATCAAGAGGATCTCTGCCAAGCACTATCGGTTCCGCCTGCTCGCAAGTATCAAACGGATGGAGGCCCGACGCCGAGTCAGGTCGCCGAGCTCATCAGGTCGACCATCCCTGGTCCCGATGCCGAAGTCGACGTTTGGCGATTCGCTGATGCCCTTGCGTTCAACTGGCTGATCGCGGGCACGGACGCCCACGCCAAGAACTACAGCCTGCTGCTCGCCGGAAATCAGGTCAGGTTGGCACCCCTCTACGACATCGCTTCGATCCTGCCGTACGACGACAGCGACGGTCGCGACGTCAAGCTCGCAATGAAGATCGGTGACGACTACAAGTTGCGCCGGACCGACCGTCGCAGCGCATGGGAACACGCTGCCGACGAACTCAAACTCGACCGTGAAAAGTTGATCGCCCGAGTGCTCGATCTGGCCCAACGAACGTCGGCGGCGTTCGAGAAGGCCCTGGGCGACGCTGACCTCAGTGAGGTATCGCCGGATCTGCCGCAACGTCTAGTGACGCTCGTCTCAGAACGGAGCGACCACTGCCAAGCGACACTGAGTTGAGCTGCTTCCTTGGACGTGAACCGGAACCTGCGGATTAAGAGTCGCCGACAGACTCAGGGCCTGCACACCGCTGATCGCTGGCACGCTGGGTCTCCTATTCGTCGGGGCGGGCTGCTGCCTTGGCTGGAACACCTACGGAATGTCGCGTCGCGGGCGCACCGCCTCGTTGCTGCCAGCTACCACTTCTGACCAAGATCGAGTTCGACACCGAGCAGGAGAACGGATCCATCTGATCCCAACTGGCCGACGATGGCGATTCCAGAAACGAGGCGTCCAGCAGTGATGATCTGCCGGTAGTCAGGCCGACCAGGGATTACCTCGGCAAGCTGCTCGAACCGGACTGCGAAGTCGTCTTCGATCGCCGGAAGCTCGAATCGTAGGAAATCGAGGCGTGAAGGCTCCCCGTCCGGGCCGCGTTCGCTGCCAAGCTGGGCGTCGAGTTGTTCGAGGAAGCGCTGGTCGACTCGTACCGGTCGCCGCTTACTCACCGATCAGGGATCGGCGCGGACTCAGTTTGGTCGATGTGATCGCGCACGTTGGCACGAACCCGCTCGAGGAAGGTTGGTGGCACCTGGTCCATGTTGGTGACAACTCCGGCGCGGATGGTGTCGTTTCGTTCGGCCGGTGAGAGCTTCTCCAGCTCCTCAGCAGTCCAAAACTCTCGATCTCTCATGCCATGCATCGTATCTGGCGGGTGGGATGCTCTCAGAGCGAGGCCGTGCTGCAGGTGCGAACCGAGTCTCGACGCGGTGCCTAGCGCCTTCGGAGGTCCCGGAGTCCTTCGCCTATGAGGAGGCCGCTCGCTGGGGTGCGGCGGTCGAGGGCGTCGGCGGCGAGGATGATTGCGGCGCTGGTGTAGGTCGAGCACTCGTTGTCGGGGAACGAGATGTCGCCGGGGTAGACGAGGCCGGTGAGGTAGGCGCCGTCATCATCTTGGCGGTGGACCTGCACTGCATCGAAGAGGCGGCGGGCTTCGGTGGCGTGGGTGGAGTCGAGATCGGCGAGCGATAGGTACGCCATGGCGCATTCGCAGGTTTCGGCTGCGGTGACCCATGGTTGGTCGCTGACGCAGCGGATGCCGTGATCGTCGAGGACGAACTTGTCGCGTCCGGCTTCGAGGCGGGCTGCGGCTGCTTCGTCGTCGAGGGCGCCTGAGAGCACTGGGTAATACCAGTCCATGGCCCAGCGCTGCTTGGGTTCAAATGCGTCTTCGTCGTGGGCGATGAGTTCGCCGAGGCGCACGGCGGCGAGTTCCCACATGGGGCGTTCTTTGCCGAGGGCATCAGCGAGTTCGAGGCCGGCGAGGAGGGAGTGGTGAATCGAGGAGCTGCCGGTGAGCAGTCCGTAGGACCAGGGTTTGCCGTCGTCGTGCAGGGCCCATGGGATCAGACCCCGGGCGCTTTGCAACCCGACCACGAAGTCGAGGGCACTCTCAACGGTGGGCCACATGCTGTGGGCGAAGGTTTCGTCACCGGTGATGAGGAAGTGGTGCAGCACACCTGTCGCGATGTAGGCGCAGCAGTTGGTGTCGACTTTGCGGTCCTCGATGCGATCCTCGAGGTAGTAGTGGTGCCAGGTCCCGGCCGGATCCTGGACATCAGCGAGCCAGCGGTAGGCGGCTTCGGCTTCGACATGACGACCGGCGACAGCGAGGGCCATGGCAGCTTCGATGTGATTCCACGGGTCGGCGTGGCCGCCCGCCATCCACAGAATCATGCCGTTGGACAGCTGCAGATCGGCGATAGAAGTGGCGGTCTGCTCGATATCGGTGAGAGCGAGGACCTCTGTCGACTCAGGCTGCTGCATTCGCGGCCTCCGTCGAGACATTGGCTGAGGCTGTCGGCTTGTGTGCATAGAGCACGACGGATTTGCCGATCAGGGGGTTCAGCATCTTGTCGGCGGTGCGGGTGATCCACGGACCCTTGACGATGTCCCACACCAGCAGGCGGTGATATGCCTTCACCAACTTGTTGTCGTCGTTGGTGGGGCCAACCGCACACTTCAACCACCAGTACGGCGAGTGCAGGGCGTGGTTCTTGTGGGAGCCACGATCTTCTAGTCCGCGAGCATTGAGCTTCGAACGAAGATCGGTCTCCTTGTAGATGCGGACGTGGCCGCCGACCACGATCGGTGCGTGATATTCGTCCGACAGTTTCCAGCAGAGACGTTCGGCGAAGCGGGCTGGAACGGTGACGGCCATCGTGCCTCCAGGTTTCAGGACACGGGTGAGCTCGGTGATCGCGGCATCGTCGTCGGGGATGTGTTCGAGCACCTCGGAGGCGATGATGCGGTCGAAGGTGTTGTCAGGGAAAGGGAGACGCAGCGCGTCGCCCTGCATCGGCTGGCCGGTGGCGTCCGCGCCCACTTCACCAGAATCGACCATGGCGCCGAAGGTGTTGCGCACCTCTACGAGTTCGGGGTGGCTCATGTCGAACGCGACGATCTTGCCGCCGCGGCGCAGGCTCTCGAAGGCGTGTCGGCCAGCGCCGCAGCCCATATCGAGGACCAGGTCGCCTTTGCGAAGTCCGAGTTTGTCGTAGTCGACGGTCAACATGTCAACGGCCCATCTCGTCGAGCAGCAGGTGATAGTGCTCGACGGTCTTCTCGGCGGTGGCCCGCCATGAGTAGTTCTGTTCGACCCGTTCGCGACCGGCAACGCCAATGGTGTCGCGCAGGGTCGGGTCGGCGAGTGCTTCGCGGATCTTGGCGGCCAGCGCTTCGCTGTCGCCCGGAGGAACCTGGAGTGCGGTGACGCCATCGGTGCCGACGACCTCGGGGAGTGCTCCGCCGGTGGTGGCGACGAGCGGAACGCCACACGACATGGCCTCGATCGCTGGGAGGGAGAACCCCTCGTAGAGCGACGGCACGACGGCGACCTGAGCTTCGCTGTAGAGCTCGACGATGCGTTCGTCGGGGACACCACTCACGAACTCGATGTGGTCGGTGAGGTTCAGTTCTTTGATGAGGCGGGTGGCCTTCGAGTCGTACTTCGGCCGCCCGATGATGACCAGGTGCGCTTCAGGGTTGTCGGTGCGGATCTTGGCGAGTGCTTCGAGCAGGAACGCCAAGCCCTTCATGGCCACGTCGGCGCTAGCCGTAGTCATGAGGCGCCCGGGGACAGGCTGCACGTCAGGTAGCGGACGGAACTGCTTGGGATCGACACCGACGTGCACGATGTGGAGTTTGTCGGGGTCGACGCCCATGTCGGCGACGATGTCGTCGTAGCTGTTTGAGCTCACGGTGAGGATCCGCTCGAACTTCTGAGCGACCTTGATCTGCATGCTCGTGAATGCGTAAAAGCGGTTCTTCGTAAAGCGTTTCCATGGCGTCGGCGCATGTTCGGTTTCGAGGCGACGATCGACCGTGATGGGGTGGTGGATCGTTTCCAGGATCGGGATGCCCAGATCGTGGAGTTTGGCGACGCCGTAGCCGAGGCACTGGTTGTCGTGAATCAGGTCGAACTCGCCGAGGCGGTCCTTCAGGTTGCGGTATGCCCGTAGGGAGAAGGTCAGCGGCTCGGCGAACGTCGCCAACGACGTCTGGGTGTACTCGAGGACGTCGATCCAGTCTTTGAACTCCGACAGCTTCGGAATCCGGAAGGGGTCCGGGCTCCGGTAGAGCTCGAGACTCGGCAGCTCAGTGAGCTTCACTCCCTCATCGAGTATCGGATACGGCGGGCCGGAGATGACCTCGACGTGATGACCCAGCTCGGTGAGCTCGCGGGCGAGGTGTCGGGTGTAGACCCCCTGGCCACCCGTGTAGGCGTGACCGCGGTATGTCAGGAATGCGATCCGCAATGATCGTTCGCGGCCCACGGCTACCTCGTCCTTCAGTGGCCGGACGTACAAGACCTCGGGCCGTTCGGGCGTCAGGCTACCGGCCGGTAACGAAGACCCCAAAAGGCGAGTGTTCGCCGGCCGACCTTGTGACAGGTGCCCTGACCGGCCACGATGTCGTCATGAGAGCGCTACTCCAAAGAGTCACCGATGCCCGAGTTATCGTCGATGGCGAAATCGTCGGGGAGATCGGGCCCGGCATTTGCGCCCTGGTCGGCATCACCCACGACGACACGGAAGCAATCGCTGACCGCCTGGCCGACAAGATCGCCAACCTGCGAATCTTCGATGACGACGACGGGGTGATGAATCGCTCAGTGCTCGAGGCCGGGGGAGCAGTGCTAGTCGTCAGTCAGTTCACCCTCTACGGCGATACCCGCAAGGGTCGCCGCCCGTCGTACATCGACGCCGCCCGCCCGGAGCAGGCCGAACCGCTCTGCGAACGAGTGGTCGAGCGGCTGAAGTCGCTGGATATCGAAGTAGCGACCGGCCGTTTCCGCACCGACATGACCGTCGACCTGCGCAACGACGGCCCGATCACCCTGTCACTCGAGATCTGAGTTCGACGCTCCGCTGAGCGCCGAGATTTGACGAGGTCAACTCAGCACCCCAGGGCGTAGGTCACCGCCCAACAGACTCGCTGCATTGTGTCGTGGTCGACGTCACCCACGTGGGCCGTGAGCGTGGTCTGAGCGATCGTATGAAGCCCATCGCAGTTCGCGACCGATTCGTGTTCGAGGCCGATAGAGAGATGGTCGAGAGCGACCTCTGCTGCAAGGCCGCGCGCCGTAGTACTGATTTCCGCAACTGTCACGAGGGATCGCACATCAAGCACTTCTGTCCGCGTGAGCACCAAAACGGGCCTTCGTTTGCGGCCCACTTGGGCCAGCCACACCTCGCCTCGATTCACTCGGCGCCCCAGGTCTCGGCATCGGCCCAGAACTCTTGCGCCGATTCCGGGTTCTCGGCGTAGGCGTGGCGATCAGCCAGAGCTAGGGCTGATCGCACCGCTGCGGTGACCCCATCCCTCGCAGCCGCAGAGACATTTACGCCGAGTTTGCGAGCCTGCTCAGCGAGGGCCTCATCAAGGCTAAAGGTTGTGCGGGTGGTGGCCATAGCACCACATGCTAGCAACTGCTGCTATCACCTGGAGCTCGGCGCTCTGCGGAGCGCCGAGACGTCACATCTCGGCGCGGGCTGCCTCTTGAGCCTTGGCCCGTCGTCCTTTGCGTTTACCTCGGCCTGTGAGCACGAAAAACAGGGCAAGCAGGGTGATCGGCCACTTGCCGAACGTGATCGCCCAGGTGTGTCCGGAGCGAAGTTCGACTGTGGCGGTCTTCACGGCTTGTTCGGTGAGACCGGTTCGTTCGATGACGTCGCCGTTGTGGTCGACGATGGCGGCGTAGCCAGTTGTCGAGGCCTGCAGAACCCAACGCCCTGATTCGACGGCACGCAGGCGAGCTGAAGCGAGCGACTGCTCGGCCACCATCGACGTTGTGTACGAAGAGGCGAGTGTGGGGTTGAGGACGATGCGCCCTCGGTTGCGAACGCCACTGCGAACTCGCTCGGGGAAATACACCTCGAACGAAGTGACGGTCGACATCGGTCCAAGTGGAGTGTCGAGGAGGGCCGGGTCTTCGCCAGGCAGCGCTTCGCGGGGGATCAGGCTGAGGTCGGCGAAACGATCGATGAACGAGCGCAGCGGCACGTATTCGCCGAATGGAACCAGGTGCACCTTGTCGTACCGGCCAGTGAGGCCAACCTCGGGGGCCACGGCGACCGTAGCGTTTCGGAAGAACTCACCGTCACGTTCGGAGAAGTTGGCGATGATGATCGCGTCGTGTTCGTCTGCGAGCTGCTCGATCTGGCCCATCTGGATTGAGGTGTCGAGCGGAAGGCCCGACGATGCGCTGCTCTCGGACCACACGACGAGATCGACGGGTTCGGTCAGCAGCTCCATCGCGTCGACGTGCCGCTCGAACACTGACCGCTGGGTGTCGTTCACCGCGTTGGTGCCGAGTTGGCCACCTGCCTGCACCACTGCCGCTTCGATGGTCTGGTCCGTGCGACCGGTGGGGGCCAGCAAGGTCAGCCACATGGCGACGAAGACCATGCCAAACGCAATTCCAGTAGAGATGCTCTGTCGACGCTGAAGCACCACCAACGTTGCTGCGACCAGGCCGACCATGCCGACGAGGGCCAGTGCCCCGGAGACTCGAACGATCGACATCCACGGCGCGCCGACCTGGGCGAGGGCCAGGTTGGCCATGGGTACGCCGCCGAACGGAACGACCCAGCGGATCGCCTCACCAACAATCAGGGCGGACGGTAGACGGGTGATGACCTTACGGTCATTGGCCAACATCATTGGTAGGGCCATGATTGCGGCCTCGACGGGGATGGCCACCAGCCAACCGGGAATGGTGAGGTCGATCATCCAGACCAGGCCGACGAGGTAGAAGCCGGTCCAGAACCACCATGCGGTCCAGAACTTGGCTGACCGCCAGAAGCGGAACAGCGAGTCTCGCCTCGCCGGTTCCTCGGATCCGTCCGACGTTGAGCGAGTGATCCATATCCACGCAGCGGCGAGTCCGACGGGGGTGAGCACCCACCATCCCCACGGGGGAAGGGAGAACGCGGTGAAGATCCCGAGCAGCAGGGCGACGCCGAATCGTTGCGGGCGGGGAGTCATGGCGCTGAACTTTCGACTGGCAGACGGGCAACGGCAAGATCTGCAGCTTCGCCGCCCTGGCGAATGCACGCTGGGATGCCGATTCCGCGACACGAGGCTCCGGTGACAAACACTCCGGGAGCGTCGCTGGCGAGCGCGGCATCTACTCGGTCGATGAGACGCGAGTGACCTGTGTCGTACTGGGGGAACGAGTTCGGCCACCGGGTGACTCGCCATTCGAGCACCGGGCCAGTGATGTCGAGGATCTCGGACATTTCGGCTGAGATGGCGTCGACCAGTTCGTCATCGCTGAGCCCCATGGCTCGTTCGTCGCCTCTTCGTCCCGCGCTGACCCGAAGCACCACCTTGTCGTCTGCGCTCCAGTGAGGCCACTTGGTGCTGGCCCAACTGACAGCGGTGGCAAGTCGACCCTCGGGGCGGGGAACGAGCATCCCGGATCCGTCGAGGGGATGGCCCACCGCTGATCGGTCGAAGCCGAGCGTGACCATGGCAACCGAGGCGAACTCGATTCCGGCGAGCAGCTCGGCGGCTTCTTTGGATATCTCGGAAAGGATCGTGGCGCTCACGTGCGCGGGTGTCGCGACAATCACAGCGTCGGCGGCGACGACTGCGCCAGAGCTGAGGACCACGTCGGCGCCACGATCGGTCGGCTGCACCAGGTCGACGCTGACGTCGAGGCGCTGGTCGACGTTGCGGAGTCGGTCGATCAACGCGTCGACGAGGCGACTCATGCCCCCCGGGAACGAATGGAACACGGGGGCTGCAGCGAGTGCTGGGTCGATTTTCTTGCGTTGAGCGATTAGCCCGGCGATGAGGCTGCGGTTCGCGTTGGCGGCATTCTCGAATTGGGGTGCGGCCAGATGCAGGTCGAGTAGGTCCGTGTCGCCGGCGTTGATAGCCCCGATGAGCGGATCGATAAGGCGTTCAGCCACCTGGCTGCCGAGCCGGCGTCTGGCAAGTGAGCCGACCGTTTCATCTCCTGTTGGTGTGTTCGCTGGCCGGATCCGATCGAGGAACGCTGTGATCGCGCCGAGCGGGCTGACGATGCCAGAACGCACGAGCGGCCAGAAACGGGTCGGCACGCCAAGGACCAGCCCCGCGGGCAGCTTGCGCAGCTTCCCGCGGGACATCACGTAAGCAGATCCCGAAGCTGGGCTCACGACCTCATCGAGAATGCCGAGTTCGCGGCAGAGATCGATGCCCCACGGAACTCGAGTGAGGAACGCGTCGGGGCCTTCATCGACCTGACGTCCCATGAACGGACTGCTGCTGATCTTCCCGCCGAGGCTCGCTGAGCGATCGATAAGAACGATCGCCGCGTCGGGCCGAGCTTCGCGAACGCGGAAAGCCGCTGTGAGGCCAGTGATGCCTCCGCCGATGACCACGACGGTCGGCGTGGGGCTCACTCGGAGCGACCCTCGCGATGCACCAGCTCGACCACCTTTTCGAGAATCTCAGGGTTGGTCGGGGGCAACACGCCGTGGCCGAGGTTGAAGATATGTCCGGCCTTGCCTTCTGCCGAAGCCAGGATCTCGCGAACCTGAGCCTCGACTACTTCCCAGCTGGCGAAACACACCGCTGGGTCGAGGTTGCCTTGGATCGCGACGCCAGGACCGACGCGGCGCCGAGCTTCGTTGATGGGGATGCGCCAGTCGACGCCGACGACGTCAGCGCCGGCGTTGGCCATCTGGTCGAGGATCTCGCCCGTCCCGACACCGAAGTGGGCCTTGGCTACGCCGAGGTCGCTGACCGCTTCGAACACTCGAGCGCTGTGTGGGGCGACGAACTCGCGGTAGTCGACTGGGCGTAGGGCTCCGGCCCATGAGTCGAACAGCTGGATGGCGCTGGCGCCGGCAAACACCTGCGAGCGCAGCGAGGCGATGGCGATGTCGGCGAGTCGTTCCATCAGCGAGTGCCACAGCTTGGGGTCCTCGAGCATGAGGGCCTTGGTCATGGCGTGGTCGCGTGACGGCTTGCCTTCGATGAGGTAGCTGGCGATGGTGAATGGTGCGCCAGCGAAACCGATAAGCGGTACGTCGAGTTCACCTACCAGGATCCGCACTGTGTCGAGCACGTAGCCGGTGTGACCCTCAGGGTCGAGCTGGGGGAGTCGGTCGAGGTCCGCTGCCGAGCGGAACGGGTTCTGAACCACGGGTCCCGTACCGGGTACAACTTCGATGCCGAAGCCCACAGCGTCGGCGGGCACCACGATGTCTGAGAACAGGATCGCAGCGTCGACGCCGTATCGGCGCACCGGCTGCAGCGTGATCTCGGCGGCGAGCTCCGGATTGCGGATGGCGTCGAGGATGTCGCCTTCTCCACGGATCGCCCGGTACTCGGGAAGCGACCGGCCGGCCTGTCGCTGGAACCACACCGGCACATGGCTGGACGGTTCGTTCCTGCACGCAGTCAGGTAGGCACTGTCCGCGAAGCGGTGGCTTGGGTGGTCGGCGGGGAGCGCTGGTGTAGAGGACACAGGGGTGGAAGACACTGACGGAACGCTACCGGCCGCCGCCGCTCTGACTACAGCCGGCGGTCGAACCGCAGATGGCGGCTGATGCCAGATAGATTGAGATGCCCCCTTAGACGAGTTCCTGGAAGCAGATTGTCGACCTTCATCGCATCGTGACGCATCCCGACCTAGAGGCCGAACAGGCCTTCATCGACAACGCCTACTTGTGTCTTGACCAAGCGCGCAAACGCGCGGTCGAGTTACGAGGCATGGTCGAAGTCGGTCGCGGTGGCACTACTCAGGCTCGCTACGAACGCGATGTCATAGAAGAGAAGGTGCAGCAGCGCCTCGGCCAGCTCGAGATCGGGGCTGCGTCTTTGATCTTCGGGCGGATCGACTCCGACGCCGAGGAGCTCTTCTACATCGGCCGTCTCGCTGTTGCCGATGACAAACAAGAAGTGGTTGTCGTCGATTGGCGAGCACCCGTCGCCGAACCGTTCTATCGGGCCACCGGTCGACAGGCCATGGGTCTCGTGCGTCGTCGACACTTTGTGTCTCGCGGTCGCGAACTCGTCGACATGGAAGACGAGATCTTCGACCTCGACCAGCTCGACGACAACTTCCAGGGTCACGGTGCATTGCTAGCTGCTCTGGAACAGAACCGCGACGGGCAGTTGCGAGACATCGTCGCCACCATCCAGGGCGAGCAGGACGAGATCATCCGCGATGAGCTCAAGGGCATCGTTGTAGTGCAGGGCGGGCCTGGCACTGGCAAGACGGTCGTCGCGCTGCATCGCGCCGCGTACCTCCTCTATACGTTCCGTTTCCCGCTTGAGGGTCAGGGCGTGCTGGTCATTGGACCGAACCGTCTGTTCCTGCGTTACATAGAGCAGGTCTTGCCCAGCCTCGGCGAAGCCGGCGTGCACCTCAGCGTGCTCGCCGACCTGTTCACCGACATGTTCCCCAATGCACGTTTTCGTCTCGCCGACTCGCCAGCCTCGGGTGCCATCAAGGGCAACCTGAAGATGGTCGACCTCGTACGCAAGGCCGTGCGCGATCGTCAGCGGCCGCTGACGTCTGACTTCAATGTTGGGTTCGGTCTGGTCCGGCTTCGGGTCTCGAAGGAACGTTCGGCCGCCATCGTCAAAGACGCTCGTCGCCGGTTCCGCTACCACAACGCGGGTCGCAAATTCATCGAGGCAGAGTTCTTCCGGGCCCTCGCTGAGTCACACCGATCGAACCCCGACCCAGACATCGTGAGCTACCGCATTGGCTCGGAGTCAACGGTCAAGGCAGCCCTCGAATCGATGTGGCCGATCTTGACTCCCGAGCAGCTGCTGCGTGATCTGTACGGGTCGAAGGCGTTGATTCGTTCGGCTGGCCGACGCGAACTCAGCGAGGACCAGGTCCGGGCGCTGTATCGCCCCCGTGGCGACAGCCAGGACTCATACGTCTGGAGCGATTCCGACGTTGCGGTGCTCGATGAGGCGTACGGGCATCTCGGCCCGCGTCCGGCCCCGAAGAAGAAACCCAAGGACCCCGAGATACGTACCTACGGCCACATCGTCATCGATGAAGTTCAAGATCACACTCCGATGGCGATGCGCATGCTGGCCCGCCGATCTCTCAACGGGTCCATGACCATTGTTGGCGACATCGCCCAAGCCACATCGCCGGGCGCGGCCCGTAGCTGGGACGAGGTGCTCGAACATCTCCCCACCACTCGCACCGAACCACGCATGCGTGAGCTCACTCTCAGCTACCGCATCCCGGCACCCAACCTGGTGCTCGCCAACCGGGTACTCGCCGAGGCCGCTCCCGAACTGACGCCTCCCCGCGCTGTTCGTTCCACCGGCACCGAGCCACAGATTATAAAAGTGTCCGACGACCGACTCATTGAAGAGGTTGTCGCCACAATCAGATCCGAGGCGGCGGTGCTCGACGGTGGCAGCGTCGCCGTCATTGTTCCCGCCAGCCTCATCGACGAGGTCGACGCTGCGCTCGGCGCCTCCGATCTCGACTACGGACGGGCGACCACCGCCAGCCGGAACATCACCGGAGTGTTGCATCCCCGGATCTCGTTGGTGCCAGTGCAGCTGGTGAAGGGTCTCGAACTCGATGGATCAGTCGTGGTCGAACCCGGCAAGATCGTGAGCGAAGAAGCCCAGGGCCTACGCGCCCTGTATGTCGGCCTCACCCGTTCGACGAAACGGCTCGCGATCGTGCACGCCGCGCCACTGCCCGAGGTTCTGCAACGCACCCGGCGTACCCGCAGGCTTGTTTGAGCCTGGTCTGATTTAGCTGGCGGCTGTGGTGGCGCCGTAGCGGCGGTCGGACACCTCGGAGCGAAGAATCTCTAGCTCCTTGATGAGGGCCTGTCGGCCGGCTTCGGCCGCAGGATCGTCCGGGTAGTAGGCCAGCTCGGTCGCTTCGTCACCTGCGACGCGAGTGGCGATCAGGTGCCGAGGCTTCGAGTAATCGTACGGGCGGGCTCGGTGCAGGACGTACCGGTTGTCCCAGAGCAGTGTGTCTCCGGGGGTCCAGTTGTGTTGGTAGACCCGTGACTCGTCAGCGACGATGAAGTCGATCAACGACTTGATCAGCGCACGGCTTTCGTCACGCTCTAGACCGGGGATGCCGAAAGCGTGACGGCCAACGAAAATGTTCTTCGCTCCTGTTTCGGAGTGCACTTTCACCAGCGGTCGGAGGTAGGCCTCGCCGTGATAAACGGTGCCGTACAGGCCTTCGCCGTTCAATTCCGGAAAGTCGCCGAGGTCGTTGGCCTGCGAGTAGTTGGTCGAGTGGAACGCGGCGAGATTCTCGATTCGTGCTTTGGTTGCGTCGTCGAGCGCGTCGTAGGCAGATTTACTGTCGGCGAGTTCGGTCTGCCCACCCTCTTCAGGAACAACAGCAGCGGTCAACATGGCGCACTTGCTGCTGATGGGTTTGTAGGTCGAGTCCGTGTGCCACGTCTCGTTGCCTACGTTGGTGCGCATCAGCTGCGAGTTCAGGTCGCGGATCGACCCGTCCTGCGTGCGTTGATTCGAGATGGCGGCGCCGCCGAACTCGAGCTCGCCGAACCGCTGACCGAACTCGGTGTTCTCTTCCTCGTTCAGGTGCTGACCGGGGAACAGCAAGAAGCCGTGCTTTAAGAACGCGGCGTGGAGTGTGGCGAAATCATCGTCACTCAGCCTGCGTAACTCGACACCGCTGACTGTGGCCCCGATGGTCTTGCCGTCAATTGGCGTAATCGTCATTTCCCGCATGCCGAGAGAATAGTTCCGGATGTAGGGCCGTTGGTGAGAAAAGGGTGAGCCGGCTGAACCACGTTGGTTCGATGGCGCCGGTGTAGGCCACCCGCGAGCCGCCGTCGCCATGGGGTTCGATCGCCAGCTGTTCCAACACCTTCTTCCCCAAGGGGAGGTTGGTCTTGGTGATGGTGAATGCCCACAGCCTGTTTTCGTCCCAGGCGATGAACTCCTCTTCGGCCACGAGGGGACCGACTTTCACTGTTCTTGTGGAGCCGATGCCGGACGTCGGGTCGGACGTGTCCTCACATCGCGTCATCGTCGGGAACCATTTGGTCCACGAACTGTTGTTGGTGATGGTCGCCCAGACCTGTTCAGGACTAGCCGCTAGGTCGTGCACCGCCGTTGCCTTGTGGCTAGCTGACGCTGCGAACTCGGGAGTGGCCTTGGTGAGCTGAGGCACGGAATCCCCTCCATCTGTTGAGGTCACGCTAACCCGCTGATCGTCTGCCGACTATCGTCCATCGCGTGACACTAAAAATCGGTATCTATCTGAACTCTCAGCATCCGGTGGAGGACGACGCGGCGACTCGTTTCCGGGAACTGGTTTCCCAGGTGCAGACCGCTGAACGGCTGGGCTTCGACTCGATCTGGGCCGGTGAACATCACCTCACCGACGGTTACCACTTCTTCCCGCAGCTCGCGATGCTGTCCCATCTCGCCGCGTACACCGGTGACATGGCGATCGGCACCAACTTGGTGCTGCTGCCGCTGCACCGCCCGGTCGACATCGCCGAGCAGGTCGCGCTGATCGACATTGCGTGCGGCGGTCGATTCATCCTCACCGTGGGCCAGGGATATCGCCCTGAAGAGTTCGCGGCGATGGGTGTGCCGTTCGAGGATCGTCTTGCCCGCATGGTCGACGGGATCGATGCCATCAGGATGTTATGGACCGGCGACAACGCCAGCCACGACGGGGGCTACTACAGCTTCGAGAACACCACTGTGCTTCCCGGTCCTGTGCAGCCCGGCGGCCCGCCAATCTGGATAGGCGCCACGACTGATCGTGCGATCAAACGAGCTGGACGAATCAGCGATGCGTTCATGGCAACACCGAGTGCCGACAACGACGAGGTCAAGCGCCAGATCGGGGTCTTCGACGCTGCACGTGCCGAGGCCGGGGTTGCTCCCGCATCTGAGGTTGGCCGAATGTTGGAGGTTCACTGCCACGCCGACGGGGCCGAGGCTCGCCGACGCGCGGGCCCGCACCTGCTCACCAAGTACGCCGCCTATGCGTCTTGGGGCCTGACCGGCAGCGCTGGCGACGCAGTGAGGTCGGCAGGTGAGGTCGACGAGTTCGCCGGCCTCGCTGAGAACCGTTTCGTGATTGGAAACCCTGACGAAGTGATCGAGGGGCTTATTCACCAGCACCGCGAGATCGGCATCAGCCACCTCTCGATGCGGATTGCCTGGCCAGGCTCCGACCCGGCTCACGCCGAGGAATGCCTAGAGCTACTTGGCAGTGAGGTCCTTCCGGCTGTTCGCGCTGAACTGGGCTAGCTGCGGTAGGCATAGGTCATGACCGTCGTGAAGATCAACGCATTGCAGATTCCGCCCCAAGCTGGCGACGAGATCGTGAAACGATTCACCGCTCGTATGGACAGCCTCACCGACGTTGCGGGCTTCGAAGGTTTCGAATTGCTTCGCCCGACCGGCGACGCCGAAACCCGCTGGTTCGTTTACACCCGCTGGGCCGACCAGGACTCCTACGAAGGCTGGCGCGACGGTGACGGAGCGAAGGCCAGCCACGCCAGTTCCGCAGGTGAAGGTGAGGCGAGCCCGCCTGCCGTGAGCATGGGAGCGACGTTGCTCGAGTTCGAGGTTGAGTTGTCAGCAGGAGCCAGCGGCGTCTGAGTTTCCCTAGTCCGAATCGGTCAGAACCAGATGGAACGCTTGAAAGGTCGCACGTTGTCGTCTCTGCCAACGACAGCGCACCCGAGCTGTGCGGATCTGTTCGATGAACAACAAAGTCACGACGTGTAATACATGCCACCGTTCAGGCTGATGGTCTGGCCGGTCATGTACGCGTTGGTCGCGAGCATCACTGCCACGTCCGACACTTCGCCGACCTGCCCGAAACGACCGACCGGAATACGACTGGTGTCAGCTGCGGTGGCAGACCGCAACATCTCAGTTTCGATCTGAGCCATAGCGATGGCGTTGACGGTGATGCCTTCTTTCACAAGCTTGCTGGCATACCCGTGGGTCAGGCCGATGATGCCTGCCTTCGACGCGGCGTAGTGAGGCCCGACCGACCCGCCGGTCTGGGCCGCAGTCGACGAGATGTTGATGATGCGCCCCCAGCCTGTTTCACGCATCGACGGAAGCACGGCCTGGGTCATGAGGTACGCGGAGGTGAGGTTGACGTTGAGGGTCTCGATCCAAAGGTCGTAACTGAGGTCGGCAACGTCGACAACTCGTTCCCCAATACCGGCGTTGTTGACCAGGATCGATGGGGCACCGAGCTCGGCCGCAGCTGTGGAGACCAAATGCTCGACATCGGCCGGTTGGCTGACGTCGGCCTGGACGACTACGGCCTTCCTGCCGAGCGCCCGTACCTCTTCTGCGGCGGACTCCGCATCGGCAGTGCGCTCTCGATAGTTGATTGCGATGTCGGCGCCGGCACAGGCGAGCCCGATGGCGATGGCTCGGCCCATTCCGCGGGAGGAACCCGTTATCAAAGCGACCTGACCGGCAAGTGGAGTTGTCATCCTCGGAGTCTGGCTCGTTTTCTTTCCACGAAGATGACAGAGCTCCTGTGAGTCAGCCGGTTTCGGGGAGTTGTTCGTCGTGGTCGCTGTTCTGGTGGGTCGGTGTATTGGGTTTGAGGATGGGGATTGGGTTGATGTTGCATCTGATGAGGCGGCTGCCGTCCCATTTCGACACGATCGTGAACCTGGATGGGAGCGGCGGTTGGGCGTTCCGCGGAGCGGCCATTTGTAGCGGTCTTGGAGCAATCACGGTGCCGTCAGGCCGCAGGAACGTCCAGGTTCGGTCAGCATTTCGGTTGATGTTGTAGCCCTCGGCGTGCAATACCCGATGGTGATGGCCGCACAGCAAGACCAGGTTCTCTAAGACGGTGGGTCCGTCCTCGGTTCGGTGGATGACGTGGTGGGCGTGGATGTGATGTTCGGCTGAGCAGCCGGGCCAGCGACAGTGACGGTCCCGCAGCATCAATGTCCGACGCAGCCGTTCAGAGATGCCGCTCGTGTTCCGACCCGGTGTTTCGTTGCCATCTGCGTCGCTGTTCAGTGTGATGTGCGAGGCCTCGCATTCGAGTCGGCGGCGGGTTGGGTGATCGAGCACTGTGCCGTCTGTCAACGTCGCGACATCAGATTCGGCGTGGGTATGCATCACGATTTGGGTGCGGTCGGAGCCTGACCGGTCGGTGGGTCCATTCGCCAGATACGAGTCCGCGATCGCCACAAAGGCGTCAGCTCTGCGTTCGTCCAGGTTCTTGTCAGAGTCCTGAACGACCGCAGCGTGTACGGCTTTCCACACCAGTTCCCCATCAGCGGGGTCACATTTCAGAGTGAACACTTCCCGCCCGTCGTCATCACCACGACGCGACAACTCCGGTGCACGGACCGGGGTGGGGTCGTCTTGTGCCCCGATGGTGATGAGCGCTTTCACGTATTTGTCGAGCTGGCTACCCGTCGAAATCTTCGCGATGCCAACCAGCTTTACCTCGGTTTCGGGTAAGGCGACTCGGGTGATGGCTCGTACCCGCGAATACGACAGCTCGCCCCGGCTGAACGCCTCGGAGGTCACTGGCAGCACAGTTAAGGCCTTCGCGACTCGTAGCTGGTCTTGGGCGACTCGGACTCCGGTGCCGATTTTCCAGTTCAGCCAGTGCCCGAACGAGCGGACGCCGTCACCGACCCAACCTTTGCGTCGGTCGAACTCTTCGAGTGTGACCAGATACTCGTGCATGTTCGCTGCGTTACGAGCGGCCTGACTTGTCAACCGACCCTCGAGCTCGTCGAGCGTGATTTCGCTACCACCTGCACTGTCCAGCGATGTTGTCCCCATGGTCCGAATTTTATCGAACATACGTTTCATAACAAACTCGAAACCCCAGCAAATATGCGAAGATCGTCGCGACGTGCCGAGTGGGGCCTTCGCGCTCTCATGCGGGTTCGTTACATCGGGCGCCGGCCTCGGAGCTCGTCGTTGGGCAACTTGCGACCTAGCCGGCGGCTGTGGGCCACAATGGGCAGGTCCGCATTGGGCGGACACGAATCTGGGGGAAATCAAGATGGCTGATGTCACTGTCAACGTTCGTACCGATGGGCCGCTGCTGGTGCAGGGGGCGTGTCAGGTCAAAGACCAAGAGGGCAACGTCATCGTCGACAGCGACACCATGGTGGCCCTGTGCCGTTGCGGTCTCTCGAACACCAAGCCAATGTGCGATGGCTCGCACACCGGCAAGTTCGACGGGACCCTCAACCCACCGAGCTGAAACCCGGCTCCAGCGTCGGGTGCGGTGACTGACCCACGGTCTCTCTAAGCTCCCGACGTGGTCATGGAGCGGTTCAGCCCAGTTGTTCGAGAGTGGTTCGCCACCTCGTTCCGCGAGCCGACCGCCGCCCAGAACGAGGGCTGGGACGCCATCGCCAACGGCGATCACACCCTGATCCTTGCCCCCACGGGTTCGGGCAAGACCCTTGCCAGTTTCCTGTGGGGCATCGACCGGGTCATGTCCGAGCCAGTTCCCGACAAACTCGAACGCACCCGTGTGCTGTATATCTCGCCGCTGCGCGCTCTCGCTGTCGACGTGGAAAAGAATTTGCGGGCGCCGATTCAGGGCATCACGCTGGCGTCGGAGCGGATGGCGGCGGAGGGTCACGACACCGACGTTCATGTGCCGACTGTTGGGCTTCGATCTGGCGATACCCCGGCCAACGAGCGTCGCCGGCTCGTCACCAAACCGCCCGACATCCTCATCACCACCCCTGAATCGCTCTACCTCATGCTCACGTCGAAGGCGCGGGAAACCCTTCGGGGTGTGCGCTGGATCATCATCGATGAGATCCACTCGGTGGCCGCTACAAAACGAGGCAGTCATCTGGCGGTGTCGCTGGAACGTCTCGAAGAGATCACCCGGGAGTCGCCTCAGCGGATCGGGCTGTCGGCTACCCAACGCCCGCTCGACGAGATTGCTCGTTTCCTCGGAGGCACCGAAGAAGGCAAGGCTCGCAAGGTCGCGGTTGTTGACGTTGGGCGCACCAAGCAGCTCGACATTGAGGTCATCGTCCCAGTCGACGACATGGGCGACCTTGGCGCAGGAGCTGGTGACACCAACGCCGATGATGCAGCCATAGCACCGGTCAACGGCAGTATCTGGCCAGCGGTTCACCCGAGGCTTCTTGAGCTGATCCTCCAGCACAGGTCGACCCTCATCTTCGTGAACGCTCGCCGCCTCGCCGAACGATTGGCAAGTCGCCTGAATGAACTGCATTTCCAGGGCGTGAATCGGTCCGCTGAGTCCGACGGTCGCTCGGTTGCCGACGGCGAAGAACTGGTGATGGCTCACCACGGCTCGCTGAGTCGCGAGCAGCGTCTCATCATCGAAGATCAACTGAAGTCCGGGCAGCTGCGCGCCCTCGTTGCTACCTCCTCTCTCGAACTCGGTATCGACATGGGCGCGGTCGATCTGGTGATCCAGGTTGAATCGCCCGGCTCGGTGGCTTCGGGTCTGCAGCGGATCGGTCGTGCCGGTCACCAGGTGGGCGCTCCGAGCCGGGGCAAGATTTTCCCGAAACACCGCGGCGACTTGCTCGAAGCCGCAGTTGTCGTCAAACGTATGCAGCTGGGTCAGATCGAAGAGACCCGTTATCCGCGCAACGCACTCGACGTGCTCGCCCAACAGATCGTGGCCATGGCCGCGATCGAAGATTGGGACGTTGAGGACCTGCTCGCCGTCATCAAGCGCGCCGCTCCCTACGAACACCTCTCTCAGGAGGTATTCGAGTCGGTGCTCGACTTACTGGCCGGGCGGTACCCGTCGGACGAGTTCAGCGAGCTCCGGCCCCGAGTTGTTTGGGACCGGGTTGCCGGAACCGTGCGGGCCCGCCAAGGCGCGGGCCGACTTGCTGTCACCAATGCTGGCACCATCCCCGATCGTGGCCTCTACGGGGTGTTCCTTCCAGACGGCAAACGGGTGGGTGAGCTCGACGAGGAGATGGTCTACGAGTCCCGAGTCGGCGAGGCGTTCCTGCTTGGCGCGTCGACATGGCGCATCGAGGAGATCACCCACGACCGCGTGGTAGTCAGCCCGGCACCAGGGCAGCCAGGCAAGATGCCGTTCTGGCACGGCGACCGACCTGGCCGTCCCCTGGAGCTGGGTCGGGCAATCGGTGCGTTTGTGCGCGAGACTATCGACGTCATCCCCGCCGATCTCGAAACGGCGATGACCGACGGATCGATCGAACCGTTGCTCACCGAGTTGATGGAAGAGCGAGGCCTCGACCGGCGGGCTGCGACCAACCTGGTCAAGTACCTCGACGAGCAGCGTTACGCCACCGGTGTGGTGCCCGACGACCGCACCATCGTGGTCGAACGATTCAGAGACGAGATAGGCGATTGGCGGGTCTGCATCCTCACCCCGTTCGGGGCCAAGGTTCACGCCCCTTGGGCCGTCGCGCTCCAAGCAAACCTCGAAGAGCAATACGAGATGCCGGTCGAAACCATGTGGAGCGACGACGGCATCGTGCTCCGCCTCCCCGAATCGGCTGATCGACTGCCGCTCGAACACATCACCATGGCCGCCGACGAGGTCGAAGAGCACATCGTTGCCCACCTGCCAAGCACACCGATGTTCGCGAGCCGGTTTCGGGAGGTCGCCGGTCGGGCCTTGCTGCTCCCGAGGCGTCGGCCTGGCGAGCGCACGCCCTTGTGGATGCAGCGCCAACGATCGGCCAACCTGCTGCAGGTCGCATCCAAGTATCCAACCTTCCCGATGCTGCTCGAAACCTCCCGGGAGTGCTTGCAAGAGGTCTTCGACGTTCCAGCGCTCCGGGAAGTCTTGGGCGATCTGGCGACCCGCAAGATTCGGATGGTGCCAGTCGACACCGACCACGCTTCGCCGATGGCCCAGTCGTTGTTGTTCGGGTGGATCGCCCAGTACATGTATGAAGGCGACGCCCCTCTGGCCGAACGTCGAGCGGCGGCGCTTTCTCTCGATCGTGATCTGCTGCGAGACCTGCTCGGGGCTGAGGAACTCCGCGAGCTGCTCGACCCAGGGGTGCTCGCCGATCTCGAACTTGAGTTGCAGCGACTCACCGATAATCGCCGAGCGCGCGACGTCGACGAAGTCCACGATCTCCTGCGAGTTCTCGGCGACCTTTCCATGGAAGAGGTCGACATGCGCTGCACCGTTGACCCGGCGCCGCTCATCGCCCAACTGGTCGAGGAGCGTCGGGCCATCGAAATCGGCATTGGTGGCGATACCCGCTTTGCTGCCGCCGAAGATGCTGCCCGTTATCGAGACGCCATTGGATGTGCAGTTCCGGTCGGGCTGCCGGTTGCGTTCACCGATCCCGTCGACGACCCGCTGTATGACCTGGTGGCTCGATACGCGGCCACCCACGGGCCGTTCACACCGCCCCAGCCAGCCCGACGATTCGGCGTTCCCATCGACCGGGTGCGAGATGCACTTCTCCGTGTCGAGGCCGCGGGTCGAATCCAACGAGGCGAGTTCCGACCAGAAGGCACCGAACGTGAATGGTGCGAGGTCGAGGTGTTGCGGGCGCTGCGTCGCCGCTCGCTCGCCTCGCTACGTCGTGAAGTCGAGCCGGTTGAGCAGGATGCGCTCGCACGTTTCCTTCCCACTTGGCATGGCATCGATCGGCCCCGTAGCGGCGCCGACGCCCTCACCGCGGCTATCACCCAGCTCCAGGGCGCGGCGATTCCGGCATCGACGCTGGAGAACGACGTCTTGCCAGTTCGTGTCGCTGGGTATCGGCCCGGCGATCTCGACGCGCTTCTCGCCGCGGGCGACATCGTCTGGATGGGCGCCGGTTCGGTCGGGGCGTCCGACGGCCGGGTGCGACTGTTCTGGCGTGAACAGGCGGCGTTGCTGGCCCCGATCCCCGATGAGGATCGGCTCGAGGCCCCGGTTCACGATGCACTGCGGGGCCACCTCACCGACCGAGGTGCCTCATTCTGGCCCGACCTTTTCTCGGCCAGCGGACTCGCTGACGAGGCAGCAGTGGTCACTGCGCTGTGGGATCTGGTCTGGGCAGGCGAAGTCACCAACGACACGTTCGGGCCGGTCCGGGCGATGCTGACCACGACTGGTCGTGGCTCGAGGGCCCGAAAGGCCCAGGGCCGTCGCGGTCGTCCACGTCCAGGTCAGCTGACGAAGCTCGGTCCGCCATCGGTTGCCGGCCGCTGGTCTCTTGTCGCCCCGCTTCTCGAACCTTGTCCGTCGGCCACGGAACGGTCGCACCTTCAAGCCCTGCAGCTGCTCGAACGCCACGGCGTACTGACTCGTGAGGGAGCGCTCGGCGAGAACCACCCTGGGGGATTTCAGGCGGTGTATGGCCTGCTGCGGGCCCTCGAAGAACGAGGTCAGGTACGACGCGGCTATTTCGTGGCCGGGCTCGGTGGAGCCCAGTTCGCCACTCCCGGAGCGGTTGACCGACTCCGTGACCATCGAGAGGCCCCGGACGAACCGGTTGCCGTCGTGCTCGCCAGCACCGACCCGGCCCAGCCCTATGGGGCAGCCCTGCCATGGCCCGCGTCGGGTGGTCGCCCCGCTCGATCCACCGGCTCACAGGTGGTGCTCGTCGACGGCGAACCAAGGGCCTACCTCGAACGTGGCGGCAAGTCGTTGGTGCTGTTCGAAGGTGCCCTCGAACACGACGACTGGGTCGACGCGCTCGCCGGCTTGGCGAGGACTGGGCGGGTGCGGGCACTCGAGATCAACCGCATCGACGGCGAACCGGCAGTCGGAACGGACGCTGCTGCCTTTCTTCACGAACGTGGCTTCGCTCCCGGCTACAAGGGCCCAGTGCTCCGTCCGTGACCCGGACGTAGGCTGACCGTCACCCAAAACGAAGGAGCCGAATATGGCAGCCAAAGAGAAGGGGACCAAGATACCCAAGAGTTTTGCCAAGATCTTCGGCGGACTCCACGCCTTTGTTTATAAGGCGACCAAGGGGCGTATCGGCGGCTCGATGGGCGACGCCAACATCGTCGTTCTGGAAACCACAGGTGCCAAGAGCGGCAAAAAGCGCACGAACCCACTGCTGACGATCGACCACAAGGACGGCTGGGCGGTTGTTGCCAGCTTCAGTGGCCACGACGCTCACCCGGGCTGGTACCACAACCTCAAAGCGCATCCCGAGGCCACTCTCGTCATGGGCAAGGATCGCCACCAGGTCACAGCACGCGACACCTCTGGTGCCGAGCGGGCTGAACTTTGGGATCAGCTCACTACCTCCTACCCCGATTACGCGAAGTACCAACGGGTCACCGATCGAGTCATCCCCGTCGTCGCTCTCGACCCTCGCTGACTCGTGCCCGAGGGCGACACCCTCTGGATCGCGGCGGCCGTGTTGCGCCCGGCGCAGTGCGGGTTCGTATCACCACCGAGACTCACGAGGCGATCTGTTTCAGGGCCCTAACCGTCGACATAGACCTGATCGTCGAGTTGGTGCGCGCCGATGACAGCGATCGCCCCATCGGTGACACGGTCATGGACCAGCGCCTCGCTGCCAACAGTCCTAACCAGGCAGCACCGGGTCAGGCTCGGCCCATCATTCGAGTCACTGCGATCTCGATGACTCGCCGTTCGCTGCCACGATCCTTTGGCTGGCGATAGCGCTCGGCATAGCGGGCCACCGCCTCGGCGCAGCGGGCGGGGTCCGAAAGCACGCTGGCAACACCCTCGATGGTCAACCAGCGTCCGCCATCGACCTGACACACAGCAGCCGGGCTTGCGCCTGACGCAGTGAGCAAGCGGGCCTTGTTCGACCCGCCCCAGGTGATGATGCGGGCCAGCTGAGCTTCGGCGTCCCAGGTGACACCGACCGGAGCGACATGTGGGGTGCCGTCTGGCCTGATGAGGGTGAGGGTCGCCAGGTGACGTTCGGTCAGAAACTCGGTGGCCTCGGGGGAGAGGTTGCGTGGATCGAGCGACATTGTTGTTCCGATCAGACGTGTGAGATGGCGTCGAGCACCTTGAGCCGGGCGGCTCGGATGCCGGGGAAGAGTGCAGCGACGGTACCCACGATGCCGCACATGACCATGATCACAATGAACGAACCAATTGGGATACCGGTCTCAGTGATGAACGAATCTGGCATCGCCGCGATGGCGATCAGACCAAACACAACGCCGAGGGCGAGGCCGAGTAAGCCGCCAAAAACAGCGACGATTACCGCTTCCCATCGCACCATCGACCGGGTTTGAGATCGAGTCATGCCGATTGCTCGCAGGAGGCCAATCTCCCTCGTCCGTTCGAAGACCGACAACATGAGGGTGTTCACGATGCCGAGCGCGGCGATGACGATCGCGAACAACAGCAGCGCGTTGACCGCCACCAGCAACTGATCGATGCGCCCTTCGAGGGTGGCCTGGAACTCATCGCGGTCCTGGAGGCTGGCTTCCGGGTAGGCGGCGGCGACCTCGTCAGCAGCGGCACGGGCGACATCAGGATCGACACCGTCTGCGATGACCGCCGAGGCGAACAGGTCGAGCTGGAACGTGCTGTCGAAACCTGCCTCGTAGGTTTCTGTGCTGATCACCCAATTCCCGAGAATCGAGCCGTCGTCGTAGATCCCGACGACTGTCAGCTCAATCACGCCGCCGATAGGAAACTCCGCGTCGACCTTGTCGCCAGGGCTCAGCCCCAAGTCGCCAGCAGGGTCGGAGTGAACCAACAGGCCCCGATTTGCGAACCCCTCGACCGAGCCCTCGATCAGGCCCAGATCAATCATCCCGCCGAGCGCTGAAGCGTCGGTGCCAAAGACCCATTTCCGGTCGCCCTCAACTCGCATGGCTGCGACCCGGTCACCGCCCCGGAAGCCAGCGGCAACTTCGATCTCCGGAAGAGCTTCGAGGTCATCTGCAAGCTGAGGACTGAAGCCGATGAAACTCTGACCACCATCGACCTCGATGAAGAAGTCGGCTTTGAGTGAGGTGTCGAGCACCGAAGTGAACGTCTTCTTGAAGCTCGTGCCAATCACTAGCACCGTGCCAACCAGGGCTAAACCCACCATGAGGGCAGAAGCCGTCGAGGCGGTCCGCCGTGGATTGCGTGCTGCGTTCTCACGGGCGAGCTGTCCGGGAGTGCCGCGAAAGCGCGCTACGGGAGCTCCGATGAAGTGGGCCACGGGGCGAGCGATCATGGGGCTGAGTGCTGCGACCGAAACGAACAAGAAGACAGCGCCGAGCGCGAGCGGTCCTAGCTGGGCGAGAGCGCCTCCGCTGCTGATGGAGCCGATGACCGAAAAGACTGCGCCTAGGACGCCAAGAAGTAGACCCACGATGGTGCGGCGTTTTGTGCTCCCCGAAGAGAGCTGAATGTCGTCGCGCAGCGCTGCGATCGGTGGAATCGATGCCGCTTTGCGAGCGGGAGAGACTGCTGAAAGCATCGTGATGCCGAGCCCGACGACGATCGCAACAATCCAGGTGCGCGCGGCGATGATCAACGGTCCGTCTGGCAACCCCGCCCCGCCGCCGGCCTGGCTGATCGCCCACTTGATGAGCGACGCGAAGCCAATTCCGGCGAGGATGCCCGTGATCGAAGCGATGGCCCCGACGATGGCTGCTTCGAGCAGCACCGATTGGCGCACCTGGCGGCCGGTGGCTCCGAGCGTGCGAAGCAGGCCGAGTTCTTTGATTCGCTGGCCGAGCACAATCGAGAAGGTGTTGTTGATGATGAAGCCGCTGACGATGAGCGCAACGAACGCGAATGCGAGCAGCACGGTCTGGAACACCGAGATGAACGTGCCGAACTGGTCGCTGAACTCGCTAGCGACCTCTTCGCCGGTGACTGCTTCGGCTCCGTCGGGCAGCACTGCGTTCACCGCGGCCGCAAGTTCGTCCTGAGCGACGCCGATCTCCGACGCGACATCGATGACGGCGAACGCACCCTCATAGCCGAACACCCGCTGCATGGTGGGCGTGTCGAGCAGTACGAACGCCGCGCCGGCGCCGTTCTCCGATCCGAACCGAACGAAGCCGGACACTGTCGCGATCAGGGTTTCATCCGGAGCGCGGACAGA
>JBLHLM010000010.1:0-46070 GCA_047618365.1 Candidatus Poriferisodalaceae bacterium | reverse complement strand
CCCGGCTTCGCCAGATCACACATGCGTTCGAGTCCGGCTCGGGTATCGACGTGCGTCCACTTGCCGATCTCGCTCGCTCGATGCCGGGCTTATGCGGATCTATGCCTGTCACGCGGAGCCGGGCAGCAGCCAGCTCGAACGACAACATGCCGTCGCCGCTGCCGACGTCGAGAGCAGTCGAGCCCCAAGGCGGCGCGAGTTCAAAGATGAGTTGGTGATAGTGGATGTTAAGACTCCAGCGCCTTGTAGGAGCCATCGGCGCCCGACTCTAGAACCAAACGGCCATGGGGTCCGGTTGCCAAGGCTCGGCCGAGCGCGAATAACGCGTTTGTGGACGCGTCGTTCGGCGATGACGGTGCGTCCCGACGTCGCGTAGTCCGGGACGTGGTCCTCGAGGAGGGTGTCTCGCTTGCAGTCGACACAGGTGCGATCGCGTTCCTTGACGACGCGTTTCTGGTGTGTTGTTGGATGTCGATGCCGTGCGGAAGCGTTAAGCGGGCGGCTACCCGCATCGTGGATCAGAGCTCGGATGAACGAGGTGGAGGCGATGCTGGCGATGCTGGCGATGCTGGCGATGCTGGCGATGCTGGCGATGACGGTGTCATGGATCGGTGTGCCGTTGTCAGTGGTGCAACCGTCGCCGCGAACGTGGAGGATGACTTCTGTTTCGATGGTCTCGCTGGCGGCACCCTGGGCGTCGCTAGTGAACGCGTCCGCGTGTTGCTGAGCCAGTGTCGGCCAGGGCTCGTCGGGCGCGCATCGGAGCCTTGATCGCATGACCCAGGTCGTGAGAAATGCGATGAAGGTCGCGGCGAGGTGCGGCTGCAAACGAACAGTGAAGGTAGTCATGCCGTCGGGGTCAGTTCGCCGGTTGATGTTTCGTTGTCTGGGGTGGGGATCGTAAGGAGGGCTCGTACTTTGGAGTACGACAACCCTCCGTCGTTGAACGCGTTCGCGATGGTGGGGAGTGCGCGGACGCGGGTGCGGACTCGGATCCACTCCCTTGCAGTACTGGGCTCGATGTCTGCCAGCGCAGCCAAATGGTGGGCGGGTGTGGCTGAGCCTGCGCTGATCCACTCGACGGAATCAGACAGGGACGCAGCGAGGGAGATCAGCCGATGTTGAGTGTGGGCCCAGGTGTGGGCTGCGTCGATGATCTGATCGGAGATGGCCGTGTGGGCATCGGTCGTGTAAATATCGGTCGCGGTCGTGGCCATGACGGGAACTCCGTGGGAGTCGTGTGTTCGAGGCCGGACGCGTGTCTCCCCCTACAACCCGGCCCCCTACAGCCCGGCGTCTTTCACGATGGTGTGGGCGGCGTTGCGGCCGGGGGCTCCCCAGATGCCGGCGCCGGGATAGGTGACGGCGCCGGACATGTACAGGCCGTCAATGACGGTGCGATATCGGGTCAACTCTGGCGGGCTACCTCGCAAGGCACTGAGCGGGGTGCCGGTAAATGACGGCGCGTGCCCACGGGCCATGGAGAACTCTCGGTCGTAGTCGGCAGGCCCCATCAGACGGCGATCGACGATGTCTCCGACAGCTCCATCAGTGAGCGTGCCCCACGCTTCTAGCCAGCTTTCGGCGGCCGCAACCGATGCCGATGGATCAGGGTCGAACGGAGTCCACAACGCCTCAAGGCTCAGGACGTGGTGTCCGGCTGAGGTACGCATCGACGGGTCGAGGGTTGATGGAGTATTCGTGATGAACATCGGCCGGCCGGCCGTTTCGCGGCGGGCAAGTGCCTGGTGAGCCTCGCTCATCTCCTGAATCGTTGGCGAGATGAGAACGGTGGCGTCGGCGACCGCTGGATCTCGTTCGATGGCCGCGACCAGATCGGGATACGACGGGGGAGCGACGATCGCCGCATCGATCTTCGATTCGTAGCCCTCGTGTTGAGGTTCAGATTTCCAGCGAGCAACGGTATCGGTGGCCGAAGCGGGCGGATTGGTGAGCCACTCGACCCACAAACGGCGCGGATCGCAGGCCGACACGATGATGTCCGCACTGATCCGATCGCCACCTTCGCAACGCACCCCGGATGCCCGTCCTCCTTCGAGCACCACCTGGTCGACCCTGGTCGAGGTCAACGTCTGTCCACCTGCGGCCGTAAACGCCTTGTGTAGCGCGTCGGTAAACGCGCCACTGCCGCCGACGGGTCGGCCGAGCTGGATCTCGTGTTTCGCCGCGTACCCGAGTGCCGCGAGCCCCGTTCCGGGTGTCGTTGGATCGACACCCCAGACCGCTGGCCCTGAGGTCAGGCCGGGGCGCGCCATCTCTTCATCGTCGAAGTAGATGCCGAAAGCGTCGACCGCGGACTTCCGTGAGAGTCGTGCGAGCGCCGCTAGTCCCCGACCCCGCTGACGGATGGTGTGCCGGGCCGCTTGGCCGAATGTGGGCGCGCCGTTGGTGATCTCTCGAATGAGGCGAGCGAGAGGACGCGTGGCTTTTGCGTATCGCCGGTACTGGTCAACCTGATGTGGCCGATCCACAGCGAGCCCATCGAGGGTCCGCTCGACGTCGTGGTAGAGCACCCAGGGCCGCTCGTGGTTCCAGCCGAGCGACACATAGCCGGGGTCGAGGTCCAGGTAGCGCAACCCGTGCGAGGCGAGATCGAGTTCTTCTGCGATCGGAGTGCCCCGCACCCACAGGTGATCACAGTTGCAGATATTGACCCGTCCGCCGATGGCATCGACCGTTGATGCGCACCCGCCGACGCTGTCGCGGGCTTCGACGAGTGTGGTGAGGATGCCCGCCAGCGCGAGGTACGCAGCACACACCAGACCGTTGTGGCCAGCGCCGATTACGACTGCGGTCCGCGCAGGGCTGAGACTGTGGCGGCGAGATCGCATTCCTCGATCGTACGAGGAGGTTCTCGTCATCGTCGGGCCGTTAGGGTCTGCTCCGTGACCCGCTACTTTGCCGATCTCCGTGCCCCTGAAGTGGCGACCCATCTGTCGTCCTCGTCGATCATCCTGCAACCCGTTGGAGCAATCGAGCAGCACGGCCCGCATCTGCCGCTTTCCGTCGATCTGGTGATCGCCGAAGCATGCGCCCAGGCTGTCGTGGCGGCCCGAGGCGAGGAACTGAATGTCTGGCTGCTACCGCCATTGGCCATCACGAAGTCGAACGAACACACAGGCTTCCCAGGCTCGCTGTCGTTGAAGGCCACAACCATGCTCTCGGTACTGGACGATATCGCCGCCGGCATCGCCGCAACCCCGGCCCGAAAACTGGTGTTCCTCAATGGTCACGGGGGCAACTCGGCGCTACTGAACGTTGCATGTCGGGAAATCCGTGTTGACCATGGGCTCGAAACGTTTCTGATGCATCCGTTCGTGCCACCAGACCAGGGTGGGTCATCACCTGAGAGCGAGCTCGGCATGGGCATCCACGCCGGTCACGAAGAGACTTCGGTCATGTTGCACCTAGCTGGCGACCTCGTCGACATGTCGGTCGCCACTCGAAACGTGCCGGAGCGGTTGGCCCAGAACCAGCACGTGCGTTTCGGCGGAACCACGAGCTTTGGCTGGCTTGCCAGCGACTTCGGTGCGGACGGTCACATCGGCGACCCCACCGGAGCTAACCCAGAAGAAGGCAAACGACTCTTCGAGCTGTCGGTGGATGTTGTTGGCCGTCAACTTGAGGAAGTCAGCCGCTTCAGCTTCGGCTGATAGGCCACCCGGCGGGCCAACGTCAGAGTTCGGCGACGATCCCTGCGACTGTTTCGACAAACTCTTCACGCTCCCGGCGGTTCGCTGTGTCGAGCCCGTACATGGCGACCCAGCGGGTCCGGCAGGTCTTCGCGCACAGGATCCGTAGTCCTCGGAGGATCATCCGACGGCCACCAGGCCGTTGAAGGGTGTTCCGGAGCCTTTCCGAGCCGTGGGTCGTCACGACGACCAGCGAGCAGATGTTGCCCAGCGTGCCCTTGATGCGGCTGGACCCCTCAGGAAGCACGAACGCGACCTCGTTGGCCCAGACACGATCGAACCAACCCTTGAGCATTGCTGGCGGGCCGCTCCACCACGTTGGGTAGATGAGAACGAGGGCATCGGCCCACCTGAGGTCGGCGGCGTGTGCCGCGATCAACGGTTTGTCGGCGAGCGGCCCGAGGTGATTTGTGTGCTCATCGAGCGACAGCTCTGGTGTGAAACCTTCTGCGTAGAGATCGATTGACCGCACCTCGTGGCCAGATTCGGTGAGTGATCGCACCGTCGTATCGCGCAAGAGGGTGTTGAAACTTTGCGGGACCGGGTGAGCGTGAACGACGAGGACCTTCCGTGGGCCCTTGTGACGCCTGATCATGACGGACCCAACTTGGCTTCGACCCGTTGGATGAATGCCGCTCGCTCTTGCTCGGTTCGCCCCTCAACCTTGTCGAGGCTCAGCCATGTCGTCCGGCACAGAGGCGAGCACATGAGCCGCAGGGTGCGGGTGACCGTCCACTTGCCGGCGTTGCCGACCGCAGCGACATAAGCCCGATCGGCGCCGGTGGTGGTGATACCTACGAGGCGTTTGACGTGACCGAGATCGGACTTCACCTTGTTCGACGACACATCGAGATGGAACGCCACACCCGGCACAAACACCCGGTCGAACCAGCCCTTCATGATGGCGGGCATACCGAACCACCATGTTGGATAGACGAACACGAGGGTGTCGGCTTCAGCGAGCATCGCTGCGTATTTGATGGCTAGTGGGTCGATCGGAGCGCCGAGGTCTGGGTATTCGATTCGTTCGTCCCGCGTCATCGCGGCCTGGAACCCGTCGCCATACAGCTCGATGTGTTGGACGTCGTAACCCGACGCTTCGAGGCCGCGGGTTGCCGCATCTCGCAGCTGTGAGCTGAGGCTCTCGGGGTTCGGGTGAGCGTGAACAACGAGGGCCCGACGAAGTGTGCTCTTGCGCTTCAATGCCACGTTCTCGATGGTACGGAGTCTGACTCACCAGCGTGGCAGTAGGTTCAGAACGTGATCTTCGAGAACAACGAAACGCAGTTCACCAACGCTCGACTGCCGGGAACCGACACGCCAATGTCGTTCACCGTTTCCGACGGAATCGTCACCGCTGTCGAGGCTGAGGCCATACGGGTCCGTACGTCGACGCCGACGTTCGACCTGAGTCACAAACTCGTGATTCCAGGCTTCGTGGAGCCGCACGCCCATCTCGACAAGGCCTTCACCGCCGATCTGGTTCCAAACCCGGCGGGCGATCTGATGGGCGCTATCAACGCCTGGAAGTCCAGGTACCACGAGCGGACCGAGGACGAGATCTTCGATCGAGCGCTGCGTGCTGTTGAACTAGCGGTGACCATGGGAGTCACTTCGATGCGAACCCACGTCGACGTTGGGCCTGCGATCGGGCGCACGGCTGTCGATGCCCTGGTGGCAATTCGCGACGAGGTCGCCGACATCGTCGACCTGCAGATCGTCGCTCTGGTCTCGACGCCGCTGCCAGGCGATGCCGGCGCGCCGAGCCGGCAGGCCTTGACCGCTGCAATCGAGGCTGGCGCCGATCTCGTTGGCGGTTGTCCTCACCTCGACGACGACCCGCAGGGGCTCATCGATGTGGCCCTGGATGCCGCACTCGACGCCGGAATCGGCCTCGACTTACACGTGGACGAAACGCTCGACCCGACGATGTTGTCACTCGAGTTGCTCGCCCGGACCGTGCTCGATCGGGGAATCGACCTTCCCATCGCTGCCAGTCATTGCGTGAGCTTGTCGATGCAGCCCGCTGCCCGACAGCGCGAGATTGCCACCCTGGTCGCCCGCGCGGGCATCGGCATCGTGGCCCTTCCGCAGACGAATCTGTTTCTGCAAGCCAGAGGTCAGACCGAGGCCCCGCCGCGGGGCATCACTCCTGTATCAGTCCTGCGAGATGCCGGAGTGCTGGTCGCCGCGGGCGGCGACAACGTGCAAGATCCGTTCAATCTGATGGGGCGCGGTGACCCATTCGAAACTGCTGCCCTGATGGTGATGGCAGGTCACCTCGATCCTGGGGTTGCGCTGGAAACCGTTGGCGATGCCGGTCGCAGCCTTCTCGGGCTGCCTCAGGCCGGCGTCAAGGTGGGAATGAAAGCCGATCTCGTGGCCGTTCGCGCCACTACTATTCGTGACGCAGTGGCCTCCGCCCCAGCAGAACGCACGGTGATTCGCGGCGGGCGCGTCGTTGCCGAAACAGCACTACGGTCTGTGTTGCGGCCTCATCACTGACCCCGGATTCGCTCGGCCAACAGTGATTTCGAACATTCTGAAACCGGATGTTCACATTTCCAGCTACCGCGGCCAGCAAGAATCGGCAAGACTGCGAACCTTCCTATGAACGCCCCCATGACTGCCTCCATGGATGACTCCTCGGCCGCTTCGCCCGGCAGCGTCGCGCTCTCTTTCAGGGCCGCCTCAATGGTGTTCCCCGACGGGACCCACGCTGTCGACGATGTCAGCTTCGACGTTCGTCCGGGCGAGTTCGTCAGCGTCGTCGGCCCATCCGGTTGCGGCAAGAGCACCTTGCTGAAAATCGCCAGCGGTCTTCTCACCCACACAGCCGGATCGGTCGATTTGGCCGATGACAACATTGGCTACGTCTTCCAGGACGCAACCCTGTTGCCGTGGCGAACAGTTCAGAAAAACGTCGAACTGTTCATGGAGCTGCACGATGTTCCGAAAGCCGAGCGTGCCGATCGAGCGAAGGAAGCCATCGACCTAGTGAGCCTCGCCGGCTTTGAGCGGCATCATCCGAAGCGACTCTCGGGCGGCATGCGGATGCGTGTCTCGCTGGCCCGCTCATTGACGATGCACCCAGGGCTCTTCCTCTTCGACGAACCGTTCGGTGCGCTCGACGAGATCACTCGCGAACGACTCAACGACGAGCTGATCAAGCTGTTCCTGCGCGAGAAGTTCGCCGGGTTGTTCATCACCCACTCGATCCAGGAAGCCGTGTTCCTGTCCACCAGGGTGCTGGTCATGTCGGCTCGCCCCGGACGAATCGTTGGCGACTTCGACGTGCCGTTCGACTACCCCCGCACCGAGGAACTCCGTTACTCCCCTGAGTTCGCCGAACTCAGCGGCCAGGTCTCTGAAGCCCTACGCGATGGGCACCAATGACCGAGGCGACCCTCAATGCGAACGCATCCTCCGACGCCGCGGCCAAGATGAGTCCCGCTGCAGCTTCGGCGCCACCGAGGGGCGCTGGAGCTTCGAAAGGCGAACAAACTGGGCTGAAATCGCTTGTTTCGATGGTTGGCCCGCCCGTCGTGGTGTTCATCAGCTTCATTGGGCTCTGGTATGCGTACAGCGCCTGGGTGGGCGAAACGGAGCGAAAAATCTCGTCGCCGTATCCGCATGCCGTGCTCCAAGAAGCATTCTTCAAGTGGGCTCAGATCTCTGAGCTGATCGCAGCGACCTGGGTCACCACCAAGGTTGCGTTCGTGGGCCTAGCGATTGCGGTAATCCTCGGAATTCTGTTCGCAGTACTGATGAGCCAAGCCAAGTGGATTGAACGTTCGTTCTACCCATACGCAGTGCTACTGCAAACGATGCCAATTCTTGCCCTCGTGCCGCTCATTGGACTCCGGTGGGGGTTCGGCTTTAACAGCCGAGTCATCGTCTGCGTGATTATCAGCCTCTTCCCGATTATCACCAACACCCTGTTCGGCCTGAAGTCCACCGAACGTGGTCATCACGACCTGTTCAGCTTGCACGGAGCGAGCCGGCTCACCAGGCTCAAGAAGCTCCACTTTCCGGGAGCGCTGCCGGCGATGTTCGCCGGGTTCCAGATCTCGGCCGGGCTTTCGGTCATCGGCGCGATTGTTGGTGATTTCTTCTTCGGTCGAGGCGAAAAAGGTCTCGGCATCAAGATTCGCGACTACACCAGCTTCCTCGAGACTGAGATGCTGATAGGCGGCATCATCTTCTCCGCCCTGCTGGGCATCGTCATGTTCCAAATCTTCGGCATTCTCGGCCGACTCTTCACCGGCACATGGCACGAATCCGGCAACGACGGCACGAACTGATCCAAGTTCGTCAAGTTCACACTCACACACCCCTGAAAAGCGCCTGGGAGGGCAAAAACAATTATGATCACTCGAAAGCGATGGACTCTAGCCGTCGCCCTATTCGCAGCATTTGGCCTCGTGGCCGCTGCATGTGGCGACAGCGACGACTCAACAGAAACGGCAACCAGCGAAGCTGCCGCCGACACAACCGAAGATTCAACGGCAACCACCGAAGCTGCGGCCGACGATGAGGCCACGGACGACGAGATGGCTGACGATGAGGCCATGGACGAGGAGCACAGCGGTGATCTCGGCGCATGCCCGAACCCAATCGTCTTCCAGACCGACTGGTTCCCCGAACCCGAGCACGGAGCGCTTTACAACCTGACCGCTGGCGAAGGCAGCATCGATGTCGAGAGTGGCCGGTTCACCGGGCCTCTCGCGGCGGACCCGACCATTAACGTCGAGATCCGTGCTGGCGGTCCGTTTATCGGATTCCAGCCGACTGTGACGCTGATGGCCACCGATCCCAGCATCTTCCTGGGTTACGTGAACACCGACGAAGCGATCCTGAACTACGCAGACTTCCCGAGCACCGCGGTCATGGCGCCGCTTGAGATCAACCCGCAGATCATCATGTGGGACCCAGCGACGTACGACATCTCCTCATGGGACGACGTGAAAGGCACCGGCGCAGTCATCAATCACTTCGGCGGAGCCGCTTACACCGAGTTCCTTGCTGGCTCCGGCATCGTCGACGAAAGCCAGCTCGATCCGTCCTACGACGGTTCGCCAGCTCGTTTCATCGCTGCCGACGGTGCGATCATGCAGCAGGGCTTCGCCACCCAGGAGCCGTACAACTACGAGTTTGCGTTCACTGATTGGGGCAAGCCAATTGACTTCCTCTTGATTCACGACTCCGGTTTCCCGATCTACCAGGGTCCGATCGCCATTCTTGATGCCAACCTCGACGATGCTGCTCGCAGCTGCCTCGGGGCTCTCGTGCCGCTGCTGCAGCAGTCAGCTGTTGACTTCCAGAACGACCCAGCAGCGGGTAACGCAGCAATCCTGCAGGCCGTCACGGATCTCGACAGCTTCTGGCAGTTGAACGTTGAAGGCATGTCCAATACCGTCGTCCAGATGGATGTCCTTGGAATCGTCAGCAATGGCCCGAACGACACCCTCGGTGACTTTGAGATGAGTCGCGTCGACGAGATCATCGCTCTCATCGACGGCAACGTGCCGTCGATCGAAGTGCCGGCTGGTCTCTCTGCAGCCGACCTCGTCACGAACGAGTTCATCGATACGTCAATCGGCCGCTGATCAACTGGTTACTGACTAGCTGGTTACTGAACTGAAGGAGGCCCGGCCGCTTTGGTCGGGCCTCCTGGCTTTTTGTGGATTCCTCTGCGGAATCCTCGTCTGGTGAGGCGTCGTCTCTCCGCAAGTGATGAGATGGCGTAATGAAGGTTGGAGCATTCTTTTTCGGCGGCGTAGAGATGGACGACGCTGGCGCTGGTGCGCCGGCACCCACCGATCGCAGGTACAGCAGCGAACAGGTCTGGCGGGCCACCGAGCAGCTGCTGGACATGGGTGTTGCCGCAGACAAACTCGGTTTCGACTCGTTCTGGCTGACCGAACACCACTTCCAGCACGAGGGCTACGAGGTCGTCCCGAACGGTCTCTTGTTCGGCTCCGTCTTGGCCGAGCGCACCGAAAACATCCGTATCGGTGCCATGTTCAACATCGTGGGGCAATGGCATCCGTTGCGCCTCGCCGAAGACTTCGCAGCGCTGCACAACCTTTCGGGCGGCCGGGGCATTCTTGGCATCGGACGTGGCACTGTTCCCCGCGAGGCCGAGTCGTTGGGCAGCAAGATCGGTTCGTTCGACAATCCCGATGCGATGGACGCCGACACGTTCAACCGCAAGCAGTTCGATGAGGCTGTCGAAGTCATCCGACTGGCCCTCGACAACGAGTCCTTCGCCTACCACGGCGACATCTTCGACTTCCCGCCTGCCGGGATCCCTGACCGTGGCGGGTTCGTGGAGACGCTGTCGCTGCTTCCCCGCCCTCTGTACCCGTATGAGATCTGGCAGGCCGTTACCTCGCCTCCGACGCTCGAAGCAGTACCTGCCAAGGGCTACGGCGGCGTCTTCTGGCTGAAGCACCATTCCTTCGTGAAGGAGTGGTGGGAACGTTTCGCCGAGCGCTGGGCCGAGACCCAGGACACCGAGTTGGCCCCGGGTCAGCATCGTCTGCTCGTCGTCAACACCTGCATCGAAGACAGCCGAGAGGCCGCCATTGCGTCGGTCCGCAACGGTCACGACGAGTTCTGGAAGTTCCTCGGCCCCTACGGCTGGAGCCGCGGATACATGGGCGAAGGGGGCAAACCGGCGCAAGCAGGTCTCATCCCGACGCTCGAAGATTCCCTCGAGAACCGGACGTGGATCGTCGGAACAGCCGACGACGTCGCAGAAGGCATCGCTGCCTATAAGGAAGAATTGGGCGGGCTCGAGAACCTGGTGATCTTCCCCAACATGCTCGGCGATCGGTACGCCAAGAGCGAAGAGCAGATGCAGCGTTTCGCCGAAGGTGTCATGCCCCAGCTCTGAGGCAAACTCAAGGTATGAGCGATGGATCCAACGAGCTGACCGTCGGGCGAATCGTGGTACTCGGCGGTCCGCCAGGCGCGGGGAAGTCCACGATTTCCCGGGCGCTGCTAGATGAGGTTGAGCGGTGCGTGCGCGTCGACCGCGACGACTTCCTGCTTGGGCCGTGGATGATCGACGTTGTCGATCGGATCGGCGCTGAGGCGGGTGCGCCTGTCGATTATGTGATCTTGCGAGCGCCGAGTGACCGTCTTGTCGAACGGGTCTTGGCGAGGCCTCCCAAATTCAGTGATGAAGCTGTGATTCGCAAGATGGTCGGTGAGTTCGCCGAGGTCGGAGACTATGAACGCAACGTCGTGTCGACGGAAGGTCTATCCGTCGAGGAAACCGTGGCGGAGGTCCGTCGGCGCACCGGCATCTGAGGCTGAGGCGTAGCGCTACTGGGGGTAGCTGGCTGTGACCTTGGTGGCGATCCCGCCGCGCACGAGCCAGTCGGTGATGACGGTCATCTTTCGCGGGGCGAGAGCTTCGACGAGATCGTCGAGGATGCGGTTGGTGACGCCTTCGTGATGGATACCTTGGTCACGGAAGCTCCAGATGTAGAGCTTCAACGACTTGAGCTCAACGATCTTCTGATCGGGCACGTAGCTGATGATGACCGTGCCGAAATCGGGCTGGCCGGTCACAGGGCAGATCGCGGTGAGCTCCGGTGTTTCGCAGCGAACCTCGTAGTCCCGGTCGGGGTACGGGTTGTCGATCGCTACAAGATCTTTTGAGGGGGAAGTCGACATTGGTCACCAGTTCCCGGTGGTCGCGTGGGGTGTGTTCTCGCGCAGGCCGAGCGGGGTGACCCGAACGAACTCGGCGTTTGCTTGGAACTCGGCGATGGATGTTGCATTGCTGTAACTCATAGCGCTACGCAGGCCAGCCATCAGCTGCCAGATGACCTTGGAGGCTGCACCGCGATAGGGGACTGTGCCTTCGACTCCCTCAGGTGCGCGTTGTTCGAAGTATTCGTCGTCGATGTCTTCGCCGTGACGTTCAGCGCGGGCTTCGATTGCTTCGAAGCTGGCCATGCCGCGGATGCGCTTGCGGAGACCTTGCGGACCTTGCTCGACTTCTCCAGGGCTTTCCTTCGTGCCGGCAAGGAGGCTGCCGATCATGACGGTGTCGCCGCCCGCTGCGAGGGCCTTGGCTATGTCGCCTGAGGTTTTGATACCGCCGTCAGCGATGATCGGGACGCCGAGGTCACGGCAGTCGTCGATCGCGGTCAGCTGAGGCACCCCGACACCTGCGACGAGCCGGGTGGTACAGACACCACCCGGGCCGACGCCCACCTTGATGCTGTCGGCTCCGGCATCGATGAGGTCCCTGGCGCCGGCGGTGGTGGCAACGTTGCCAGCGATGACGTCGATGCTCGGGAACGCGGCTTTGAGGCGCTTGATGGCGTCGATGGCGTGATCGGCGTGGCCGTGGGCAATGTCGAGGACGAGAGCGTCGACACCCTCAGCGACGAGGGCCTTCGCCCGGTCGAGCATGTCGTGGTCAGTGCCGATGGCAGCTCCGACTACGTAGTCGCCGGCGGCTTTGACCGCGGCGATCTGCTTGGCTTGCACTTCGATGGGAAGGAAACGATGGATGGTGCCCATCCCGCCGAGTTTGGCCATGGTGATGGCCATCTCTTCCTCGCAGACGGTGTCCATATTGGCAGCGATGACCGGCAGTTCAACAGTGATGTTGCGGCTGACCTGAGTGCGCAACGACACATCGCCACGAGACCGAATACGAGACCGCTGGGGCACCAGCAGCACATCGTCGAAGGTCAGGCCGGTACGAAGATTCTCGAGACCCATGAGGCAGTTCCTTCCGGATGCGACGACAGTCGCGAACCGGGAGCCAACGCTACCGGTAGCGTGCTCCACTTGACGACCGGAGTCGATGTGGGGGCGTGATGGAAATCCGAATCGCAAGACCGGATGAGTACGAACAGGTCGGCGAATTGACGCTCGCTGCGTACCTGCCGCTGTTCGAGAGGCCTGAGCTCGGTCGATACGGGGCCGAACTCAAGGATGTTGCGAGCCGCGCTGAGCGAGGCCACGTCGTTGTCGCTGAGCTCGACGGTCGTCTCGTCGGCGCCCTGCTATACGTCGATGATTACAACGTCGAGCTCGATCACATCGAGCTGACACTCGAGAACAGTTCGGGATTCAGGGTCTTGGCGGTTGACCCGAACGTTCAGGGCAAAGGCGTGGGCAAGCAGCTGGTGCAGTGGTGTATCAATCGCTCGGTCGCCGACGGTCGCTCGGCCCTTGTGCTCAACACCACCGACTACATGCAGGCTGCCCAGCGGCTCTACGTACGGTTGGGTTTCGTGCCGTTTCCGGAGATGGAGTACTCGGTCGGTCACAAGAACCCAGTTCCCGTGCTCGCCTTCCGACTGGATCTGACCGGTTCTGATGGAGCCAACACCAAATGACCGAGCACTGAACTCGGGAACGCTTTCATGCGTAACCGAGTTCATAACGCTGACCCCAAGCCGGGGTTGGATGTGTTGGAGGAGTAGTTGTGACTGAAGGTTCGGACCGACGCAAGAAGCTGATCGTTCGCGGTGGAATCGCTGCGGCGGTGCTGCTCATTATCGCAGGAGTCGGGATCTGGTGGTTCCTGAAAGACGACGCCCCCGACGCCGTGAATCTTGAAGACGCCGTGGCTGTTGCCAATGCGGACACCGCAGCAGGCGGAAGCGACACCTCTGAGCCCGAGGTTTCCGGAGTCGCTGGCTCCTGGGCAGTCGATCCCACAATCGGCGAGTTCGCCTTCGAGTCAGCAACCGGTTCGTTCGTCGGGTTCCGCATCGCAGAGGAGCTCTCGACCATCGGCTCCACCACGGCTGTTGGTCGTACCGGTGACGTCACCGGCACCCTCGCCATCGACGGGGCGACGCTCACAGAGACAACCATTACGGCTGATATGTCGACGGTCACGACCAACGACAGTCGACGTGACAGTAAGGCCAGAAGCGCTCTCGGAGTCTCCGAGTTTCAGAACGCAGTCTTCACTCTGGCGGCGCCGATCGATCTCGGCGCAGCTGCTGAAGACGGTTCTCCCGTGAGCGTCACCGCCGTTGGCGATCTGACGATCAAGGGCGTGACCAATCAGGTCGAATTTGAGCTTGAGGCTCAATTCGTCAATGGCGTCATCGCAGTCGTCGGCTCCACCAACGTGGTGTTCGCGGACTATGGGGTCACGGTCCCGTCGGCACCAATCATCCTGAGCGTTGCAGACAACGGCATCATCGAGTTTCAGCTTCTCTTCGTTCGGTCCTAGCCGCTCGTCGCTGAAGCGCCGACGACTATTGCACCCTCAGCGGGCAACACCAGTGAAAGCGACCAGGGTTCGGGCTGCCGGGCCGGGTGTTTGAAGGATCCCGGCGAGGCCGGCTGTGCCGGTTGCAGAAGCCTCGATACCGGTCATGGAGCTCAGGCGGTGAGCCTCGGAGACGAGGTGTTCGTCGACGACTATTGCTGAACCGTCGGTGGCCATCAACGCCCAGGCCAACATCACCCAGTCGTAGGTGACGTCGTCGAGGATCCCGTCGGCGAGCGACGTTGGCTCAAGCGGCCAGGGCTTCATGAACCGATCGGGGTCACTCGCCGCGGCAGCGAGTGCCGCTGCAGGATCAGGGTGTTCTCGTCCAAGGCTTCCGATGGCTGCCGCGAATGGGGCGCAGCCAGCGGTCTGGACCAAGTCGATCCGAGGCATGGCGTCGGTGAGGCCAAGGTGCGCTGCGGTCCACAACCCTTGAGCAATGGAGCTACCGAGGGCCCCGCCTCCAACCTGAATGAGGAGCCGATCGAGGTTGGCGGCCTGTTCGGCGATCTCCCAACCGAGGGTGCGGCCGCCGTCGAGAGTGCGTGGATCTACAGGCCCCTGGCAGCCGAACGAGGTGGCGCCCGCGGCGACGGATTCTTGGAATCGGAGGAAACAGGGATCGCCTGCCTCGTCCGTACGCCGCTCGCAGGGCTGTACCTGGGCGCCAAGCTCGTAGAGGCGTTCGAGCACTGAGCCGTCGGCCCACGTGGGCACGAAGACTTTCAGAGGCCTACCCGCGGCAGCGGCGATGGTCGCTGCTGCCATGGCCGCGTTCCCGCAGGAGGAGATGGCGAGTGGCGCCGATTGGTCGAGGCCGTCGAGCTGGAGATGAAGCGCCAGTCCGAAGAGGTGACGAGCCTTGTGGGCCCCAGCGACGTTTCCGGTTTCGTCCTTGACAAGTAAGTCAGCGTCGTGGCCAACCGCCTCAGCGAGCGACGCCTCCGAGCCCGTGGAGGTGAGCCTGAAACCCGTGCCGTCGACCTCGGCCACAGCGTCATCGAGTTTGGTGACTTCGTCGACGTACTGCTGGTCGGTCCAGCCGGCCTCGATGGCGCGATCGTAGGACTGGGCGAGCGTGCGGTAGCGCACGAACGGCAGTTTCGAATCGGACGACGGCCACTCCTGGGCTGACCCGGCACCGAGCCAGGTTGGCTCGGCAGGTGGGGCAAGCTCAGGGATTGGCATGTGTTTGGTTCAGCCGAGCCCGGTTGCTGCGTTGAACGAGTTGATCATTTCGTCCCACGGCTCGGTCAGTCCATGGAGGCTGTCCCAGAACGACTGGTCGCGACGAGCCTCGAAATCTTCGAGTTCAATGCCCTGCTGCTCAACCCATGTGTAATAGGCGAGGTTGAAGATGCGGTTGCGCCCGGCCTCGTCGAGCACTTCGACGTGTGCCGCATCAGATCCAGACAGGTGGGTGTCGATCAGGCCGTTGGCATCGGCGGCGCCGAAGCTGTCGTTGTAGCGACTCGTCAGCTGGCTTTCACGCTCGGAGAGATAGAGCTCGTACCCGTCAGTGGCGACCGTGACGATGACGTCGTCTTTGCCGAGGCCGAGAACCTTTGCTGTCTTGATGGCTGCCAAGGTGTTGGCGATTGAGGAGAATCCGAAATGGCCGAGCTGATCGAGGATGCCCGCGGCGGCACCTAGGCGTTCGCGCAAGGCGGCGCGGCCGGCGTCGGTGTTGAACACCAAGCCGAGACCGTCAGTTGCAGCATCTGAGATGCCGACGACAACGTCGGTATTCATCACATTGTGGATGAGGGGAATGTGCTTGTCGCCAATGCCCTGGATGTTGTGTTCGCCGTAACCGTTGTAGAGCATCGTCGGGCACTCAAGTGCCTCGACGGCGACGATCTGGGCGCCGTGATCGTCCTTGAGGCGGTCGCCAGCACCGAGCGTGCCTGCAGAACCGGAGGCCGAAACGAAGGCGGCGAGACGCAGATCTGGGTTGTCAGCCTGAAGGTTCTTGAATATGTGACTGAGCGCTCCGCCAGTGACTTGGTAGTGGCCGACGTGGTTGGAGAACTCGGAGAACTGGTTGAGGATGAAGTTGCCCGGATCCTGGGACAGTACGTGGCATGCGTCGTAGATCTCTTTGACGTTGCTTTCCGACCCAGGGGTCCGGATGACGTCGGCTGGGTCGGGAACCCAGGTATCGAGCCACTCGAAACGTTCGCGGCTCATGTTTTCGGGGAGCACAGCGACGCCGCGGCACTGCATGATGCGACTGATCGCCACACCACCACGGGCGTAGTTACCTGTGGATGGCCACACAGCACGGTGGCGGGTCGGGTCGAACTGGCCCGAAACAATGCGAGGAACGAGACAGGAATAAGCAGCGAGAACTTTATGGGCGCCGATCATCGGGAACCGGTTACCGAAAGCGACGACGATCTTGGCATCGACACCAGTGAGCTCTGGTGGAAGGACGACGTGGTCGGGAACGTCGGTGCGTCCTCCCTCGAGATCGTTGTACCAGTGGACCCGGAAAAGGTTGCGAGCGTCGGCCGCGTTGCGATCAACGCTGCCGAGATCGTCCCAGATAGCGTCATCGATGGTGGAGGGATCAGACAGCTCGGCGAACGTCGGCAGGCGGATGCCCTGTTCCTGGAATCGGCCGACGCTGCGGGAGTAACCGGTTTCGTCGACGATGTCGGTGGTGAGGCCGAAGCGGGCCAGATCTAGTGCCATGCGGGAATTGTACAAAAAGTTAAGTTGACCCGGAACCCTGTGTCCGAAGCAGGCTCAGGAACGTTGCAGAACGTGGACCACGCAGACGGCTCCGATGCCCACCATGTGGGCTAATCCGGTGGTGGCACCTGGCTGCTGACGATCGCCAGCTTCGCCTCGGAGCTGGCGGGTGACTTCCGCGATCTGGCCGGCTCCGGTTGGGCCGATGGGATGGCCCATCGATAGCAAGCCGCCCGATGGGCTGACTGCGCAGCGACCGCCAAGATCGAAGTCGCCCGACGCTACGAGCGATGCTGCTTCGCCTGGTTGGCAGAGCCCGAGGGCCTCGGTGTACAGCAGCTCTTCGATCGAGAATGCGTCGTGGACTTCGAGTACATCGATATCGAGCGGGTTGACGGCGGCTTCCTCGAACGCAGCGCCGGCTGTTTCAGCAGTGAGCGCCGCATCGATCCCTTCGCCAGGGGCATAAAGGCGTTCGGTGCGGGTGACAGATGACAACACTCGAATCGCTCGGCTCGCATCGATGCTGAGGCGAGCGATGCCTTCTTCGGAGGCGACGATGACCGCCGCGGCTCCTTCGCCCACTGGGCAACACTGCAGACGGGTCATCGATCCAGAGATCGGCTCGGCGAGTATCTCGTCGAGTGTCCTTTCTTTCTGCCGCTGAGCGAATGGGTTGCGGGCCCCGTTGCGGTGGTTCTTGAGCGCCACCTGAGCTACCTGTTCAGCGGTGACGCCGTGGGCGGCCATGTACTCCGAGGCCAATAGAGCGAAGTGGGTGAACGGGACCACCGTTCCGCCTTCGAGGTTGTGGATCCCAGCGTCGCCTGGCGCAGGAGAGAGGCCGCCGCTCTGCTTGTCCACCCCGAGGGCGAAGGCGACGTCGCTGCGACCCGAAGCGACGTCAAGACACGCCTGGCTGACAGCACTCGAACCGGATGCTGACGCGTTCTCGACCTGAGTCATGGGTATGCCAGTCGAGCCCAAGCGACTCAACATGATCCGACTCGCGCCCATTCCGAGCAGTGCTGTGCCGGTGTACGCAACTTCGACGTCAGGCCAGCTAATGCCGGCATCGGCGAGCGCTTCGCGTGCGGCGGTGAGTCCAAGGGCGATGTAGGGAGTGTCCGAGCGGCGCTGGTAACGGTGCATCCCGATACCCACGACGTAGACCGGCCGGTCGGCGAGGAGGTTGCGAGCCATCTCAGCTCACCACCCGAAATCGAAGGTCAACCGTCTCGACATTGCCTTCGATTTCCCAGGTCTCCAGCACACCTTCGACTCGGGCGCCGACGATCGCCTCAGTGTCGCCAACGACTACTGCCTTGAGCGTCGGGCCGTCATCTAGAACGATTGTGGCGACGGTGAACGGCGTCTCCGGTCGTGGGTGGTGATGACGGTGAACAGTGGCGAAGGCGTGTATCTCGCCACGTGCCGCAAGCTTCACCTCGCTGAACCGATCCGGCGTGGCGCCGCATTGTTCACATCCGAACGGATCCATAGGGAACGCCACTCGATCACAGTCGCCGCAGCGAGAACCGATGATCGTCGGCGGGTCGCTGAGCCGGAGCAGCTCGGGATGTCGGGCTTGTTGTGTGGTGCTCACTGCGTTCTTACTCCCTCAACATTTCGGCGTTCATGACACCCTCGGCGTCGAGCTCTTGGTCGTTTTCGAGGTCGATGGTGACCTTGGTCAGGTGGCCCGTGAATTCGAACGGGGCCGCGTAGTGCGAGACCGGACTCCCGCGGTCGAGGCCGATGTCGAGCCCGGACCACGAGACCATGAGGAAGAAGATGTTGTCGGTTTCCATCCGTCCGACTTCTGCCCCGTCGATGAGGAGGGTGCCGACGCCGTGATGGGGCCGTGCGGGATCGCCGCTGATGCGACTCAAGCGGAACCCGAGCTGGGTGGCACCGGGGGGAATCGGCGAGTCTGAGCACAGGATCTGGTGGCTGCCCCCGATGTTGAGGTCGTGCACCAGGTATCCGTCCTGGATGTACAGCGAGTAGCCGCTCGTGGCATCGCCGTGTGAGATGAGGACGCCTTCGTGTTGGCTGTTCTCGAGGTCGACCGTTGCGTTGATGACATAGCTACGGCTTCTTAGGTCGGGTGCGACGTCTGAGGGAACGTGGCCCATGCCCCGCCACAAGGTGAAGTTGGTCCGGTTACCCGTGTGGCGTTCGGCGTTCTCGGCGAATCGCTGGGCGAAGCGGTCGTCCAGCGGCAGAACTTGGTGAGCCCGCGCCGCTTTCCACCATGCCTCTGTCAGCTCGGCCAACTTCTCGGGCTCGGCTTCGGCGAGGTCGTTTGTCTCGTTGAAGTCGTCGTCGAGGTTGAACAACTCCCATTGGTCATCCTCGAAGGCAGTTCCTGGTGGATGGAATGCCACTGCCTTCCACCCATCTCGCCACAGCCCTCGATGGCCGAACATTTCGAAATGCTGCTGCGACTTTCCCGTTACGGCCTCACGATTTGCCAGCGTGGCGGCGAAACTCGTGCCCTCGATTGGGAGCTGCTCGATGCCGCCGATCGTGGCGGGCGCTTCGAGTCCGATGATCTCCAGCAGGGTCGGCGCAACGTCGCTGGCGTGGCAAAACTGATCGCGGGTGCCCGGCTCGCTGATGCCCTCGGGCCAGTGGATCACTAGTGGGTCGCGGATGCCGCCGCCATGGGTGTTCTGCTTGTAACGACGCAACGGAGTGTTGGCGGTCATTGCCCAACCCCAGGGGAAGTTCGAGTGGGTGTCGGGCCCGCCGATGTCGTCGAGTCGGGCCACCTTGTCCTCCATCGATTCCGGAATCCCGTTGTAGGGGCCCATGGCGTTGACGAAGCCGTTCGGTCCACCTTCCTGGCTGGCTCCGTTGTCAGACATCACGAGCACGATTGTGTTGTCGAGCTGGTCGCTGTCTTCGAGGTGAGCGATCAGACGGGCGATGTGCTGATCGGCATGTTCGAGCATCGCTGCATAGGCCCCCTGGAGGCGGCTGAACACCCGACGTTCGTCATCTGTGTGGTCGTCCCACGGTTGCACGAAGTCGTTTCGGGGCGGAAGCTCGGTTCCTTCGGGCACGATCCCCAGCCTGATCTGACGGGCCAAGCGTTCCTCGCGTTCGACGTCCCACCCGCGCTGGAAGCAGGCGTCGTATTTGTCGACGAGGTCGCGTGGTGCTTGGTGTGGGGCGTGGCAGGCGCCGAACGCCACCCATGTCAGCCAGGGAGCGTCAGGCGCTCCGGCTTCGTGACCCTTGATGTAGCCAATGGCCTTGTCGATGATGTCGGAAGTGACGTGATAGCCGGTTTCGTATCTGCCGGGAGGCGTGATGTGGCTGTTGTCCTGCACCAGCTCGGGCGCGTACTGGTCGGTTTCGGCGTCGAGGAAACCGTAGAAATGATCAAAGCCTCGACCAAGTGGCCATCCGTCGAAGGGGCCCGTTGGGCCCGTCTCGGTCAGCGGCGTCACGTGCCATTTGCCCAGCATGTAGTTGCGGTACCCGTGTTCACCGAGCATCTCTGCGAGGGTGCCGGCCGACTTGGCGATCTTGCCGGTGTAACCCGGGAAACCACTGTCGAAGTTGGCAAGCGAACCCATGCCGACGGAGTGGTGGTTGCGGCCAGTGAGCAGAGCGGCCCTGGTCGTCGAACACATCGCCGTGGTGTGGAAGCCGGTGTATGTCAGGCCCCCTCCGGCGAGGCGATCGATGGTCGGTGTGTCGATTGGCGATCCGTAGCAGCCGAAATCGCTGAAGCCCACGTCGTCGAACAAGATGACCAACACGTTTGGGGAGCCATCGGGCGGGGCGGCCGGGGTTGGCCAGTGGGGAGTTGACTCGCTGATGGTGTTGCCCACGACGGGCCGATCGCTGCTCACGTTAGGAAACTACTTCGCTCCGTGTGGTCCCGATCGCTGTTGTCGCAGGCGAGCGCTAGCATCGAACTTATGTTCGTGGATGCTGCCGTCGACAGTCCTCAAGACGCTCCCTGGCTCACCGGCCTCAACCCAGAGCAACGTCTTGCGGTCGAACAACGCGATCAGCACCTCATGATCGTCGCCGGAGCGGGCACCGGAAAGACAAAAACTTTGGCGGCTCGAGTCGCAGGTCTTGTCGCCGAGGGCGCCGACCCCGATCGCATCCTGCTGCTCACGTTCACCCGTCGGGCGGCGCAGGAGATGGTCGATCGGGTTGCTGCGATGACCGATCGTCGTGCAGCGGCCCGCGTCTGGGGAGGCACGTTCCACGCCATCGCCAACCGTTTGCTGCGTATGCACGCCGAACCCGTTGGGCTGTCACCCTCGTTCACCGTGCTCGATCAGGGCGACGCGTCGGACTTGATGGGCCTCGTCAGAGCAGATCTTTCCAAGGACCTCACCGGCCGCCGCTTCCCACGCTCGGACACCATCGCCAGCATCCACTCGCGCATGGTCAACAGCCAGAGCAAGCTGGCGAAAGTCCTCGACGAGCAGTTCCCTTGGTGCGCCGAACATCTTGAAGGCATTCGGGCCATGTTGCGCGAATACACGGTGCGTAAACGTCAGCAACAGGTCCTCGACTATGACGATTTGTTGCTCCATTGGCGGGCACTATGCGTCTCGCCCGAGGTGGGCGAGCAGGTCTGTCGCCGCTTCGATCACGTCCTCGTCGACGAGTATCAGGACACCAACCCGATCCAGGACGACATCATCCGGTCGCTTTCGGCGTACGCCCAAGTCACGGTCGTTGGCGACGATGCCCAGGCCATCTATAGCTTTCGCGCTGCCACCGTCGACCATCTCCGTACGTTCGACGAACGTTTCGCCGGGGCACGCAAGGTCACCCTCGAGCAGAACTACAGATCGACTAACCCCGTTCTTGCCGCTGCAAACGCGGTGCTGGCCCAGAGCGAACACCATCTCGCCAAGGAGTTGTGGAGCGATCGGTCCGGGGGCATTACCCCGAAGTTGGTCACCTGTTCCGATGAGGCAACCCAGTCGAACTGGGTCTGCGAACGCATCCTCGCACTGCGCGAAGAAGGCGTTTCGTTGATGGAGCAAGCGGTTCTGTTCAGGGCCGGACACCACAGCGATCATCTCGAACTCGAGCTTGCTCGCCGCGACATCCCCTTCGTGAAGTTCGGCGGCCTCAAGTTCCTCGAAGCCGCTCACGTCAAAGACCTGATGTCCCTACTGAGGGTGCTCGACAATCCGGCCGATCAGCTGGCGTGGTCGCGGGTGCTGCTCTCCTTCGAAGGAGTAGGGCCAGCAACGGTGAAGTGCCTGTTCGGCGAGTTGGGGCTCAACGGTGACGACGCAGTCGGGTCGTTGAAACGTTTCCTGAACGACGACCTGTCGTTCCCTCCCGCAGCGCGCGACGACCTCGACGTCCTGCGCCGGGCCTGGCTCGATTGCATTGGCCCCGGACCGAGCGGTGCAGGTGAAGTCGATGTCGATGTCGTCGCCCCGTCCGTTCAAATCGATCGGCTCCGACCGTTCTGTGAGGCGGTGTTCCCTCGCAAGTACGCCGACTTCGCGGCTCGTCTGGCCGACCTTGATCAGCTCGCCATCACTGCTAGCGGATATCGCTCGCGGGCCCGGTTTCTTACCGAACTCATCCTCGATCCGCCCGAACGAACCGGTAACTACGCCGCTGAACCCCACATCGACGACGAATACCTCACCCTGTCCACCATTCACTCGGCCAAAGGCGGCGAGTGGCGAGCTGTTCATCTGCTCCATGCCGCCGACGGCAACCTGCCGTCGGATATGGCGTTGGGTGACGAAGAAGGCCTAGAAGAAGAACGTCGCTTGTTGTACGTGGCCCTCACGAGGGCGAAGGATCACCTGAACGTCACGTTCCCGTTGAGATATCACATCCATCGGTACGGCCAAGACGATCGCCATCACCTGGCGCCGCTGTCTCGATTCCTGGAACCGGTCCGTGATCTCTTCGATGAACAAGGCGCGGGCCCAGGCACAGGTGGCGACCAACCGAGCGCCTCGCTGCCGAAGGTCAACCTCACCGATGAGGTCGATACTTTCCTCGACGGTCTCCTCGACTGACTCCTCAGACCGTGAGGTCAGTGACCTCCGCACGCCCCGCCGCAGCAACCGCCGCTCGGTGTGTCCGAACCGGTCCATGACGACACGGGGTCCGATCCGGGAGTGGCGTTGCCGACTGATGCGAACGCCGACAAGAGACGTCGGGCACCGTTATGTCCCTGGGGACATGTGGCTGGTTCGCTCGACTGCGACATAGGTCGCATGAGCTCGAAGCGGTCTTCGCAAGTGGGACAGCGGTAGTCGTACTTCGGCATGGGTGAGATCGTAGGGTGCGGGAACGCGTCGAGCCAGGGCCGGCCCGTTCCGAGGACCCGTATGCCGACGACCAATCAGGAGAGTCACGTCCGGTGGGGGCGTGTCATTGCTATCTCCATGAGCGGCATTGTTTCCCATGCGTTTGGTCGGGCCACTCTCCAGACCGTCTTGCCGGCCATCAGCGACGAACTCGAACTCGGCTCTGACATAGAGGGCTACCTCGGCGCGACCAACTTTGGCGCCTATTTCGTGGGCGTCATCGTCATCACCTTTGTCGGCGCCCGCCTGGCTCCGTTCAACCTGCTCAGAGCAGGCATGACAATAGTGGCGGCGGGTCTTGGCTTGCTGGTGTTCGCCAACAGCGTTGCGATGCTGTTCGCGGGTGTTTTCCTGGCCGGCCTCGGAGGGCCTGGCATTTGGCTGTCGATGCCAACCCTCGTAGCAGCCGAAGCCACCCCAGATCGACGCGGGGCGGTGATGGGGTCGTTGACTGGCACGATGGGCGTTGCGTTCATTCTGGTACCCGTCCTCACGACGCTCATTCGAAAGCTGGCCGATGACGATGGTCTATGGCGCCCGACATGGATCATGGCCTTCGGCTTTTCTGTGGTGCTGTTGGGCTTCCTGACCTTCGGGTTCCGTCGGCCCGAATTGCCGAGCGAAGAACGTCCAGTAGGAATGCGGCCGTTGTTCAAACAATCTGCGTGGCGGCCTGCTGTGATCGCCTACGCCAGTTTCGGGTTCATTGCCGCTTCGTACGGGTTGTTCCTCGGACGTATGCTCGAGGACGACGCCGGTTTCGACCGAACCTTCACGACGCTCATGTTCACGTTGATGGGATTCGGGTCCATTGCGGGAGCCATGGGGTTCGGCCGCCTGAGTGATCGTTTGGGTCGACCTCGGGTGATGATGATGGTGTTTCTGTTGCTGTCGGTCAGTCTTCTCGGGCTGACGAGTGGCACCAAGTCGCTTGTCGCGCTGAGCATTTTTGCAGTCGGGTCCTGCTCGGCATCGATCCCAAGTCTTATTGCGGCCGACACGAGAGACCGCGCTGGCGACCGCGACTTCACCGCCGTGTTTGGCGCCATGACGATCTTCTACGGGCCAGCCTCGATACTCGGCCCAAGCCTCGGTGGTCGGATCGGTGGCGCTGCCGGATCGTTCACCGCCTTCTACTTTCTGTTGTCAGCCATGGCCCTCATATCGATGGGCGCAGCGTGGCGGCTGTCACAGAACTAGCGAATTTGTTGGGTTTCGTGGCGAGTATCCCCCACATGCCCCGAACTGTCTGGTGTTCTTGTGAACCGCAGCGCCGGAGCGTTGCGGTAACAGGAGAACTCCCGTGGCAACTAAAGCAGAACTCATCCAGTCCGTCGCTGATCGCGCAGGCGTCAGCAAGAAGGAAGCCGAGAGCGTGCTCTCCGCCTTCTTCGATCACACCGCTGAAGTCGTCAAGCAGGGCGAAAAGGTTTCATGGGCGGGCTTTGGTTCGTTCAGCATGGGTCAGCGTGAAGCCCGCAAGGGTCGTAACCCTCAGACCGGCGCAGCCATCAAGATCAAGCGGAGCCGTTCGATCAAACTTTCGACTTCAGCTCCAATGAAGGCATGGCTCCTCACTGCCAAGAAGAAGCGCTGAACAAGCTCTGACGCTGTTTCTACCGAGAGAGTCTCCGGCTGACGTCAGACCTTGACGTCAGATCCTGACGGAGTTGTAAGCGACCGGGTCCTTGTGGCCCGGTCGCTTTGCGTTATTCGGTGTGCGTCAGAGAGCAGACTGTTTGCGACTTGTCAGGTCTGTCATCACAGTCTGAGCCGCTGCCGAGATCTGGTCGCGCAGTGATTCAGGCGCAAACGCAGGCATTGGATCGTCGTCGTAGACGTCGGCGAGGTAGAGCTGACATGGTCGACAAAGCCCGGTCCTCGGCTGCAGTGCGTCATTGGATTGGCAACGCCAACAGCCGGGTGGGATAACGACACCTTGGGACTCAGCGAAGTAACGCTGGCCGTGGTCGGTGAGGTCGCTGGCCACATGTGATGCCGCTGATTCGGCCCGCCTTGGGAGACCGGTCTCGTCGAGGGCGTGATCGATGAGGGCAATCAGGTTGTCGATGCGGGCGTTCATGCCTGCCTCAACTCCAAGCGAGCGGCAAAACTTCCGGACCCCAAATTCCAACGTTGATTGGTTTCCACTCGATCTCGCCGTTGAGTCGTACTTCAGGCATGCGTTTCGACAGAACCAGAAGGGCCTCTTGGAGCTCGGCCCGAGCGAGCGCCGCCCCGAGGCAGAAGTGGATGCCGCTGCCGAAGGTCATGTGTGGGGAGTCGGCTTTGCGACTAATGTCGAACGCCCCAGCCTCGGTGTACTGCGTGTCGTCGAAGTTGGCGCCGAGAAAGCTGGTGGCGATCAGCGAACCTTGGGGGAAGAGAACCCCGTTGTATTCGATGTCTTCGCTGGCGAATCGAACCGTGCCACGCACTGCTCCGAGGTACCTCATGACCTCCTCGACAGCCCGTGGAGCGAGCTCGGGCTGGTTGCGGAGGAGCTCCCACTGCTCTGGGTGCTGAGCGAAAAGCGCCATGGCACAGGCCAGCTGGTTGCGGGTCGTGTCAGTGCCGGCGAGCAGGACCGCCTGAGCCATCGACTGAAGTTCGATGTTGTCGAGTCGGTCTCCCTCATCCTCGGCAGCGATGAGATCGGTGAGGAGGTCTTCTTGGGGTGCGGCCCGGCGTTCGACGATGAGCTGAGCCATGTACTCGTTCATCTCATCCTGTGCGGCCATGATCGCTGGAGCGTCTTCGGCCAGATTGCCGTTGAACAGCTTGAAGATGTCGACGGCGAGGCGGCTGAACATCTCCCAGTTCTCCGGGGGCGCGCCGAGAAGCTCGCAGATGATGGGGATGGGATAGGGCTCGCACACCTCGGCTACGAACTCGCAGTGTCCGTTGCCGATAAACGGATCTATCAGGTCCTCCATGACTGAGCGCATGAATGGACGCAGTCGATCAGCTGACCGAGGCGTGAATGCTGGGCTAACGATCCGGCGCAGACGGGTGTGATCGGGTCCCTCGGTCGAGAGGATGCTCTTGCGGTTTGAGTTACGTTCGGTCCACTCGGAGTTGTCGAACTGCTGCATCTGAGCAATGAGCGCTAGCGCCGAATGCCAGCGTCGATCGCGCAAGATTGATGTGACGTCGTCGTAGCGGGTCACCATCGTTCCGAGTTCGGTCTTCGCTAGCCAACTTTGGCGCTGGGCCATAGCGATGATCTCTCGACGTTCGTCCTCCCGAGAGAACGGATCGAAGTCGAGCGTGGGGAGATCAAGTTCCGACACTGGAGTCGCCATACCTCGACATTACTCCCGGGTAACTCCCATGTCCGAGGCGAGTCGGGTTCCGGACGCGTATCGTCGCCGGCATGTCGCATGAAGCTGTCTCCGTAGAACAACGTGGCGCGGTCCGTGTCATTTCTGTTGATGATGGACGGGCCAACGCATTCGGTCCCGACCTGGTCGCCGCAATATCCGCCGAGGTGTCTGCGGCTGAGGCCGACGAGGGCACTCGCGCCGCGGTGATCTCTGGCCGTGAAGCCGTGTTCTCTGGTGGGTTCGATCTGAATGTCATCAAGGGCGGCGATCAAGCCGCCATTGCCGACATGGTCCGGGCGGGCGGAGCGTTGGTCAGCCAGTGCTACGGCGCCTCGATCCCGATCGTCGCTGCGGCACGCGGTCACGCGGTAGCTGCTGGCGCCCTGCTGTTGCTCGGTTGCGACCAACGAGTCGGTGTCGACGGTCCAGTGAAGATTGGTCTCAACGAGGTTGCCATCGCCATGGTGCTTCCCGGCTGGGCTCTAGCAATAGCGCAAGAGCGGTTGAGTAAGCGATACCTGCAGCGGTGCGTTGTGAACGCCACCTTGGTCGATGGTCAAGGTGGCGTCGACGCAGGGTTCCTTGATGAAGCAGTGCCAGCCGATCAAGTCATCGATCGCGCAGTGGAGATCGCCACCGAACTTGCTGAGACTCTCGATCCTGGCGCATACGCCGGAACGGTCAAGGCGCTCCGAACTGAGTGTCTTGATGAGATGGCAAGGAGCACATCATGAAAGCAATCGTCTTTGACGAACATGGCGAGATCGACGTCCTGAGGTACCGCGATATCGACGCTCCCGAGCTTCTGCCGGGCCAGGTGCGAGTGGCCGTGCGGGCCTGCTCGCTGAACTATCACGATGTCTTCACTCGTAAGGGCATGCCGGGCATCAAGGTCCCGTTGCCCGGAATTCCGGGCTGCGATGCCGCTGGACAGGTGGCCGAACTCGGCCCCGGCGTTGAGGGCTGGTCGACAGGCGATCGAGTGCTGGTCGACCCTGTCTTCTGGGATCTCGACAACGGCAAGATGTGGATGATTGGCGATACATGGTGGGGCGCCTACGCCGACTACGTAGTGGTCAATGCGAGCCAGCTCATTTCCCTCGACGACGACATCTCCTACGAAGACGCTTCGTGTCTTCCTGTCGCGTATGGCACCGCCCACCGCATGATGTTCACCCGTGGCCAAGTGTCTGCTGGCGACAAGGTCCTCATCTTGGGAGCGTCAGGCGGCGTTGGCTCATGCGCAGTGCTGCTCGCTAAGCAGGTCGGCGCTTATGTGATCGCTGCCGCCGGCTCGGACGAGAAATGCGGGCAACTACGGGCAATTGGGGCTGACGAGACAATCAACTACAACGAGGTCGACTTCGCCCGCTACTGCAAGGAACACACTGGCAGCCTATTCAACGGTGGTGGGTACGACGTTGTCGTCAATTTCACCGGCGGCGATACATGGCCGAAGTCGCTCCGCTGCGTAAAGCTGGGTGGGCGGGTACTCACTTGTGGTGCCACCGCCGGCTATGACCCACAAACCGATCTTCGGTTCATCTGGACCGCTGAGATGGACATCCGTGGATCCAACGGCTGGAAGTCTGAGGATCTCAGCGCCTTGTTGGCAATGGTGAAGGACGGAACGCTGAAGCCAGCGATCGACTCGGTCGTCCCGCTGCCCGAAGGAGTCGAAGCGCATCGAGCTCTTGAGGAACGAAGGTTCTTCGGCAAGATCGTCCTCACTGCCGACGCGCCGGTCTGAAGGAGTTCGTGACCACGCCAGGCAACGTCATAGAGATTCCCAAGGCGGCGTGGCGCACTCTAGCCATCACGTCGATTGTCGGGTTCATGGTCTCGCTGGAGATCACCGTGATTTCTCTCGCAAGAGCTGAGATCGCGGAGGCGTTCCCAAACTCGTCGCCCTCAACATTGTCGTGGGTGATCACGGCCTACAACATCGGCGTTGCGTCGTTGTTGCTGCCGTCGGGTTGGACCGCAGACCGCCACGGCCGTAAGCGACTGTTCCTCTGGGGACTCGGCGTATTCGTTGTTGGATCGTTCCTGTCAGGCGTCGCACCGTCGGCAGAGTTGTTGATTGCCGCTCGGGTGCTTCAGTCGATTGGTGGGGCGCTGCAGTTCCCAGCGGGTCTGGCGCTGCTGTTGACCGCGTTTCCGATCCAACGTCGACAGATGGCTATTGGGATCTGGGGGGCGATGGGCGGTCTCGCTGCTGCCGTTGGCCCATCGCTCGGCGCCTTATTGGTCGACGCATTCGGCTGGCGGGCAGTGTTTCTCATCAATGTGCCCGTTGCGCTTGGTGCGTTGATCATCGCTCCGAAGTGGCTGACAGAAAGCGTTGGAGAGAGTGTGCCCGGCAACGTTGATCTGATCAGCGTGCCTTTGGCGTCTCTCGGCGTCGGAGCTTTTGTGCTCGGCATCGTGCAGGGGACTGACTGGGGCTGGACCTCGGGGCGCACTCTCGGGGTGTTCAGCCTCGGAGTGGTGCTCATCGCCGTGTTCGTGTTTCGTAGCAATCGTCACCCCCGGCCCCTGTTCGATCTGGCGCTGTTACGCCTACCGACGTACTCAATTGGGAACCTTGGCTCAGTCTTTTTTGTGGTGGCCTTCTTCGGATGGCTCGTGGTCTTGCCCGAGTTCATCCAGCGGACATGGGAGTGGTCGGTGCTGAAGACTGGTTTTGCCATCGCTCCAGGCCCGGTGATTGCGACGGTGCTGTCGCCGATAACGGGTCGCCTCGCTGATCGGATAGGGAACGGTCCGATCCTCATGGTCGGCGGTGTCGCGGGGGCAATCGGAGCGTTGTTGCACCTGGTGCTGACCGACACCGATCCGAACTATCTGGGCGGTTTGTTGCTGCCGGGAATCTTTATCGGCATTTCAGCTGGTTGCAGCTTCGCCATGTTGGTTGGAGCGACCATGCGTGACGTGCAGCCGCGCCAGTTCGGAATGGCAGGTGCTGGACGCACCACGATCTTCCAGTTGGCGATCGCAATCGCGGTGGCGATAGCGATCTCGTTCATTGGCCGGCCCGCCTCCTCCGCCGAGTTCCTTGCCGGCATCCAGAAGGTGTGGATTCTGTCCTTGGTGCTGTGGACAGGCCAGGCTCTGGTGTTCGCGTTCATCTTCCCGAAGCGAACCGCAGATACCTAGCCGATGCCGTCGATCGTCGTCTCGATGACTTCGCGGACAAATTCTCGAGACAGGCCTAGTTCGGGTCGTTGGTCAATCCAGCCGATCACAGCCATGCCGCGTATTACCTCGAACATCGAAACGAGCGCGAGGTCATTGTCGGAAATTGGGCGGGTGTCTCGGTAGGCGTTGATCAGGGCTCGGCGCGCCGCAGGTCGGTCCGGCGCCTCGTCCGAATGGAAGAGAGCTACTGCTAGGTCGTACTGGTGCCAACCGAAACCAGCGTCGTCGAAGTCGATGATGCTGAGGTTTCCGTCCGGCTTCGTCAGCAGGTTGTTGAGGTGCAGGTCAGCGTGAATCATGCTGAACGTGTTGCAGTCGGTGCCATAATCGGCGAGCGTTTCCCGGAACTGGTCGCGGGCGGTGAGGAGTTGCCGACGCTCGTCGTCCGCCAGGGCCGGATGCTCCCAGAACCGTCCCCACGACGGCTCTTCGCCGAGCAAGCCGTCGGAGTCGAGACGACGTCGCCGGAAGCCCCCCGGCGGGTTCCATTGACTCGCTTGATTGTGCAGGGTGCCCATGAGTGCACCGAGCTGGGCGAAATGGTCGAGCGTCGGTTGCCCGCTCCGACCCACGACGTCGCCGTCAACCCATCGAGACAGCCCGCCGTAACGTGACTCGGCCCGGTTCGGGATCGGGATGAGGACATGCTGCTGTCCGTTGAGAGCGGTGAGTGGGTGGGGCACATCAAGTCCGCCGTCAGTCAGAGCCTGCAGCCACACGGCCTCGGACTCCAGTTCCTCGTAGGTCAGGTATCCGGGGCGGTGTAGACGAACCACGAACTGGCTGTCGGAGTTGGTGGCTCTGTATGTGATGTTCTCGCTGACTGAGACCAGATGCAGCTCGCTATCGGGGACACCGAACTCGGCGAGTGCTGTTCGCGCAGCAGTCTCGTAAACAGCTGCATCTTCGTCGCTGAGTGGGTTGGTCACGAGCCGATGTCGGCAACGGTTTGGTCGAAGGCGACAAGAAAGTCGGTCGCGTCTTGGCTGCTGAATACGAGTGGCGGGCGGATCTTGACGACGTTGTTGTGGGCCCCGGCGTTCGAGGTCAGGAACCCCAGGTCCTTGAGATGGTTGATGATGTCGATGGCGCGTCGTTTGTCGGGCGCCAGGCTGTCCTTGTCGCTGACGATCTCAACGCCGACGAAGAGGCCATGGCCTCGTACGTCGCCGAGCCAGCTCGCGTTGCCGAGTCGTTTGGCGAGTTCGGCCTTCAGATTGGCTCCGATCTCGGTCACCGACGCCAGTAGGCCCCGATCTTCGATTTCGTCCAGAACTGCCATGCCGACTGCCGCTTGCAATGGACTCGATGCGAACGTGTTGAAGTAGCCGCTTGTGGCCCGAAATCGCTCGACTAGGTCCCGACTGGCAGCGGTCGCTGATAGCGGAAGCCCGTTTCCCATGGGTTTGCCGGTTACGACGATGTCGGGTTGGAACCCGGTGACGTCGTAGCCCCAGAATTGCCCGGTGCGTCCGTATCCAGCCTGTACTTCGTCGGCGATCATCAGCCCGCCTGCGTTGTGCACTATCTCGGCAGTCCGAGCCATGAAACCCTCCGGCACGTCCGGCAGACCCTCATTGGCGAGAATCGAGCAAAAGATGACAGCGGCGAACCCGGCTTCCGAGGTTTTGAGACTGTCGATCGAGCTGCGGAGTTCGGCGAGGTAGGCGTCTGCAAGCTCAGGGTCAGAAAGGCCGCAAGCGATTGGTCGTAGCCGTTCCGGAAACGGAATTGATCGAATCTCGGGGTACGTCCCGGGCTGGTGAGGGGCATGTGTCAGCCCGATGACGTCATTGCTGTTGCCGTGATAGGTGGCGTTGGTGCCGATGATGCCGCGGTTGCCGGTCGCGGTGCGCGCCATTTGTAGCGCCACCTCGATTGCCTCGGTGCCGCTGCAGGCAAACACGACGCTTTCGATCTGGTCCCCATGCATGCCAGCTAGGCGCTCAGCGAACTCGACGATTCCTTCGTGGAGGTAGCGGCTGTGCACGTTCAGCGTCGATTGCTGACGACTCATGGCCTCGGCGACTCGAGCGTTTCCGTGTCCGACGCATGGCACGTTGTTGTACAGGTCTGCGTAGCGTCGGCCATCGGTATCGAACAGGTAGGCGCCTTCACCCCTTACGAGGTGCAAAGGTTCCCGGTAGAAGAGCGGCATCCCAGCGCCGAGTGCCCGGTCGCGCCTGGCGGTCAGCGAGTTGTCTGTGGTCACGGCATCCCCCGGTTGTTCGTGCTCAGGAACCTACTCACCGTGCGTCAGTTGCGCGTCGGGGGACCACAAGGAACACAACACTAGACATGTACACTATAACGAGTGTACACTTTAAAACATGATGATGAATCCGCTTCGAGATGACTGTGACGAGCCCTGGCCAATCACGGCCAACACGGGTGCTCCCATCGCGGCACTTGACCACATCGGCCAGCTCGATGAAGTGGCCGCAAGTCTTGCTACGGTCCGAGGCCCGGGGAACCATGGAGCACACATCGCTGGAGATCGACGCACCGGCAAATCCTCACTGTTCACCCTGATCTCACACGTCCTCGATTCCCAAGACGTCACTGTCATTGGGGTCAGCGCAGAGACTTCGCGACCTGACCAATTCGGCCAACGCCTCCGGGAAGCACTCACCCAGGTGAGTTTCCTGCGAAGAGAACTCGACAAATGGGATCTCAGCGTCGACGTCACCTACCAAGGGATCGGCATTCAGCGCACGAACAAGTCGACAGCGGACCCACTTGTCGACGACCTTTTCGATTTCGTTGGCAAACACGCCGGCAACCGACAAGTCGTGCTGATCCTTGACGAAATTACGGTCCTTGCTCAAGGATTCGCGCAGCAGGACCCCCAACATGCCGACGAGTTTCTCAGGTCGCTGCGCAGAGTTCGCCACGAACACGCAGGCAAACTCACCATGATCCTGTCTGGTTCTATTGGGCTACACCACGTCGTTGATGACCTCAGCGTCATCAGTGACCTCACTACCATTCGGCTTGGGAAACTCGAACACCAAGAGGCAGTGTTTCACGTCCGCTGCCTCATTCTGGGCGAAGAGATCGAGACCGTCGATCCTCCAGCGCTCGCCGAAGCCATCGCTACCAACGCAGGCGACAGCGCCTATTACGTACATCAGCTCGCAGCACAAGCCGCCAAGAGCAGCCACGTTGAGGCAGCCGACATCGAGGCAATCCTCACCAGGCTCATCGAAGACCCTGACGATCCGTGCGACTTTCGCCACTACCGCGACCGCCTTACCTCGTACTACGGACCAGACGCCCCGATCGCCGAAGCCTGCCTCAACGAATACGCGCTCGCGAACCAACCGCTCACCATCGACGAACTGGCGAACCGGCTGGCTGCGGTCACCCTCGACCGACGACCACCTCGCCCCGAACTCACCATCCAGCGCCTCACCGGTAGCTGACAATGGCGACCAAACCCCGACCTTTCACCCCCACCCGAGAAAACCCTGCCGACCTTCAACGACGCACGGTTGGACGTCAAGAACTTCTCGCCCGAATTCACCAACGCATTACGAACGCGGTTGACACAGACAACCTCGCCCACAGCCTCATCATTGGGCCGCGTGGATCAGGCAAAACCCACCTACTCACCGTTGCCCGCCACGCAGTCGAAACAGCACCCGCAATCGCCGACAGGCTGGCCATCACCGCCATCCCCGAAGACGGCATCGGCATCACGAGCTACCCGAGGCTGCTGCACCACATCATCAAGTCGCTCGACCCTGTCCCGACCCGACTCGAACTCGACATCGGTCACGCAGAAACTCGCATCGCCGAACTGCTCGACGGACGCAGACTTCTCTTGATCATCGAGAACCTCGACCGGATCTTCAGAAAGCTCGGCGAGCCCGGTCAACGCGATCTCAGAGGCTGGATCGAGAACACCCACAGCGTGTTGTTACTCGCGAGCACTCCCTTGCTCTTCGAAGGGGTGCAAAGCAGAGTCAAACCGTTATTTGGGTCGTTCAACATCGAACACCTCAACGAACTCAACCTCGAAGAAGGCACCCAGCTCCTCGCCCATTTGCGTCCGGAGGACCCTGACCTCCTCGCCTACGTCGAATCCCAGAGCGGGCAGGCACGACTCCAAGCTCTCAGCCACCTCACGGGAGGATCACCGCGGCTGTGGACAATCCTCGCCGACATCTTGACCGTCGAGAATCTCGACGAACTCGTCCCTGCACTCGAACAACTTCTCGAAGAACTCGTCACCTACTACCAACAACGCTTGTGGGACCTCGGGCCCAACGAAGAAGCAATCATCGAGAGCCTCGGCACCGGTCAACCTTCACAAACAGCTACCGAACTTGCCGCCGCTACTGGGCTCGACCAACGACTCGCAGGCACCACCCTCGGTCGACTCGCCGCTGCCGGCTGGGTTCGTGGCCGAAAGGTCCCGGGAACCGACCAGCGCAGCACTTGGTACGAACTCCGCGAGCCCCTTCTGCGGCACCACTTCAACTACCGCACCAACAACACTGAACCGTTGACGCTTGTCGTCCAGATCCTCAAGATTTGGTATGACCCAACCACCCGACTCGCCCAGCTGCGCGACGCGGCTCCAAAAAGTGAACAAGAACGCTACCTAGCCGAAACGCTCGCGCATGAACCACGTAGCCACGACCACGGCTACGTGAGCGGTTCAGCGAGCGATCTGCTCGCCCAAGCCCGCATCTGGATCGCCCACCCTGAATCGAACCGAACATCCATCCAGCTCGGGTTGATCGCTGAAGCAATCGCGCTCAGAGCGCTCGACCGCGAACCGGCTATCAGATCTATTGACCCGCGTACCCAGGCAACGATCCAAGGCGCCCTCAGCGAAGACGACCGCACGAAACCGGCGATCCTGCGAGTCGCGGCAATGCTCGACGCTGCCGGCCAAGCCGAAGCGAGTTTGAGTTCCGACGACAGAGCGTCTCAATTGGAGTGGCTTTCGGCCAGTTGGAATCGGCACACTGATCCGCAGCGATGCGCAGATCGCATGTCGAACCTTGCGGCCAGTCTCGACGCGGACAGTCCCCTTGGTTTTGTCGTTCACCTCGACGCGATACACAGTCGCGGACAGGCTGGGAGACAGTCGGATCGAGAAGCTCTCGCGGACACAGTAGAAGTCCTGGGCCTCATAGAGAACTGGTATGGAGCTGATCACGTCGACACGGCGAACGCGCGGGCGCAGGTGGCGTTCTATACCGGTGAGTCTGGTGATGTGGCTGGTGCGTTGGTGTTGTATGAGGGTGTTGCCGCTGATTCGTTGAGGGTGTTGGGTGCGGATCATCCCGACACGTTGACTGCGCGGGCGCAGGTGGCGTTCTATACCGGTCGGTCTGGTGATGTGGCCGGTGCGTTGGTCCTGACGGCGGAGATCGCCGAACATTCCCTCCCACTCGCTGAAGACCTCTTGGACGCCGTGGAGCAACAACAACCTCGGTCTGAGGACGACCTGGTGCGTCAGCTTCGACTTGCCAGCGAAGGCGAGGCAGAAGCTCTCGCCCGGCTGCCGATCGAGCTACGCGAGCTTGCTGAGGGTTTCCCCGATTGACCGATCACGACAAACCTGTGGTCTCGCGAGCCTGGTACTCAGCCCAAGAGGTCGGTCACCACGTCTAGGTAGAACTGCGTCGTAAGCGCCAGCGACTCGGTGTCGATTCGTTCGTTGTTGCCATGGAAGCGACTGCCGAACTCGGCGCCAGTCAGAGTGGGACTGAACAGCCCTGCGCCGTAGGCCACGGCTCCGAGGTCTCGATGGACCCGGTTGTCGGTAAAGCCGACGATGAACTCTGGGGTGATGCGAGCTGTCGGGAACGGGTTCGCTACAGCTCGAGCGAGACTGTCCCACAGAGGAGTGTCGGCGGGGCTGGCGCTTGCCTGATCGTTCATCAGGGCCTCGACCTCGACGTGTTCGTAGAGGTCGCCGAGTGCTTCACGGAGGTGGGCGTCGACCTCGTCAGGTCCGTCGCCGGGCATGGTGCGGATGTCGATGTCGATCGTCACGGTGTCGGGGATGACGTTGGTCTTCGTCTGGCTGTTCATGACGTTGGCCGAGAAGGTGGTGTGCGAACACGAATGGAGGTGCCCTGCGATTGCGGCGTTGGGCATGTTGGCCAGGAGTTCGTCGATTGAACCGGGGTCGAGCAGCTGGGCCTTGGCATCGTCGTCGATCGGCAGGTTCTCGACCTGGGGACGCCACAGCTCGTGGAAGTTGGCTCGAGGGATGTAGTCGGTGATCCGCTGCACCACACCTGCTGCTTTGACGAGTGCGTTGTCGGAACGGAACGGGCGCGAGCCGTGACCCGGTGTGCCCCGCAAGGTGAGTCGTCGCCAGGCGACACCCTTCTCGCCGATCATCATGCCGATGCGAGGTGCCTCGCTCGGACCGGAGTGAATCCCGCCGTTCTCTGACAATGCGTAGTCGGTGGTGATGACCTCAGGATGGTGTTCGGCCATCCAGCGAGCGCCATATTTGCTGCCCGCTTCCTCATCGGCGACAGCAAGGAACACCAGATCACCCTTCGGGCGGAACCCATCTTTCGCGAGGGCCCGCATCACAACTGCCATCGATGCAGTGAGGCTCAACATGTCGACCGCTCCACGGCCCCACACCTCGCCGTCGATCAGCTCGCCGCCGAATGGGTCGCGGTCCCAGCCGGACTCGGTGACAGGAACCACGTCGGTGTGGCCGTCGAAGCAGAGGCTCGGAGCATTGGGGTCGGAGCCCTCGATTCGGGCAACCAGATTGGTGCGCCCGGGAGCGGCGTCGTATCGCTCCACGCCGAGCCCCGCTCCTTCAAGGAATGACTGGATCGTGTCGGCGTTTCGAATCTCCTGGCCAGATTCCTCGGTTCCCTCGTTAACGCATTGATTGCGAATCAAGGTTTGCAGGAGTTCAGTGGTCTCGGCGCCTCGAGCATCAGCTGTCATGGCGACAACTTAACGGGCGACGCACGCCCGAGCCGACCGTCTGGGATGTCGGCTGGTCAACTTTCGGTGACTGCTTGCCGCTCGGCTATCGAGAGAATGCGAGACGCGATCCAGACGTATCCGTTCGGGCAGATGAAGTAGGTCTCGCGAAGGCCGTGCGGTTTGTCAGTTGGTGCCTGCAAAACCTCAAGCCCGAGGCGCTCTGCTGTGGCGGCCGCCTCATCGGGGTCGGTGTCGTACAGGTGAATCTCGGCACCGGGGCCTCTTGCGTCCCGGTCGCCTGCTGTCACTCAGGCGCCTCGACCACCACGAGTAACGCGCCGTTGTCGACCTGTTCACCAACGGCGACCATCACTTCGGTGACAGTGCCGGCTGTGGGGGAGGTGATCTGATGCTCCATCTTCATGGCTTCCATGAGCACCAGGACCTGCCCGGCCTCGACCGCGTCGCCCACCGCTACTTCGACGGCGATGATCTTTCCAGGCATCGGCGCCACTTGTCCTCCGGCGACAGCGACGTTTCCGGTGTCAGGGAACGGACTGAGCTGGGTGAGAGAGACGGAACCAGTGACAGTGTCGACGTGCCAACCGTCGCCGACGGTTGCGACGTTCATTGTCGACCGCATGCCGTCGAGCTCGAAGTCCACCGCATCGCCAGCGGCTCCGTGGATCACAGCGGTCATAGCTTCGCCGCCGGCCACAGAAACTCGGAACGATCCGTCACGTTGTCGGCGGTATGTCGTGGTCAGCTCGGTGTCGCCTGCGACGAGCAGCATTTGTTCGTCGGGCATCGAGCTGTTGCGGTAGCCGCTGGACATAAACGCGAGCTGCGGCGCGGCAGAGCGGTTGATGGCCTGAGATCTCAGTGCGACACCGACGGCTGCCGCGTGAAGCTCGCCAGTAGAGGGCTCTCTCTGGCCAGCGATCTTCACCCGGTCGATGAAGTCGGTTGTAGTGTCGCCGGCGAGAAACTCCTCGGTCCGAAGAGTCGCGACAAGGAAGTCGCGGTTGGTCACCGTTCCAGCCAGGCGAGTCCGTTCGAGAGCAAGGGCGAGACGTAGCGCTGCCTCTCGGCGAGTGGGGGCATGAACAATCACCTTCGCCAGCATTGGGTCGAACTCGACGCTCACCTCGCTCCCGGACTCGATGCCGGAGTCGTAACGAGCACTTGGCGCGGCGGCCGGTTCCCAGATTTCGACTGTGCCGGTCGCTGGCAGGAAACCGTTGGCCGGGTCCTCGGCGTAGAGCCGGGCTTCGATGGCGTGGCCGGTGATGGATAGATCGCCTTGGCCGTAGCCAAGCGGTTCGCCGTTCGCGATGCGGATCATCTCCCGGACCAAATCGAGTCCGGTGATCTCTTCTGTGACCGGATGCTCGACCTGCAGGCGAGTGTTGACCTCAAGGAAGAAGAACTCGGCGTCGTCGCCTTCACCGTTGAGGAGGAACTCGACGGTGCCAGCTGAGTAGTAGCCAATCGCTTCGACCGCAGCCACGGCGGCTGCACCCATCTGGTCGCGCAATGCCGGCGTGAGTGCCGGCGATGGGGCTTCCTCGATGACTTTCTGATGGCGACGCTGGATCGAACACTCGCGTTCAAACAGGTGCAGCAGCGTCCCGTGCTGGTCACCGAGCACCTGGATCTCGACGTGGCGTGGAGCTGGGAGGTAACGCTCCAAGAAAACCGTGTCGTCGCCGAAGGAGCTGGCCGCTTCACGCTTCGAACCTGCGATCGCATCGACGAGCGACGCTTGATCGTTGACGATCCGCATGCCCTTGCCACCACCGCCAGCGGATGCCTTGACCAATACTGGGTAGCCGATTTCGTCTGCGGCTGCAGCGACGTCAGTGTCGGCGGCCACCTCGATTGACGGGAGGGTTGGAACTGAGGCGTCGAGCATCATGCGTTTGGCCGACAGCTTGTCGCCCATCTGGGCAATGGCGGAAGGCGGGGGACCAATCCACGCGATGCCGGCATCGACGACCGATTGGGCGAACGTTGCGTTCTCGCTCAGAAATCCGTAACCGGGGTGGATGCCGTCGGCACCACTGCGTCGGGCCGCGTCGAGGATTTTTGCTCCGTCGAGGTAGCTCTCGGCTGCGCTTCGGCCGCCAAGCGCGACCGACATGTCGGCATCGCCGACGAACGGAGCGTCGGCGTCACCTTCGCTAAACACCGCAACGGTGCTGATGCCCATGTCGCGGGCCGAGCGGAAGACCCGGCGAGCGATCTCGCCTCGGTTGGCAACAAGAATTCGAGTGATGGTCATGTTGGAACCGAGCCCTTACATCCGGAAGACGCCGAAGCCTTCGGCGCCTTCGATCTTGTTGTTGTGGCAAGCGGACAAGGACATTGCGATGACGTCCCTGGTGTCTCGTGGGTCGATGATGCCGTCGTCGACGACTCGGCCGGTGGCGTACAAAGCCAACGATTTGAGCTCGTGGTAGTGCTCGACTGTTTCGGTGGTCTTGCGGTCGGCTTCCTCGTCGAACTCCAAGCCCTTTCGTAGGGCCTGTCCTCGGCGAACGATCGACATCACGCCAGCGATCTGTTTGGGCCCCATGATGGCGATCTTCGCCGTTGGCCACAGGTAGGTGAAGCGGGTGTTGAAGCCTCGCCCAGACATGCCGTAGTTGCCAGCGCCGTAGCTGTTGCCGAGGATGATGCTGACGTGGGGCACCATCGAGTTCGACACAGCGTTGATCATCTTCGAGCCGTTCTTGACGATGCCGCCATGCTCGAAGTCTTTGCCGACCATGTAGCCGGTGATGTTGTGCAGGAACACGAGAGGTATGTCCTGCTGGTTGCACAGCTGGATGAACTGGGCGGCCTTCTCGCTGCTCTCGTTGAACAGTGGTCCGTTGTTTCCGATGATGCCGACCGGGAATCCGTGCACCGAAGCCCAACCGCAGATGGCAGTGGTGCCGTAGCGAGCCTTGAACTCCTCGAAGCGGGAGCCATCGACGAAACGACTGATGACCTCTCGGCAGTCGATCATCGCTGCCAGGTCGCGGGGCATCATGCTCAGCAGCTCCTCCGGATCGTGAACCGGGTCGTCTGCAGGCATGCTCGGGCCGGGGCCAAGCTTGCGCCAGTTCAGGTGCCCGACGACTTCACGGCACATGCGAAGGGCGTCGGCTTCGTCTTCAGCGAGGTAGTCGGCGAGCCCGGACACTTCGGCGTGCATCTGAGCGCCACCGAGCGTTTCGTCGTCGGAGTCCTCGCCGGTTGCCATCTTCACCAGGGGTGGGCCACCAAGAAACACCTTGCTCTGGTTCTTGATGAAGATGTTGTAGTCCGACATCCCAGGTTGGTAGGCGCCGCCGGCGGTGGAGGAACCGAAGACGACGGTTACCGAAGGGATCCGCAGCTTCGAAAGCTCGGTGACGTCGTAGAACAGTCGACCGGATTCGGCGAAGTGGTCGGTCTGCTCACGCATCTGGCGTTCGGGATCGTCATCTCCGCGGAGATCGCCGCCAGCCGACTCGACGAACTGGATGTAAGGCATCCGATTCTGGCGAGCGATCTGAATCGCCCGCATGATTTTGCGCCCAGCGAACGACGTGATCGCGCCACCGAGCACAGACGGGTCATTGCCTTCGATCACACACTCGACGCCATTGATGACGCCGATACCCATGACGAGGCCGCCGCCGACGGCGTAGTTCGAGCAGTAACCCGCTAGCGAGCTGATCTCAAAGAACGGGGAGTCAGGGTCAAGCACCATCGAGATGCGCTCGCGGATCGGCATCTTGCCGCGGGACCTCATACGGTCCATGGCTGCTGGCCCGCCACCTGCCGCAGCTTCGGCCTGTAGGTCGTTGATGATCGAGAGTTGCTCGAGCATGTCGGCGCGATTCTTCGCGAACCAGTCGGCACGTCGATCGACGTGCGTCTGCAGAACTGCCACGTTGGCTCCCCCTTGTTGACCGCCCCTGTTCCTAGGTCAGAGAAGGTGACACGGCAAGCGACTCTGCTGTTTTGGGACTAATTGGGGAGCAACGGCGGCACAGGCAGGCGGACTGCATCGGCCACGACCCGCAGCAGCTCGGCTTCTTCTGCGGTCGCCGTATCGTCGTGAAGCACGATGGCGGTGGCGGCCTTGACGAAGTGTTGGCGACTGGTTCGGTCGAGATGTGACAGACGTTCGAGTGCTCCGTCGAGTTCGTCGAAGGTCAGTTCGGACAATGGCGGCAAGGGCCTGTCGGGCACGCCAACGGGGCCCAGCGAGGCAGCGAACGACGATTCCGCGGCGGCGGCGCCGGAGCTGTTGTGATGGGCGAGCATCGCGAGGACTGCCACCGCATCGTCACGGGCCTGTTCGAGTGGCGTGTCGTGGCGCATGCGGCCGTCGTCACGTTGGTCTTCAAGATGGCGCAGCATCACACGACGCAAAACCCAACGGAACACGTCTTCGTCGGTATCGCTTTCTTCGAGCTTGCGAATGACGGTGGCTAGCTGGAGCTGTGACTGCCATGGCAGACGGCGGATCGCCTGAAGCGCAATGTCGATGGCGGGGAGCTGAAGGGTTCGGTCAAGGGAAGAGATCGTGACGCTCGCTGTGTTGAGATCGTCGCGATGCATCGCGAGGAACTCGCCGATCTGTGTCAGCTGGGTATCGCGTTCAGCGGAGTCGCTCGAGACGAGCGACCCGAGGACTGCCGACACGGCACCCTGCGGGGTTCGCAAAAACTGTTGGGTGCGATTGGGAATGCGGGCGAGTAGGTGACGGCTGTGTTCGATGTGGGCGTCTGTCGGGCCATCGAACGTCGGTGGCTGGAAGCCGTTGGACGGTGCTGGTGCCGGAGCAGGGCTGTCTCCGGCGAAGCCTGACGCGGCGGGGTTAATGGGGCCTGCGTTTCCAACGATCTGATGTCCGAAGTCGCCTTCCCATTCCGGCATGAGGCGTTTGACTCGCTGCTTCAGCGGCGGATGTGTCGCGAACATCGATGTGACCGGCGAGCTGAAGAACAGGTGACTGGCCTCGGTCGCGTGAGCTGCATGGACCTTGTTATCGCCGACCGAACCAATCTTGATCAGCGCCTCGCCGATGCTTGATGGATCACGTGTGTATTGCACTGCGCTGGCGTCGGCCAGGAACTCCCGCTGGCGGCTGACCGCGGCTTGAATCATTCGGGCGAAGAAAGTGCCGACGGCTCCGATGATCAGTAGCCCGAACCCCAGCAAGGCGATGGCTTGCGTTGAGTTGTCCTTGGAGTTTCGACTCCGGGGCCGCCAAAACATGATCTCGAGCAGGATTCTGCCCAACACCGTGAGTATCGAGATACCGAAGACCCACCCGATGATCCGGGTCTTGACCCTGGTATCGCCGTTAGCGATGTGACTGAACTCATGGGCGATCACTCCCTGGAGCTCTCGCCGGGTGAAGTTGTCGAGTGCTCCGCGCGTGACACCGATGGCCGCGTTGTCAGCCGTCCAGCCAGCAGCGAACGCGTTGATGCCTGGTTCCTCATCAAGGATGAACACCTCAGGCACTGGCATCCCTGAGGCAATCGCCATCTCCTCGACGACATTTGCGAGTTGGCGTTCGGCGGGGTCGAGGGTGTTGAAGTCGATCTGGCGGCCTCCCATTGAGGTCGCTATGTAGGAGCCGCCACCGCTGCGAATCTGGCTGCTCTTGACCAACGAGGCGCCGCCGACAGCGATGATGGTGAGGGGTGTCGAAACGGCGAGGGCTTCGAGGATTTGAACTTCGCCGCTATTGCTGAAGAGGAGCCCGCCGATGAGGAGCGACACGATCGCGATGATCGCGATCATGCCCGCGACGAAGTACGCCACGAGCCTCCCCGTCTTCTGTTTCGCGTCGTCCTGGTGACCTTGGAAGTCCATGCTGTGCGTTGGTGAGACCGGAACTCGAGCCGGCGCCGAGCTCAGCGGTCCTGCTGGTCGTCGAACGAGACCTCGATGTTTTCCCGTTTGTGTTCGTTGCCGTCGGCCTCGAGATCGAGATAAGCACTGTCTTTGAAACCGAACGAGTTTGCGAGCAGAACTGGTGGGAACGACGTCTTGTAGGTCTGGTAGCCGCTGACCTGATCGTTGAAGTTCTGACGGGCGAAAGCGATCTTGTTTTCGGTTGTGGTCAGCTCTTCGGTCAGCTGGGCCATGTTCTGGTTGGCTTTGAGGTCCGGGTACGCCTCGGCAACCGCCAGTAGCCGGCCGAGCGCGCCGCTGAGAGCGCCTTCGCTGCTCGCCATTTTCGCCATTGCTTCGAGGTTGGCGGAATCGCCGGAGACCTCGATGCGAGCTTGAGTTGCGCTTGCTCGAGCATTGACAACAGCTTCGAGGGTTTCCCGCTCGTGGCTCATGTAACCCTTGACCGTCTCAATGAGGTTGGGGATGAGGTCGTGGCGGCGTTCGAGCTGGACGTCGATCTGGGCGAACGAGTTGCGGACCCGCTCACGCATCTTCACCAACTTGTTGTAGACGCTGACAAGAAAAAATCCGATCAGTGCAACGAGTACAACAACAACGATGACGAGCATCAGCATGCGGGGCCTTTCGACGCCTGGCGTTCACCCAGCGTAGGCCGCCTGGCCTGGGCAGCGAGATCTGGCCAATGAGATCTCGCTCTTTGGACGAATACCTGAGATCTAGGCAGCGAGATCGCCGGAGCCGCTGATGGAGCTGGAGGACGGTGAGGTCGCGACGGAAGTGGTGACCTGTCCTGGAGCCACGGGCTGCAGATGCTGAGGCCGACAGGGCGCACCGTGCCACAGGACAGGCGTCAGCGCGCTGGTGACCGTGAGTACGCCCAGAAAGCTCAGGGTCAGTATCAGCACCGTCATGTCCACCCCCCACTTGTCCTACCAACCTGACGCTACAGCGTGTGGGCGATGACGTGAAAGGGGTTTGTGAGTGACATATGTCAAAGGCCCAGTTCTATGAGCGTTCTCTGCCAGAGGGAGTGTTCAGGGTCGATCACCGCAAAGTGTTCCGCCTCTGGGTCCGTCAACCGGGTTGTTTGCTCGAATCCGAACCAAGGGGACGCAACGTCGTTGCCATCGAGCATTGCGCTCTCGGCGGGCGGCACGTTGCGGTCAGCGTCGCCATGGACCACGACCACTCGGGCGCTTCCTGGGCCAGGGGTCGCGACCCGGTAACGCTCGGGAAACTCGGCTGGTTCGCCACCGAGTAGGCCTTGCACTGCGTTGGCACCTAAGCCCCGCCCCGCTGCCCCAATCAGATCGACCACTGGGGCCTGGGCAACGATCACCGCTGGCATGACCTGCGGGTTCGCTCCTGGATCATTCGGAAGCAGTGCCGCCCGCGAGCCAGTCCAGAGAGCAAGATGCCCGCCCGCTGAGTGCCCGACTACGACCACGCTGTCGAGATCGAGGGGAGCATCCGCTTTCGCGAGATAGTCGATTGCCGCGCCCACATCTTCAAACGTTCCCGGCCAGCCCCCGGTCGGGTCGCCAACCGCTCGATAGTCGAAGTTCCACACGGCAAGCCCGCGGTCAGCCAGGTCAAGCGCCAACGGGTCCATGAGATCTGGACCAAACTGTTCGCGCCAGAATCCGCCGTGAATGAGCACGACGACTCGGAACGGACCCTCGCCTTGCGGAATCGACAGGGTGCCGTATGCCTGTTGCGCATCGCCGTATCGAATCCGCTCCATACGCGTCCCAGTCGTTTCTCCGTCAGCACGGTCCAATGAAGTGTTCGAAGCGTCCGAAGTGTTGTCGCCGCATGCCGTCATGGCCAGGCTGAAGCTCGCTACGACAGCCAGCACTCCGCCGAAATTGAACCGAAGACACCATGAACGCACGCCACATGATCGCACTGGCTTCTGGTAAACGAAGAGCGTGACGACAGATTCCTGGACCTCCACTACTCGCCACCTACAACGACAGGACGTGGATCGGACCTACCAACTGTGGGTCGACACACCCGCTCGCTTCGACCCAGACCTGGATGGCGGCTACCCGCTCATCCTTTGCCTGGATGCGTTGTGGACCTTCGGCACCGCAGTGGATGCCGCCCGCATCCTCGGCCTCGGCAAGGAGTTGCCGCGGGCAATCGTCGCGGGCGTGGCTCATAACAACCCCGACATCAAGGAGCTTGTGCAGGAACGTGCGATGGACTTCACGGTGACTCAGGCCGAGGCGCCGCGGCTCACCGGCGTACGAGTGTCGGCCGAGCAACTCGGTGGTGCCGAAGCGTTTCGGTTGTGGCTCGAGAGCGACGTAATCCCGCTCCTTCGTTCTGAGTACCCGATCTCCGAAGTGACATTCGTCGGGCATTCGTTCAGCGCCCTATTTGGCCTGCACGTGTTGTTCACCGCCCCAGCTACTTTCGACCACTACCTGTTGGCCAGTCCCTCGGTGTGGTGGGACGACAGGGTCATGTTTGATCTCGAGGCCGCCCACGCCCAAACGAACAACGACCTGGCAGGGCATGTGTTCATGTCCAACGGCAGCCTTGAGAAGGATGACTTCTCGCCACACAAAGAATTCCACGATCAGCTGGCGAGTCGTGGCCATCCCTCGTTGAAGATGCAGTGGCATCAGTTCCCTGACGAGACTCACTCATCTGTTGTGAGCGTGGCCGTGAACCGGGGACTACGGGCGCTCCTCGCTCCCGAGCCGACAGAGCCAAGCTGAATTCGGCAAGACTGCCTCCATGGGCGCTCCAACACGAACCGATAGCCACACGCCGGTGTACGACGCCGACGCACACATCTGCGAGCCGCCGGAGGTCTGGACGGACTACTGCGACCCGGCCTACCGCGAGCTCATTCTGCGAGCCGGCAAGACCGATGAGGGCAAAGACGTCCTCTACGCCAACGGGAAGGCGACCGGCGCGAGCGCCGCGCCGGCGTGCATTCCTGGTGCCTACGCCAATCCGGACATCACTTGGGACGACATTGTTCCAGGTAGCTATGACCCGGCCGAACGCATCAAGGTCATGGACGCCGAGGGTCTCGACGCCGCTCTGATGTTCCCGTCGCTGCATCTGTTGAGTGGCGACATCGTTGCGACTGACGTCGCCGCCGCCAACGCCAGGGCCTATAACCGTTGGATGGGCGACTTCGTGAAGGAGAACCCCGACCGTCTCCACGGCATGGGCGTGTGCCCTTTGCAAGGAGTCGATGAAGCGGTCGCTGAGATTGAGTTCATTGCCTCGCAGAGTCTGACCGGCATCACCTTCCGGCCCGAGCGATACAACGAACTGCAGCTGTTCTCGCCAGAGATGGATCGGGTGTGGTCGGCGGCCGAGGATCACGATCTGACCATTGGAATCCATGGCAGCTTTGGATCGCGGATGAAGAGTTTCGCTCGCACCCGGTACGACAACGCGTTCTATACCCATATGGTGTGCCACCCGTTTGAGCAGATGGCCTGTGTGATGGAAGTTGTCGCCAGCGGAATCCTCGACGACCATCCGAAGCTGCGAGTCGGCTTCTTCGAATCAGGCCTCGGCTGGCTTCCTTATTGGCTCGATCGACTCGACGAGCACAAGGAATCGATGGGGCACCTAGTGCCACGACTCCAACGCGAACCCACCGAGATTTGGAGCGAACAATGTTTCGTCACCATGGAGGCCGGCGAAGGAGAAGCGTTCGCCCAGCTCGACG
>JBLHLM010000009.1:0-54688 GCA_047618365.1 Candidatus Poriferisodalaceae bacterium | reverse complement strand
CGGGAATCCCTCGGCCTTCGGGTCCAGCACCCACAGATAGCGGGTCACTGTCCCGACTCCTTCACCCAGAAGGCCGTCGCTCGTTTGAGTAGATCTCGTTCCATCCGCAGACGGGCGTTCTCCTTGCGCAGCTCAACAATCTCGGTCCGGTCGTCTCGGGTCAGACCAGCGCGTTCGCCGCGCTCGATCCTCTCCAGCCGGACCCAGTTGCCGAGGGTGCCTTCGCCCACACCGATTGCTTCGGCGACGTCGACGATCTTGCGACCGTCATCGAGCACCATCGCCACAGCGTCGGCCTTGAACTCGTCAGGGAACGACCGCCGAGTTCTCGGCATGCCATTCTTTTCCATGGTTGCCATGATTACCTCCTTGAAGAGGTGACCGGCTCACAGGGGGATGCTCACATCACGCCTCCCGCTGCGCAGCGTGAAGTTCACGAACGACGGCGATGACGGTAACTGTGGGGTAGACAACCAGAGTGATCCGCCTCGCTGAACGTCAACGCACTGCAGTAGTCGTCGGCGGCGGTCCCGCGGGGCTGATCGCGGCGGAGGTGCTTGCTGAGGCGGGTCTGGCTGTGACGGTGTATGACCATAAGCGGTCGTTTGGGCGAAAGTTCCTCCTCGCCGGTAGGGGCGGATTGAATATCACCCACAGTGAGCCACTCGATGCTCTCGTTGCTCGCTACGGTTCCCGGGCGGGCCGGCTTGAGTCGATCATCCGACGCTTCTCTCCCGATGACTTGCGTTCTTGGTGTGCCGGGCTGGGCGAGCCGGCCTTCGTTGGTTCGAGTGGGCGGGTGTTTCCCGAGTCGCTGAGGGCTACACCGCTGCTGCGGGCGTGGCTGGAGCGACTGGCCGACCGGGGCGTGGAGTTTCGGCGAGGTCACCGTTGGTTGGGGTGGTCCAACGACTCTGACGGCAGCCCACTGCCGGCCTCCGCCCGATTTCGCGGAGCTGATGGTTCCTCTTTCGAGGTCGCTGCCGATGTGGTCGTGATGGCGCTGGGTGGAGCTAGCTGGCCGCGAGTGGGGTCCGACGGGAGCTGGGTTGGCGAGTTCGAACGGCACGGCGTCGTGGTGGTGCCTTTGGCGGCCGCGAACTGTGGTGTTGAAGTGCCCTGGACCCCAGAATTCGCTGGGCGTTTCGCAGGCACGCCATTGAAGAATGTGGCGGTCTCGACTGGCGGCGAGTCGGTGCGAGGCGATCCGATCGTCACCGCCAACGGGCTTGAGGGCGGGCCGATCTATCCGCAGTCAGCGGCTCTTCGCGACGCGCTCGCCGGTCGCGGCGCCGAGGCGACTCTGATGATCGATCTTCAGCCTGACCTCACCGTCGAAGCGCTGACCCGTCGCCTAACTGACCGGAAGCGGGCCAAGGACTCCTTGTCGACCTGGCTCAAGCGAGCCGGCTTTGCCCCGGTCGCAGTTGGGCTCCTCCGCGAAGCCACAGGCAACCAGTTGCCAACCGAGGCGAGCCGAGTGGCTGCGTTGGCTCAGGAAGTTCGCCTGAGCGTGTCTGGTCTCATGCCGCTCGATCGAGCGATCTCCACCGCTGGTGGCGTGTCGTTCGACGAGGTCGACGACCGCCTGATGCTCAGTCGGCTTCCAGGATGTTTCGTTGCCGGTGAGATGCTCGATTGGGAGGCCCCGACTGGCGGCTATCTGCTCCAGGCCTCGTTCAGCACCGGAGTGACAGCGGCGTTGGGGGCCCTCGACTGGCTAGAGGCTGCGCGGAAGACTGACACTGAACCGGCGGAGGCGAATACCTAGCGGCCGAGCGGGAGACACCCAGAACTGGGGATTCGCCGTTTCGATGCCTGGCCACTCACCTTTCACAGCACGCCCCTTATCCAGCGAGGCATCGAGGTCCGGACTCCGTGGCGTCCCCGCCCCTCCCGATCTCGCCGATACGAAGCGCCCGGCCTGAGCCCAGCTGGACTGCTAATTCTTCGACTCGGTCGGCCACCGCGGTACCTATTTGCGGTCGCATACCGTGGCGGGCTATGAGCCGAGTACCGGCTCGTTGGTCGTGGTGTTTCGTATTGCCTCATGTCAAAACCTCCGGGAAGGGGGTTTCGTTGCCTCATCGGGTTTTCTTCGCTTTGGTGGGTTGACGAACGCTCTTTTCACGCGGCGTTTGTGTGGTGCGGGGGCTTTGGTGAGGGCCATGGTTTGGAGTTTGGTGGCGAGGCTGTCGATCTGGCGTGAGAGATGCCCGGGGTGAACGCTCGCGAGGTCACGGTCGAGCCGTCGCCTGGTCTTGAGTGGTGTCGAGGGAAACGTTGCGAGCCGCTGGTGCGGTGTGGTGGCGGTGTCATAGCGCTTCACGAGTTTGGGGCCCTCGCGACGTTTCGACAGCAGTTTCTGTTGGGTCAGGACCATGTTCGTGAACCCCGGGTCGAGGTCCCAAATGTCGTTGAACAGATCGAGTTCCTCCATAGTGTCGTAGCGGAGATAGCCGACCATTGATCTCACGTGGGTCCAGTTCTTCTGCTCGACATGAGCGCCATTGTTGGAATGTTCGGGCCTCGATCTCGTGAACGTGATCTTGTTGTCCTTGCAGTAGTTGAACAGATGATGATTGATGAACTCCGAGCCATTGTCAGAGTCGATTCCCAGGATCGGGAACGGGAACCTGGCCATCACATACTCGAGGGCTTCGAACACCCACACCGCTGCCTTGTTTTTCACGGACCGGTTGACAGTCCAACCGGTTGCGATATCGGTCGCTGTGAGGGTGAAACAGAACTCGCCGCTGCTGTTACCGCCGTCGTGACCAACCAGATCGATCTCGATGAACCCGGGCTGGTCATCGTCCCACTGCGCCCAGGTGCGGATCGGGATCTGCGATTTCAGCAAGGTCCCGGGTTTGGTGTGAGAACGCCCCCGGCCACCGTGGCGTGCTCGTGCTGGTGCTAGCGCCCGGTCGATGGTCGCTGCGCTCATTTTTGCCAGTAACAAAGCGTCGCAGCCGGCGAGGGTGACGTCGCCGTCGCGAACCAGCATCGGGACCAGTGTTGGGTGCATTGGGGCTAGATGTTTACCTGCCGGGCATCGGATGATGTACCAACACTGCTCCAACGCGTCGACTATTGCAGGCCCGTAGATCGGGGCTCGTGGTGCCCGCTGTTTTGGGGCTGGTTTCGCGGTTCGGCCTGGGCGACAGGCACGTATTGCTGCCCGGCAGTAGTCGCGATGCCAGCCCGTCAACTCGACTAAGTCGTCAAGGATTCTGGTTTTCGTGGCCCGATCATCAGCCCGATAACGAGCGGCTTTGTTCAACGTGACCGCTTTGCGTTGACTCATCGACAACTCCATCCCTGAGGCGTCGACCGGGCTCGCTCAAAGCGGAGAAAACTCCATGAGGCAACGATGCGATCTACGCGGAGGTAATAGATGAGTCAACGCGGTGTTCGGTAACGCCTTCGACTTCGAGAACTACGATGAACGGCCGTTGCTCGACATTGTTGATCTTGCCCAGTGCGTCAGTCGATAATGAGCGGTATGTCGTTGCTCGGACCCTCTCCGGAATCTGCGCTGCGGGCCAGCTTGCTGTGCGCCCGCCAGTCGATGTCGGCCGGTAACACGACTGATGCCGCTCGGACTCGATCCCAGCTGACGTCGTCGACGTTGGGTGGCCAATCGCCGGTGTCGCGCAGCCGTTTGGCTGCAGCAAGTAGCTGAGCCCGGACAGCGATCACGAAAGCATCAGTGGAGCCGAGGTTTTCTTGGGTGCGGTCGTACAACGGTTCGCCGTTGTCGCTGCACATGAGTTCGGTCATGGCCCGGTCTGGCAGGTTCAGCACGAATGGTATGCCGCAGTGCATGAGTGTCTTCTCGACGTCGAGGTCGCGGTAGTAGTCGTTGCTCTTGTTTGCTTTCGTCACGAAGTACGACCGCGGATCGTTCGTACGTTCTTCGTAGCCCCCAACTTCGCCAAACGGATCATCGTCTCGATACGCCATCGCATCGGGCATCGGGCCTGCCGGATTGCCGGAGTGACTGATGAGCATGGCGTGGTGATCGTCGAGCGGGACGAACGACCGCAGGTTGATGATGTCGCCGACGCTAATCATGGTGTGAAACGGGAAGATGAATTGGTTGATCCGGTGCCAGGTTTGGTCGTTCTCCCATGGCCTTGCCGATGAGTAGTAGGCACCGTACTCGGACCGTTCCACATCGAGGTTGGCGAGTTCCCCCGTCGGATTCCAGAAACCCCTGGTGCCGGTGGGTGGGGCGGGAGCATCCGCGTAGAGCCGACGATGCAGGTGGTCGAGGTGGACCGAGTCGAGGTCGCCCTCCATGTTCTGGAGCCAGTTCGCTTCCTCCATCATGATGGCCGGACGTTGGCACCACTCTTCGGGGATCGTGTTGATCTCGAATGTGGGGAATGGCGGCGGCGATTCTCGCGGGCCCATGTAGACCCAGATCATGTGGTTGACCTCGTGGCAGGGGTAGGACCGGATGCGGACCTTCTCCTTGAAGTGTTCCTCGGCCTTGCTACCGGACCGTTCGGTCGGAATGTCGATGAGAACCCCGTCGGTGTCGAATTTCCAGCCGTGGTAGTTGCAACGCAGCCCACACTCTTCGTTGCGGCCGAAGTACATGCTGGCGCCGCGATGGGGACAGGCTTCGGCAACGGCGCCCATGTCTCCGTTGGTATCGCGGAACATGACGAAGTTCTCGCTGAGCAGCATCATGCGCTTGACCGGCCCGTCCGGTTCGGGGAACTCCGAAGACGGAAGGCACGGGATCCAGTACTGGCGCATGAGTTCGCCCATGGGTGAACCGGGCCCGACCCGGCAGAGCAGTTCGTTGTCCTCGTGACTCAACATGTTGATCCCCTAGATCCCTAGTCCTACGGTCCCGCACTTCCCCTGACCGTCAGGCTAATTCTGATGACGGGGCCCTGCGGCCGCCAGGTCCTCGGCAGCCAGGTCACGTCCATTGGGCGAACGCCAACCCGGTTCCGGTTCCTGCGGGTGTTCGGTAACCCGGGATGTAGTCGATGAGTCCGAACGTCTTGTTCTCACAGGCGCCTGCCACCGCGATCCAGTTCTTGATCTCAGAGGTGCCGGCGACGTAGGTCGCCTCGGGGATGTTGCACAGCTCGTCGAGGTCGCCGCGATCGAAGGCGTCGATCACCCGACGATCAAAATCCTCGAGCACGAGGAAGTGGCTCAGTCCGCCAGAGGCCACGACCCCGACTCGGGCGTCTGATGGAAAGGCTTCGATCGCTCGACCGAGGGCCCGGCCGAATTCCAGACATCGTCGTGCACGTGGCTGAGTGGGCGAGTTGTAGGTGTTCACCATCACGGGGACGATCGGCACAGCAGTTCGCAGTAGCCGACGCACAGGGAACGCAAACGCATGACCCATCTTGCGTTCGCTGTTTGGAAGGGCGTCGCTCGCCGCTACGTCGAAGTTGTTGTCGAGCATGAAGTTGATGAGGTGCGACGCGAGGGCAGTGTCGACTGGGTAGTCGCGCTCGGGGCCCTGCTCGTGCCACCCGGGCATGAAGCTGCGGACCACGTCGGGTGTTTCGGGGCCGAGGATGTCCATGCTGGCGTTGGCGATTGTGTCACCCCAGTAGATGAGGAACGGGGGCAAGTTGTCCGAGAACAGGTGCTCGTGCTGGTCGTCGCCGACAACGACGACAGCGTCGAGGCGTGCTTCGATGATCGCATCATGGAGCTGATCGACGGCGCTCTGGACCCGGCCCGCGCCGCTCTCGACCACGGACGCGGTGATCCGATCGTCGAACGAACCGGCCACCTCTGCCAGGCGTTCGTCGTAGGTGATGTGCGCGCCAGCTTCGGTGTACAGCATCGGATGCGTCAGGTCGCCGTGCTGACCCCACGCCAACCAGTCTTGACCGCCCATCGAAACCATCGGGCTATGCGAGCTGCCGATCCCGAGTACGAGTTCCGCCATCGATACGCTCCTGAATGGTTCCCCACATTGAGTGTCCTTGGCTCACCATAGTGGCGTCGTCGACATCGCATTCGAGTCGGCTAGGCCCGGTCCAGGATTTCGCTGAGGAGGGCATTGAGTCGCGTCGGTTGTTCGTAGGGGATCCAGTGGCCCGCGTCCAAGACGGTGTGGCATTCGATGTCACTACGCCCTCTTCTGAGCCGGTCGAAGAAGGTGTTCGTGTCGCCATCTCCATAGGCATCGCGATCGCCGTAGATGGCGTAGATGTCGCTCGAGATGCGGGGGAGCGCGTCGAGGAGCAGGGTCGAGGAGGGAATGGCGCCGCTCTTGAATCGGGCTTTTGTGATGTTGTCGAGGTGTATGCGAAGGGCGGTGTCGTCGGCGGAAGCGGCCTCGGCGAACATGAAACGAACGAGTTGGCCCCGAGGGCTGGCGTCGGACGGCTGGGCGATTCTCCCTGACATGCCGATACCGCCCGCCGAAATCAGCACGAGACGCTGCACCCGTGACCCGAGCTGCCGGCTCATGAGTCCGGCGATGATTCCACCGAACGAAAACCCGACGACGTCCAGTTGCTCAGTGCCGGTGATTTTCTCTACTGCAGCAGTCAGATGTGCGACGAGGACGAGCACGTCAGAGTCATCAGACAGATCGTCGGAATCGCCGAAGCCGGGAAGATCAGAGACGATCACCCGACGGGTCATAGCAAGTTGTTCGATGTTGCGGACCCAGTGGGTCCATGCGCCTGACGCCCCGTGCAACAGGAAAAGTGGCGGACCTGAGCCCCAGCTTCGGAAGGTGATGGATCCGGAGCCGAGGTCGATTCGTTCAGCGGCAGCCGAAGACTCGAGCCGCTCGACGATGTCTGGTCCAGCAAGATCATCGAGACCCGAGTTCGATGTGGAGTCTCCGTCGAAGGTGCTCAAGTTGGTGGCGTCACGAACTCAGGATTCCTGATCGGCAGCGTCCCAGGGGACTGAGCCAGATAACCAGTGGGTGATCTTCTCTTCCTAGGCGTTGCTTGCCAGGTGGCGGGGAGGCGTGGCGAATGTTGCGTAGGGGCGGCACCGCAGCGTCACCCGCCCCTCGCTTAGCGCCATCTCCGCCACGAAGTCTCGGGCCTCTTCGCCGAGGGGCTCCCCGGACATGCGCCCGCCGACAGCCATCATCACGTCGACTGCGAGGTCTGGATCATCGTCGACCGTCGCGTCGCAATAGATCTGCAGAAAGCCGACCGGCCACTGGTCGTTCAGGATGCACAGGCTTGCCTTGCCGAGTCGGGCGACCGCTTTGGCCTTCGAGCGCCCCGCCATTGTCGAGATGAGTAGCTCATCGTCGGCGGTCGGGATGTAATAGACGACCGACATAGCGGGACCATCTGAGCGGCGTTCGTACCCGAAGATGCAGGTGCGGTGCGATCGTACGTATTCGCGGCGCTCCGACGGAATCATGTCTCGATCGGTCGGAAGCTCGAATGGGTCGGCACTGAGTGGCAACAGGTTGGTCACGCGCATCTCGTTCGACGGGCCAGGGCAACTCGTGGCTTCTCACAGGCAACTCACGGGCGATACCAGACCAGGCTGGGCTCCTGACCCTCGGCCACCGACCTCGCTTGATCGCGCTAGGAAGGGAGCATGACCGAGATCGAACACATTCGCCCTGAAGCCCTGTCGAACAGCCCGACATATACCCATGTGGTGGCCGCTCGTGCCAACCGCACCGTCTATATCTCGGGTCAGGTTTCCGTCGACGTTGACGGCAACCTTGTCGGTGCTGGAGACCTCGGGGCTCAGACCGTGCAGGTTATGGAAAATTTGGGCACGGCTCTTGCGGCAGCAGGTGCTTCGTTCTCGGACGTCGTCAAGATCGTTACGTACGTCGTGGACTACCAGCCCGAGCAACGGGCCGAGCTGAGTGAGGCCCGTGGCCGGTATTTGCCAGAGGACAACCCACCAGCATCGACGCTTGTTGGTGTCACGGCCTTGGCAGCGCCTGAGTTCCTGGTCGAGATCGAAGCGGTCGCTGTGACGGACTGAGTCTGGTTGTCAGAGCTAGGGCCGCGCTCCAGCGCCGAGGGCCTGTGCCGCAGTGAGTAGTCCGTTGATCGTGTCGACGAACTTCTCATGGCTCTCGAAGACGGTGGACGTTCCTGTGTAGAGCCGGGTGTTCGAAGCTTCCAGCCAGTTGTCTTCCTCGTGGAGATCGAGCAACAGGCGTCTGCGTTCGGTGGTGAATAGCAGGCCAATGGCGACCTCATCGGTCCCCTTGATGACGAAGGCCTTGTCGAATTCTGCGTCGCCAATGACGATGTCCTGGGCACCGAACTTCTTCTTGAGAGCTGAACCAACGCCCTGTCTGGCCAAGGAAAACTGAGGCTCAATGGGTGCGAACGTGACGGTGAAGTCTGTGTCGTACCTGGGGCGGCCACCAACCTGGGCCTTTTCTTCGCTGGAGTACACGCGCGCTTCAACAAGAACGTCGAAGGCGCCCATCGTGCCGGCAAACGTCGGCCGCATCCCGCTCTTATAGGTGAGCCCAGTTGCTTCCGCTGCCGCTTGCCATCTTGGGTCTAGGCGCGCCTCGAACAAACCCGTAGATGATGAGGGCGAAAATGCCGACAAAAAACACGGCGAACACAATGGTGAAGATCATGAGAGCGCACGCTCCCATGTCCGGTGGCGAGGCACTCCATTGGCTGCCCACACCTAGGTCGTGCGGTCACCGCTCCGTCAAGTTACGGCGATCAACTCGACAGTTACAGCGTTGTCGTGGAACGTTGCGCCGCCACCCATGTCGGCTTCCTTCTCGGCGACCGTGTCGTTCACGCCTCGGCCCCACCACCCCTTGGTGGTGGCTACCACTCCTCTGGGAACGTCGTCCGAGAGTGTGACTTCGGCGTCGAAGGCCCCGCGCTCATTGCCGATCGTCACCCGATTGCCGTGAACGATTCCGCGGTCGGCTGCGTCCGAGGGATTCATCGTCAAGGTCGGCTGTGCTCGTCGCGATGTGGTCCGAGACGTCCCGGCGAACGTGGAGTTGATATGAAACTCACTCGCGGGAGCGACCAACGCGAGCTGTCCGTCGTCGAGTGATGTTGCCTCGTTGGGCGGGTGGAAATATGGCAAGAGTCCGTGGCCTGTCGCATCTGCCGCTGTCGAGGTGAACTCGAAGCGGCCAGACGGGGTTAGGAATGGGCGTTGCGATGGTGGTCCGTAGCCAGGCATCGAGGCGTAGCCGTTCTCGCGTAGCGACTCCATGGTGATTCCAGCGTCACGCAACGCGTCACTGTCGAGCATGTCGGCGATGAGTTCCTCGTCGCTCGCCTGCAGCTCAGGCTCGTCGTAGCCCATTGCCGCCGCGAGGCGTCGGAAGATCTCGGTGTGGGGCAGGCAGTCGCCGACAGGCTCGACCGCCGGCTCGTTCCAATGCAAATAGCGGTGGTTGTAGGCGTCGTTCACTTCGAACTGCTCGTGCTGCATTGTTGATGGGAGCACCAGGTCGGCGTAGGCGGCAGTCTCGGTCGGGTAGATGTCGATGACGACGGTGAACAGGTCGTCTCTCTCCAGTCCCTGGCGCACCAGCGGCCGCCCAGGGTTCGACACCATGGGGTTCGCTCCGTGGATCACGAGCGCTTCAACCCTTGGGTCGTCGGTCTCGTTCAGGTGCTCACCCAGGTTGGTCATCACGAGCGTCCGAGGACGTTCGCCGAGCTCGGGCCGCCGACTCTTCGCCACGTTGTATGGCTTGTCGAGGTTGCCTGTCGACGAATACAGCGATCCGCCGCCCGCCTTGTCATACGCGCCCACGATCGCGGGGATGCAGGCGATGGTGCGCATCGCCTGACCACCACCTCCATGGCGTTGAAGTCCGTGTCCCGCCCGAATGGCGAGCGGCGGCGCGGCGATGATCTTGCGAGCGAGCCCATCAAGCTGTTCGGGGCGAATGCCGGTTTCGTGCTCCACGGCCTCGGGTGTCCATTGGGCGATCGACTCTTCGAACGCCTCCCACCCAAGGGTGCGGTTCTGCAGGAAGGCTGTGTCGTGACCACCTAACTCGACGATTGCGCTGCACAGGCCGAGGGCGAGCGCTCCGTCGGTTCCGACCCGCGGTGCCAGATGGGCATCGGCCGCCTTGGCAGTCCTGGTCCGCAGTGGATCGACGACGATCACCTCGGTGCCACGTTCACGGGCCTGTTTGATGATCAGCCACAAGTGGCTGTTGGTGATCACCGTGTTGGTGCCCCAGAGGATGATCAGCCCAGCCTCGGTGAAGTCTTCTGGATCTAGCCACGCTCCGGTACCAGCAGCGAAACGCATGCCTTCGCGACCGGCGACCGAACAGATGCTGAGGTTGTGAGCCGAGGCTCCCATCCGTGTCCACACCCGGCCTGGCCCGTTGCTGCCCTGCAGCCAGCCGAGGTTGCCGGTACCCGCGTACGGCCAGATTGCTGCGCTACCGGATCGCTCGATGATCGAGGTGAAACGCTCGGCCATCTCCGAGATCGCTTCATCCCACGTGATCGGCTCGAACTCTCCGGCGCCCTTCGGTCCGCTGCGCCGCAGCGGCGTCGTGAGTCGTGACGGGTCTGCTGCGTATTCGAGCCATGGGTTGACCTTCGTGCACAGCTGACCCTGGGTATACGGGTGCTCTTTGCGTCCCCGCAGCTTCACCGCCTGACCTGCGTTGTCCACCGTGACCACCCACGAGCAGGCATCGGGACAGTCGAGCGGGCAGGAGCCGAACACCTCTTTCATGTAGTTGGTTCTACCACCGACCGATCCAGCTGGGCGTCGGGCGCCCTTTGCTCAGGCCGAGGCATCTGTAGAGGGCGGCTAAGTTCCAAGTTATGGAGCTTGATGCTCTGCGCACCATGCGGACCGATCAGGTGGGCAGCCTGCTTCGGCCACCGTCGCTCATCGAGGCTTCGGAGTTCTGTCCGATGGCGAGTTCCGCCGACGTAACTGGCAGGTGAGCTTCTGGGAGGTCGAGGGTTGGGAGCAGTGGTCGGGTTCTTGGGCAATGACTCTCGCCAACCCGACGTTGCGCGGTGAGCACGAGCAGGCCAACACCAAGGCCGACAATGCGCTGGTCAGCTGCGGGGTGCCGGCCACCGGCAAACTTCGCCTGGTCAGCAATTTCCCACCTCGGGAATGGTCCTTTGCCTCCTCGAATACAGACCTTCTGGTGAAGGCGATGATCATGGGGCCTGATCGGGTCGTCCAGATGTGCCATATAGAGGAGTCGGCGCCTCACTATCTTGACCGGGCCGAGTTCTTGGCCGAGGTCGTCGCCGTCCACCATCAGATCGTGACGGAGCTCGACGAGCCGAGCTACACCGGATACGTCGACCCCGAAAGCCTCGACCATATGAAGGCTCGGGGTCAGGATCCGCTCGAAAATCTGAACGCCGCGATTGCTGCCAGTAACGGCGCCATCGCCGGGCTCCAAGGGCGCGCTGTGTTCGGCATACATATCTGCCGTGGGAACCGGGCGAGCATGTGGCATCGCGAAGGTCACTACGACGGCATCGCTGATGCGGTCTTCAGTTCGCTCGATTTCGACGGATTGCTCCTCGAATATGTCACCGAACGTGCGGGCGGTTTCGAGCCACTGCGGTTCGTGCCCAAGGGCAAGACCGTGGCGCTGGGCCTCGTAACCACCAAAACCGGCCGGGTCGAAATCGCAGACGAAATCGTCGCTCGTATCGAAGAAGCCTCGCAATTCATCGATGTCGACCAGCTGGCCGTGAGCCCACAATGCGGATTTGCTTCGTGGATCTCGGGTAACGACCTGTCCGAAGACGAGCAATGGTGCAAGCTCGAGGTGTTACAAGAGGTTGCGCAACGAGTATGGGGTGAGGTTTAGATGTATCCATTGGATCCGTTGAGTGAAGCCGAAACTACGACCGCGGTCGGTCTAGCGAAGGCCCACGATTCGTTCGGGGCCAGGATGCGCTTCGCTAGCGTCGACCTCAGGCTTCCGGTGAAATCAGAGGTTTTGGCTTTTGTGCCGGAGATGCCGATCGAACGCTGCGCCGACATCGTGTTGTTCGACGGTTCTGACGGTTCGACCCACGAGGTCGTGGCATCGCTGACGTCGAACCTTATTGTCGAGTGGAATCGGCTTGAGGGCGTGCAGCCGTCGATCATCCTCGACGAGTTCTTCGAACCCGAGATCGCTATCAAGGCCGATCCGGCGTTTCAGGCAGCGATGGCCAAACGGGGCATCACCGATATGGAGCTGGTGACGGTCGACCCCTGGTCATCTGGTCACTACGGCGACCCGTTCGAGTCGTCCCATCGGATCATCCGGGGTCTGATCTGGGTGCACGAGAAGCCGGGCGACAATCAGTACGCACGACCGATCGATGGCCTCATGGTGATCTTTGACCTCACCGACTCGAAGATTCTGCGGATCGACGACGAACGTGTGGTTCCGGTTCCGAGTGAAGCCGGCGAGTGGTCCAGCGAATTCAGGACCGAGCGACGCGACGGCATCAAACCACTCGACATCGTGCAACCCGAAGGGCCCAGTTTCACGATCGAGGGCAACCACCTGAGCTGGCAGAAGTGGAACCTGCACGTCGGCTGGAACACCCGTGAGGGTCTAGTCATCAACACGGTCAGTTACACCGATGGCGATGAGGTGCGACCGGTTCTGTACCGGGCATCACTGGCGGAGATGACGGTCCCGTACGGCGACCCTTCATCGACCCAGGCACGGAAGAACGCCTTCGATGTTGGCGAGTACGGCATGGGAATGCTCGCCAACTCGCTCACTTTGGGCTGCGACTGCCTCGGCGAGATTCATTACCTCGACGCCCATTTCTGTGACGCTGCCGGCGACATCGTTTCAATTCCCCAGGCCATCTGTATCCACGAAGAGGACTTCGGGATCAGCTGGAAACACTACGACTTCCGCACCGAGCACACCGAGGTGCGACGCCTTCGACGACTGGTTGTGTCATTCATCGCGACGGTCGGCAACTACGAGTACGGCATCTACTGGTACTTCTACCAGGACGGTCGGATCGAGAACGAGATCAAGCTGACGGGCGTGCTCAGCACAGGCGGACTCGACACCGGCGAAGAGCCCGCGTACGGAACCAAACTTGGCGAACATCTCTATGCGCCGAACCATCAACACTTCTTCTGCACCCGGCTCGACATGAGCGTCGACGGTCTCGCCAATTCGGTGGTCGAAGTGGATACGGTTCCAGCGCCCGCTGATGAAAACCCGTTCGGCAACGCGTTCCGCGCTGACGCCCGCGTACTAGCAACCGAGTCGCAAGCCCAGCGGCGTATCGATCCGTTGGCTGCCCGCTTCTGGAAGGTTGTGAGCACCGAGCGCACCAACAAGATGGGCGCTGCGACCGGGTACAAACTGTTGGCTGGCGAAAACTGCCTTCCGTTCGCAACGCAGGACTCCTCGATCCGGGCCCGCGCTGGGTACATGTGGAATCACCTGTGGGTGACGCCCTACGCCCAGGATGAGCGTTGGCCCGCGGGCGAATATCCCAACCAGTCCACCGGCGGCGAAGGATTGCCTGCGTGGACTGCCGCTGACCGCAACGTCGAGAACACCGATGTGGTGCTCTGGTACACGATGGGTCACAACCACCTGCCAAGTCTCGAAGACTGGCCGGTCATGCCGGTCGCCACCGTGGGGTTCACCCTCAAACCGAGCGGCTTCTTCGACCACAGTCCCGTTATGGACCTGCCACCGTCTGACCATTGCCACGTGGCTGGATCTTGATACCCCAAGACGAGTAGCGCTCAGGGAGGCCCTGCTACCGGCGGGTGACCTGCACCGGCATTTCGGTGTAGCCGTGAATGAACGAAGAGAAGGTGCGTTCGGGCTCGCCGACGAGCTCTATTCGCTCGAAACGTTTCAGGATCTCCTCCCACAAGATTCGTAGCTGCATCTCGGCGAGGCGGCTGCCAACGCAATAGTGGATTCCGTAGCCGAATGAGAGCTGCTTGTGAGTGTTGGGCCGCTCGATGTCGAGCGCTGCGGCGTTGTCGAACACGTCCTCGTCCCTGTTGCCTGAGATGTACCAAAGCAGGACCTGATCGTTGGCCTGCAGTTCCTTGTCGCCGAGGACACAGTCCCGTGTCGCAGTGCGCCGCATGTAGCTGAGCGGGGTCTGCCATCGAATGATCTCGGGCACGAAGTTGGCGATGAGATCCGGGTTGGCGTTGAGCTTTTCGTACTGCTTAGGGAACTTGTTGAGGGCGTAGACGCTGCCGGACATGGTGTTGCGAGTGGTGTCGTTTCCGCCGACGATGAGCAGCAGCAGGTTGCCGAGGTGGCTGGCCATCGGCATGGCGCCCGTCGCATCGCCGTGAACGAGCATCGACACCAGGTCGTGACCAGGGTCGTCGCGCTTCTGCTCGTAGAGCCGTTCGAAGTAGGCGAGGCATTCCGCCAGCTCCTCGCGCCTTTGGGTTCCCGACTCGACCAGCCCGCCCGGTTCTGGTGTCGACGTCGCTACGTCGGACCAGCGGGTCAGCTTGCGTCGATCCTCCAGCGGAAAATCGAACAGGGTGGCCAACATCAGGGTGGTGAGCTCAACCGAGACCGTGTCGACCCAGTCGAAGGTCTCGCCCTCGGGGAGGCGGTCGAGCACATCGATGGCTCGCTCTCGGATCAGCCCTTCGAGGTCGCCCAGACTGCTGAGCATGAGCATTGGTTGCACGGTCTTGCGTTGATCGCCATGGTCGGGGGGATCCATTGAGATGAACGACTGCATCGATGCTGCGTTCACCGATTCCGGGTTCACCGATGCAATGTCAGCGGTGACTGGTCGCCCGATCGTGATGCCATGGGCGGAGGAGAAGGTGTCGGCATCGCTTTCGACGTCGCGGATGTCCTGCCACTTGGTGATCGACCAATAGCGACCCGCCGAGCCCAACTCGTTGAAGTGCACCGGATCCTCGGAGCGCAGCCGAGCGAAGTGGTCCTGCCAGCGGTCGCCGCGGAACAGGTGCGGATTCAGCGGATTGATCTCGGCTAGCGGCAGCTCGGCCGCGCCAGGGACCGCTCCGCCGAACATCGCCTGCTCGATTTCGGGATTGCGCGAGGCTCGCCCAAGCCACGCTTCTCGATCGGTCGTTGTATGGGACCGGCGCCACCTTCCGGGGGGTTGGGGTCAAGGGGGTCACCCACACGACAGTAGGTCAAAACGAGCGGATCACTCAGCGATATGACGAGGCCAGGTTGGCACCGATTCCCCACCCCGCGGGGCGCTGTCTTGCAGTTGACTGGCGATAGCGATGCCGACGAGTCGATCCATCGACTGGACTTGAGCGTTCCGCGGAACGTTTTGGTCAACGTCAACGGGCGACTTGGTCCAGGCCTCGTTCAATACCGCAGTGGCTGCGGCCTTGGGCGCCCTCGATTGGTTCGGGGTCGAGCGAGCGAACCTGGACGGTCCGAGATCGCCTTCGCCGTGACTACCCGGAAGACGTGGTGCTCGCCTGTATCTAATGTCGTGCTCATGGGTATCACTGACGACAATTGCCAGGCCATACGTTCTGCGTTCGAGAGCTGGGAGCAGGGCGATACGAGACCCTTCTTCGGGCTCGTGTCCGCTGACGTCCGCTGGACGGTCATTGGGTCGACAGCGATCTCGGGCACATACCAGGGGAAGTCGGTGTTCTTGGAGAAGGCTGCGGGCAAGCTGACTTCGAGGTTCGCTGGTCCTTTGACTGCGAGGATCGTCGATGTGAGCGCCGACGGGGACAAAGTGTTTTTGCAGTGGGAGGGAAGCGCCGGGACTACGGACGGTCGGCCCTACGAGCAGACGTATTGTTGGGTGTTGACCATGTCCGAAGGCGAGGTTGTCGAGGCGCTCGCATACCTAGATACCGAGCTCGTCAGCGCCGTGATGGAGGCCTGAGTACTCGGGAGCGCTATCGGACGTGTTCGTGTTCAGCTCGACGGCTCACCGCTGGGCGATGACAAGGGTGGTCATCTCTTCGACGACGGATGATGCTGCGCCAACCTCGAATCCCCGGTCCGCCAGCATGGTGGTTAGGTCCGCTGCCGAGCGCGAGCGATGTCCGGGCACGAACACCGCATGTTGGAGCGACCACGCAGCTGCGTGTGCTCCGCTGCCCACCATGAAGTCATGGATGGCGATCCAGCGCACATCCCGATCGGCGAGGGCGTCGATCAAGGGCTCGTGCATGTCGCCCGGAATCGACGAGAGGAGGTAGCTGAGTACGGCCCCGTCATAGCGGACGTTGTCGGTGTCGGTTGGCCAGGTCGTGGGATCGATGGCGCTGCCGGCGATGAACGAGACCCGGTCGTCGACAGGTGGTGCCGACTCGACGACGGCGTCGAGGTCTACGACGTCGACCTCGACATCATGGTGCTTCACGATCGACCGGGCGATTGCTCCCCAGCCGCCGCCCAGGTCGAGCACCCGATTGTTGCTGTCGGGTAGTGCCGTGGCGATGGCCTTTGCTGGACCCAGCGAGCCTGCGTATTGCGACCGCTGATAGGAGTTCGCCTCTTCGGCGTCGGTAAACCAACCCTCATAGCCAGTTCGTTGGTCGGGGTCGGTCAGCACGTCAGCCAAGACGTTCTCCCCGGTGGAGCCAAGCGTGAGCCTCGGCGTCATCTGCTGCAGAACCTGGCCGCCGAGGTAGTCGGCGTAAGAGTTGTCGCCGGCAAGTAGCCGCTCTATTGACTCGTGCATGTGCCACACGCCGTCGGTCTGCTCGACGAGGCCTTCTGCAGCCAGCACGTGGAGCTAGGTGTCGACCAGGCCTGGGTCTGGGTAGGTGTCGGCGAGCTCGGTGGCTGCGGCGGGGAGTCGATCGAAAAGTCGTTGCTCGCAGGCCGTGAGTAACGCCCACGACGAGATGTAGCCGTAGCCAGTGTCGTTGATCTTCTTCGCTGCGGTGGCGAGATCCATCGAGTGGAGCCTCAGTACGTGCGGTTGCGGACGATGCGACGAGCTCCGCGGAGATTCGCGAGCGTGGACTCGCGACACTCGACACCGTCGTCGCAGGAGACTGTGCGAGCTGTATCTGTATAAGCGAGGTCTTCAGCGGCTTGCAGCATCGCTGGATTCCATCGTGCGGCGCTGACGAGCTGCGACACGACATCGACTTCGTTGTTTGCTGAACCGTGTCGAGCAAGAACGACCAGCTCACAGATTTGGTCGTGCAGCGGTGAGTCGACGGTAGTCACCGCACCGGGCTTGGTCTTCAGCTTGCGAGTCATCTCTTGGGTGAGGGCCATACGGCCTTTCTCGGGGTCTGTCGTAATTCTGTCCCGTCTCTATGGTCGCCTCGTTGCCCTTAACTGTCAAATTGTTTGATAGTCGTCCATGTAGATGGTTGGACTGCCTGACTACCAAAGTCGTTGGGGACACTCTGAACTAGGGCATAAGATGTTGCATGGCCGAGGATCGAATTGAGCTGCTCGCGGTGGTGGTGGCGCAGCTGCAGACGACCCTCAACCGTGCCGACCGGGCGATGGCTGACGTGCTCGCCGTGGGATCGGCCGAAGATCTCCAAGTCCTGCGATTGCTCCTGGCGGAGGCGCCGCTGCGGGTCACCGAGCTGGCACGTCGCCAGTCTTCTTCGGTCGCTACCGCGAGCGCGCGTCTGGACCGTCTCGAGAAACGCGAACTCGTGCTGCGCGAGCGAGCACCAGGGGATCGGCGAGCGGTCGTGGTCCGACTCACGACCCGGGGTCGGCGGCTGGCGACGAAGAGTCGAGCGTCACGGCTGAGTGCGTTGGAGCCGCTTGCCGAGCACTATCCGATCGAAGATCTTCAGCACCTGATCGCGGCGCTAGAAGGGGACTGAGCGTAAGAACGGCAGGTTCGCTCACTCTTCGTTAGCGGGTCATTCTTGCGCCGAATCGGCATCCCGCTCGCGGCCTCGTAGCTTTCGCCCCATGAGGTACACGCCGAATCCGGCGGCGAGTATTAGGAGCGCGAGCAAGATCTCATCCCATCCGGTGCCGTTGGCATGGGCGAAGAGATCGGTCGTCGTGGCGCTGGCGCGTTGCGATTGGATGGTGGCTCCCTAGGGCGATCCTGGTCCCGCGAACGGGTAGTGCTCAGCTGTACGACGAGGCTTGGATGGTGTCGAGGTGCATGAGCTCCTCGTGGGTGCCGGCCTCGGCGATGCCGTGGCCTGATAGCACGACGATCGTATCGGCCATCCTGACGGTAGCGAAGCGATGGGAGATGAGCACGGTGATCCGGCCGTCGGCATCGCGCGACAGCTCGGCGAAACGTTCGAAGAGTGCGTGTTCGGTTTCGGCGTCGAGTGCCGACGTCGGCTCATCGAGGATCACCAGCAACGGGTGGTCGCGCTCCGAGCCGCGGGCCAGGGCCAGCTTCTGTCATTGGCCGCCGCTGAGGCCGACCCCGCCCGGCCAGCTGGGTGCCTAAGCCCTCGCCGAGACGGTCGACTACGTCGGACGCGCCTGCGCTCTCGACTGCACCGGCCACAGCCGGTTCGTCGTCGATACGGGGAAGGTCTCCTACGCCGACCGTGTGACGGACTACAAACTCGAATCGGGCGAAGTCCTGGAACGCTCCGGCCAAGCGTTCACGCCATTCGACGGGATCCATGTGGCTGAGGCCGAGGCCGTCGACTTCGATGTGTCCCGCTGTGGGTGCGTACATCCCGGCCAGCAGCTTCACCAGAGTGGACTTGCCAGCGCCGTTCTCTCAGACCACAGCGACCACCGAGCCGGCCCGGAGGTCCAGGTCGACCTGATTGATGACGACCGTTTTGCTACCCGGATATCGGAAGCTGACGCCATGCAGTGAGATCCCGTCACGGAGCTTGTCTGCAACGTCAGCGTCGGTGCCGCGCTTGCGCGATTCGACGAAGCGCTCCATCCACAACAAACGCTGTGACCCCTGGATGAACAAACCCCAGGCATCGATCTGGGTGGCGGCTGCGCTGATGTACGCGGTCAGCCGCGCTCCCGCAGCGATAACGATGAGGGTGTCGGCGGCCCGATCCGGCACGCTGCTGTTGACCACCTGGACGATGACGGGCACGAAGGCCCCGGCGAAGACCGCCCATGCAGCGGTGAGGACCAGAGCCGACCGCACCCGGGCTCGTTCCATCGGGCCGAGAAAGGCCTGCCACGCCCGATCCCTGGCCTCGGCGACGGTGCGCGTGGCTCCGGCAACGCTTAGTTCCTTGGCGGATGGAGCTTCGGTGCCGAGGATCAGCAGTAGCATCACCGGTGCGACAGTGGCCAGAATCACCATGATCACGACGAGGCGCAGCAGCAATCCGAGCAACCCGAACACGGAGAGAAAGATGCGGTCGAGGGTGAAGACCTGATCGCGGAGGATGGCGAGCCGGTCGAGTACAGCGGGTCGTTCATGCTGTTCGATACCGGCCGCGGTGGCTTGGAGCCTGGCGACATGGGTCTCGAGGGCCACGGCGAGTCGTTGGCGGAAGCGCAGCTGGAGCCGTGCCCCGCCTGCGGTGAGGATCCAGCCACCAACGGCAGAGAACGCCAGGCCACAGCCGACGATCACGACGAGAGTCTGACCGCCCCGGCAGCTTCGTCTCCGTCGCCTTCTTCGTCATCGAACCGCGAGGCTTGGAGGTCGAACATCGTGCGGTACCGACCGTTTGCTGCCATCAGCTGTTCGTGCGATCCGGACTCGACGGCCTCTCCTTCGCCAATGACGATGATGCGATCGGCGTGGCGCACAGTCGAGAAGCGGTGGGAGATGAGGATCGTGGTGTGCCCCGTCGTTGCTTTCAGCAAGCGCTCGAAAATTTCGGCTTCGCCGCGCACAGCAGACAGTGCTCGAGCCAAGGCGACTCGCTGCCATTGGCCTCCGGACAGATCGGTTCCTTCGCGGCGAGGATCACAGAGTCCTCGACTGTGCCACCAGTGCGGGCCGGTAGGAGGTTGTCGCGGAGACTGAGCTCGAAGCGGACGAAGTCTTGGAACACCACGGCGACTCGTTGTCGCCAAGCTTCAACGTCGAAGCTGCGGAGGTCGACGCCGTCAACCGCGATTGCCGCGGACGTGGGGTCAGACAGGCGTTCCGGAAACGAATCTCCCTTGCTGGCATGTAAATGTCGGCGTCCCAAGAGCGACTCCTTCGGCGTCGGAACTAGGGACAGCCGCTGTTGCTATCCGAGCGAGCCACCAACGTCCTTCGCTGGGCCTTCACGTTCCACGTGGTGTGTTTCGCCCGGGTTTTTTCGGGGCGGAAACGTTCGATCAAGCGACGACCATGCTCGGTGGGCTGTTCGATTGGGGAGGCGGCTTGGGACTTGTGTCACCGCTTCTCCTCCTCGTGATTGTCGGCTCGATTCTCAGCCAGTTCGTCCCGTCCGATTCGGTGACGCGAGCCGAGAAGATGTTCTCCAGGAGGTCATGGGTCCTTCAAGGGGCCGCTCTCGGTGTGGGCATCGTCTTGATGGACCTGCTCGGCCCAGACGGCGTGGCGCCCTTCATCTACTTCCAGTTCTGAACCCTGCTCGAAGGGACATGTGTAGCGGTTCGGCTCACGGTCCGTCGTGAACGGCCGGTCTTGCTCGCCACTCACGTCAGGGTGTCGTGGCATGGTTCGTTGGAGTTTCGAGAGGGTCTGCTATGGCGGGTATTGGCCAGAACGGGAAACGGTTCGTCGTGGCGCTGGTGGCGCTCCTGGCGATGGGCGCGAGCTTTGCTGCGGTCCCGGCCTCTGCGAAATCGGATGTGGACACGACAATGTCGTTCGATGAGGAGTTGACGGCTCGCCAACGCCGTGGAAACACGTGCCGATATCAGGCCGAGTTCGCTGTCGCTGCCGTTATTGCTGGCGAGAACACCACGGGCACGGTGGAGGCCAGGTAGAGCGGGAACTGTGATCCCGACCTCACGCCCGACCTCACGCCCGGCGTCGCGCTCCGCGGAATCGCTGACGTGAGGTTCACTCGATTCGTATCCTCTGGCGGTGGCAATCCCACGGCCCGCCAATACCTATGGGAAGAGAGCTTCGCACGTTCCGATGCGGTGTGCTTCAGCGACACGGCCAGCTCTTTGCATCGGTTTCTAATGGCGAGCCTTGCGTGAACCCAGCCAGCACGCTGGGCGGGGCCGAACGGCATTGCGATGAGTCGGCCATCAACGCCAGCGGCGCTACTCGCAACCCTTCGGGGAGGTCGGGAGACCTCTGACCCGGTCCCAGTCGCGACAGACGCTTCGGCACATCCCAGGGCTCGCAGCGATGGCGGCTCGGGAACACTGGCTGCGGGTCAGGTACTCATGGCGGGGCTGTTCTCGCCGGTGGGTCGGGGCGGGCCCGCGCCTCGGAAGGCGCCGGGATAGTGTCGCCAGATCCGTTGGCGTCACTTGGGGGAGCTCGATGTCCATCCTGGGTTCGGTAATTCTATGCATGTGACACAGCACACGGTGCTGGGCCACCCGACACGGGTTCAGGTCGGTGGCGATGGTCCGGCGCTGGTGTTCCTGCACGGCCAAGCGCTGACATGGGAATGGACGACTATCCACGACGAGCTGGCCACACAATTCACTGTGTATGCGCCGATCCACCCCGGCTTCGGCGGCGAAGACATCCCCAAATGGCTCGACGATGTACATGACATGACGTTCCACAACGCTGCCCTGATCAACGAACTCGGCCTCGACCAGCCGCTCGTCGCAGGAGTGAGTCTCGGCGGCTGGCTGGCGCTCGATCTTGCGGTCCATCGCCCCGATCTCGTCGGAGCGGTTCTCGCTGTGGGCGCTCTCGGCTTGCGGCCACAGTCGCCAATGCCCGACCTCTTCATCAAACACGCGCCCGAGGCGTTGGGTTACCTGGCCAACACATTCGACACCGCTCCTTATGACGCGCTCACCGGCGACGTCGATGCGGCCACCGATCTCTGGGTCGAGCAGGCCACCCAGGCCCGCCTCATGTGGGAGCGGCCATACGACCCGCGGCTCGCCAGACGGCTAGAACTCGTCGCATGCCCATCCACGGTGTTGTGGGGTGGTGGTGATCGCCTACTTCCGCCCGAACATGGCCGACGGCTCGCTGAGCTCATGGGAGCAGACTTCGACGTCGCCCCCGAGTCAGGTCACATGGTTACAGCCGATGCCCCTGGCGCGGTTGTCGCCGCGGCCAGCCGCCTTCACCAACGCCGAAAGGACATCTCGTGAAACTGTTTGCCTTTCATCTGATGCCATGGCCTCGCATCGACCCCGATGTCGTCGAGAAGTACTCGTCTGCATGGGTCCTATATCCCAACAGCGAGTACGACCCCGAGCTTGGTCACCAGCTCTACGGCGAGTATCTCGATCAGCTCGTGTTCGCAGACGAGGTGGGCTTCGACGCCATCTGCGTCAACGAACATCACCAGAACGCCTACGGACTCATGCCCGCGCCGAACATCATGGCGGCGGCGCTGATCGGCCGAACCAAGAATGCCGATATCGCCATCCTCGGCAACGGTATTGCTCTGCGAGACAATCCGCTCCGCGTCGCTGAAGAGGTTGCGATGCTCGACGTGATGTCGGGTGGGCGGATCCTGTCGGGGTTCGTGCGCGGCATTGGGGCCGAGTACCACTCGCTCAACCTCGACCCAACGCGCTCACGTGACAAATACTTTGAGGCTCACGACCTGATCGTCAAGGCATGGACCGAGCCTGGCCCGTTCGAATGGGACGGCGAGCATTTCCAGTACCGCTACGTCAACCCTTGGCCTCGCCCGTTTCAAAAGCCGCATCCGCCGATCTTCGTACCGTCGCAGGGTTCGTCCGAGACCCTCGAATGGGCCGCCGAGAAGCGCTATCCGCTCGCGTGCACGTTCGTACCAATGGAGCGCCTCAAGCAGTTCTACGGGAAGTACCGCGAATACGCCGAGGGCTTCGGCTACACCGCTGGCCCCGAGCAGTTCGGGCTCACGTCGATAGTGCACATTCATCCCGACGGCGAGGAGGCCGCGATGGCCTCGCTCGCGCCACACGTGAAGTATTTCCAGGAGCGCTGTTTCACGCTGCCCCTGCCGACGTTCTTCCCGCCCGGCTATACCGCAGCATCCTCATACAAAACCCGGCTCGAGATCGCTCGTGAGATGCAGGGCGCCGGCGGTCCTTCCCTCTCAGCTGGGGCGCCCCTCGTCGGCACTGCCGAGCAGGTTGGCGAGCGGTTGGTGGCCAACATGGAAGAGGCGGGTGCGGGCACGTTGCTCGCCTGGTTCCAGATTGGCGATATGCCTCACGAGAAGGCCATGTATTCAATGGAGCAGTTCGCTGAGAAGGTCATGCCCTACCTCGACCGCACCTGATCGCTTTAGGAGTCAGAAACCAATGCCGGAGATTCAGTTCAAGGATGGCGCAATCGCCTACGACGTCGTCGAACCCATCGCCCCCTGGGGTGCTGCTGGCCCCGACATCATCTTCGTTCACGGAATCGGCGCCGATCGCCAGATCTGGGCCGATTGGCGAGCCACGCTGGTAGGCCGTTTCCGGACGATCGCGATTGAGCTCCCGGGTCACGGCGAATCGTTCCGGCCAGCAGGCAGGTTCGACTGGACGATCCACGACCTCGCCGAAATGGTGCACGCCGTTGCTCGCGACGCTGACGTATCGCGGTTCGTGCTGGTCGGGGAGTCGGTTGGCGGCACGATCTCGCTTGTCGCGGCGACGGGACGCAGCGAAGTGCTCGGCGTTGTTACCTGCTCAACGGCGCACGTCGGGGGTTCGCTCGGTCACGTCGCCGGGTGGCGTCAAGAGATGGCCGAGCATGGCATTCCGAGCTGGTCGCTGGACATGGTCGACAAACGTTTCAGCCCAGGGCAGACCGACGAAGCGCACCGGCAGTGGTTCGACGAGACCCAGCGGGCGAGCGATGCTGAGACGATCTTGTCGCTCGGGGATCTGCTCGTCGGTTTCGACCACACTGCGAAGCTCGACGAGATCCGGTGCCCGGTGCTGCTCATCCATCCCGACTCCAGCCCGTTTATTCCCCTGAGTGTCGCCGTGACGCTCAAGGAGGGACTGCCTCTCGGAGAACTGATGGTGATCCCCGGAGCGCGCCACGGCATCGCTTGCTCACATGGCGACACCTGTAGCGAGGCAGCCATCGCGTTCATGGAACGCCACGCGATCTCGTGACCAATGCCTGACTAGCGAGCCACTGCTTGGCAAGGCGATCCGAGGTCAGCTGGCTTCGACGAAGGCTCCGTATCGCTGATGCGCGGCTTGGGCTGAGGTGCCGAGCAGTTCGCCGATGCGGTGCCAGGAGACGCCCTTGGTCCGGGCAGCGGTGACGGCGTCGACGATCTGACGCTCTCCCCGTGCTCGGGCGAGGGCAGCTCGTTCGAGAAGGTATTCCTCGACGGGTCGTTTGTCATCTGGCTGGGGTTCGTCGTCCTCGAATCGGTTAGCGAGCTTGTCGGCGTGATCGAGAATTTCTTGAATGGAACGCGGCATGTCAGGTCTCCAACTACGGATCCACGTCTATCAAGTTACCTTGATGGACTACGCTGTGGGCGATCGCCGGATCGAATCGCGCCCCGCGTTCGCGATTACATTGAATCGTGCTGACAGGGGGACGTGAGCGGTATGAATATTTCGGGTACGGCAGCCATCGTTGGGATCGCGGAAACCGAGTACGTGCGAGGGGCGCAGGACAGCGTGCCTGAGCTAATCCTCGACGCGTGTATGCGAGCGGTCGAGGATGCCGGACTTCAACCTTCGGACATCGATGGGATCATCCCGCCGCCAGGCATCATTCCCGCTGAGGAGATCGCCGCGAACATGGGCATCCCCGACCTGCGTTACGCGGTGACGGTCCACATGGGTGGTGCGAGTCCGGTGGCGGCGCTCCAGTCGGCGGTCATGGCGATCAGTGCTGGGATTGCCGAGACCGTGCTCGTGACGGTCGGCTGGAATGGGTACTCGGCGTTTCGACCGGGGCGAGCTCCGAAGACCCGTCGCAAGATGGACCCGATGCCGTTCGTCGACATCGCCCGCAACTACTACGCGCCCTACGGCGTGTACTCGGCGGTGCAGTGGTACGCGACCTATATCCAGCGTTATGTCCACATGTACGGGATCACCCCCGAGGATGCTGCCCAGGTCGCACTGACGTGTCGCGAGCACGCCCATCTCAACGACAAGGCCCTGATGGGCGGTCGTGAGATGACGATGGACGACTACATGGCGTCGGACATGATGACCGAACCGATGCGCAAGCTCGACTGCTGTCTCGAGACCGACTGCGCCAACGCGATCGTGCTGACGTCGGCCGAACGGGCGAAAGACCTCAAACATCATCCGGTGCTGTGGCTCGGCGGTGCCGAAGGCCACCCATATCCGGCGGATGAGATCACCAACCGCCCCGACATCTTGAAGCTGGGCCTCGACTATGCGGCGCCGCGGGCCTTTGCGATGGCTGGGGTGAAACCCCACGACGTCGACTTCCTCCAGATCTACGACTGCTTCACCTATGTGGTGTTGATGGAACTGGAGGCGATCGGCATGTGTGAGAAGGGTGCGGCCGGAGAGTTCGTCGCCAACGGCAACATCTCGCTGGAGGGCAAGTACCCGATGAACACCCACGGAGGTCTGCTGTCGCAAGGGCACTGCTGGGGGATGAACCACATCATCGAGGCCACCCGGCAGCTTCGTCACGAAGCAGGGCGAGCCCAGGTTGCTGACGCCGAACTGGGTGTGGTGACCGGCTACGGCGACATGGGCGATGGCAGCCTGGCCGTGCTGGCTCGGGCGTAGCAGGGGAGCGGACATGGCAACCACGAAGAAGTACGTCCCGAAGCCCGAGGGTATGGGTCTCGAGTTCCAACAGGCCTGCGTTTCGACCGGGGTGCTGCATCTTCAGCGCTGCGGTGATTGCGATGAGTTCCGACACCCGCCACGCTGGTACTGCCCGAAGTGCCACTCCAAGAACTACGAGTTCGTGCCGGTGTCAGGCGAGGGCACCATCTACTCGATGGTGATCAACCATTACAGCGTCGACCGGGGATGGGGTGACGAGGTGCCGTACACCTCGGCTGTCGTCGAGCTGAAGGAGGGCCCGCGAGTGGTCGGTGACCTGCGCGGCGTCGAGCCCGGCGGCGCGGCGATCGGCGACTCAGTCCACGTGGTGGTCGAGCCGAGAGGCGACGACTTTGCCTTCCTGCGGGTCGACCTGGTCTGAACTGGCCGTTCTGGGTGCTCCAGCGCACGGAAAGCGTGCACGAGCGCACCCAAAAGCGTGGATAGGAGCGAGCGGGTTAGGGAGTCTCGTCTGTTCCGGTGATCCGCCTGTGCGCGGGGATCGAGAGGATCTCTGCTTCCACGAACGCTCCGTACTCGTTTGAGCTCCAGTGCTTTCGGTCGACCCAGTACGAGGCGAACCCTGGCATGTCGGTGACGTCGATCATCAGCCGCGTGAGACCCTCCCAGTGGGCCTCAGGAATAGCGCCCTCTTGCCGCTGCAGGTAGGCGTTCTCATGAATGCGCATCAGGTTGTTTACGAACGCGTAGAAGCGGGTCCTGTTTGTTCCCTCGAGTTCGCGACCGCTGGCAGCCTCGTTGAAGACTCGGCACAGACTCTCGTCGGCGGCCAGCAGGCTGAAGATCGCTTGCAGTTCTTCGGTGACGACGTTCGCCGTGGTGAGCCGCAGCTGCCTGTTGTTGTGTTTGAGCTGGACGACCAGATAGATGAGCGTCGCCGTGACTCCAACGGCCGCGAGAACATTGCCAATGGCGCCAATAGCGTCCCAATTCACAAATGCCCCCGTTGACGACAGAGTCGACCCTAGCCCTGTGTCGCGGCGGCGGCACGCCTCGATCTCGGCCGGCTGCTAGGTGATTTCGAAGCCCTCGTAATCGTTGGCGGCGATTTCGTCGCAGCGTTGCCGGTACAGGGGCAGTCCGCCTGCGTAGAGCACAAACTGCGGTGTGTCCTTGCCGACGTTCGTGTTGACGTTCATGAACCATGACCTGACCTTGGTGAACAGCATCCGCTCACCGGTCTCCAAGACGTGTTTTGTCCACTCCTCGGAGGCCTGCTGGGTCGACTCGACCCGCTCGAGTCCTTTGGCACGGGTGTGAGCGATGAGGTCGCTAACGAATTCCACGTTCTGCTCGATGCATCGTGGGATGTTGCAGAACGTGGCGGCGTTGTGGGGGCCGACGAGAGTGAACAGATTCGGGAAACCCACCACCTGGAGCCCGAGGTAGGTGCGCGGCCCATCAGCCCAGACTTCGGTCAGTGTTCGCCCGCCGGTACCTCGGAAGTCGATTTGGGCGAAGCCGCCAGTGACAGCGTCGAAGCCGGTGGCGTAGATGATCATGTCGTGTTCGCGGTGGCGGTCGGTGGTCTCGATTCCAGTGGCCGTGATCCGTTCGATTGGCGTGTCGGGGATGCTGACCAGCTCGACGTTGTCCTGGTTGTAGACCTCGAAGTAGTTGGTTTCCATCGGCACTCGGCGGGTACCGAAGCCATGGTCTGTGGGGATGAGCTTCTCGGCCAGCTCCGGGTCGTTCACCCGTTCGCGGATTTTGTTTGCGGCGAACTCGCTGAGGGTGGCGTTGGCTTCTTCGTTCACGAGGATGTCGCGAAAGTTGGCCATCCAGATCGCGAAACCGGGCTTCGCCCACAGCTGCTCGTAGAAGTCGATGCGTTCCTGCTCGGACACATCGAGTGCTCGACGTTTGTCCGAGTCGTGCATGAACCCGGCGAAAGTGTCGTTGCAGTCGGCGAGGATCTGGTGGTAGTTGGCCTTGATCTCTTCCATCTCCTCGGCGGGTAGCGGACCGTTGTGGAGTGGCGCGCACCAGTTGGGGGTGCGCTGGTAGACGGTGAGTTCGGCTGCATCCTTGGCGACGTGCGGAATGAGCTGCACTGCAGTGGCGCCGCTGCCGACCACGGCGACGCGTTTGCCCGTGAAGTCCACTGGCTCATGGGGCCAACGGCTTGTGTGGGACGACCATCCAGCGAAGTCGTCGATGCCCTCGATGGCTGGCATCGCTGGGGTGGACAAAGGGCCGAGGGCGGTGATCAAGTACCGAGCCCGACAATCAGTGCCGTCCTGGAGCCCGACGAGCCACGTGCCGTCGGCGTCGTCGAAGTGGGCCGATGCGACCCGCGAGTCGAACTGGATGTCGCTGCGTAGGTCGAACTTGTCGGCTACATGGTTGAGGTAGCGGAGGGTCTCGGGTTGAGCCGCGAACCGCTCGGACCAGTCCCACTCCTGGAGCAGCTCGTCTGAGAAGGAGTAGCCGTAGGTGTGACTCTCGGAATCGAATCGGCATCCGGGGTAGCGGTTCCAATACCAGGTGCCGCCCACGTCACTTCCTGCCTCGAACACCTGCACCGACATGCCCAGCTCACGCAGACGCACCAGTTGATAGAGACCCGACACCCCCGCCCCGATGATGATGGCGTCGAAGTTGGCGGCTGTGGTGTCGCTCATGTGTTGAGTGGGCATTGTTCGTCTGGGGCCTTTGTCTGGCGGTTATTGTCTCGATGGGGTCGCACCATGAGAACCAGGGGAACCATCATGACAAACGAAATGTCCGAGTCGGAAGTTTTGGTGCGGCGTGAGCTTGCCGCCGCCTACCGAATGTTCGCCCATTGGGGTTGGGACGATCTGATTTATACCCACCTATCGGCACGGGTTCCCGGTCCAGATCATCATTTCCTGATGAATCCTCTCGAGCTCGGATTCGACGAAATCACGGCGTCGAGCCTGGTCAAGGTCGACAGAGAGGGCATGGCGGTCGGTTCCACCGAGTTCTCCACGAACCCGGCCGGTTTTGTGATCCATTCGGCCGTGCACTTCGGGAGCGACGACGCTGATTGTGTGATGCATCTGCACACGCCCGACGGGCAGGCCGTGTCAGCCCAAGCGGAGGGGCTGCTTCCGCTGGCGCAGACATCGATGCTGGCCCTCGGGTTCGGCCTCGGATATCACGACTACGAGGGGCCGGCCACCGATCTCGATGAGCGCGAACGGCTCGTCCGCGATCTTGGCGACAATGGTCTCTTGATGCTGCGGAACCACGGCACCCTGTCGGTCGGGTCGTCGGTGGGCGAGGCGTTCACCCGGATGTACTACCTCGAACGTGCCTGTCAGATTCAGGTCCGGGCCGGACTCGGATCGGCGAAGCTCACTGAACCGAGCCTCACCACGATCGAGCGGAGTGCTGAGCTCAGCAAGGGTTTGCTCGGCCAGCTAAATGTGACGATGGCCTGGCCAATGGTCGTGCGCCGCGCCCTTCGTCTGTTCCCTGACCTCTCGGACTGAGCCAGTCTTGAGCGAGATGCCTGCAATCACGACCTTCGATAGTGAGGTCAGCGCACCAGTGGTCATCGCAGAGCTAGAAGCGAATGGCTGCGCCATTGTCGAGCGCCGCGCCGGAGGTGATTGCATGGGGCGCCTCCAGGTGGAACTCCAGCCCTATCTAGATCAGGCACCCCTCGGCCGCACCGATTTCGCTGGCCGGACGTCGAGGCGGCGTAACGGGTTGGTCGCGAAATCTGAGGCGTGTCGCGAGCTTGCGGTCGACCCGCTGGTGCTTGCTGTGTGCGCCGGCGTGCTCGGTCCGCTTTGCGTCAACTATCGGTTGCACGTCACCGTGCTCATCGAGCTGATGCCGGGAGAGGTGCGTCAGCCGATTCATCGCGACGGTGACATCTACCCGGTGCGCCACCCCGCTCCGCCGATGACTCTTTCTGCATTCTGGGCCTATACCGATTTCACTGAAGCGAACGGAGCCACCCTCATCGCCCCAGGGTCGCATCTGTGGCCGCACGAGCGCGAGCCGGAGGAACACGAGCTGGTGCAGGCGGTGATGTCAGAGGGGTCGGTGCTGCTCTACACGAGCAGCGTCTGGCATGGAAGCGAGGCGAATCGCTCGGATGGCGTGCGCACCGGAATGGGCCTCCACTACAACCTCGGTTGGTTGCGCCAAGAAGAGAACCAGGTGCTTTCCTCGCCGCCAGAAGTTGCCCGCCACTTCTCCGAGCAGCTGCAACGCCTCATTGGTTACGACCTCGGCGGCCCCTATCTCGGCTTCGTGGAAGATGGCAACCCGATCCAGTTGTTGCGCAACGAGGGAGACGGAAGCGGAGACGGGGACTTCGCCCGCACCGAGCCTGCCCTTGATGCCCGCCGGCAGGCAATCGAACCGATTCCGATCGGAAATCTCGGCGCCTCACAGCACAAGGAACCCTGACGTCCAAGGGGCGAATCTCCCTCCCTCAAGTTGGTCAGGCGTTTGATCCGTTCTAGTTCGCTGGGTACGAGATCGGCGTGGCCCAGCGGGGGTCGTCGTGGGCATCCCAGTAGGCCTTCCGGAGTTGTGTCGTTATGGGCCCCGGCCTTCCGTCGCCGAGTTGTTGGCCGTCGACGGTGGTGACGGGCATGACACCCCCCGCTGTGCTCGTGAGAAATGCCTCGTCGGCTCGGCTGGCATGGGTGACGGGGATTGGTGCGACGTGGGTGATGAGTCCGTGTTCCTCGGCGAGTTCGAGCACCGTGCGGCGAGTGATGCCCTGAAGCACCCCGCTGTCGGGTGTGTGGATCTGGCCGTCGATGACGAGAAACACGTTAAAGCCAGGCCCTTCGGTGAGATTGCCGTTCGAGTCGGGGAGCGCAGCGACGCTGCCGCCGCGTTCGTGGGCTTCGAACGACCCTCGGGTGAGATCACCCCAATGGAAGTTCTTGACGGTCGGATCGACGGAGGCTTCTGGGATGCGGATTGTGTCCTGGGCGATCACGAGGTGCGATCCCACCTCTTGGTCTTCGGGTTCAACGATCCAAACGTATGGGATGGCGTATGCGTAGAATTGATTCTTGAATGTCCTCGGATCGCGTCCGCCACTGGCGGGCCAACCTCGCGTCGCGATCATGTCGACGTAGGCCTCGCGAAGACCGGATCGTTGCACACACTCTTCAAGAATCTGGACGATCTGTTCTCGATTGACCTCCAGTTTCATGTGGAGGTGATCCATACTTCGTTCGAAACGATCAAGGTGTTCGTCTAGACGAAAGAACTTGCCGTTCCAGGCCGCAACGACGTCGTAGGTGACGTCGGACCGGCTGAAGCCCACGTCCAGAAGCGGAAGTTTGGCTTCTTGAATCGGGGTGTACTCGCCTTGAATCCAGGCGCACCCTCGGTCGTAAGGGTTGTCAATGGTCATCGGGTGCTCCCGTGGTTGGATGGCCGGCGTTCACGAATCAGAGCACGAAATCGAGCGTGGTCAGTTCCCGGTCGTTATCGACGAGGACGACCTTCTTGAACACGATGCGCAGCGCACCATCTCGTTCGGCGAGATGGTGGGTGACCCGGCCGACCCAGTCGACGCGTATGCCGGGGCGAGATTCGCCAACCTGCACTGTCGAGTGGACTATTTGCAGAACGTCACTGTTGTCAGCGGCTTCGGACGTGGCTGGCTCGATCGTCACGTTAGCGACGAGGTGCACGGTCCGCGGTGGCGGCTGCTGCGATATCGCTTTGCCACCCGAAAAACGCTCGACCCGGTTGTGCATACGTGACCGGTTGTCGTAGATCAGCGACACCTCGGTGTGGGGGTCAGTGTCTTCCCCGTTGGCCGGCACCCAGTAGATGCCCTCGTCGACCCACAACGCCTCCCACTCAGAGAAACGGCGCTCGTCGATGAGGCGAGCTTCGAGAAACAGAAACTGCTCGACACGGTGCTGCTTGAGGAGTGCCTCGATGCCGCCGTTCATTTCGCCGCTGTTCATGTCGCCACGGCCTGGTCGGTCATGAGTGAGCGGTAGTGACGCCAGAAACCGCGCATGACGATCTCGTCGAGGGCCCGTCCCTGACCGGTGTGGTCGAACTGCACGCCACGCTCCAACATCACCCACTCCGGCTCGCTGGCGAGCAGCCCGAGTTGCATCCGTTCCCAAGTCGCAGCATCGTCGGGTTCGATCACGCCGGCTGCTCCGAACCCGACCGAGAATCGTCTCAACTGGCGGCGCTGCGTTTCTTCGGGCAGGCCCACCCAATTGAGCGGTGTCTGTAGATGGGTCATTTCCGCGACGCCCACCGGCTGGATCACAAAGATGCTTGAGGACTCGATGAACAGGTTCGGAAAGATGAACCCATGCGGGCCGGCTCCGATGGACGACCGGCCTTCCACCATCCGATAGTCGACCTCTCCGTGGCCACCGCCCAGATCTCGGGTCACGCCGCCGTAGGCGTCGGTGAAGTAGCCGGGAGGTAAGGCCCCCATCAGACCGGAGGAGCCGTGGGTGATCGGCGGATGGTAGAAGTCGCACACGTTTTCTGCGGACATCTTCCAGTTGGCGTGAATGCGGTGGCGCAGCCAACCAGCCCGAAGCGAGATCTCGCCGACAGGTGAAACGTCGCACACCCGGTCGATCAGGTCGCGTGCGTCTCCGAGGTGTTCGGTCAGGGTTTGGCCTTCGTGTGACCAGCTCCCGAACACGAAACCTCGGTACGCCTCCATGCGCGGTACTGGCGCAAGTCCGTGGGTGGAGCGATCGAAGGTCGGTCCGAATCCCTCTTCGCCAGGCAGCGCTACTAGTGCTCCGGCGTTATCGAACGTCCAGGCGTGGTACGGGCAGCGGAAGAACTTGGTATGCCCACGATCGAGAGCACACACTGTCGCGCCACGGTGGGGGCAGCGGTTCGACCACAGACGCACTGCGCCGGCGTCGTCGCGGGTCAGCAGTACTGGCTGGTGCCCCAAACGTCGGGTGACGAATTCGCCCGGTGCGGCCACTTCGCTCTCATGGCCGACGAACACCCAACCCGTATGGAAGATCCGCTCCAGTTCCCGTTCGAAGATGGCCGGGTCGGTATACAAACGTCCCGACACCCGATCGTCGCCGATCAATCGTTCATAGATGGATGCACTGGTGTCACCTACGTCGCTCATCGCGGTCCCCCTCGAACGTCCGATACGGCCAGTCTCACAGATATATCCGCGGTTCTGGGTGCTCCGGCGCCCGGAAAACGTGCAGTGGGGCACCCAGAACGCGTGCTGGGAGGTCCACCGACTGGCCGCTCAGGTGGCTACGTTGTGCACCATGACTGCCAAAGTGACTGTGGACGTCGATGGTGCGGTGCGCACCATCACCCTTAACCGCCCAGAGAAGAGCAATGCGCTCGACACCGAGATGCTCGTGGCTCTCGAAGAGGCGTTCGATCCCGATCCGGGTCCGGGTGCCGACGAACGGGTCGCGGTGATTCGGTCGGTCGGCAGGGTGTTCTGCTCGGGCCACGACCTCAGCGGCGGAGCCGGCGACCTTCGCAACATCGAGGTGCTGTTCCGGCGGGTGCAGCACTGGCCGTTACCGGTCGTCGCGGTCGTGCAGGGAGCAGCCATCGCTGGCGGCAACGAGTTGGCCCTGCACAGCGACTTCGTGGTCGCGTCCGAAACCGCCCGGTTCGGTATGTCGCTCGCCCAGATCGGCCTGGCTCCGACATGGTTCCTGACGCGGAAGTTGATGGAGGTCGGCGGCCCGGTTCTGACCCGCGAGATGTTGCTCCTCGGTGATCCGGTGCCAGCACCACGTATGGCTGCCCTGGGGCTCATCGCCCGGTGTGTCCCAGCTGACGATCTCGATGTTGAAGCTGGCACAGTCATCGATCGCCTGGTGCGCAACGCGCCGCTGAGCCTGAGGGCGATGAAAGCCACCATCAACCGCCAGCTCGACGCATATGACCTCATCGAACATGACGACACCGACGTATTAGTCCGGGCCGCGATGACCAGCAACGATTCCAAGGAAGGCGTGCAGGCCCGCATGGAACACCGCGACGCGGAGTTCACAAACAGCTAGGGCCAATCGAGGCCACGCCTCCATCAGCGAAGGAATTCACGTGTTCGCAGTAGTTACTACCGTGAAGGTCACAGACGGCTCGATCGACAGTCTTGCTGCGCTTTTCGATGCCACCAATCGCGACCTCGTCGCGGGGCAAGACGACTGGCTCGGGCCTGGTTTACCGCCAATCGCGCCACCAACGAGGTGACGGTCATCGCGCAGTGGCGAGACGCGTCCTCCTACCAGGTGTTTCGTGACGGCGAAGAGTTTCAGGCAACGATGGCGGAGTTCGCTCAGCAGTTCGTCGGCCCGCCAGCGTCTCGATCAACGAGGTCCTCGTCGAGATGTGACCGAACCATCCGGAAACCGATTACCTCGGCTTCGAGGCCTAGGGTTTGGTTACGGCTCGACGGATCTCGTTTTCGATTAACCAGGGACTTGAACACGTCACGCGAGACGATCTCGTTGGCGCGGCGAGGGACGCCGAATCGCGGGGGTTTGCGACGTTCACCGTTGCCGACCACTTCAACACCCCGATGGCTCCGTTCACCGCGTTGACGATCACTGCGGAGGCGACAACCAACCTGCGGGTTGCCCCGTACGTGCTCGACAACGACTTCCGGCATCCGAGTATTACGGTCCGCGAAGTCGCGACGATTGATGAGCTGACAGCGGGACGTTTCGATTTCGGGATTGGTGCCGGTTGGAAACAGCCCGAATATGCCGAGGCAGGATTCACATTCGACCGGCCTGGGGTTCGGATCGCTCGCCTCGAGGAAGCGCTCGAGATCTGCGACCTTGCGTTCACAGGCGAGCCAGTTCACTTCAGCGGAGACTTCTACTCTCTGGCCGGGTTGGTGTGTCGGCCGATGCCCCATCAGAAGCCGCGTCCGCCAGTGATGATCGGCGGAGGTTCCCCGAAGATCCTCGGCTTGGCTGGCCGACGGGCCGACATTGTCAGCGTTGCGGTGAAAGCCACGCTCCAAGGGCGGATCGACGGAGGCGACGTGACTGTCGCAGCGACAGAGCGCAAGCTCGGCTGGATACGTGACGCCGCAGGCGACCGCTACGACAACATTCGCTTCAACGCACCCCTGATGGATGCCGTTGTTGGTCACGATCGCCGAGCACTCGCCCAAACCGCCCTCGACGAGATCAAGACCGACAAGGGTTTCCTCGCTTACACAGCTGAACTCACTGTGGATGATCTGCTCGAGTCGCCGTACTTCCTGTTCGGGACGGTCGCCGACATTGTTGAGCACCTGCACGCCTGCAGGGAGCGTTTCGGGCTCACGTCGTGGTCGCTGCTCGGCAGGACGACTGCTGACATCACCCCAGTGATCGAAGCGCTGGGTTAGAACTTTTGCCATGGTGACAACGGGGCGTACGGGGCTGGAGGGGATCCGGCTACTGGAAGTTGCTAGTGGTTTCGGACCGGCATGGGTCGGCAAGTTGTTCGCTGACCTCGGAGCCGACGTCATCCGTTTCGAGAGCGAAGACGACCGTGTAAGGAGCCGACCTCACGACGTTCACCGCTGGATCAACGCCAACAAGCGCTCGGCCACTTCTGACCTGTCTGGTCTCGCAGCTGGGGCCGGCATCGTCGTTCATGGCCTCCACCCGGCTGTTGCTGCCGATCGCGGCCTTGGCTATGAGCAGTTGGTGGCCGTTGCAGGTTCACAGCTCGTCGTCACATCGATGACACCATTCGGCACTTCGGGTCCCTACGCGGACTTCGTCGCTGAAGAGCTCAACCTCATCCATAGTTCCAGTTGGGGATTCCTTTCCCCCGCGGCTGCGACCGACGAGAGCCTGCCGCCTCTGAAGGCCCCCGGTCATCACGCATCGATCCTGGTCGCGAACGTTGCGGCCTCTGTCACCCTTGCCGCGTTCGACCAGGCGGAACGTACCTCCGTGGGCGACTTTGTCGACTTCTCGTCGTTTGCCGCAGCCGCCAAGATGACGGAGACCGCTCCCGCTGGCGCTTCGTTCCAAGGTAACGATGCGTCCCGCCTCGGCTCCAAAACCATCGAGCCGTGGGCCATTCACCAGTGTGTAGACGGGCTGGTGCACATCCTGTGCGTCGAGCCGTCGGACTGGGAGGCGCTGATCGAGATCATGGGTCGCCCTGAATGGGCCGAGCTTGAGGTGTTTGCAACCAACGAAGGCCGCACGGAAAACGCCGATCTTCTCCACCTCTACCTCGGTGAGTGGACGGCCACCCAGCACGTTGTCGAGATATATCGAGTAGGTCAGGCGGCTCGAATACCGATCACGCCGCTCAACACGATGCCTCAGATCGACGCTGATCCTCAGCTCGATGCCCGGGGTTTCTTCGCGACCACCTCTGACGGCCTCCGGGTGCCTGGGGCCGGCTTTCAGACCGACCAAGGCTGGTGGCGCCAACGCAGCAATGCGCCCTCTCTCGGCGAACATGACGGCGAAGGTTGGCGGGCACCAGACCGTTCGCTCCCAACCGATATCGAACCAAACGCAGTCAGGGAGGGGTCGCCAACGTCGGCCCGCCCGTTGGAGGGTGTTCGGGTGTGTGATTTCTCTTGGGTCTGGGCTGGGCCGTTCTGCACGCAGTACTTGGCTCATCTCGGCGCCGATGTGATCCGGCTTGAGTCGGCCGACCACCCATGTCTCTTCCGTCGTCTGCCGTTCAATCCACCGGAAGTGCCGCTGGGGCTGGACTCGGCAGGAGTTTACCAGTGGTACAACTCCGACAAGCGCAGTTTGGAGATCGATTTGGGGCACCCCGACGCCGCCGAAATCGTCCATCGCCTGGTTGCATGCAGCGACGTCGTAATCGACAACTTCGGAGTTGGGGTCATGGAGAGTCTCGGGTTCGGGGTCGATACGCTGCGAGCCATCAACCCCGAGGTCATCGTGGCTTCATTGTCGGGTTATGGCCAGACCGGACCGTCGGCCAGCTATATGGCCTATGGGCCGACGGGCGGCGCGTTCTCTGGCCTTTACGCCGCAACCGGGTATGAGGACGGACCGCCAGTCGAGACCGGCATCGCCGTGGGCGACCCGGCCACTGGCGTCACCGCGGCATGGTCGATCGTCGCAGCGCTGGTTGCCCGGCGCCGAAATCGTGAGGTTGCCCGCATCGACGTTGCCATGGTCGAGGCGATCGCCAGCACGCTCGGCGAAGTCTGGATGGAGTATCTCAGTGAGGGCTCGACACCGCCCCGTCGGGCCAACCACGATCCCGTCTGGGCTCCTCACAACTGTTACCCGACGGCAGCGCAGGACAGTTGGCTGACGATCGCTTGCCCAACCGATGAGACGTGGCGCTCACTGGCGATGATCGTTGACCCCGCGCTGCTCGACGACGAACGTTTCGCCACCATGGAACTGCGCAAACGAAACGAAGCCCAGCTCGACCAGATCATCGAGGGGTGGACCACCACCGGCGATCGGTGGGACCTCGCCCGCCAGCTCCAGGCAGATGGAGTGGCTGCGATGCCGTCGCTTTCCCCTCTTGATCTTTGGGGAGGCGACCCACAACTCGACGCACTCGGCATGCTTGAACGGCCTGAACATCCAGTGACCGGATCACATATCGTTGCCGGGATTCCGTGGCGGCTGACCAATGCCCCGAACGGCGTGCGGCGCGCAGCGCCCACCCTCGGCCAACACACAATCGAGGTGCTGACCGAGGTGCTCGAGTTCACACCGAACGAAGCCGACGCCCTTCGGGCTAGCGGAGCGCTCGGTTAACCAGACTTACTGGCGACCGTGTCGAACGAGCGCTCCTGGGGTAGCTGACGTGCATTCGCCATTGGCGAAGGTCTCGACGCCGTTCACGATGATCGACTGGTAGCCCTTGGCCTTTTGTACCCGGCGCCACTCGCCGCCTGGCACGTCGTGGGCGATTTCGCCGATCCATGGCGGAGTGATGTCGAGCTCCTCGAGCCGGTACACGACGACGTCTGCGGCAGCACCTTCTCGCAAAGTGCCCCGGTCACGGAAACCAGCGGCGTGGGCGGGTAGCGCCGACAGACGGTAATGGGCTTCCTCCAGCGTCACTTGGGCCGTGTCACGAACCATCCAGATCAAGAAGTCGGTAGTGAACGCGCCACCATTGAAGAACTTGGTGTGCGCGCCGCCGTCGGAGACACCCGGGAACGTATACGGCGAGGAGTTGATCATCTCAGCCATGTTTTCGCCGCTGTCTTCGCGCTGAACTCCGAGGAACTCGGCTTTCAGATCGGTCTCGATCGAGAGGTCGAGCATCACGTCGATGTAGTGCCTGTCCTCGGCTTCAGCGATCTCTTCGAGTCGTTGGCCGAGATAGTGCTGTCGGTCCTGGCGTCGGTTCACACCCGTCACCATGAGCTTGCGAGGTGGACCTCCAACACCTCCTTGGACCTGGGCAAACAGATCTGAGGCCTTGTCGGTCTCGTCCTTGATCCGTTGCCTGAGCTCAGGGTCGGCCATGCGTTCCATGCGTGTGGCCACATCGCCAACGGTTGCTTCGCGCCACGCCGGGCTTGAGTCGTAGAGGTTCCAGTCGTCGAGGCTGAACGCGAAGCCGTTGCGATTCGTGCCGCCCTGGCCAAACACCTGAAGCCCGTCGCTCTGACACTTCTCCAGCCAAGCCAAACGATCCTGGTGGACGCGAGGGTTCGTGGGGCTCACGCCCACCACGTTGTGCAACACAGGCCGCTGGGCTACCTCGGCCAGGCGGGCTTGGAACTCGAGATCGCCCGCGCCGCCGTCGGCCAGCTGTGTGATCTGGATGAAACCTTCGTCCCGTTCGCGCAGCACCTCCGCCAGGTTGAAGATGTCGTCGTCGCACATGGTGTCGGTGACCATCGGTGTGCCATCGAAATCGGCCTGCACAGAGTCGGGACCAAGGCGCTGGATCGAGAAGCCACACAGGCCGGCATCCATGCCTTCATGCAGGAGACGTTGCATCTCCTTCTGCTCCGCCCGAGTGGCGACACGGCTCTTCGCTGCTTCGAGACCCATCACGTAGATCATGAGTGAGGCGGTGGGCATGAACTGGATGCAGTTCACTCCCTTCGGTGCCCGATCGAGCGACTCCAAGTATTCGGGGATCGTCTCCCAGTCCCAATGAGGAAGGAAACCTTCCCGCATCGCGTCCATTGGGATGGCCTCTGTGCGGACCATCGTCAGCATCGAACGCTCGCGAAAGTCAGGCTTGACTGGAGCGAAACCGAAACCGCAGTTGCCGAGCACCACAGACGTGACCCCGTGCCATCCCGAGATGGTGCACCACGGATCCCAGCGAATCTGGGCGTCGTAATGGGTGTGCAGATCAATGAAGCCTGGGCAAACAATGGCACCGTCGGCATCGATGGTCTGGGCTGCCGTGCCTGAGGCGTGGCCGCCCATCTTGGCGATCTGACCATCTTTGATCCATACGTCGCCTCGGTAGCGCGGCACCCGTGTGCCGTCGACGATTGTTCCGCCCTTGATGTGGATGTCATAGTCATGTGTCACGGACTACCCCTTGTCTGTTAGGACCAAATCCCCTCGGCGTTCGGCTGGCAGGCCGCGATATCTAGCTCGCCCCTGCGGCTACCTGCTGAACGCACGTTCAGTCATGTCTCAAACATTACTTGACTCTGAGATGTCAAGTTCTGCCGACGTTGCCGCCAGCGACCTGGGTCCGTAGCGCTGCCATCCTCAGGCGATTCCTCAACCTGCACCAAACAGCCCTTGCTATACAGGAGGCGGACCGACCGGGGAGCCGAGATGATTACGCTGGCGCATCATGTGGAGTTTCTGTCCGATGCTTGGCTCGACGAAGCCCGGAACTTCCTGACCCGGGAAAGCAAACGCCGCGGGTCTGACCTTGAACCGTTTTCTGTGAGCGAACGCTTTGCCGATGCGCCGCCCCATCTCGGGTTCGACGACGGGGTGGCCAGCTGGCAGGTGAGCTTCGATGGTACCGACGTCGTGATCTCCCGGGGCTTCGACCCAGGTGCGGATGTGGCCGTGCGCGGGATCTACCAGGCCGCGCTGATGGCAGCGCAGACCATTGGAGCGCTGTCGCCCGGCATCATGCGCGAAGCCCTGCACGAGGTGCGACATATCTTCGGCGTCGACGGACTGACCTTCACCGGCGCCATGGCGAGTCCATCAGCGGTCGAAATGTTTGGATTGTTGCACGACCATCTCGGCCGGCGCACCGTTGAGAATCCCGATCTCGCCCATCGTGCTGAGCAGCTCGGTATTGCCGACAACGTGCGGGAGATGGAACAAAACGGCTACACCGTGATTGAGAATGCCATCAGCGATGAGTTCGCCGACGACGTCCGTGCAGCGACACTCACCGCCCTGCTGTCGCACCACCATGCCAGTTTGCAGTGGATGCTCTACCACGGGCGTCCGTTCGAACGGATTACCCAGAACCCGCAGCTGATGACCCTCATCGACGCGTCGCTGGGGCGCGGTGGCGTGATCGCGTCTCTGTCGTCTATCCGCAAGGGCCCCGGACCTGGCACGATCCCCATCCACACGGACTATTCGATGGTGCCCGAGCCGTACCCGGAGTTCGCCATGACCGGTGTTGGTGTCTGGGCATTCGAAGACTGGACTGTCGCCAGCGGGCCCACGTGGATCGTGCCCGGTTCCCACAAGGAACGTCGCCCGCCCCGCAAAGGGGAAGGTCTGGACAGGGGGATTCCCATCGAGATGCCGAAGGGCTCAGTGGTGTACTTCACCCACGGTGTCTGGCATTGGCAGGGAGATCGGACGGAACCCGGCGAGAGGGTCACCCTGCATTCTCATTTCAATCGGGGCATTTTGCGTGGCCTAGAACCCAAGAAAGTCGACGTGCAGATGATGCACCGGAACCCGCCGCGACTGGGCGAGATGCTCGGCGAGGACGACTGGTTCGACAAGCTGACGGCCGATGGCCGCGACTATGTGCGTGCGGCCTACATGACGAAGCTGCATGCGTTCACCGAGGAGCGGAAGCAGGAACTCCTCGCCCGCTGATCGGTGTCGGTGTTGGCCTACTGCGAGCGAAGTACTCGTCCGCCTCGGTCGCCGGTGAACCGATCGTTGGCACTAACCACTATTCCGTTACACACCGTGGCGTCGTACCCGTCGGCACCTTGCATGAGACGTTGACCGTCCAGGGGCATGTCGCTCACGATCATTGGCTGAAGCTCGGCCAGTCGATCAACGTCGATGACGTTCAGGTCTGCTCGCATGCCGACAGCAACAGCGCCACGATCGCGCAAACCAATCACCGCAGCGGGAGCAGATGTAAGAAGGCGCACAGCTTCCGGCAGGGCAATCGTGCCGAGGTCGCGAACCCAGTGAGAGAGGTAGAAGGTCGGGTAGCCGGCATCACAGATCTGGCGTGCGTGTGCACCAGCGTCGCCGAGGCCTGGCAGGACCCAATCCCGATCGAGATGAGCGGCTACTTCGTCGAGGTCGTGGTTGGCGAACGACGAGTGGAACTTCGCGGTACCGCCTGACTCGAGCGCTCGATCGATGAACAGATCGATGGGTCGGCAATCGGCTGCCAGCGCCTCTTCGACGAGGGTCTGCTCGCGCAGATAGGTGGGGTAGTCGGTATCGCCGAGCCAGCGCAGACGGCGGGCCTTGTGGTTGAACTCGCCGTCCGCATCGACTGCCGCAGCGAATTCCTCGCGGCGCTCGGCGTCGGCGAAGAAGGCGAGTTTGGCGTCGAGATCCATTCGGCGCAGCTTCTTCCACCGCTCGCCTCGGTAGGGGAGGAAGGTGCTGAAACCGTGGAGGTTGCCGAACCGGCGGGGGAGGGTGATGCCCGTGATGTCGCTGCCGGCAGCGATGAGTGCGTCGACGTCGTCGCCGACACCTTTGGCGTGTTCGACCACGCTGCTGAAGAGCAGGCGGGCGCCAGCGTCTTGGGTGATGGCCCGCATGAGTTCGCGGTCGTCGTCATCATCGAGAATGCATGGCACCACTTGGACGATGCCGCCAGCTTGATGAACCGCCTCGGCCAGGGCAGTCACTTCGCGGTGGCTGGCGTACGTGCCCGGGATCGGACGGCCATCGGGGAGGACGTGGCCGACCAGACGGTTGAACGAAATTCCGATGGCGCCACTTCGAACTGACGTTTCGGCGAGCACCACCATCTGGGCGAGCTCAGAGTCAGTGACGTCTGGCTCGTCGTCACGGGTGGCGGCAATGGCCCGTTCGCCCAGCACATGGAACCGGATCGCGGCATGGCCCACCAGCCCGATGAGGTTGATTGCGGGGCCGCACCTCTCGAGGGAATCGAGGTATTCGCCGTAGCTCTCCCAGTCCCAAGGCAAACCCTGAAGAATGATGTCTGCGGGGATGTCTTCGACCGTCTCCATCATGTTGGCCAGAAAGCTGCGGTCGTCTGGTTTGCACGGAGCGAACGTGACGCTGCAGTTGCCGATGAGCGCAGACGTGATGCCGTGGTTCGAACACGGCGAGATCGACGCGTCCCAGGCTGCCTGGGCATCCATGTGGGTGTGGAGGTCGACGAACCCGGGGGTAACGATGCGTCCCGTGGCGTCGATAATGCGTGTGGCGTCTGCGGAGATATTGCCAATGGCGACGATGGTGTCGCCGTCGATCGCGATGTCCGCCTCAAAGGGTTCGGAGCCGAGCCCATCGTGCACGGTGCCACCGCGGATGATCAGGTCGTGAGTCATTGTTCCCCCTTGGATGCCTCCTCGAGGGTAGGTGCAGGGGCCAAGGCCCCGCTTGGATTCCCCTTCAGCGTCCCAGCTCCTGGTGGGAGGCAGTAGTTCGTTCTGGGGTACCGAACGCACGTAAATCGTGCGCCAGAGCACCCAGAAGAACGATTGAATGCAGCTAGAGCGCCGTCGCCTTATGTACAGCCTTCGTTTCGAGCATCGCTTTGTCAGCCCGAGCGAGAAGATCTTCAGCCGTGCTGAGGGCGTCGTTGGCGGTCGCGTCGCCATCCAGGCTGGCTTCGGCATTGAGGACTCGATCGAGACGGGTGGTGAAGGCTTGCAAGTCAGTCTCGGCGTCGGTTACGAGCACAACGAACTCGTCGCCTCCGATTCTTACGACCTTGTCGGATCCGCGTACGGCCTGTGTGAGACGAGCGGCTACTTCGATGAGGACCGCGTCGCCAGCGTCGTGCCCCAATTCGTCGTTCACGGGCTTGAATCTATTGAGGTCGAGGTACACCACGGCTCGAAGCGGCGAGGTTCGGTCATTGGTGAGGTAGTCGTGGTGGGACCGGTGGGCGAGTTCCGCATTGGTCGCAGACAGAAGCAACAGCAGACCCTTGATGCGACGCGACGCGAATAGGGCTGCGAGCGCTGCGGTTACGACTGCAAGAACGGCTTCATAGCGCTGTCGGCCCTGCATGCGGCTGGCGATCAGAGCGGTCGGTGTGATCAGTGCAAACATGAGCGATGTCGCTCGGAACACTGCGAGTCGTTCGGTCGCCGTCGCTGAGGTTTCGCGGAGCGGAATCCGGAGCGCGATCAGCCATAGAGCGAAGGCGAACAGGAGGGTGACGTTGCCGACGGTCATTCGAAGCGGGCTTCCCGGCCCGAGTGCTGCTGAGTGAAGGATGTCGACGGTCACGTGTAACGCCAGTCCGACTGCTACGAGGTTTGTTTTGCTGTCCTTGATGTCAGTGACGAAGACCGTGAGGACCAGCCATAAGACGAATGCGTCGCCGACTAGGCATCCAAGCATCCACAGCTGGCTGGCTTGTGAGGTCGTTACATCGATCTGGGGGATCACGACGAGTAGTCCGAAGGCGCTGGCGGCGCTGACCCCTACCTAAAGGCCGTCAAGGATTGACCCGCGGCCAACTGCACCGGCGCGCCTACGCGCTAGGACGGCGAGCCAGACCAACCAGGCCCTGTAGCCCAACATGCTCCCGATGGCTCCGGTCCAGAAAACTACGTCCATATACGCAGGGCCAACGGCGCCTTCATCATGAGGTACATCGCGAGGTCAGAGAGCGCTAGCCCGAGCACACCTGTGAGGAAGAACCAGCGTTCTTTGAATAGATGTTCAAGGCTCAACTGGATAGAGACTTCTATCGGTTCATCTGAACTGGCGATCTGCATCATCGGCGTGCAATACGCGACGTCGCCCACATCACTGCAGATGGTCACTACGCTCGCACTTCGAATGAATGTTGTCTTTGTACTGCTGCTGATCTTCGTGATGGTGGGCTTCAACGCGTTGTATGTGGCGGCTGAGTTCGCCACCGTGGGCTCACGTCGATCCCGTGTCCAAGAACGGGCGGGCCAGGGAGACGGGTCTGCCCGCCGTCTCGCGACGATCCTCGAGGATCCGAAGCAGCTCGACAACTATGTTGCGGCGTGTCAGATCGGCATCACCCTGTCGAGTCTTGTGGCTGGTGCCTACGGGCAGGCCCAGCTGGTCCCGCTTTTCCAGGATTGGTTCGGATCCGCCAGCAGGACAGCCGCCATAGCGGTCGTACTGTTGTTGATCACGATCCTCCAGGTTGTACTGGGAGAGCTGCTTCCGAAGACCGTGGCTTTGAGGTACCCCGAGTCGATGGCTATGGCGACGCTCACGCCGATGCGCTTCAGCCGATGGCTCTTTCAACCACTCGTCGCCCTCTTCAACGGGTCGGCCTTTGCGATCATGCGCATGCTGAACCTCAACGTTGACCACTCCCACGCCCATGTTCACTCTCCGACCGAGCTCGCTGGCCTGTACCGAGAAAGTGCCGCAGGCGGGCTCATCGACGTGGCGGAGCGGGAAATGCTGGCAGGTGCACTGTCGGTGAGCGAACGACTGGTGCGCGAGATCATGTCGGCCCGCGTCAGGCTGCACACGATCGAAGCTTCTACGCCGATCGCCGATGCCCTGGCCGAACTCTCGGTTACTCCCCACTCACGTTTTCCCGTGACGGACGGTGGCGAAGAGGTCGTGGGGATCGTTGCTATCAGAGATCTGTTCCTCGCTCATGAACAAGGACTGGCCGGCACGGTGGCCCACGTCGCCGACGAGCCGATGGTGGTCAGCGAACTGCTTGGAGTGCTACCGCTGATGAGCCTTTTCGCCCAAGAGGGTGCCGACGCGGCGATCGTGGTGAATGAGTTCGGGTCAGTATCGGGCATGGTGACTCGGGAGGATGCGCTCGAAGAGGTGCTTGGCGAGTTCAACGACGAATTCGATCTCGAGCCTGACCCGATCACAGTTGTCGGGACGAGAGTGTCGGTACGGGGTGATGTCCTGTTGGAAGTCCTGAACGAGCGGTTCGAGATGAACTTGCCCACGGACGCGACCGACACAATCAATGGCTATGTGTGGCACGTCCTTGGTCGGCTTCCGGCTGTGGGCGACGCTGTGCCACTGGGGACCGACGCAGGTTCGACGAGCAGGGGCGCTCAACCAGAGTCAGATGACGTTCACCCGACTCGGACCCTGCGGGTTGACTCGGTCGAGGGCACGCTTGTCGAACGAGCCAGCTTCAGCGTCCCCGAGTCGGAACCCGAACTCGGCGAGGGACCATCGTGAGCTCATTGCTTTCTGTGAGCCTCGTCGCTGGGGTCTTCCTTCCGATATTGACTGTGATCGCGCTGGTCGTGATCAACGGTGTCTTCGTTGCCGCCGAGTTTGCGCTCGTTGGTAGCCGGGCATCCCGAATCAGTGAACTGGCGCAGAAACACAACGCAGGGGTGCGTTGGCTGCTCCATGTGTTCGAACGGGCGACTGGCAAGGACGGCTACATCGCGGTCGCCCAACTCGGGATCACGCTGGCGTCGATCGGCCTCGGGATGTACGGCGAACCAGCGATCGCCCACTGGCTCTACGACCCGTTCGAATCGTTCGGACTGTCGGAAGGGGCGGCACACACCGCTGGTTTCTTGGTGGCGCTCGGCTTCATTACGTTTCTTCACGTGGTGTTCGGAGAGATGATTCCGAAGGCGTTGGCGCTGGGGGCTCCCGAGGCAACGACGCTCCGGGTTAACCCCTTGATGCGGACCTTCAGCATCGTTTTTCGGCCCGCCGTAGCGTTCCTGAGCTGGCTCGCGATGTCGCTGATGCGCCTGCTCGGTATTCGCGAGCCCGACTCTTCGGAGTCCCTCTACAGCGCCCAAGAGCTGGCCATCGCGACGGAGGAATCGACGGCGGGTGGACAACTTCTCGCACCGCAACGCGACATCATCCGCAGCATCTTCGACCTAGAGCGTCACACCGCTGCGGAGCTCATGACGTCGCGTGCGCACATCGTGGGAATCAGACACGACGCCAGCCGAGCCGACGTGGTCGCCTTGATCGAAGCATCGTCGACGTCTCGTTATCCGGTCTTCGTCAACGACCTCGACCACGTGATCGGGTTGCTGCACGTTAAAGACTTCGTGAGGTTCACCCAGTCGAAGAACCGTTTCGACCTTGAAACGCTCGTTCGCGACTTGCCAACAGTGGGATCTGCCACTCCTGCCGACGCTCTCCTCGATCGATTCAAAAGCGAACGAGTGCACGCTGCACTGGTCGTTAACGAACTTGGGAGCACCATCGGCCTCGTCACTTTGGACGACGTGATTTCCGAGGTCATCGACGACCCAGCAGGTCACGGCGATCTTCCGGCAATCATCCATGACGATGGGTCGATCACCCTTGACGGAGAGACAACACTCGCCGAACTGCTCGAGGACCACGGTTTCAGGTTCGAGCATGCCGACGTTACGACCCTTGCTGGTCTCGTCTTGACAGAGACTGGTACGGTGCCGAACGCCGGTGATCGGGTGGAGGCCCAAGGTGTCGAACTCACAGTAGAGACCGTGGATGGGCACAAGCTGACTCAGGTCCGCGTCAGAAGACTTGATGGAGCGGCGGACTGAGGGCGCACTCGAGGTTTGGTGTGTTCAATTTTGGGTCGGATCGGCCGATGGGTACACCATGGCAGGTAGCCCGCCCATAGGAAGTCGGCCCACCGGATGGTCGTTCCCGGCGCGAACGACTGCGTATTTTTTTGGTGGTCGCCATACTGTCGATGGGTGCGCCCGCCCTTGTTGGATTACACGAGTTCAAGAGCATCAACGAGGACAATTCGGAGGTCCGGATCGATCGCGCCGGGCGTGCTGCGGCTTCGCTCATCGAAGACGGTCTGTCCGGCTTCGTTGCCGAAGGTGACGCTGGTGGTTCCCCGATGACGGTGCGGACGGACGTAGGCGAGCGACTCGAACCGGGACTGTGGTGGGACGACTTCGTCGACCAGATTTCGTCGGTCAACCAGGGAGCGGCGAATGTCTTTCGATTCAACGTTGATACGCAAAGTTTCGATCGGATCGCGACGAGTTTCCGAACGCCTGATGGCGCTCGGGTAGGCGGTTCGGAGGTCGAATCGGGGTTGATTGGAGTAGTCCACCCGGCGTACTCCTCGCTCGTGGAGCTGGAGCCCTACGTCGGTGAGGTGCCGGTGGCTGGACGACTCCGCTTGGCGTATCTCACGCCGATTGTCGACGGCAACGACCAGCTGACCGGCCTGCGGGTGTCCAAAACTGGGACGTGGCGGTTGACCAGAGAAAACGTCGACCGGTGGTTCGTTGACGAGACGCCAAGCTTGCGATAAATCGTTGCGAGGTGGGTGCGAACGGTCGAGGGCGCCAGGTACAGGCCGCTCGGCGATCTGCCGGTAATTCTCGTCGCCCGTGAAAGCCTCGGCGCGCCTCGCCCGCGCGTTGTGGGGCGCAGTCACGCTCGACCAGTCTCGGACATGACCTAGCGAACCCAGGCACTGCCGAATCGTGCAGCGCGGTACTGCTGTTGCAGGATTCCCCGACGGCCAGTACGAACTCAAGACCTTCGCCACCGACGAGACGCGCAGCACCGTGGTGGCAGCCGCCGTGTTCCATAGCACGCACACCGCGCCAGGGCCGGTGCCGCCCACCAATAACGCAGTAGCGTTCGACTACGTCTCTGTCATCCAGATGGACGACGGCAAGGTCCGCCACATGACCAAGGTCGGGAACGACGTTCTTGCCTTGCGTGCCTTGGGCTGGGCATGAGCCACGGCCGCCCGAACCAGGAGAACAACCATGGACCTCACGACAATTTACGGTGAACTCGATGGTGTTGGCCTGGCAGATCTCGTGCGCCGGCGCGAAGTCACACCGCTCGAACTGGTCGACGAGGCCATCCGCCGCACCGAGGCGGTCAACGGCGAACTGAACGCCGTGATCTGGAGCATGTTCGAACACGCCCGTGCGGCCGCCACGGGCACTCCTGGAAACGGACCGTTCGCGGGCGTGCCCTTCCTAATGAAGGACTTCCTGGCCGAGGTCGCCGGCCAGCCATTCCATGAGGGCAGTTCGTTCCTCGACGGCTACATCCCGGCCGAGGACAGCGAGATCTACCGGCGCTTCACACGCGCCGGGCTGATCACGATCGGCAAGACCAACCTGCCCGAGATGGCGATCGGCGCTACCACTGAGCCGCGCAAGTTCGGCCCGACTCACAACCCGTGGGACCTCACGCGCACGCCCGGCGGGTCCAGCGGCGGTGCCGCGGCAGCAGTGGCCGCTCGCGTTGTGCCCATGGCGCATGGCAACGACGTCGGCGGGTCAATCAGGATTCCCGCGTCCTGCTGTGGTCTGGTCGGCCTGAAGCCGACACGAGGAAGAGGCACGTTCGCCCCCCTGTATGGCGATCTCTTCGCTGGCTATCTCTCCGAAGGTGCCGTGACGCGTAGCGTGCGGGATACTGCGGTCCTGCTGGATGTGATCGCCGGCCCGGAGATCGGCGAGCCCTATAGTGCCCCGGCTCCGGTGCGGCCCTTTGCGCAGGAAGTCGGCGCCGATCCCGGCCGGCTGCGCATCGCGTTCTCGACCGTCACCCCGCTGGGCGATCCCCTTGACCCGGCGTGCAAGGCCGCTGTCGAAGCAACGGCCGCACTGTGCGAAGCCTGCGGTCATGACGTCGTCGAAGCCGTGCCTGACTTCGACGCGATGAAACTCTGGACGCAGTTCACGGCGGTGCTGGCCGGCGGCATCGCATGGGCGCTCGAGGACTGGTCGCGCCGGCTGGATCGCCCCCTCGACGAAGCCCTGTTCGAGCCCTTCGTCTGGGCCTTCGCGCAACGGGGTCGAGCGCAAAGCGCAGCCGACCATCTGCTGGCGGTGCAGGACGTGCAGTTGCAGGTCCGCCACTACAGCCGCTTCTTCGTCGATCACGACCTGTGGCTGACCCCAACCCTAGGACAGCCGCCCGTGCCGCTCGGCACGCTCGTGTACAGCGGCGATCCGGTCGAGTTGCGCCGTCGCACGGCGACGTTCAACCCCTACAACTACATAGCCAATGCGACAGGCCAACCCGCAATCTCGCTGCCCCTGCACTCGTCGCCCGACGGGCTACCGGTCGGGACGCTGTTCACCGCCCGCTTCGCCGAGGAGGCGACGCTGCTGAGGCTCGCAGCGCAACTCGAGGAGGCCCAACCCTGGGCCGCGCGCCGGCCCCCGGTCAGCACTTGACGAACCGATCAACGAGGAGATCAGCGAAGATGATGCATGAGACTGAGCGTGTTGTGCGGGTGTTCCATGAGAGCTGGGATCTGAGAGATCCAGAGCGGGGCATGGAAGTGATCGCCGACGACTGTGCCTTCGAAGATGTCGCCCGGGGCGAAAAACAACCCGGGAAGTCGGCATACAAGGCGGATTACGACCGCTGGCGCGAAGCCTTCCCTGACGGCCTTTGCAGGGTGGAGAACGTTATCGTCTCCCAAGACGGCGAATGGGCGGTTGTCGAGTTTCGCAACACTGGGACACACACGGGCGTCCTGCGGTCATCGCTCGGAGATTTCGCGCCGACCGGCAAACGGTCCGAGGTGCGGTACTGCTCGATCCTGCGAGTGAAGGGCGGCATGGTGGTCGAGGGTCGGGATTACTACGACAGCGCCACCATCGTGCGTCAGCTGGGATTGATGGGGTGACCGACCAACCCGAGCCAGAGCACGTAACGCGCACGGCCATGACATTGGCACTGCGGTTCCGTCCAGCGTGAGCGAGATAGAGACGCCTTGCACTGCACTCCAAGATTTCCGGAAAGGGGCTTTCGTGCTGTTCACCTCGTGTTCGTTCCCTGTGATTCCTCGACCTCGTGGTCATCAACCGACGTGTTGGTTGCCCGATGACGGCCATTGACACAGCGGGAACGGCGCCATCGGTCGCTGTTGAAATCGAGGTGTGGCATCGCCAACCGTCCGAGTGCTTCGTGACGGGCGGATTGTCGAAACCCCAGCGGCCGGACTCGTTCCCGGTGATGTCGTTCGCGCTGCGAGCCTGAGGATCGAAGAGGCAACCCTGACCGGCGAGTCCGAATCGGTGGACAAACACACCGAAGCGATCACCGAGCCGAACTGGGACGGGACTGGTGCGTTGAGGGTGCGCGTCGACGGTCCCGTTTCATTGGTTCACGATCGCGGCGAGCGAGCGATACGTCGACGCAACAGCACCGATCTATTGTGTCGGCTCCAGTAGGAGCGTGCCGATCTGTGGACGCGCGATCGTCACGTCTGGCGTTGACTGCGATCTACGTTGATTGTACGAATCGTACATGACCGAAGTGGCGGTAAGTGATGCGAGGAATCGTCTGGCTGAGGTCATTGAGGAATCGCGTCGTTCGGGCGAGCCGATTTCGGTTACGCGTCGCGGGCGCCGGGTTGCGGTGATCTTGGATGCTGAGGTGTTCGACGTGCTTGTCGAAGCCGCTGATGATGTCGAGGACCGGCGCGAGCTTGATGCCGCTCGTGCCGAGGACGACTACGTTCCTTGGGATGAGGTCAAGGCCGAACTCGGACTTGCGTGAGCGTCTATCGCGTCGAGATCGCACGGCGGGCGATCAAGTCCAGCGCCAAGTTGCCCAGGAACGAGCAGCTGCGAATTCGCGCGGCGATTGACCTGCTCTCAGATGCTCCGCGACCACCTGGGTGCGGGTCGGCCACCGTCGAGACGTCCACAGCGCTCACTGAGTCGCACTAGTAGCAGGTGGTCCGGGTGTAGCTCGATCGATTCACCCAGAGCCGGGAGGGCTCAGCCGGTTCGCTAGGACCGTGGGTCTGAATTGGTTGTGTCGGTCGGGGTGAGCGGTTTGGGTTGCATGTGATGGTTGGATCGGGTGTTGGTGGGCTGATGGATCTCGGAGTTGGTTCGGCTCGGGTGATGTGTTGGGGACGCAGGGGCCTGTGTGGGGATAGGACGGTCGGGGGGCGGGTTCTGGCTCTCAGCAGGCGGCGGGTTGGGTCGCGTTGGCGAGTTTGCGCAGGTTGTGACAGATCGCGTGGAGAGTGAACTCGCCTTGGGCGCCGGCGAGGCCGCGGAGGCGGAGCCGGCCGGTGTTCTGTTTCACTTTCATTTGTCCGAACACCGGCTCGATGATCGCTTTGCGGCGGGCGCAATCCGCTCGACCTTGTTTGGTGCGTAACCGTCTCGCCATCCGTTCCCGGCTGGTCGCGTTGTTCGGGGTCCGGCCTCTGGGGGCGTCAGGCACCCGTTCATGATGTTTCAAGCGCCTGGTCGCAACCACCAGATCGTGGCCGCTGTCGGCTCCGGCATCAATGTTGGCGGTGGAGCAGTAGCCGGCGTCAGCCAAGGTCCGTTTCGGTAGTCCAAGTCCGGCTGCAGCTAGAGTGAGGTTGATGCGATCCAGCATGACCAACAACTGGTTCACATCGGTCGGTGCCTGGGTCACGTAGCTGGCCAAGATGACCTGGGAGAACTCATCAGCTGCGGCCTGAGCGTTGTACGCGTACGCGAACCCGTGATTCGTTGTCATCATCCGCGCATCAGGATCAGTGAACGAACGCTGCGCCTTCGCCGTCGGTTCGGCCGAATCCGCAGCCGCCTCGGCGACCTGTTCGACCTCAACGTCGGGCATGTCGGCATGTCGGCATGTCGGCATGTCGGCCTGGCGCGCCTTGTCGGCTGCAGCGCCAGCGGCTCGTTGAGCTGCTTCGGCCTCGATCGCAGCTTTCGCCTCACGCATCTTGGCCAGGCGATCTTCAGGGGTCGCCAACTCTGCTGGGAGTTCATCACCGCGACGATCCGCGCCGAACTCGGCGTCCTCGGCCGCATCGACGGCTTCAGCCTTGGGGATCCTGGTCACCAAGCGACCATAAGACATCGCAGTGTGTTTCGACGCGGACGCGTCGAGCTTGGTGCCATCCAAGGCGACCCGGCCCAGCTTGACGAGCCCGGCGTTCGCGCACAACACCAGCACCTGGGCGAACAGATCATCCAACGCGTCGAGATGGCGGCGCCGGAACCGTGACACCGACCGATAACCCGGCACCGTGTTCGCCGACAACCACCGAAACGCCACATCGACTTGGCAGCGGCGCTCGATCTCACGCGACGACGTCACCCCCGACGAGTACGCGTAAATCATCAGCTTCAACATCATCCGCGGATCGAACGGCGGCGCACCAGTCGCGTTTGTTTACGACGAATACACAGCTGACAGGTCCAACATGTCATCGACGGCCTCGGACACGAACCGGGCCGTGTGCCCGGCCGGGAGCCAATCATCCAACAACGGCGGCAACAAGAACGACTGATGCTGGTCATAAGACCGGAACGTCTTCGCAGCACCCGCCGGTGCCGCCACCGTGAACAACCGGTCACCATCCATCCACCAAGTTTTCCACGCCCCCCACCCTCAAACCGCGATACTGACCCACGCTCCTAGTGTTAGCCGCAGGCGGGCAGAGCCCCGGCATGGAATAGAAGCGCTGCGAGGTGGTCGCTGGAGCGGGAAGAGCAGATGACGGTGGAGGGGCTATGGCCGCCAGCGGCAATACTGTCGCTGTGACCGAACACGTTCCGGCCGTGTTCAGCGAGTTCGATGTTGCTTTGTGGACTCTTGATCACGAGGAGACCCTCGGCACGAAACCAGAGCGATGGCTACTCGACCCAACAACCGGGATCCCATGGCTGATGAAGGACGTTACTTTCCACAGAGTGGCCGGTCGTCTGTCCCGCAAGGGCGACGACTGGGCCGAGCGGATTGCTAGCGAAGTCGCTCGGTGCCTTGAGTTGCCGACAGCTCGAGTTGAACTTGCCGACGGCGGGCATGGGAACACGACGAGCCTTGGCATCGTTAGCAAGTCGATGCTCAGTGACTCTGAGAGTCTGATCCACGGAAACGAGCTTTTCGCCGACGTGGGAATCTCAGGCTCAAGCCCCCACGACCGGACCGGATACAACTTGAGTAGGGTACGTCTGGCACTGGAATCAGCAGAACTGCCTGGCGGAGCGGACGATCCTTCGCCTTGGGAGTACCTTGTCGGCTACCTCTCTCTCGATGCTCTCATCGGCAACACCGACCGCCACCAAGAGAACTGGGCGGTCATCGCCGACGGGGCAGGCGCCCGCCGGCTGGCCCCGACGTTCGATCACGCATCGAGTCTTGGATTCCAGCTAGACGACGACCAGCGACTCGAGCGGTTGTCGACGAGTGACGAGGGTCCTACACCGGAGGCATATGCCGAACGAGCTCGAACGAAATTCGAGCAGAGTCCGTCAACGATGCAGGTTGCGATTCAGGCCTTGGAGACACTGCCAGCTCATCGGAGAGACATGTGGCTAGACCGGTGCGGCGACATTGAAGGGCTCGTGTCAGCGATCGAGCAAGTGCCCGCGCACCCGATGTCGCTTCCAGCGCGCGATTTCGCTGAGCGCTCGATGAGATCGAATCATAAACGGCTGGTGTCACACCGCATGGGTACGGTGTGACCATGCACCCGCTGCCCGAACGTCGTCTCTATGTAGCTTGGCGCCGCCCCGACCGTCTGATCTTGCAGGTCGGACTGTTAACTCAGCGCGCTGCTGACGGCGAGCCCCGGTACGAGTTCGTCTGCCTGAAACTCGCTGAGCAGCATGAAGAGTTCACGCCGCTTCCCGGATTGCCGGACCTGCATCGGCGCTACCAGAGCGACCAGCTCTTCCCGGTTTTCGCGAATCGCCAGATGCCCAGGGAACGCCCCCACTACGACGCATTCGTTCAGCAACTCGACCTTAACGCTGAGGCCGATCCATTCGAGGTACTTGCGCGGAGCGAAGGCCATCGGGCCACCGACCGCATTGAGGTCTTCGCGGCGCCAGCGGTGAACGAGGCTGGCGATCTTGCAGCGTTGTTTTTCGCTCGCGGCGTGCGACATGTCGACGGAGCAGCAGACGCCATCAGGGTGCTCGCCGGCGGCCACGACCTTGAGCTGCAGCCCGAATCTATGAATCGCGTCAACGGACGAGCCATGTTGCTCAACTCGCGCACTGGGCGCCCAGTCGGCTACGCCCCGGACTACCTGCTCGACACGATTAGCGACCTTCGTAGCGTCGACCTTACTTCAGTTCGTGTGTCGGTGGAACATGTGAATCCGCCCGAATCAGCACCACACATGCGCCTACTGTGCCGCCTGACTTCACCTTGGCCGGACGGGTACGAACCGTTGCCGGGACCGGATTTCTTGCCGCTCGCCGGTTAGAGCCCAAACAACTCCTGCTCGGCACCGACCGGATTGATAGCGAACTGTGCTTCGATCTTGACGTCCCGAGCGAGTCTAAGAGAGCGCCTCCTGCCGTTGCATCCTTGGTCATCTGGGGGTATGTCGAATTCGAACCGTCGGCCGCGCAACGCAGCTTGCGTCGCTCCGCAGAACGTTTTCGTCACCACTTGTGGCAAGCGACCGCGCCGTGTGTTCAAAACGTTCCGCGGAACGCCGCGCCGACGGGTCAGCTCGTCGATCTCGGGGATTCCCCTCAGCGTTTGGATTCCTCGCTCATGCGTTTCTTGGTCGCGGCCCAGGAGCAAATCGGGCAGAACATCAGGTCGTGCCCTCGTGCGGGGCAGTATTCGCGGCCGAAGAAGATGATCTGTAGATGTCGGTCGTTCCACGTTTCTTCGGGAAAGACAGCCTTGAGGTCGCGTTCGGTCTTCTCGACTGTCGAGCCGTTGGAGAGTCCCCATCGCGCTGCGAGGCGATGAACGTGGGTGTCGACAGCAAACGCCGGGA
>JBLHLM010000008.1:0-54815 GCA_047618365.1 Candidatus Poriferisodalaceae bacterium | reverse complement strand
GATGTGTATGCCTGGTGATAACACTGAGATGACGGTTGAGTTGATTAACCCGATTGCTATGGATGAGGGTTTGCGGTTCGCTATTCGTGAGGGTGGTCGTACGGTTGGTGCTGGCCGAGTCACAAAGATCCTCGCCTGATGGCCGCTCCACAGCAGAAGATCCGTATCCGCCTGAAGGCGTACGACCACGAGATCATCGATCAGTCCACACAGAAGATCGTTGAAACCGCACTTCGTACCCAGGCCAAAATCAAGGGCCCTATCCCGCTGCCCACGGAGAAGCACCGTTACACGGTCATCCGTTCGCCGCATAAGGACAAGGACTCCCGTGAACACTTCGAGATGCGGGTCCACAAGCGTCTGATCGATATCGTCGAGCCAAGCGCAAAGACCGTCGACTCCCTCCAGCGCCTCGAGCTGCCGGCTGGTGTCGACATCGAAATCAAGATCCAGCAGGGCTAAGCAAGCAGGGCTAAGCAAGCAGGGCTAAGCAAGCAGGGCTAAACGTTCGTCGGCTTAGCTGGCGGATCACACGGCAGTACCAACACCCGGCGCTGAAGCGCCGGGTGTTGCGCGTCCAACGCCTTGCGATTTGAGGTGCCAGCTAGTGACAGCGATCAGGCGCAGGTAGGTCGAGGGCTGGGTTGCGATCGAAGAAGCCGAACGGGACCCAGGCGCAGCGGGCGTATTCCACCGGCATGACCGGATAGTCCTCGGGGCGGGCGCTATGGGTGAGCCCGAACGTGTGCCACACCGTGATGTCGGTGTCGGCGATGTTGCGGTCGGCCGCCGTCCACGTTGGAAGGCCCTGGTTGTCTGGTGGGCTCTGAGTCACGTGATCACCAGCAGGAAACCTCTCGTCCTGACTCGTCGGGGTCACCCAGATGTTCTGGTTTCCGAAACCGGCCCGGCCAGCAATACGAGAATTGGCTGCGGGGAAGAGGGTGGCAGTGTCTGCCGGGAGCAGCTTGTAGCCGGTCGGCTGGCCGAGCCGATTGGTGGCACCTTCGTTGACTACTCGCCAGGTTCGGGCTTTGGATGCGTCGACGTTGTCGATGGCAGCTTTTTCGGTTTCTAGTCGAGTGGCGACAGACCGGAATGCGTTGTTGTGAGGGTTGTTTGGCCCAGGCGGGTCGGCCTCGATATCGACTCGGTATGCCGTGTTGTTAGCGCCGTCGACCTCCATGTCGAAGCGAGCGCAGAACAGGTGCTGGTGGATGGGCGCCGCGACCTCTGGAGCGACGAGAGTTGCGTAGGTGAGGTCGTCGCCTTCTTTGTAGCTCTGGGTGGTCACGATGCCGGTGAGTTTGATTTCCATCTGAATCGTGCCGTCGACGTACAGGTGCCAAAAGATGCCGTAGTCGTAGTTGCCGACGGTGAAGATCGAGCTGACAACGAGCCGCCTACTACGACGCACCTCGGTAGAGCCGCTGTGGCTATCGGTGTGCTTCCAGGCAATCCCGAAGTCCTCTTCGTGGATGCAGATCGCATGCTCGACTCCGATAGGGCTTCCATCGTCGAAACACCATGCTGCGTCGAGGTAGGTGATATCGCCAAGACAGTCGCAGCCGAGCTTGAGGGAGTTCACACATCGACCAAGGGCGATCTCGCCGACATCGAGTGCATTCTTGAATGCTTGCGATTCTCGAACCTCACCGTATGGAACCACCATCTCGGCCAGGCTCGCTCGCCGCATGATCGGTCGACGGGTTCCACCGTCTGTGTATCCGATCGAGTGCAGGGCGAGGCCTTCGGTGTGGTCCAGAAGCACTCGGAGGTCCCAGCCTTGCCAGTGGATGTGGTTGCCGTCAGTTATGGAGAAGCTCGGACCGTCGGGCTGGGTGATGTCGATCGCCTTCACATCTTCACGGGCGGGCACCGTGCCCGCCGAGAAGTTCGAGATCTCGGCCGGCACTGGCCATTCCCCGATGTCGTCGACCCGGTACACCTCCATCGCATCGAGATCGACGAACACCATGAGGCCGTCAACTGGTCGGGCGTAGCCGTTGTCAGCGGGGTCCTCTCGGTAGAACGCTATGCAACGAACGACGCGGCGTCCCTCTTCGTGTTCTAGGCCCATGTTTCCGGTCGGCCAGGGGTCGATCTGGAGGTGGGAAGTGTCAGCGATACCTCGCCTGGCACACGCTGCCTTCACCGTTGGGTCCGCGCGGACCTGGTCCATCGCTTGGGGAATTTCTGCGAATCCGATCTGGGGTCGCATCCCCGTGACGGACCGAGTCCTTGTCACTTCACCGGAGCCGAGAGCGCAGCGCAGCTCGTCGATCACTTGAGTATCGGCGTTGTAGAGCCATACCTCTACCGCGCGTTCGTTGAGATCGGTCTCGTCAACTGCCATGCGACGGAACGAAGTCCGTTCGCTCACCATGTCTAGGTCCCTGAGTAGCTGGGCTGTCTCGGAGATTTCGGCAGGGGAGAGAATACTGAGCGGGTGTGCAGCCATGGTGCCACCCTAAGTGCCCCGGAATGTGGACGTGGACAAACACTCTCGGGACCTCCAGCCAAGCGGTTCCCGAAGCCAGTCCGGCCCTAGTGCCAGAACTACCTAAGTGTTATTCGGGCTGAGGATTGGAATTGGGGGGTGAGTGTCGGTATCGTTGTCTTTTCGTGCACCGGGGTTGACCCGGTTCACCGCAATCGACGTCCGCCCAGGCCGAGCAGTCCAGCGCAGCTGGTGTATCAAGCCCGGAACCAGGTGGCACAACCGAGATTTCGCTCCGCCGGCAATGCTGTGCGGAGCGTTCGCGTGAAGCGGTGGCTTTCTCCCGAAAGTCACTCCCAGTAGGAAGAGACGCCCGACATGGCGAAAAAGGCGATCGTCGCCACGAAAGTCGGCATGACCCAGTTGTGGGACGACGACAACAGGATTGTGCCAGTCACAATGCTGCGCGTGTCACCTGCTCGCATTGTGCAGGTAAAGACCGAAGAGCAAGACGGCTACAGCGCCGTGCAGGTCACTTTTGGCCAGCGCGACTCCCGCAAGCTCAACCGCCCCGAATCAGGTCATTTCGACAGTGCCGGCGTTGCCGCCGGCCAGAGGTTGGTCGAACTGCGCGTCGATGACTCGTCCGACTACGAGGTAGGGCAGGAACTTGCTGTCGATGTCCTCGAAGTCGGCGAGAAGGTCGATGTGACAGCAGTGTCCAAAGGCAAAGGCTTTGCCGGCGTCATGAAGCGACACAATTTCAAAGGCCAGCGCGCCAGTCACGGTGCCCACCGCGTGCACCGTGCGCCCGGCGCCATCGGCGCTTGCGCCACCCCCGGTCGCGTTTTCAAGGGCCAGAAAATGGCCGGTCGCATGGGCGCCGAGAAGGTCACCACCCTGAACCTGATCGTGGTCGAGGCTGATCCAGAGCGCGAGCTGTTGCTCGTGCGTGGTTCGGTCCCCGGCCCCAAGGGTGGCGTGGTGCTCATTCGCAACGCGGTGAAGGGATAGGACATGCCAACCACCCTCGATGTACGCACCCAATCCGGCGGTACCAACGGTTCGGTGACCCTCGATGACGAGATCTTCGGCATCGAACCCAACCTTGCTGTCCTCCACCAGGTCGTCACAGCGCAGCTCGCTGCTCGTCGTAGCGGAACCGCCAGCACCAAGACCCGAGCCGAAGTCCGTGGTGGTGGTGCAAAGCCGTTCCGCCAGAAGGGCACCGGCCGAGCCCGTCAGGGTTCCACTCGTGCACCTCAGTTCACCGGTGGCGGCGTTGCTCACGGTCCTCGACCACGCAGCTACGCCCAAAAGACCAACAAGAAGATGATTCGCCTTGCCCTGCGTTCGGCCCTTTCGGACCGTGCGCAGAGCGAACGGGTAGTTGTGGTCGATGGCTGGTCTTTCGAGACTCCCAAGACCAAGGATGCCATTGCTGCCCTCGGAGCTCTCGAACTAGAGGGCAAGGTCGTTCTCGTTGTCGATGGCAACGATGCGAACGCAGCTCGGAGCTTCAACAACATCCCATCGGTGCAGATCCTGAGTGCCGCAGAGCTCAACGCTTACGACATTCTTTGTAGCGACTGGCTCGTCTTCACCCAGGCCAACCTGCCAGGAGGTGAGTCGTGAAAGATCCACGCGACGTCATTCTGAGGCCGATTGTTTCGGAGAAGTCCTACGCACTTCTCGAGACCGGCGTTTACATGTTCCAGGTGCACAAGTCCGCTTCCAAGATCGAGATCCGCCAAGCGGTTGAGTCGATCTTTGAGGTGTCTGTGACCAAGGTGAACACCCTGAACCGCAAGGGCAAGCGCAAGCGCAACCGCCGCTCCGGGAGCTGGGGAAGCCGCCCAGATATTAAACGTGCCATCGTCACCCTCGCTGAGGGCGACTCGATCGAGATCTTCGAGACCTGAGATGGGCATTCGAGTACGTAAACCAACGAGTCCCGGTCGCCGTTTCCAGACCGTCTCTGACTTCGCCGAGATCACCCGTTCCTCCCCGGAACGGTCGCTTCTCGCCAAGAAGAGCGGCACCGGCGGTCGAAACAACCATGGGCGCAAGACCGCACGACACAAGGGTGGCGGTCACAAGCAGCGCTACCGCGTGGTCGACTTTCATCGGAACAAGGATGGCGTTCCTGCCACAGTTGCGTCGATCGAGTACGACCCGAACCGCAACTGTCGCATTGCTCTCCTGCACTTCCACGATGGTGAGAAGCGTTATGTTCTTGCCGCCGAAGGCGTGGGCGTGGGTGACAAGCTGCAGAACGGCCAGGACGCCGAGATTCGCAGCGGCAACGCATTGCCGTTGCGCTACATCCCCGTCGGTACCGTCGTGCACAACGTCGAGCTCAAGGAAGGCGCCGGCGGCCGTATGGCACGCAGCGCCGGCACCAGCGTCCAAGTGGTTGCCAAGGAGGGTCGCTTCGCTACCCTTCGTCTGCCGAGCACCGAAATGCGTCGGGTTCCGATCGACTGCCGGGCAACGGTTGGTTCTGTCGGTAACGCCGAGCATGACCTCATCAAGATCGGTAAAGCCGGCCGTAACCGCTGGAAGGGCGTTCGCCCCCAGACACGCGGTGTTGCTATGAACCCGGTCGACCACCCTCTCGGTGGTGGTGAAGGTAAGACCTCTGGTGGTCGTCATCCGGTGTCCCCATGGGGCAAGCCCGAGGGACGTACCCGCCAGCGTAGGAAGAAGTCCAACGACATGATTATTCGTCGCCGCCGTACCCGCGGCTCGCGGAGGTAGCTGATGCCACGCAGTCTGAAAAAAGGCGCATTCGTCGACGACCATCTTCTAAAGAAGGTCGACGCGCTCAACGACAGCGGCGAGAAAAAGGTCATCAAGACCTGGTCCCGCCGTTCCACCATCATCCCGGAGATGATCGGTCACACGATTGCAGTCCACGACGGACGCAAGCATGTGCCGGTATACATCACCGAGTCCATGGTCGGTCACAAGCTCGGCGAGTTCGCACCCACACGTACCTTTAAGTTCCATGCTGGTCAAGAGCGCGGCGGGCGGAGGTAGTTGTGGCTGGTGTAATCGATCTCAGTGAGGTTGCGGGCGCCAAGGCGTCCCACCAGTACGCACGAATGTCGGCCTCCAAGGCCCGTGCAGTACTCGACCTCATTCGTGACCAAGATCTCGAGAAGGCGCGCGAGGAACTCCAGTTCTGCGATCGCGGTGCCGCTCACGAGATCACCAAGGTCCTGAACTCCGCTGTCGCCAACGCTGAGCACAACGAGAATCTCGTCGCAGATGAGCTCTATGTTGCTGAGTGTTGGGCCGACGAGGGCCCCACGCTCAAGCGTTGGCGCCCACGTGCTCGTGGCCGCGCTACCCGCATCAACAAGCAGACCTGCCACATCCACGTCGTGGTCGCTCAGCTCGCCGATGAGGAACTCGAGCTCCGTGCCGCACGTCAAGCCGCCAAGGGCGAAACTCAAGGCGCATCGCGCGCTGCTCGAGTTGCCGCTAGCCGTGGCGATGACACTTCCGCAGATGAAGCTGAAGAAGATGTCGTCGTCGACGCAGCAGACGCACCCGTTGAGGATGCCGACGCAGTCGCAGAGTGGAATGAAGGCGATGCTGACTCCGATGGCGACGAGAACGCAACCGATGAGACGCCGCACGGTGTCGACTCGCTCGCTCCGCCAGCCGATGGTTCCGTCCCTGACGGCTACCTGATCAAGGGCAACGCCGATTCAATGAAGTATCACCAGCCTGACGGCGGTTGGTACGACGAGACCGTGGCCGAGGTCTTCTTCGCCACGACTGACGCCGCCGAGGCAGCGGGCTTCACCGAAGCCGGCAAGTCGAGCGACGACAGTGACGACGACGCCAGCACGGACGAGGAGGGCTGACCCATGGGTCAGAAAGTAAACCCCTACGGGTTCCGACTCGGCATAACCACCGACTGGAAGTCGCGATGGTTCGCTGATGCGGAATACAAAGATTTCGTTATAGAAGATTGGAAGATCCGCAAGTACTTGATGACGGAGCTTCCTCACGCCGCAATCAGCCGAGTCGAGGTCGAGCGCACACGCGATCGCCTTCGTGTGGATGTTCACACCGCCCGTCCGGGCATCGTGATTGGACGCCGAGGTAGCGAGGCCGATCGTCTTCGCGCCGGGCTGACTACAATTTCGGGCAACCCGAAGGTGCAGCTCAACATCCAGGAGATTAAGCAGCCGGAACTTGATGGCGCTTTGATCGCACAGGGTGTTGCGGACCAGCTTGCTGGTCGTGTGGCGTTCCGTCGTGCCATGAAGCGTGCCGTGCAGAACGCTCAGAAGGCTGGCGCTCTTGGCATTCGAGTCCAGTGCTCAGGCCGCCTCGGTGGCTCCGAAATGGCTCGAACCGAGTGGTACCGCGAAGGTCGGGTTCCGCTCCATACCCTCCGCGCCGACATTGACTATGGTTTCCGTGAAGCCAAGACCACTGCCGGTCGAATCGGTGTAAAGGTCTGGATCTATAAGGGAGACATCCTCCCGTACAAGGTGTCCGCCGACGAACGCCTTCAGCGCGAGGCGGCCCTTGCAGCTGGCGAGCCCGGCGGCGCAGCAGCCGAACGCAAGGTTCCTGTCGTCTCCGCCGGTCGCCGTGAGGCTGCTCCGGCAACTCCCGACGAAACCGACGAGCCAGCACCACTCGTGAAAGAAGCCGATCCGGAATTCGAGAAGCTTCTCGAAGAGGAAGAGCAGATCGAACGAGCAACACGTGAGCAGCACCAAACTCCTAAGTTCGGGCAAGGTGACGACTGATGTTGATGCCACGCAAGGTCAAGCACCGTAAGCAGCACCGCGGTCGCCTCAAAGGACAGGCCAAGGGCGGAACCGTCGTTTCCTTCGGTGACTTCGGTATCCAGGCTCTCGAGCCAGGGTGGATCTCCGCCCGCCAGATCGAGGCAGCACGTATTGCCATGACTCGTCACGTGAAGCGTGGCGGCAAGGTCTGGATCAATGTGTTCCCCGACAAGCCAGTGACCGCCAAACCTGCCGAAACCCGCATGGGCTCCGGCAAGGGCAACCCTGAGTTCTGGGTGGCCGTCGTGAAGCCTGGGCGCATCATGTTCGAACTCGGTGGCGTCGACCCCGAGCTCGCCAAGGCTGCCATGAACCGGGCCATACAGAAGCTGCCGATTAAGGCACGCGTCGTGAGCCGGGAAGCAGCAATCTGATGGCCGCCTCCGCCCTACGGGAACTCGCCGACGACCAGCTGTTCGATCAGCTGGATGAAGCCAAAAAAGAACTGTTCAACCTTCGCTTCCAGTTCGCGACCGGTCAGCTTGAAAGCTCCGCTCGTATGACTCTGCTGAAGCGCAACATTGCCAGGATCCACACCGTGCTTCGCGAACGCGAAATTGCGGCTGCGGAAGCCCTGGCCTCAGCTGAGGAGAACTGATGGCAGCTGAAGAAGCCACCACAAACGAAGCCGAAACGCAGGATCGAAGCAGCCGGAAGGTTCGCGAGGGTCTCGTCGTCTCGGTGAAGATGGACAAAACTATCGTGATCGCCATCGTCGAGCGCGTGCGGCACCGCCGGTACGGCAAGACCGTGCAGCAGACCACGAAGCTCTACGTACACGATGAGAACAACGACGCCAACCTCGGCGACCGGGTTCGGGTCATGGAGACTCGCCCTCTGTCGAAGAGCAAACGTTTCCGTCTCGTCGAAGTCGTCGAGCGGGCGCGTTGAGAGGCCTGGGAACGACATGATTCAGCAGGAATCCAGACTCAAAGTTGCCGACAACTCGGGCGCCAAAGAAGTGCTGTGCATCCGTGTACTCGGAGGCACCGGCCGCCGTTACGCCGGCATAGGCGATGTCTTCATCGCCACCGTCAAAGACGCCATGCCTGGCGCAGCAGTCAAAAAGGGCGACGTGGTTCGTTGTGTGGTGGTTCGCACCGCCAAGGAACGCCGCCGCCCTGATGGCTCCTACATCCGCTTCGACGAGAACGCAGCAGTTCTCATTGAGCCCAACAGCCAGCCACGCGGTACCCGCATCTTCGGTCCCGTAGGCCGTGAATTACGTGACAAGAAGTTCATGCGCATCGTCTCGCTGGCACCGGAGGTCCTCTAGATGAAGATCAAGAAGGGCGACACCGTCAAAGTGCTGTCGGGCAAGGACCGTGGCAAGGAAGGCAAGGTGATGTCGGTGGATCCGAAGCGCCAGCGCCTCCGTGTCGAAGGAGTCCACATCGCCAAGAAGCACCAGGCACCTACACAGGCCAATGAACAGGGCGGCATCATCGAGATCGTCGCCACTATTCATGTGTCGAACGTTGCTGTGATTTGCCCGAGCACCAAACAAGTCGGTCGGGTCGGCTATCGCTTCGAGGGCGACACAAAGGTCCGCTACCACAAGAAGTCCGGGGAGGCGCTGTCATGAGCACCGTTACAGCCGTTCCACGCATGAAGGCCCTCTACGACGAGACCCTTCGTGATCAGCTCAAGACTCAGCTCGAGCTTCCGAACGTCATGCAGGTTCCCCGTCTGAAGAAGATCGTGGTGAACATGGGCGTCGGCGATGCTCTCGTCAATCGAGCAATGCTCGATGGCGCTGTGGACGACCTGGCCCTGATCACTGGTCAGAAGCCAGCGATCACCCGGGCCAAGAAGTCCATTGCCGGTTTCAAGCTTCGTGAAGGTAACGCCATTGGTGCCAAGGTCACGATGCGAAACAACCGGATGTGGGAGTTCTACGACCGGCTCGTGAGCCTTTCGATCCCCCGAATCCGAGACTTCCGTGGTCTGTCGCCCAAGTCCTTTGATGGCAACGGCAACTACACCTTCGGGGTCACCGAACAGCTGATCTTCCCAGAGATCAACTACGACAAGGTCAACCGAGTGCGTGGTATGGACATCACGCTGGTGACCTCCGCTACGCAGGATGAGCACGGCCGAGCCCTGCTTACCGCAATGGGATTCCCGTTCCAGCGGGAGGGACAGAACTAAATGGCGAAGAAAGCACTGATCCAGAAGCAGCAGCGCACCCCGAAATTCAAGGTGCGCGCGTACACCCGTTGCCGTCGTTGTGGCAGGCCGCGTTCGGTGTACCGCAAATTCGGCCTGTGCCGAATCTGTCTGCGTGAAATGGCGCATGCCGGCGAACTGCCCGGCGTGACCAAGGCAAGTTGGTAGGGGGTATTTCGAAATGACAATGACAGACCCCATCGCCGATATGCTCACTCGGATCCGTAACGCCAACATGGGTTTCAAGGACCGGGTTGCCATGCCTTCCTCCAAGCTCAAGATCTCGCTCGCCGAGATTCTGAAGCGTGAGGGCTACATCTCAGATTTCGTTGCGGCTCCGTCGGAGACGAGACCAGGCGACGTCTTGACCATCGACTTGAAGTACACCCAGAGCCGCGATCGTACGATTTCGGGCCTGACCAGGGTGTCAAAGCCCGGCCTCCGGGTGTATCGCAAATCCACTGAGGTTCCTCGCGTACTTGGCGGGCTCGGCGTTGCCGTGCTGTCGACATCCAAAGGCCTCATGACCGACCGAGAGGCTCGCCGACAACGTGTTGGCGGCGAGATCCTCTGTTACGTCTGGTAGGAGGAACAATGTCACGTGTAGGAAAAGCGCCTATTTCATTGCCATCCGGTGTCACCGTGTCGACCAGTGGATCCACCGTCGATGTGAGCGGCCCCAGAGGTTCACTCAGCCACGATTTGCCCGCAGGCATCACTCTCACCCAGGACGATGGTGTTCTCACCGTTGACCGTGCGGACGAAGAACGCGAGACCCGTGCACTCCACGGCCTTTCGCGTGCGCTCGTCAACAACATGGTGGAGGGCGTTGCAAACGGGTACTCAAAGCAGCTTTCGATCGTCGGCGTGGGTTTCCGTGCCACGGCCAAAGGCAACAACGCTCTCGAACTCGCCTTGGGCTTCAGCCACTCGGTAAGTGTTGAGGCACCAGACGGGATCACCTTTGAGGTTCCCGAAGCCACGACCATAAAGGTCGTCGGCATCGACAAGCAGTTGGTCGGCCAGGTCGCAGCGGACATCCGCAGCCTGAAGAAGCCCGAGCCGTACAAGGGCAAGGGCATTCGCTACGTCGACGAGCATGTCATTCGTAAGGCCGGCAAGGCCGCCAAGTAGTGATCGCAGGATTGTCATGACCACAAGCAGAAGCGCCCAGCGCTCACGTCGAGCTCGCCGAGTTCGCAAGAAGGTCGCCGGCACCGCCGAACGTCCTCGCTTGAGCGTGTTTCGCTCGAACCGCCACATCGTCGTACAACTCATCAACGATGAGACCGGTACAACTCTCGCCACCGCATCGACCCACGAGGTTGATCTTCGTAGTGGCACCACCAGCAACAAAGACGCCGCCAGCACCGTTGGCCGTCTCGTCGCCGAGCGTGCCTCAGCACAAGGCGTCAAGACCGTCGTGTTCGATCGCGGCGGTAACAAGTACCACGGTCGCGTCGCTGCGCTGGCCGACGCTGCCCGCGAAGCCGGGCTGGAGTTCTAGGAGCGACATGGGTAACGATCGCAACAACCGCCGAAACAACGACCGTCAGCGTGACAATCCTCGCAACAGTGGCGACGATGGTCTTCGTGAGTCTCGGGTCATCGACATCAACCGTGTCGCCAAAGTCGTCAAGGGTGGTCGTCGGTTTTCCTTCACCGCCCTCGTGGTGATTGGTGACGGCGCTGGCCAGGTCGGTCTCGGGTACGGCAAGGCGAAAGAAGTGCCTCTCGCCATCCAAAAGGGCACTGAGGAAGCGAAGAAGAACCTCTTTCGGGTGCCTCTCGCTGGCTCAACCATCATCCACCCGGTCGTAGGTGTCATGGGCGCTGGCCGCGTCATGTTGAAACCTGCCGCCCCAGGTACTGGCGTTATCGCTGGTGGTGCCGCTCGCGCAATCCTCGAAGAAGCAGGCATTAGCGACGTGCTGGCCAAGTCTCTTGGCTCGGCGAACCACATCAACGTTGCCAAGGCAACGATCGAGGGTCTGCAGCAGCTGCGTCGTCCCGATGAGATTGCCAAACTTCGTGGGCTTTCACCCGAAGAGTGCATCCCGGCCGGTCTACTGAATGCCTACAACGAGTCCGAGCGGGCCCGTAACATCAATAGCAACGACGCAGGGGTGAAATCGTGAGCGAACTCACCGTCACCCAGATTCGTAGCGCCATTGGCTCAAAGCCCAAACATCGCGGCACTCTCCGCGCCCTTGGTCTTCGAGGAATCGGCAAGTCCAACACGCTGCCTGACCGTCCGGAAATCCGGGGCATGATTGCCAGGGTCCGGCATCTGATCGACGTCCAGGAGGGCTAGGCACCATGCTGAAGCCACACGATCTCAAGCCTGCTGAAGGTTCCAAAAAGTCACGTAAACGCGTCGGTCGCGGTATCGGTGGCAAGGGCGGCAAGACTGCCGGTCGCGGTACCAAGGGAACCAAAGCTCGTAGCAAGGTTCCAGTCTGGTACGAAGGCGGCCAGCTGCCGCTCCAGCGCCGGGTGCCGAAGCTCAAGGGCTTCACCAACCCGTTCCGCGTTGAGTACCAAGCGGTCAATCTTGACACCTTGGGCGAGACAGGCCTCGAAGAGGTCACACCCGAAGCGTTGCTTGAGCTTGGGCTGGTCAGCAAGGGTTCGATGGTGAAGATTCTCGGCCGAGGAACCATCGACAGGGCCATCAACGTCCAGGCTCACGCTGTGTCTGCAACGGCTGCCGCAGCTATCGAGTCCCTCGGCGGTACTGTTCAAATTTTGCCCCCAAACTTCCGCGGACCTCGTCCGCCGGCAAAGGGCAACCAGCACACCAACCGCTAATTGCTTCAGCCGCGGTCTCCGCGGTCGTCGTGACTAGTACTGCGGCGTTCGGTACCTTCGGGCACCGGACGCCGCTTGTTCGCCCCCGCTCCAACCACATCCGTGGTTGGCAACACCGAAGCGAGACCCCGCGTGCTCGACAGCCTTCGCAACATCTTCAAGGTCGCTGACCTTCGAACGAAGATCCTGTTCACCCTCATGATTCTTGCCGCATACCGGCTGGGCTCACAGGTGCCTGTTCCGGGAATCGACTTCGACGAGATCATCCGACTGCGAGACACCGCCGATCAAACCGGCGGAGTGTTGGCGCTCCTGAACCTGTTCTCAGGCGGGGCACTGACGAACTTCGCTATCTTTGCGTTGGGGATCATGCCGTACATCACGGCTTCGATCATCATCCAGATCCTGACCGTGGCGGTCCCTCGACTGGAGCAGCTCCAGCAGGAGGGTGCGTCCGGCCAACGGAAGTTGACCCAGTACACCCGCTACCTGACATTGGCCATCTCATTCGTGCAGGCCACCGGCATTACCTTCATCTTCGGTCGGGGCCAGGGCACCGCTCTCGGCAACACCACCGCAGTTGTGGTGATCCCCGACTTCACCTTCCCCCGTGTGGCCTTGGTGATCATCTCCTTAACGGCTGGGACCGCGTTGTTGATGTGGATGGGTGAGCTCATCAGTCAACGAGGCGTTGGTAACGGAATGTCGCTCCTGATCTTCGCGTCGGTGGTGTCCACCATCCCGTTCGATGGCGAACGCCTTCGTGCCGTGGAGGGCAACTTCTACCTGGCCATGGCGGTTCTTGTTGGGATCGGAATGATGGTTGCGATCATCTTCATCGAGCAGGGCCAAAGACGGATCCCTGTGCAGTTCTCGAAGCGCCAGGTCGGACGGCGCATGTATGGCGGCCAGAACACCTACATTCCTCTCAAAGTGAACCAATCGGGCGTCATCCCCATCATTTTCGCCAGCTCGATCCTGTTCCTGCCCGTGCTGCTCAGCAACGTTGCCAACTGGAGCTGGTTGCAGACCGTCGTGAACGACTATCTCACCAACCCGTCAAGCATCGTCTACATCATCTTCTTCGGTATGCTCATCGTAGGTTTTGCCTACTTCTACACCACCATCAGCTTCGACCCGGTTCGCCAGGCCGACAACATCCGTAAGCAGGGTGGATTCATCCCCGGCATTCGACCGGGACCCCAGACCGAACGCTACCTCGGCCGTATCCTGAATCGGATCACCCTGCCAGGCGCTCTATTTATTGCCATTGTCGCTCTCGTGCCCACAGTTCTCTTGTCGGCCACGAGCGATCTGGGAGCCGTCTCAGGCGGCGGAAACGGTGCTGGGGCTGCCATTGGTTTTAGTGGCGTCTCGATCCTCATCGCTAGCGGCGTGGCGCTCGAGACAATGAAACAAATCGACAGCCAGCTGCTCATGCGTAACTATGAGGGCTTCCTGAAGTAGGCCCCCATGAGGTCTGTACTGTGTGGATGGGTCGGCCGTGCGCTGGACGTTTTGCGTCGCGCTGGGCGTTCGAAGGATCAGAGGAGACAATCGGTGACAACACGTTTGGTGATTCTGGGTAAGCAGGGCGCCGGTAAGGGCACCCAATGTGCCTTGCTTGTCGAGCACTACGGCATTCCACACATCTCCACAGGCGACATGCTGCGCGCCGCTGTGGCAGAGGGAACCGAGTTCGGTCTCCAGGCCAAAGCGGTCATGGACGCCGGCGACCTGGTGTCGGATGAGATCATTCTCGGCATCGTGCGTGAGCGGCTTGTTCAGCCAGACGCTGAGGCGGGCTTCTTGTTGGACGGGTTCCCCAGGACATCCAATCAGGCCGACGGCCTCGTGGAGCTTCTCGCTCCCGGATCAGTGGACCTCGCCATCAACATCGACGTTCCTGACGAGGTTGTGATGGGACGAATGGTCGAGCGCGGTCGCGACGATGACACCGAAGAAGCGATTGGTCGCCGCCTCGAGCTCTATCGCACCGAGACAGCACCGTTGTTGGATTTCTTCTCTCATGCCGGAAACCTTGTGACCATTGATGGACTCGGTTCCGAGGACGAAGTACAGGAACGCATCGTTTCGGCAATCACCGAAGCCATCAACTAACCCTCTCAAGTTGGCCCAGCCGGCACGGCACGCTATCCTCATTTGCTGGCCGTCTGGTGGACCAAGCACCTGTGTTGCGCCCTAGACAGTCGCCCCTAATTTCATCGTTCCGTCACCCGTGACGAGTGTTGGCTCAACCCGACCTGAACGCCACCCACTACGGAGGAGAGCAGTCCTGCCGAAACCCAAGGAAGACGCGATCGTGCTCGAGGGAAAGGTCGTTGACCCTCTCCCTAACGCCATGTTCAAGGTGGAGCTCGACAACGGCCACAATGTTCTGGCCCATATCTCAGGAAAGATGCGGATGCACTACATCCGCATCCTCCCCGGCGATCGTGTTCAGGTTGAGTTGACCCCATACGATTTGAGTCGGGGTCGAATCACCTACCGGTACAAGTAGGGCGGCTAAACGAACATGAAAGTCCGACCGAGCGTCAAGAAGATGTGCGACAAATGCAGGGTGATCCGCCGTCATGGCCGCATCCGCGTGATTTGCACCAATCCCCGCCACAAGCAGCGGCAGGGCTAGGAGAGCCAACAGATGGCACGTATTGCTGGGGTTGATATCCCACGTGACAAAAGGGTGCAGGTCTCATTGACCTACATCTACGGGATCGGCCCGACTACCGCGGTCAAGATGTGCGAGGAACTCGGAGTTAACGGGTCCACTCGTGTTCGTGACCTGACCGATGAAGAAATTGTCCGCATTCGCGGTCACATCGACGCCGAGATGAAGGTCGAAGGCGACCTGCGTCGCGACGTAGCGCAAGACATCAAGCGCAAGATCGAAATCGGCTGCTACCAGGGCGTGCGTCATCGTCGTGGACTTCCGGTCCGTGGTCAGCGCACCCACACGAATGCACGTACCCGCAAGGGTCCCCGCAAGACAGTTGCGGGCAAGAAGAAGGTCCGTAAGTAACCGGTTCACCGGCAACAGTTCCGGTTTCCCCGGTACACAATCTTGCGGCCGTCCTCGGCTGGAGATTTCTGAAAGGTTTCCATCATGGCCAAGCCGCAGGCTGGCGGGCGTCGTCCCCGTCGCAAGGAGCGGAAGAATGTGGGTCACGGCGTGGCTCACATCAAGAGTTCTTTCAACAACACGATCGTGACGTTCTCTGACCAGCAGGGAAACGTCGTCTCGTGGGCCTCCGCCGGCAATGTCGGTTTCAAAGGCTCACGTAAGTCAACCCCGTTCGCTGCCCAGCAGGCAGCCGAGCAGGCAGCGCGTCGAGCCATGGAGCACGGCGTGCGCAAGGTTGACGTTCAGGTCAAGGGACCCGGTTCGGGCCGCGAGACCGCCATTCGTTCCATTCAGACGGTCGGCATCGAGATCACCGGTATCAAGGACATGACTCCAATACCGCATAACGGTTGCCGTCCCCCCAAGCGTCGGAGAGTTTGACGTGTCGCGTTATACCGGACCAAAGGCACGTGTTTCTCGTCGCCTTGGCGTAAACATCTTCGGCACCGCTGGTGAAACGAAGGCCCTGGACAAGCGGCCGTACCCGCCTGGCGAGCATGGCCGTACCCGTCGCCGCTCCCAGAACAGCGAGTACCTGACGCAGCTGCAGGAGAAGCAGAAGGCACGCTTCAGCTACGGCATCACTGAACGGCAGTTCCGCAACATCTACGCCGAAGCTTCCCGCCAGAAGGGCGTCACCGGCGAGACTCTCTTGCGTCTTCTCGAATGCCGCCTCGACAACCTCGTATATCGCTCCGGCTGGGCAGCTACTCGTCCGCAGGCTCGCCAGTTTGTTGGTCATGGCCATATCAATGTCAATGGTCGCCGGGTGGACATTCCTAGCTTCCGCGTGCGCGTCGGCGATGTGATTGAACTTCGCGAAAAGGCCCGTGAGATGACCACTGTTCGGTGGAACCTGGACGTGCTTGATCGCGCGGCCCCCGCTTGGCTTGAAGCTGGCGACGATGGCCAGCAGGTCACGGTTCGGGAACTCCCGGTTCGCGACCAGATCGATATCCCTGTGCGCGAGCAGCTCATCGTCGAGCTGTACAGCAAGTGATCCCACGCTTTGGAGCCGCCTCGCGCGGCCTCAGTTCCCACGACATGGAGAAGCTCCCGACATGCTGATCATGCAGCGACCAACGGTCGAGCCCCTCGGCGAAGAAGAAGGCAACGCTCAGCAGTTCGCCATCGGACCGCTCGAGCCAGGCTTCGGACACACGCTTGGCAACTCAATGCGTCGAGTGCTGCTCTCGTCTATTCCGGGCGCGGCCATCACCCAGGTGCACTTCGATGATGCTCTGCATGAGTTCGCCACCATCAAAGGTGTTGTGCAGGACGTCACCGACATCATCCTGAACATCAAGGACTTGGTTCTGTCCAGCGTGGCCGATGAGCCAGTGGCTGTCCGCCTCGACGTCACCGGCCCTGCCGATGTCACTGCGGGTGACGTCGACTGGGGTACTGAGGTTTCGTGCCTTAGCCCTGAACTGCCCATCGCCACTCTGAATGAAGGCGCTCGGCTCGCCATTGATCTCACCGTCGAACGCGGCTGCGGCTACGTTTCTGCGGTCGATCACCCAGCGAGTCCGACGATAGGCGTGATCCCGGTCGACGCGATCTACAGCCCGGTTCGCCGGGTCACCATCGCTGTCGAGCCGACCCGTGTGGAGCAATCCACGAACTATGATCGTCTTGTGCTCAACATTGAGACCGATGGCGCCATCAGCCCTCGTGATGCCCTAGCTTCTGCTGGCGACACGATGCGTACTCTTGTCGGCCTGATCGCCGACATGAGCGATGAGCCGCTCGGCCTCGACATCGGCGAGATTGTTCATACCGAAGCCGGTTCCCCAGATCTCGATCTCCCGATCGAAGATCTTGATCTCAGCGAACGCCCACGAAACTGCCTCAAGCGGGGTCAGGTCAATAGTGTTGGCGAGCTGCTCGAGAAGACCCCCGACGATCTCCTGGCCATCACCAACTTTGGTCAGAAGTCCCTCGATGAGGTCATCCAGAAACTCGACGAGCGCGGTCTTGCCCTTAAGGGCATGACTGCCAGCTCTGTCGTATAGGAGTCCCACATGCCTCAGCCCACAAAGGGTCGCCGCCTCGGCGGTAGCTCCAGTCACCAAAAGGCCATGCTGGCCAACCTCGCTGCATCACTCATGGCAGCCGAGGCCATCGAAACCACCGAAGCCAAGGCAAAGGCTCTCCGTCCGTTTGCGGAGAAGCTGATCACTAAGGCTAAAAAGGGTGGGCTTCACCAGCACCGTCAGATCGTCTCCAAGCTGAACGGCGATCAGGAGATGGCACAGAAGCTTGTCGATGAGATTGGCCCTCGTTACGAGGATCGTCCGGGTGGCTACACCCGCATCTTGAAGCTCGGTCCCCGCAAGGGCGACAACGCTCCAATGGCGCTCATCGAACTGGTGTGATCTGTTTGGTGCGGCCACGACCATAGCGATTTTCACAAGGCCCGCTTGCTTCGGCGAGGGGGCCTTGTCTGTTCTGGCGGGCCGTACCGGTTTCGGTACTAGGTTGCGGCGATGTTCTCTGACTCGCAGCTCGATGTGCTCCGCCAGTTCGACACACCAACGATGTGTAACGCCATCGAACTGATCCTTCCTGAACGCCGGGGTCTTGGCTTCACTATCGATCCGTTCGTGTGTCACGACGTGTTGGCCCCGCCGATCGTCGGTTACGCCCGCACTGGCACCATGCGGGCGATGCAACCCAGCGGTCGATCTGGTGATGACGATCTCGCGGCGCGAATCGGGTACTACCGCCATATCGCCGAGCAACCTGGCCCAACAATCACTGTCATCGAAGACATCGATCCTCACCCGGGCTTCGGTGCTTTGTGGGGCGAAGTCAACTCGAACCTACACCGGGCGTTGGGGTCACTGGGCGTCATCACCAACGGGTCGATCCGCGACATCGATGATTGGGCGGCCGGCTTTCAGGCCCTGGCCGGGATGGTTAACCCATCACATGGGTGGGTCCACACCGTTCAATACGCCGTTGCGGTGACCGTGCACGGTATGGAGGTCCACCCGGGCGATCTGATCCATGCGGACCGGCACGGCGCGGTGGTGGTGCCGCCAGAAGCCGTCGATCAGATTGCTTCGACTGTTGCAGCGATCGCCAGGGCCGAAGCACGGCTGATCGATCCAGCGAAGGCAGGCACGTTGGATATCGCCGCCCTGGTCGAGCTGCTCAGCCCGACAGGCCACGACCACTGATCCCTGAGCCGGGAACTTCTGGGTTAGCCGGCAGCGGTGACGGGTTCGGTGTCGCGTCCTGAGCGGAGCAACGTTCCCGGACGAGCGTCGGTGAACCGACCGTCGGCAACGGCTTCGACTCCGTTGATGAAGACATGGTGCATACCGTCGGCCTCGCCGTAGAGGCGCCATGCTCCGCCTGGCAGATCCTCGCGAATCTCGACCGCCTTTGGTGCGACCGCGTCGGCATCGAAGACGATGACGTCGGCGTGCCACCCCTCTTCGATCCGACCTCGCTCCTTGATGCCGTAGAGGCGGGCGGGAACGTCGGTGAGGCGACGTATGGCGTCTTCGAGCGGCATCATGTCGCGGTCGCGCGCTGCGGCCAGCAAGTAGGTCGAATAGTTGAACGTGGCCAGGAAGTCGAGGTGCGCCCCTGCATCAGAGGCGCCAATCAGGCAGCGGTCATCGTGCATGAGTTCCTTTCGGAACTCCCAGCTGTCAGGATCGTCGCCAGCCGCAGGTGGGTAGAGCCCGGTCTTGAGGTTGTCAGCCACGACAAGGCCGCACAGTGCGTCCCACGGTGACTGGCCCTGCTCATCTGCAATGTCGCCAATCGTGCGACCCTCGTAGTGGACGAGGTCCGCATTAGTGACCTCACCCACCGTCAGCCGCTCCCACCGCGCTAGCCCGCGAAACGCACTCGGCTGCTGCGCGAGATCATTGAGTTCAGCGCGGCGGGCGGGGTCGGCGAGTAGCTCCATCTTCTCGCTGACTGGCAGAGCCATAGGCTCGAGCCAGCCATGAAGTGTGTCGAGCAGGAATCCGTTTTCGAAACACAGGCGGGACACAGCGGGCATGGGCGAGGCCAGGGCGATGATCTTGGCGCCCTGGCGAGCGGCATAGTTACTCGCTGAGAGTTTCTCTTCGATCTGGTCCCGTTGGCGCGCGTTGGCGAAGATGACATTCCAGTTCAGCGGGACGTCCGCTGCAAGGGACATGTCGGTCATGAGCTGGGCCACATCGTCGGTGAAACGTTCGACGGTCGGAATGAACTCGATGGCGGTGGCGCCACTGTCGCGAAGAACCGAGCACAAGTCGATCAGTTCGGCCGCGGTGGCATGGCGCGACGGAATTGGTTCACCTGCCGCATCGTTGTGAGTCTTGGCCCATGAGGACGAGAACCCAAGCCCGCCGGCAGCGATGCTGTCCGCCAGCATCGTGCGCATCGCCGCAAGGTCCTCGGGAGTGGCCTCCTGGCCAACGGAGCGTTCACCCATGACCACTCGACGGATAGCTGAGTGACCGACGAGGAAACCTGCGTTTGGCATCAAGGTGCCGTCGATCATGTCGAGGTATTCGCCGAAGCTACGCCAGTTCCACGGCACACCTTCTTGAAGTGAGGTCAGTGGCATGCCTTCGACGCGGGCCAGCATCTTCATGAGGTATTCGCCGTGTTCGGCTTCAAGTGGAGCGATGGTGAATCCGCAGTTGCCGCCGATTATGGTTGTGACGCCGTGCAGCGGTGACGGTGACAGCGTCGTGTCCCAGAACACCTGGGCGTCGAAGTGGGTGTGGATATCGACGAAACCAGGCGCAACGATCAGACCGGTCGCGTCGACAACACGATCGGCTTGCTCGTCGCTGTCACCGCTGGCGGCATCTTTTATCCAAAGAATGCGCCCGTCCTTGATGCCGACGTCGGCCAGGCGCGCTGGGGCGCCTGTGCCGTCGATGAGTGAGCCACCACGAATAATGAGATCGAGCATGAAGTTCCCCTTCTCCCTGACGCGAACTTATCCTTGATCGTCGTGAGCGGTACGAGAAACATCCGGCTTGATGTGGCCTACGACGGATCCCTCTTTCGCGGATCAGCACGTTCGGAGGGCGTTCGGACCGTGCAGGGCGACATCGAGCGGGCGCTGTCTCGGATCCTGCAGGAGCCCATCGAGACCTTCATCGCAGGCAGGACCGACAAGGGGGTGCACGCGTCGGCGCAAGTCTTGTCGTTCACGACCCATTCCCACCGGGTCGATATCGACCGCCTGGCGAGATCAATCACCGCTATGTGTGGGCCTGATTTGGCGGTGATTAAGGCTGCGTTCGTGCCGGGTGACTTCCACGCCAGATTTTCAGCAAGGGCGAGGCGATACCAATACCGAATCCTGAATCGACCTGTGCATGACCCGATTCGAGGCGACCGGGTATGGCACGTGCGCGACAGGCTCGACGTCGATGTCATGAACGAGGCGGCAGCTCACCTGGTCGGTGGCCATGACTTCTCGAGCATGTGTCGCCGGCCCAAGGATCAACCGGACGCCATCCTTGTCCGTCGGGTGCGAAGCGCGGTCTGCGTGAGGGCTGACGATGAGATCCACTTCCTCGTGGAAGCCAACGCCTTTTGTCAGCAGATGGTCCGGTCGATGGCTGGGTTGGTGGTTGGTGCCGGACGAGGCACCATCGCCCCCGGTGACGTGCCTCACATTCTCCAAGCCAAGGATCGGTCTCTTGCGCCCGGGCAGGCTCCACCAGGGGGACTTACCCTTATCGAAGTGTCGTACTGACGTGTGCACCCCAACGTCGGAGCGACAAGGCTCACAACCACTGTTGCGTCGCCGACAGGCACGCATGGCTACTTCGCCGCACGCGCTTGTCTTCTGATGGATCGGGTACGACCACAGAACCTCGCGTTCTTGAGCGCCGATGACGATCGACAGCGCCTCCACGTCTCCACCCTTGGCATCTACGAGGGCCCAGCGCCGCTGCATCCGGAACTGATCGATCGGGTCGAGGCAGCGTTGCCGCTCGTTCCCCGGTTTCGACAACGCGTTCAAGAAGTGCCGCTACGGCTCGGCCGACCGGTGTGGATCGACGATGATTCGTTCCAAGCCGAACATCATGTTCGCCACACGAGTCTTCCTTCGCCGGGCACCGATGCCCAGTTACGTGAGCTCGTGGGGCGCCTGGCATCGAACCCGCTTGACCGCCACCATCCCCTGTGGGAGCTCTGGCAGATCGACGGACTCGAAGACGGCCAGTGGGCACTCCTGTCAAAGAGCCACCAGGCAATAGTCGACGGGGTCGCGGGCACTCCGCTGCTGTCGGTCCTACTCGATTCGTCTGCGACGGCACTCGTGGGACCCGCGGGGGAGTGGCTGCCAGAGCCCGTCCCATCTGACGCTCGCCTCATGGCTGATGCACTCACTGATTTGGCTGTGGACCCAACTGAGCTGGCTCGTGCTGTCCGGTCGGGCATCCGAATGCAGGGCGCAATGGTGAAGTGGGCCTTCGACCGGGTGAGCGTTCCGTTCCGCTCGCCGCCCGACACTGATCCCGCAGGTCTGAGTGGACCCATCGGCGTTCGCCGGATTTGGGATCGGGCCGAAGTGTCACTTGATGAGATTCGCCTCGTGCGCAACGTCTTTGGTGGGTCCACCCATGATGTGCTGCTGGCTTGTTTCGCCGCCGGATTCAGAAACTTACTCAAGGAGCGTGGACGCCTCGCGCCCGAATCCGAGGTGCGAGCGGTGGTTCCTCTGTCGATTCCCGGCGACGATGGCCGTTACGAAAACGAAGTCACCGTTGTTGAGGTCGTCCTGCCAGTTGGCGTCGAAGACGCACTCGAGCGATACGGCATCATCGCCGACGAGCTGGCAGGATCCCATAAGAATGGGGTTGCAGCGGACGTACTTGCCTCGCTTGCTGGCAACGCAACGCCGCTGATGCTGGCCCTCGGGACTCGCATGGCTACCGCTGCGGCCCGCCTTCAGCGACATGTCCAGACCATCATTACCAATGTGCCAGGACCGAGAACACCCCGATACCTGCTAGGTCGTACGCTCATTGCGTCTTATCCGGTGGTGCCTATTGTCGATGGCGTCAGGGTGGCGGTGGGCGCTGCCTCTTATCTCGACACCGTGTGGCTTGGGTTCACCGGTGACCTCCATCACTGCGGCGACATTTCGGCGTTGCGAGAAGGTGTCGTGGGCGCAATGGCCGAGCTCTTTGACCTCGCCCGGGGGGTCGATACGGGGCCTGCCAGCTGAGGCGAATGCAGAACGCGCGATATTCTTGTGCCCTACAGTTTGCTGCTGGGGTACGGGCTCCCTATCCTTGTCAGTTGGTCCGGCCTCAAGCGCTGACCCGTGCGGGCGCCTCTTCGCCCCACAAACTCTGCACTACCTACCCAGCTACTCATCTACTCCCAAGGTTCCACCGTGCGTACGTACGCTCCCCGCGCCAGCGAAATCGAACGTCAATGGTTCGTCGTCGACGCTGAAGATCTCATCCTTGGCCGCATGTCGACCGAGGTTGCCCGCATTTTGCGCGGCAAGCATAAGCCGACCTTTGCTCCGAACATGGACATGGGCGACCACGTCATCATCGTGAACGCCAGCAAGATTCACCTCACCAACAACAAGGCTGAGACCAAACTTGTGCATCGCCACTCGGGTTACCCGGGCGGCCTCAGCACTCAGACTTATGCCGACCTTCTGAGCAAGAAGCCCGCCGACGCCATTCGGCGCACCATCAAGGGCATGTTGCCAAGGAACCGCCTCGGAGCACAGATGCTCACGAAGCTGCAGGTCTACGGCGGCCCTGAACATCCTCATATCGCCCAGCAGCCGTCGCCGCTGGACTTCCCTCACGCACGCATCAGCTGATTTCGGAGCATCCAGTGCCTACACCTCTCGTTCAATCAACTGGTCGTCGCAAGGAAGCCGTGGCTCGCGTCCGGCTTCGCCCAGGCAACGGCACCATGACCATCAACAAGCGCCCGCTCGAGGAGTACTTCACTTCTTCAGCTCAGCGCATGCTGATCGCTGAACCCCTTCGCATCACCGAGACCACTGAGGTCTACGACATCGATGCGACCATGAGCGGCGGCGGCGTCAGCGGCCAGGCAGGCGCATTGCGTCTTGGTATCGCTCGTGCCCTCATCGAGCTCGACCCCGAGCTTCGCCCGGCTCTCAAGGCTGCTGGCTTGCTCACCCGTGATTCACGGGCCAAGGAGAGCAAGAAGTACGGCCTCAAGAAGGCTCGTAAGGCTCCTCAGTACTCCAAGCGCTAGTTGGCCAACACTGTGGGATTGTCGTTCGGTACTGACGGCGTCCGCGGTGTCGCATTCGAACAACTTGATGAGACATTCTGTGTGGCCCTTGGTCGCGCCGTCGCCGAGGTGTTCGGCAACCAAGTGTTCGACAACCAGGTATTCGGTGGCGATGTTGAGCAGGCCAGCTCTCAGGTCTGCTTTATCGGCCTCGACACCCGCGAGAGCGGCCCTGCCTTGGCAGCGGCACTCTCAGCGGGTCTTGTCGCGGGCGGGCTGACGCCAAAAAGTCTCGGAGTTGTGCCGACTCCCGTGGTGGCGCACGGCTCACGCCGTGACCAGTGCCTCGGGGCGATGATTTCTGCCTCGCACAATGTCTGGAGTGACAACGGCATCAAGATCTTTGCCCCAGGTGGGGCGAAACTTGGCGATGTCGCCCAGAGCCAGCTGCAACAGCGCCTCGACGTACACCTGGCTGCCGGCGACGCAGCTGAGCCGGTCATCGTTGATGACGATGAGACCGGTGTGCTGAGCGACTACCTCGACATGGTTGTTGCGGCGGTCCAGGGCGATAGCCCGACGTTGCCGCTTGCAGATATGAACGTGGTGCTCGATTGCGCCCACGGAGCTGCGAGTCCAGTGGCGGGGCGACTCTTTCGCCGCTTGGGCGCGACCGTGGAAGTTCTAAATGCCGACCCCAACGGGCGCAACATCAATGAGAGGTGCGGATCGACTCACCCGGAAGCCCTTCAGGCCCGCGTGAGCGAAACTGGCGCTGACCTTGGTCTGGCATTTGATGGCGACGCCGATCGTTTGATCGCCGTAGCCGAAGATGGCTCACTCGTTGACGGTGATCGGATCATGGGCCTCATGGCACTCGACCTCAGGGATCGGGGCCTCCTCACCGACAACACGCTCGTGGTCACAGTCATGTCGAACCTCGGGCTGCGTCGGGCCATGGAATCGGAGGGCATCCGGCTGCTCGAAACTGGGGTCGGCGACCGTTATGTGCTCGAAGCCCTCGGCGAGCACGGTCTTAGCCTTGGCGGCGAACAGTCAGGGCATCTGATTTTCGCCGATATTGCCACTACTGGTGATGGAATGTTGTCTGGGGCCTTGCTCGCCGAGCGTGCGCGCCGGGCTACTGATCCGATGTCCGTCATTGCTGGCGCTGTGATGATCACCTATCCCCAGGTGCTCATCAACGTTCGCGTCGCCGAACGCCCGACAGATGTCGCTGCGGTACTTTCTGAAGAAATCGCCGCGGCTGAGGCCGCTCTGGGCGATGAGGGAAGGGTGTTGGTGAGGGCAAGCGGGACCGAACCTCTTGTTAGGGTCATGGTGGAGGCCGCAAGTGCCGATGGAGCGCAGACTGCTGCCGCGAGCCTTGCCAAGGTCGTCGAATCCCGTTTGGGTTGAGCTGACGCTCACAAGCCCGGATGGGTCATCGTCGAGATCCGTCGGATCATTCCATGGTTTTTCCCTACCCCTTCGGTACTCTCAACCACTATGTGCGGTATTATCGCCGTTCTCCGTGAACGTGACACTCGTCCAGCCCTCGAGCCGGGCCTCATACTTCAAACGCTCGCCAGCGTACGTGAGGACTTCGTGCCCGTCGGCGGGGAGCTTGCCGACCTGGCTGACTGGTTGCGCGTTGCCGCTACTCGCCTGACAGAGGTAGACGACCATCTCCGGTCGATGCCTGGCGTGCGCCTGCTCGTCCACGACCCAGCGACCTGCAACGTCGTCGCTGTGCTTTGCGGCGAGATCTACGACAAGGTCACTACGGTCGAGCAGCAACTTGACGCTCTTGCGCCTGGAGAAGGTGGCGCATCGCTCGAACATGTCAACGCGGCCCTCATCGAGGTCAAAGACGCCTTGTGGGCTACAGAGCGCGATCGCGTGCGCAACGCACGTGCCATTGTTGACCTCGGAGGCGGGGCGCCCTCAACGGCTGCTGTTCCGGGGCTGTGGTCCATCCAGGCTGCGCTTTCGTCGATAGACCGTCTCGAGGTTCGCGGACGAGATTCGGCAGGACTTGAAGTTTTCGTTACTGGGCACGGCCTGAGTGTCGATCCTTCGTCTGGTGCTTTGGGCGGGCGAACCGGCGATCTGATTTTTCGGTCCGGCGCTGTACGCGTCGTGGGCGATGCTCTCGCTTTCGTGTACAAGGCGGCTGCCGAGATCGGCGAACTGGGCGACAACACCGCCCACATTCGCGACGCGATTACAAGCGATGAGCTTCTGCGCCAAGCAATGGCTGGTGAGGATTCCCACGTTGCGGTCATTGGTCATACCCGCTGGGCAAGCGTTGGCATCATCTCGGAACCGAATGCACACCCTCTCGACAGCTACGAACTCGACTCCAGCGACCGGCCGTACGTGGCCGCTGTGCTCAACGGTGACGTTGACAACTTCGCTGATCTGAAGGCGGTCAACGGGCTTCAGATTTCGCCAGAAATCACTACCGATGCGAAGGTCATCCCGACCCTTGTCGCCCGCAGGCTCGAGGGTGGCGACGGCATTAACGAAGCCTTCCGTAGCGCGGTCGCCAGTTTTGAAGGTTCGGTTGCCATCGCTGCGCACTCGGCATCCGCACCGAACGCCATGATGCTGGCCCTGCGTGGCAGCGGCCAGGCTTTGTACGTTGGATTGGCTGATGGCGGCTACGTGATCGCCAGTGAGCCATACGGCGTAGTTGAAGAATCACACCGCTACGTACGTATGGATGGCGAAACTCCCGCCGATCCAAACAATCCCATCGTGAGCCAGGGCCAAATCCTTGTGCTCGACGGCTCAAAGGCCGGCCAGATCGCAGGTATCTCCCGAGTGGGGTACGACGGCACCGAACTTCCTGTGACCGAGGCTGACCTTGTTGGGGCCGAAATCACGACCCGTGATATCGACCGTGGCGACTTTCCTCACTTCCTCTTGAAAGAAATCGGCGAGGCTCCGTCCTCGTTCCGGAAGACGCTGCGAGGCAAAATCGCTGACGTTGACGGCTCGCCTCGGGTGAAGCTGTCGACTGACACCCTTCCTGTCGAGGTTCGCGAACGCCTCGCTGCCGGCGAGATCTCGCGCATCATCGCGATCGGGCAGGGCACAGCTGCTGTCGCCAGCCGAGCCATCCCTCAGTTCCTGCGCCCACTGCTCGCCGATCGTGGGGTCACGGTCACGAGTGAACTGGCCACCGAGCTCAGCGGCTTCTCGATGCGCGACGACATGTCAGACACCCTGATCGTTGCTGTCAGCCAGTCCGGCACCACCACCGACACCAATCGAACGGTCGACATTGTTCGTGCGCGCGGTGGGCAGGTGTTGTCGATCGTGAACCGCCGGGGGAGCGACCTCACCGACAAATCAGACGGTGTGCTTTACACGAGCGACGGCCGCGACGTTGAGATGTCGGTGGCTTCTACCAAGGCCTTCTATGCCCAGATTGCTGCCGGAGCGCTTCTAAGCCTGGCCATTGCCGACGCCCTTGGCGTCGAGCACGATCAGACCGAAATCATCGAAGCGCTACGTGCGCTGCCTGATGCCATGGCCGCCGTCATGGAAAGCCGACCAGCGATTGCTGCAGCGGCCCAACGCCACCTTCCCAGTAAGCGTTATTGGGCCCTCGTGGGCAACGGTCCGAACCGCATTGCGGCCGCCGAAATCCGAATCAAGCTGTCCGAGCTCTGTTACAAGGCCATTCCTGAAGACGGAACGGAAGACAAGAAACACATCGATCTCTCCTCCGAGCCGATGATTCTTGTCTGCGCCGCGGGGCTCACGGGGTCAACGGCCGACGACGTGGCGAAAGAAGTTGCGATCTACCGGGCTCACAAGGCCATCCCGATCGTCATTGCCAGCGAGGGCGAGGCTCGTTTCTCGGCCGCCGTCGAGCTCATCACCGTGCCAGCCATCCATCCAGCGATCGACTTTGTGCTGGCGACAATGGCCGGTCACTTGTTCGGCTACGAGGCTGCCCTGGCCATCGACGCCCAGGCCCGTCCGCTGCGGGAGATGCGCGCATCGATCGAATTGGCGCTTGAGTCGGGCGCGCTACCGGAGTCTGGGTTCGAGAAGCTTCGTACACAGTTCCAAGCTCCCGCTGGTCGCTTTCTCGACGGTTTGCGCGGTCAACAATACGACGGCCATCTCGAAGCAAGCACTGCCTCCCGGGTCGCTGCATCGTTGCGTTACGCACTCGGGATCGTTCCGCTTGAGGCCTACCAGGCTGAGATTGGCAAGGTCGGCACGCCTGGGGTCGTGATCGAAGACCTCACTCGCGGGCTGAACCTGGCAATCGACGAGCTGACCCGTCCAGTTGACGCCATCAAACACCAGGCCAAAACTGTCACTGTTGGTATTTCCCGTACTGATGAAACCTTGCTCCAATCGGAGCTGGTGCGTGAAGCGATGGTCGCGGGCGCAGCACGAGATCGCTTGTCATACCGGGCGCTTCGCACGCTTGTAGCCCTCGACGCAGCGGCAATCGAGGTGAATGGCTTCACTCGCTATCGCATCGAAGGTGACCTTGAGGTTGAGGGTGAGGGCGAAGCCACGATCCAGGTCATCGACCGCGGTGGCATCGCCCGCGACATTCAGTCACGAACTGAGTCCAACCCGACGCTGCGTGGCACGAAACACCGCGCGGCGTTCGAGCGAGAGGTCACGGTTGGCAAAGGCCGCGCCGATGGGCGCACCCTGATCCACATTCCTGAGGTCAAGGACGGACGCACCGTGGGACTCACCCTGTTGCACGTCAAGTTCCACGACACCCTGCCTGCGTCTTCGATGCGGGCAGTAATGCAGGGGTATCGAGGCCGCTACGGCGCATTGAAGGACGCTGTCACCGAAACCGAACCGTCGTTCCGTGATGATCTTCTGGGCGACATCGACGTGGTGTCGTTGCTGACCGATCCGGTCTACGTGTTGGCTGAACACTGGACGTCCTGAGTCGACATGATCGGCATTGGAATCGACGCGGTTGATATCGACCGGTTTCGTACCACCTTGGCCCGGAGCGCCTCAATTGCCGAGCGGCTTTTCACCCCGGGTGAGCTGGCATACGCCAGGCAAGCAAACGACCCCACTGAACGACTCGCCGCCCGTTTCGCAGCCAAAGAAGCGGTCATGAAAGTGTTGGGCGTCGGCCTCGGCGCGTTCGGGTTTCACGACGTCGAGGTCACCCGTCACGACTCTGGTCGGCCGTACCTTGTGCTGCGAGGCGCAGCCCTCGAGCTTGCGGAACAGGCAGGAGTCGTTCAGTGGCACATTTCGTTGACTCACACAGATCTGCAGGCGCAAGCGTTCGTTCTGGCCGAGTGACCCACTGATATGCAACCGGTCATCACCCCGAGTGAGATGGCTGCCGTCGATGCCGCAGCCGACGTTCCAGTTTCTGAACTCATCGAACGTGCAGGCTGGGCAACAGCTCGCGAGGCCGTGAGGTTGCTCGGCGGGACGTACGGCAGGCGGGTCACGATTATTGCCGGCAAGGGGAACAACGGCGCCGATGGGCGGGTCGCCGGCCGACTGTTGGCGGCACGGGGGGTTCGAGTAGCCGTGGTGCCTCCTGGCGAGCAGCTTCCACCCTCGGATCTGCTGATCGATGCAGCGTTCGGCACGGGCATTCGTGGTCCATGGAGCGTGCCCGAAGCGCCGGAAGCCCCACTGGTGCTGGCAGTAGACATTCCTTCGGGCATCGATGGCGACACCGGCTTCGATTACGGCTCTCTGCAAGCTGATCGGACGATCACCTTCGCCGCCTTTGTGCCCGGGCTATTGCTCGGCGCCGGGGCGGAGAGGGCGGGAACGGTCATCGTTGACAACCTTGGGCTGAACACCTCGGGCGCGTCGGCATGGCTGGTGGACGACGGCGATCTGTTTGCCCATTTGGCGCGGAATCGCCGACAGCGAGAGAGCCATAAGTGGCAGCGTGGGGTTGCGGTTGTGGCGGGGTCAGCGGCGATGCCCGGAGCAGGCGTGCTGGCAGCCGCTGCGGCCATGCGCGCCGGAGCGGGCATTGTTGTGCACGGCACGCCGGGTCGTGCTGCAGTCGGTGTCGTGACGACACCTGAAGCGGTCGCGCGAGACCTCAGCGACGCTGACTGGCCGACAGCGTTGATCACAGAGCTAACGCGCTTTAAAGCACTTCTCATCGGGCCAGGCCTGGGCACAGAAGAGGCGACCCTCTTAGGTGCTCAAAAGGTCTTGGCAGGCAGTTATCTGCCCGCTGTTGTCGACGCAGATGGACTCGCGGCGGTTGCCAATCAGCCCCACCTCACGGCCAGCCGGTCAGCGTTGACAGTGCTGACCCCCCACGACGGGGAGTTTCGTCTGCTCATGGGCGAATTGCCGAGCGGGGATCGAATGGCGGCTGTTCGCTCGGCCGCAGCGGCGTACGGTTGTGTTGTGCTGTTGAAGGGCCCGACCACGCTCATTGCGAATCCCGAGGGACGCGTTCTCGTGGTCACCTCGGGCGATCCACGGCTGGCAACAGCCGGTAGCGGCGATGTGCTCGCCGGTATGATTGCTGCCCGCCTCTCGGCCGAGGCGTCGATCGAATCGGTCGCCGCAGCGGCCCACTGGCATGGCCTTATCGCCAGCGTCTCAGGGCGACAAGGCCTTGTCGCGAGCGATCTCATCGAACACCTCGGGGACCCAGTCGCCGGCGTGAGGGAAGTGTCTCATGATTGACGAGGATCTGGGCCGCCCGACGTGGTGCGACATCGATCTGAGCGCCATCGAACGAAACATCGAAACGATCCGTAAGCACGTTTCTGTACCGGTGATGCCGGTGATCAAGGCCGACGCCTACGGCCACGGCGCAATCAACGTCGCCCGTCGCCTCCAAGACACCGGCACCACCACGCTTGGTGTGGCCTACGTCGAAGAGGCAATTGCGCTTCGTCGTGCAGGCGTGACGATTGGCATCCATGTGCTCGGCGGTGCGGTAGAGCGTCAGGTGCCACTTTTTCTGGAACACGATCTGATCTTCACCGTTCCATCACTCGACAAACTCCGGCAGGTTGACTCGGCGGCATCCGAGCGTGGCGTCCGGGCTAAAGCTCACCTGAAGATCGACACAGGCATGGAGCGAATCGGGGTGCATCACTACAACGCTGCGGCCCTGATCGAGGCCTCACTCGAATGCGCTTCAGTCGACATCGATGGGGTGTTCAGCCACTTTGCGACATCTGACGAAGCCGACTTGGACCCGTCGCGCCGCCAACTCGAACGTTTCCTCGAAGCCATCGCTCATTACGACCGACTGGGTGTGCCGACGCCAACCCGCCACATGGCCAACAGTGGCGCCGTTGCGCAGCTGCCCGAATCATGGCTCGATCTCGTCCGGCCGGGTCTGTTGATGTTCGGCGTGTGGCCAAGCACTGAGATGCAAAAGACGTTTCAGGTCGAGCCGGCCATGTCGTGGCGCAGCGAGGTGGTGTTCTTCAAAGTCGTCGAGCCTGGAAGCCCGGTGAGTTATGGCTCGACATGGAGCCCCTCGGAACAATCACGGGTCGTGACCGTCCCCGTTGGGTACGGCGATGGCTATCGGCGAAGTCTTTCGAACTGTGCCGAGGTGATCATCCGAGGAGAACGGCACCAGGTTGTTGGACGAGTCTGTATGGATCAGACGATGGTCAACATCGGGTGGGGCACTGCGTACAACGGGGACATCGTGACGCTGGTGGGAGCCGACGGGGACGAACGCATCAGTGTCGAAGAACTCGCCGAAAAGGCGGACACCATTCCGTATGAGGTGCTCACGTCGGTGACATCGCGCGTACCTCGGCGTTACGTGAGCTGACGAAAATGGCCCTCTCGCAGCCTGGTCGACCCTGCGGTGTGGCCGGTACACTCGATGGGTCTCACCCGTTGGTCCCGCCCCCCTGGTAGCTCGAAATGATGCAACTCCGCACTCGATCCGCAGTAGCGACGCAGCAGATGGCGGCTGCGCTTGAACCGCTCTTAGGAGCCGGTGACGTACTGGTTCTCTCCGGCGATCTCGGGGCCGGAAAGACCGCCTTCGTGCAGGGCCTCGCGAAGGCACTGGGAATCACGGACCGAGTCACCAGTCCCACGTTCAGCCTCGTGCAGAGCTACGTCGGTCGGCTTCCGCTCCATCACCTCGACGTGTACCGACTCGACAATCTGGCCGAGACGGTGGACATCGACCTTCCGGAGCTGCTTGAGTCCGGGGCCGTCGTCGCGATTGAGTGGGGTGAGGTTGTTATTCCGGAACTCCCGCTCGATTACCTACGGGTTCGGATGGAACTGGGCCATATCGAAGATGTCGCCGATGCTCGAGTCATCGAAATTGAACCTGTCGGGCCAGGGTGGAGAGCCCGAACCGCCGCCATGGAGGCCGCACTGGCCGAATGGCTGAACGGCAACCCGACCAACACCACCATCGAGGGAATTTGACGTGCTGGTTCTAGGAATCGAATCGGCAACTAGGCAGGTCGGTGTGGCCATTGGTGGCCACGAAGGCGTGCTCGCCTCTTTCCACTGCAGTCGCGATCGGCGACACGCGGAGACCCTCGCTCCAGCAATCAAGTTCGTGTGTGAGCAGGCCCGTATTGGACTCGATGAGATCAGCGTCGTGGCGGTCGATATCGGCCCTGGCCTGTTCACCGGCCTGCGAGTCGGGCTGGCGACGGCCAAAGCGTTCGCTCACGCTCGCCGCGTTCCAATGATTGGCATCTCAAGCCTCGATCTCGCCGCGTTCCCGGCTCGGTTCAGCGACCGACTGGTGGTGTCCACCGTCGACGCTCGACGCGGCGAAGTGTTCTACAACCTGTATCGCCGGGTGCCCGGCGGCATTCAGCGCCTGGACGAGCCATCAGTCGCGCGACCCGAAGAGGTCATGGCCCGGGTCCAGGCGCTCGGCGAAGATTGTCTCATCGTTGGCGATGGTGCCCAGCGCTATCGCGACCTGTTCCTTGGCCAGAGTGGCATCGAAGTTGCCGAAGAAGGGTTCCGGTACCCGAGCGCCGGGTCACTCGTTGAGCTCGCTCACGTTCGGGCACTACGCGAAGAGTTCGTCACAGCAGCCGAAATCGTTCCCGAATACCTTCGAGAGCCTGACGCCAAGATCAACTGGCAGATCCGCGAGCGGTCGTGAACTCATCCAGCTGTTCCACGATCGAGGACCGCCTCGACATTGCTCTAGAGCCGATGCGACGGCGCAACCTGCGAGCAGTTCAGGCGATCGATCGCCAAGTGTATCCAGCGCCATGGTCGACAGCGCTGTACATCGACGAACTTCGGCGGAGGGATCAGCGGGTGTACCGGATTGCCCGCATCGGTGGCCGAATTGTTGGCTACGGCGGGTCGATGCTTGTTCACGACGAAGGCCACATCACGTCGATCGCCGTCGATCCTGCCTTTCATGGGAAACGAATCGGTGCCCATCTGTTGCTCGATGTCACTAGAGGCAGCATCGATGCAGGGATGAAGTCGATGACCCTCGAAGTGCGCCTGAGCAATACCGCAGCACATCGCCTCTACCGATGGTTCGGCTATGCCCCAGCCGGCATCCGCAAGGGGTACTACCCCGATAATCGTGAGGACGCCCTCGTCATGTGGTGTCACGATGTGCAGAGCGAGGAACACAACCGCCGACTGCTCGATATTGCTTGCTCCCTGAATGCTGAGTCACCCAGTTCTGGCTCACCCAGTTCTGGCTCACCCAGTTCTGGCTCACCCACAAACACGACACAGGAAGGCTCACGGCTATGAGCGTTGACGTCATTCTGGGCATCGAAACCTCGTGCGACGAGACCGCCGCCGCGGTGGTCGAACGCGGGTCGATCGTCAGATCCAACGTGGTAGCCAGCCAGATCGACCTGCACGCCCGCTTCGGCGGTGTTGTTCCCGAAATCGCAGGCCGGGCCCATGAACACCACATCACACCAGTCGTCGCCGAAGCCATGGTCGAGGGCGCTATGGCCGACTCCGACCTCGACGCGGTGGCCGCCACTGTTGGGCCGGGGCTGGTCGGCAGCTTGCTGATCGGCGTGGCCGCCGCAAAAGCGCTCGCCCTTGTCTGGGACGTGCCGTTTATCGGCGTCAATCATCTCGAGGCTCACTTGTACGCCTCGCTGCTCGAAGAACCCGATCTTGAGTTCCCGATGGTGGTGCTGTTGGTGAGTGGGGGGCACACGATGCTGGTGCTCTTCGAAGGTCACGGCCAGTACCGGCTGCTTGGCAGCACTCTCGACGATGCGGCCGGGGAAGCCTTCGACAAGGTGGCGAGGTACCTAGGCCTCGGTTATCCAGGTGGACCTGCGATCGATGCCATCGCGAACGAGGGCGACCCGCGCGCCATTCGATTCACAGCACCAATGAAGAACGACGGGCTCGATTTCAGCTTTTCAGGTCTGAAAACAGCCGTGATCAACCATGTGCGCACCAACCCAGATGTCTCGACAGCTGACGTTGCGGCCTCGTTTCAATACACAACCGTCGACGTTTTGATGCACAAGGCCATGCGAGCCGCCAAGGAGTTTGGTGCCACGGGTGTTTGTCTCGCGGGCGGAGTAGCGGCCAACTCCTTGCTCCGCTCCCGTTGTGAGGAGCTGTGTGTGTCGGCTGGCTTGAAGTCGTTTCTGCCCTCGAAATCTATGTGTACCGACAATGCGGCGATGGTTGCCAGCGTCGCCTGGTGGCAGTACGAGCGGCTTGGCGCCGATGGCCTCGACCATGGCTGTGACCCTGGTTTACGACTTCCGTTCCTGAATACTTGACTTTGGTTCATTCAGGTTGTGCCCCGAGGTTGTCTCAGAGTGAGGCGAGTCGTATCGTTGGCACTCGCATGCCGAGAGTGCCAACTTCTACTGGCGGCTGGCATGCACATCATCAACATCGTAGATACAGCCATGGAGGCGAAACAGCCGATGAACCTGCAGCCACTTGAGGACCGCATCGTTGTGCGACCCAGCGCCGCGGAGGAGACCACCGCTAGCGGTTTGGTCATCCCCGACACGGCCAAAGAAAAGCCCCAGCAGGGTGAAGTCCTTGCTGTTGGTCCGGGCAAGCGCTCCGACCAGACCGGCGATCTCATTCCCGTCGACGTCAGCGCCGGCGACACCGTCGTTTACAGCAAGTACGGCGGCACTGAGATCAACAACGGTGGCGAAGACCTGCTCATTCTCAGCGCCCGCGACGTGCTCGCGATCGTGAAGTAGGACTATCCATGCCAAAGATTCTTAAGTTCAGTGAAGAGGCCCGTCGTGGTCTCGAAGCTGGTGTGAACCAGCTTGCCGACGCCGTCAAGGTGACGCTCGGCCCAAAAGGCCGCAACGTTGTCCTTGAAAAGTCGTTCGGCGCCCCGACCATCACCAATGATGGTGTCAGCATCGCCCGCGAAATCGAACTCGACGATCCGTTCGAGAACATGGGCGCTCAGCTGGTGAAGGAGGTGGCCACCAAGACCAACGACGTCGCTGGTGATGGAACCACCACCGCCACCGTTCTGGCTCAGGCCATGGTAAAGGAAGGCCTCCGTAACGTGGCCGCCGGCGCCAACCCGATGTCGCTGAAGCGTGGCATCGAAGCAGCTGTCGCAGCTGCTGTCGCCGCCATTGGCGACATGAGCGAAGATGTCTCGTCCGACAAGGGCAAGATTGCTTCGGTTGCTGGCATCTCCTCTGCCGATCCGGCTATTGGCGAGATCCTCGCCGAAGCGTTCGACAAGGTCGGCAAGGACGGCGTGATCTCGGTCGAAGAGTCGAACACCTTCGGTGTCGACCTCGAATTCACCGAGGGCATGCAGTTCGACAAGGGCTTCCTGTCGCCGTATTTCGTTACCGATCCCGATCGTCAAGAAGCAATTCTCGACGATCCTTACATTCTCTTCGTCAACGGCAAGATCTCTTCCGTGCAGGAAATGGTCCCCGTGCTCGAAAAGGTGATGCAGGGTGGCAAGCCACTCCTCATCATCGCCGAGGATGTCGAGGGTGAGGCTCTTGCCACACTTGTCGTCAACAAGATCCGTGGAACCTTCACCTCGGTCGCCGTCAAGGCCCCGGGTTTCGGTGAGCGCCGTAAGGCAATGCTCCAGGACATGGCCACCCTCACCGGTGGACAGGTCATCTCCGAAGAGGTCGGTCTCAAGCTGGAGAACACATCGATCGACCTTCTTGGTTCTGCTCGCAAGGTCATCATCACCAAGGATGAGACCACCATCGTCGAAGGTGCTGGCGACAGCGCCGACGTCGCAGGCCGCGTGTCGCAGCTCAAACGTGAGATCGAGGACACCGATTCCGATTGGGACCGCGAAAAGCTGCAGGAACGCCTGGCCAAGCTGGCTGGCGGCGTTGCAGTGATCCAGGTTGGCGCAGCCACCGAGGTCGAGCTCAAGGAAAAGAAGCACCGCATCGAAGACGCCGTTTCGGCTACTCGTGCAGCCATCGACGAGGGCATTGTCCCCGGCGGCGGCACTGCTCTGCTTCGCTCCCGCTTAGCCATCGACGCTCTCGAGCTCGAAGGTGACGAGGCCACTGGTGCTCGTTTGGTGCACCGTGCACTTGAAGCTCCTTGCCGTCAGATTGCCATCAACGCCGGTGCCGAAGGCGCCGTTGTTGTACAGGCGGTTGAGACTGCAGGCGGCAACATCGGCTACAACGCTGCGACTGGCGAGTACGAGGACCTGGTTGCGGCTGGGGTCATCGATCCCGCCAAGGTGACCCGTGCAGCCCTGCAGAACGCAGCTTCGATCGCTGCGCTGCTGCTCACCACCGAAACCCTTGTCACCGACAAGCCAATGGACGATGGCGGCGGCGCTGCTGCCGCAGCCATGGGTGGCATGGGTGGCATGGGTGGCATGGGTGGCATGGGTGGAATGATGTAAATCCTTTCTGCATTCGTGCGGAGTAGGGCATTTTGAGTGGCGGGGGCAGACCAATTGGTCTGCCCCCGTTGCGCGCACTGGGTTGGGTGCGGAGAGCTCGTCAGATGCTGGCTATTGTGGACACTCCACGTCTGGGAGGAGTGCGGGTGCAGGTCGGTCCAGGTGATGGCGGAGCGCAGAAGATCCCTCGACCTGTCGAGTGGGCACCGGGTGCGTCGGCGCCGTGGGCTCACCTCGCTGGCGTCGATCGACGGATCGACTTCGACGTTCTCGCGGGGCGACTACAGGAACGGGTCCCCGGGGAGCAACGCACCGGAGCGCCGCCCCCGCGTCGAGATTCGGCGGTGCTGATCCCTCTGGTCCAAAGCGATGGAGGTCTGGCCGTGGTCCTGACCCGCAGAACGGGCCGTATGAGATCCCACGCCGGTGAGGTGAGCTTTCCAGGAGGAGCCCAAGATCCCGGCGAGAGTCTGTGGACAACGGCTGTGCGCGAAGCGGAAGAAGAAATCGCCTTGCCTCGCCGGATGGTGTCGGCGGTAGGGGAACTCGATCGGCTGGTCACCCTGTCGTCGAGGGCGCGTATACACCCGTACGTCGGGTATATCGGCGAGCTGCCACCACTTGTGCCAAACCCAGCCGAGGTCGACCGGATTCTGCTCGTTGATCTCTTTGATCTGGTTGCTGAAGGCGTGTACCGCGAAGAGCTCTGGCACCTGCCGACCTTCGACGGCCCCCGATCGATCGCGTTTTTTGAGCTCGACGGCGACACGGTGTGGGGCGCTACTGCGGCGATGTTGCGCCAATTGTTGTGTATCGGTCTCGACCTTGACGCCGGGCCGAGCTACTACTGAAATTGAGGTGAAGCTCTCCTCACCAATGAAGGTAACTACAAAACTATTGTCCGGCTCTTTCTGGTCAACACGCTCAAGAAGGCCGGACCTGCTCCCGATGGTTTCCATGTGGCAATCGTTCGATCAGGATGAAGGGACATCAAAATGATGTTTGGGCGTTCGCCAGGTGGGCGTGAGAAATCCCAAAAGGATCAAAAGCGGCTCTGGTTGTCGTTAGCTGCGATCGTGGCAATCCTTGCCACAGTTACAGGTGTGGCATCAGCCAAGACACGACACGACCCTTCGCAGGTGCCTGTCGTCAGTATTGAAAGAAACTGACCGCCAATCAATCATGCTGTGAGGGCGTCGGGAAGCTAAGATGTTTGGCTTCTCATGACTCCCGCCTCTGACCACGAAACCGTATTGGTCGTCGATTTCGGCGCCCAATACGCACAGCTCATTGCACGTCGGGTGCGTGAGGCGCGGGTGTACTCCGAGATCGTGCCTCACACCATCACCGCTGAGGAGGTTGCAGCCCGAAAGCCGGCGGCAATCATCTTCTCTGGGGGACCGGCCAGCGTGCATGCCGAGGGCGCGCCGCTGATCGACCCTGCGGTCTATGAGCTCGGCGTCCCGACGTTGGGTATCTGCTACGGCGCTCAACTTGTGGTGCAGCAGCTTGGGGGTCAGGTGAGCAACACCGGTCGCGGCGAGTATGGCCGCACTGGCCTCACGGTCATGGGCTCTTCGAGGCTCCTGCCGGACTCCGTTGCCTCGGGTGACGAGGTGTGGATGAGCCACTTCGATGCTGCGATCGAAATCCCTGATGGTTTCGTCGTGACCGGATCGACTCCTGACGCACCAGCGGCAGTCATCGAGAACGACGATCGCCGTATCTACGGCGTGCAGTACCACCCCGAAGTGATCCACACCCCGCACGGCCAGGCGCTCATCGAACGGTTCCTCGATCTTGCTGGTTGCCGACGCGACTGGATCATGAGCAACGTTATTGAGGACAGCGTTGCTGCGATTCGGGCCCAGGTCGGTACTGGACGGGCGATCTGTGGCCTGTCTGGCGGCGTCGACAGCGCGGTTGCCGCAGCGCTCGTGCACAAGGCCATTGGTTCCCAGCTCACCTGTGTATTTGTGGATACCGGCCTCATGCGTAAGGGCGAAGGAGAACAGGTCGTCGAGACCTTTCAACGCACCCAGGGCATCGAGCTGATCCATGTTCGCGCCGGCGACGACTTCTTCAGTGCCCTTGAAGGGGTCACCGAACCTGAAGCCAAACGCAAGATCATTGGAGAGAAGTTCATTCGCATCTTCGAACGGGCCCAGGGCGGGATCGAAGACGCTCGGTTCCTCGTGCAAGGCACCTTGTATCCGGACGTGATCGAGAGCGGCACGAAGGACGCTGCCAAGATCAAAAGCCATCACAACGTTGGTGGGTTGCCCGACGACATGGAGTTTGACCTCGTCGAGCCCTTGCGGAGCCTGTTCAAGGACGAAGTGAGGGCCGTTGGAACCGAACTTGGGTTGCCCGACGAGATCGTTTGGCGCCAGCCCTTCCCCGGCCCTGGACTCGGCGTTCGTATCATTGGCGAGGTCACCCGAGAGGCCGTCGCAATTCTTCAAAACGCAGACGCCATTGTTCGCGAAGAAGTTGCCAAGGCGGGGCTCGAACGGGAGATTTGGCAGGCATTCGCTGTGCTGCCCGACATCCGGACCGTTGGAGTCATGGGCGACGAGCGCACCTATGCCAGGCCAGTCATCATCCGAGCGGTCACCAGCGAAGACGCTATGACCGCCGATTGGGCACGTCTGCCGCACGAGCTGCTTGAGGCGATGTCGTCACGAATCATCAACGAGGTTGACGGCGTGAACCGGGTGGCGTACGACATCACGTCGAAACCTCCCGGCACCATCGAATGGGAATAGCTGGGTTGTTATGACTGATCTGCCGGCAGGTTTCAGCGTCTACGTCGCCAACATGGGCGTCAAGGACGAAACCGACGATGTGATGATTCTGCTCGCCAGTGGGCCGGCGGCCGCGTCTGGCGTCTTCACCCAGAGCCGGTTCTCTGGACCCAGTGTTGTTGTCTCCCGCGACCATGTTGCAAACGGGTCGGCGAGGGCAGTGGTCATCATCTCCAAGAACGCCAACGTGGCGACGGGTCCCGAGGGCGAAGCAAACGCCCGCGAGGTTGTCGAACTCGTTGCGGCTGGTACTGGGTGCTCGATCGATGAAGTGATCATCGCTTCGACTGGCGTGATCGGCGTCCAGTACCCGATGGACCGCGTTCGTAGTCATCTTTCGGGCGTCAGCACGCCGTTTCCTTCAACGTCCGCTGACGACGCTGCGACGGCCATCATGACCACTGACACCCACCCAAAGGTCGCCTCATCAATAGTCGGCACCGCGTCTGGAGCCACCGCTTCGGTGGTAGGGATCGCCAAGGGTGTTGGCATGATCGAGCCAGACATGGCCACCATGCTTGCCGTGCTCGCCACCGATGCCGATGTGCCAGCCCCAGAACTCGACGAAATGTTCCGACGCGTTGTCGCTCGAACGTTTAACGCTCTTTCCGTCGACACCGATACTTCCACCAGCGATTCTGCTGTAGTGCTGGCGAGCGGCGTGGCAGGGGCGGTTGATCCGGCCGAGCTCGAAGCCGCAATGTATGAAGTTGCACTCAACCTCACCCGCCAACTGGCATTTGATGGTGAAGGAGCTGAGACCCTGATCGTCGTGAACGTCGATGGAGCTCGGGACGATGGGCAGGCAAAGCGTGTAGCGAAGGCGATCGTAAACTCGCCGCTGGTCAAAACAGCGGTCCATGGCGCCGACCCGAACTGGGGCCGAGTGGCCATGGCTATTGGTAAATGTTCTGACGACACCGACATTGATCAGGAGCGGGTGGTCATTCGATTCGGAGCCGACGAGGTCTACCCGGTTCAACCCTCGCCAGCTGGTTTGGCTGCTCTCGAGGACTACCTCCGCGGCGAAGAAGTGCACATCGGCGTCGATCTCGCCATTGCCGACGGCAGTTTCACTGTTTATGGGTGCGATCTCACCGATGGTTACGTGCGGATCAACGCCGACTACACCACGTGACCTACCCAGCCTGATCCATCCAGGCGGTGAGCACCCCGACCTGGTGGCAGGGAAAGGCGATCTCATCGAGTTGCGGTTGCGGGTCCGGGCCCGGGCCCGCGTCGAGCAGGTATTACGTGTTCAACGTGTCGAACCGGACGGCGGCCAAGTCGTATTCGTCAATCCAGGATCCGAGCGTGCCGATGATCGTCGTCTCGAGACCGGTTTCCTCGTGGAGCTCTCGTCGTGCGGCGTTCGCCGGGAGTTTCGATAGTGCGCTGCGCCACAGTGTTCGCACTGGCCTGGCACCACAAGGTCGATGCGGGCGCCGCACATCGGGCAGTGGGGGATTTGCTGCATGAGAAAGATCGTCGCACCCGCTGGCTACAGTGACCAACCACATGGCTGAAACTCCCATTCTCGAGGGTCTGAACCCGGCCCAGTACGACGCTGTGCTCCACGAGGACGGGCCAATGCTCGTTGTCGCAGGCGCTGGCTCTGGCAAGACCCGCGTGCTTACGCACCGCATCGCCCACCTGATTTTGGAAGAGAACGTCAGTCCCTTCGAGATTCTGGCGATCACGTTCACGAACAAGGCCGCCGGCGAGATGAAGGATCGGGTTGGGTCCCTCGTGGGTCCGGTGGCCGAAAAGATGTGGGTGTCGACGTTCCACTCTGCCTGCGTGCGAATCTTGCGCCGCGATGCCGATCGTCTTGGTTATCCGTCGACGTTCTCGATCTACGACCAGGCCGACGCATTGCGCCTCACCAGCTACGTGCTGCGCGATCTGAACATCGATTCGAAGAAGTTCCCGCCCCGTTCAGTTCACGCCCAGATTTCCGCGGCCAAGAACGATCTCAAGTCAGCGCGGCAGTTCCTCGATGGCGCCGCCAACGTCTTTGAGCGCAAGATCGGCGAAGCGTTTGTCGAATATCAGGCGAGGCTGCGTCGGGCGGGCGCCATGGACTTCGACGACCTGCTCGGAGTCACCGTCGAGCTGTTCCGCGAACATCCCGACGTTCTCGATTACTACCAGCGGCGTTTTCGTTACGTCATGGTCGACGAGTATCAGGACACCAACTCCGCCCAGAACGAGATAGTCCTCAGCCTCGGCGCCGCCCACCACAACGTTTTTGTTGTCGGCGATAGTGACCAATCGATCTATCGGTTCCGTGGTGCCGACATTCGGAACATCCTCGAATTCGAGAAGGCGTTTCCTGACACCAGTGTGGTGGTGCTCGATCAGAACTATCGATCGACTCAGACCATCCTCGACGCAGCCAACGCAGTCATTGCTAACAACGACGGCCGTAAACCCAAGGATCTCTGGACCGCTCAGGGCAGCGGCGAGCAGATCGTGCGCTACCAAGGCGACGACGAATCTGATGAGGCGTCATGGATCGCTAGCGAGATAGCTCGCCTTCACGATGGTGGCGATCTTGGCTGGAACGACCTGGCGATCTTCTACCGAACCAACGCCCAAAGCCGCGTGCTCGAAGAACACATGGTGCGGATGGGTATCCCGTACAAGGTGGTCGGCGGTACCCGCTTCTATGACCGACGCGAGATCAAAGACATCCTCGGCTACCTGAAGTCGACTGTGAATCCGTCCGACGAGGTATCTCTCAAGCGCGTCGTCAACACTCCCAAGCGGGGCGTGGGCGACAGCAGCATTGGCCGTATCGACGCCTACGCGTTGGCGCATGGCATGCCATTCATGGAGGCATTGCGACGCTGGGAAGAAGCTGGCGTGAGCGGGCGAGCTGCCAAGGGCATCGTGGCGTTCCTCGACCTGATCGACCACTTGAAGACCCAGATCGGCGATGGACCGGCTGCCATTCTGAACTCAATTCTTGAACGATCGGGCTATCTCGACGAACTTCGCAACGAACGATCCATCGAGTCCGAAGGTCGGATGGAGAACCTGGCCGAACTCATCGGTACTGCCGAAACCTTCGAGACCACCGAGGAGTTCCTCGAACAGGTGAGCTTGGTGGCCGACACCGACGATCTCGACGATCAGTCCCAAGTCACCCTGATGACCTTGCATTCGGCGAAGGGCCTCGAGTTTCCGGTGGTGTTCGTCATCGGGCTCGAAGACGGCATCTTTCCTCACCTGCGCGCGCTCGGCGATCCGCATGAACTCGAAGAAGAACGTCGCCTCGCCTACGTGGGCATCACCCGAGCCCGCGAGCGGCTCTATCTCACCAACGCGTGGAGCCGCACGATCTTTGGCTCCACTCAGTACAACCCGCCATCGCGCTTTCTCGACGAGATCCCGGAAGGCCTCATCGTCGACAAGACCACGCGCCATGGCCGCAGCTCGGGCAGAAGCTCCCTGCGCGACCTGAACAATATGGATCACCGGGGTTACGGACGTAGCTCGGGAGGCGGATACGAATCCGAGCCAGGATCAACTGGCACCAAGGGATCGTTCGGACTGTCGGGCCGCCAGGAAGACCGCCGAGCTCAGCGTCGAGACAAGGCCCGCGAACGTGTCGTGGAGCGGGCAATCGAGAGTGGCGCTATCGACGAGCCAGCATCAGCTGGGCCATCGGTGAAACCAGGTGACGACGTTCGTCACGCCAAATGGGGCGACGGTGTGGTGCTCGACGTCATTGGCACCGGCGACAAAGCCGAAGTCCGAATTCGTTTCCCCGACGTTGGCGAAAAGAACCTGCTGCTGAGCTGGGCACCGATCGAAAAGATCTAGGGCCGAGGCGCCGCGCTGATATGCGATGAAGTCCCATGACTTCAGCCGTGTGGGGCCAGACGCGCCGCAGCGCCCCGCGAACCAATTCGTCCTGACACAAATCTACATTTGGGGTGAGCTTCAATCAGGACGAGCGATGTGGCTTACCCGTATCGGGCTTGCCTATCGACCCAGGAATGTGGGAGTGGCCTTGTCGACGAAGGCTTGCACAGCGGTCTTGTGGTCTTCTGTCTGGCCGGTGCGGGTCATGGCAACGGCCTCGCCGTCGAGGCATGTCCGTAGGTCCGACACCGTGGCCCGGTTGATGTTCTCGTTCATGTAGCGGTAGGCGACTGTCGGGCCGTTGGCGAACTGTTGCGCGTAGGCGATGGCTTCGGCTTCGAATGTGGCTTCGTCGTATACATGGCTGACCATGCCTAAGGCGAGAGCCTGCTCGGCGTTGAGGCGGTCCGCTGTTAGGTACAGCTCACGCGCCTTGGCGGCTCCAAGCATCTGGGTGAGGAACCAACTGCCTCCGAAGTCGCCGCTGAAGCCGACCTTGGCAAACGCTGTGGTGAGCAATGCCCGCGACGAAGCGATGCGCACGTGGCAAGCCAGAGCGATGGACAGCCCGGCGCCAGCGGCCGCGCCAGGAATGGCCGCCACGACCACTTTGGGGAATTCGTGGATCGCCGCGGAGACCTGACCTTGGCGCAGGCGCAGGTCGCCGATACGGGCTTCGGGGGAGGCGAAAGCGGGAGTGGCACCCTTGTTGCGAGCGTTCATGCCCTTCACATCGCCACCCGCGCAGAAGGCCCCGCCGGCGCCGGTGAGCATCACTGCCCCAATGTCGGAGTCGTTGGCGAGCATCGGGAGGACCCTGTTGAACCCGCCGTAAATCTCTTCGTGTAGTGCGTTACGGGCCTCCGGTCGATTGAACGTGAGGATGGCCAAGCGGCCTTCACGACGCCCGAGCAGGAGGTCGGTGCCGGTGTCGATGGGAGTGCTGTCAGTCATGAAGTTGTCTCCTGTGCGGCCCGTTCCCTGAAGTTCAAGTCGATGAACAGGCGGTCGTTTAGATATCGGACGGGGTAGGCGTCAAGCCTTTCTCCCGTGGATGAATAGCGGGTTCCGTCGCATGTGTCGACCAGGTCGCCGATCTCACGGTCCAGTTGGAGCAGGCAGCCACTTGTGCCGCGCGCTGAGTAGGCCACATATCCGCTCGTTGTTGTTGAACCCGCGTGAGAAACGTAGATGTCGCGTCCTTCGTCGATTGGATCGCCAAAAAAGACCGGCCCCTCCGGCGCGGCATCGCGAATAGTTCGAGCGTTCACCCGGAACTCGTCCGGCCCCAAGTTGGACACGTCGCGATCGGAGGCAGGGCCCCAAGCCAAGGCGAACAGGCCGCCGATTGCCACGACAATTACGACCGCGCTGAAGACGACTCGTTGGGCGGTGGGGCTCATTGCAGTCGCCCGGAATGTGGTCGGTCCCGAAACGGCATCGGGACTTTATGGCGGTGATGGTGCGGCACCTGCCTAGTATGTCCAACTTGCGGAGCCGTGCCCCACGACTCCGCGTGTCCGCGAACATCAGGGAGCACTCCGAGTGGATCTGTTCGAGTATCAAGGCAAGCAGTTCTTTGCGAAGTTCGGCATGCCCGTGTCCCCCGGCGAGGTTGCGTTCACCGTTGACGAAGCGGTAGCTGCCGCTGAGCAACTGGGGACACCCGTCATGGTCAAGGCCCAGGTGCATACCGGTGGTCGAGGTAAGGCTGGCGGTGTGAAGTTCGCGGCGTCGGTTGACGACGTACGAACTCATGCTGGCAATATCCTTGGGCTCGACATTAACGGTCACATCGTGCAGCGCCTCTGGATAGAGAAGGCCTCGGATATTTCCGAGGAGTATTACGCGAGCTTCACCCTCGACCGGTCTGCCAAGAAACATCTCGGCATGTTGTCCGCCGAGGGTGGTGTGGAAATTGAGACGGTCGCTGCGGAGAACCCCGACGCCATCTCAAAGATCCACGTCGATCCTGCCGAGGGACTCACCCGGGAACAGGCTCAGGCTTGGGTCGATGGTGCTCACCTCAACCCGGCCGCCGTCGAGGGCACTGTCGACATCATGATGCAGCTCTACGCCGCGTACACCGAAGGCGATGCCGACCTGGTGGAGATCAACCCATTGATCCTCACGCCCGACAACAGGGTGCACGTGCTTGACGCCAAGGTCACGCTCGACAGCAATTCGGTATTCCGTCACCCGGAGTACGCAGAATTCGACGAGACCCAGCCCCGCGACGAACGCGAAGAGGCCGCTCACTCGAAGGGCTTGCAGTACGTGGGCCTTGAAGGCAGCGTTGGCGTGATCGCCAATGGCGCCGGCTTAGCCATGTCCACGGTCGATGTTGTGAACCAGGTCGGCGGCAAGCCGGCCAACTTCCTCGACATTGGCGGTGGCGCAAACGCCGACGTGATGGCAGGTGCTCTCGAGGTCATCAATAACGACCCTGGTGTGAAAGCCATCTTCATCAACATCTTTGGCGGTATCACCCGCGGCGAAGAAGTTGCGAACGGCATCATCGGTGCGCTCGAGCGAGTCAACATCGAGTCGCCAATCGTGATCCGTCTTGATGGCACGAATGCAGATGAGGGCCGGGCCATTCTCGCACCGCATCTCAACGACAAGTTGATGATGGAAACCACCATGCTCGACGCGGCACGCAAGTCCGTCGAATTAGCACAGGCCTGAGGAGGACTGACGTGAGCATCTTCGTAGACAGCAACACCAAGGTCATCTATCAGGGCCTCACTGGCTCGCAGGGCCGTTACTACGGCAAACTGAACGCTGAGTACGGCACGCAGGTCGTTGGTGGTACCCACCCCACCAAGGCCGGCACCGAAGTCGACGGCGTTCCGGTCTTTGCCAACTGCGCAGAAGCAGTCGCCGAAACCGGCGCCACCGCTTCCTGCATCTTTATTCCAGCCGCTGGCGTTGCCGGCGCAATCATGGACGCGGCTGAGGGTGGCATCGAGTTCATCGTCTGCATCACCGAAGGCGTGCCGGCCCACGATGAGGCACGTTTCTTCAACGTGCTGAAGCGTGACTTCCCCAACGTGCGGTTGCTCGGCCCGAACTGTCCAGGCATCATCAGCCCCGGACAGTGCAACATCGGCATCACCGCAGGTCACATCGCTAAGGCGGGCGGCCCTGTCGGCATCGTGAGTCGCTCCGGCACGCTCACGTACCAGGCCCTGTACGAGCTCCAGCAGAAGGACATCGGCGTCACCACGTGCGTCGGAATCGGTGGCGACCCCGTCCCCGGAACGTCGTTCATCGATTGCCTCGCAGCATTCGAGGCTGACCCGGAGACCAAGGCCGTCATGATGATTGGCGAGATCGGCGGTTCTGCTGAAGAAGAAGCAGCCGATTTCATCAAGAACCACATGACCAAACCGGTGTCTTCGTACATCGCTGGCGTGACTGCTCCCCCCGGCAAAAAGATGGGCCACGCTGGCGCTATTGTTTCCGGCGGCAAGGGCACAGCAGACGCCAAGATGGAAGCACTTCGCGACGCAGGCGTGAAGGTCGGACTCAACCCGACCGAAGCCGGCGAGCTCATGGCTGAGATTGTGGCCGGTCTGTAGGACCAGCTGATCGCCAGATCGTTGAGCGGCGCCGGACTTAGGTCCGGCGCCGCTGCGCGTAATGGCTGATACGGCTGGCTGATATTGCTGGGAGCTAGCTGATGGGGTTGACCGGTGCGTCCATCGGCGGGGGTCCGCCTTCGAGCACCCGGTCTTGTCGCTGTGCAAGCTGTCGGAGCCCGAGGGTTGCGAGTACCGCCGAGGGAACACAAAGCACGAATGCCACGGCCTGCAGGTTGAACGCCATCACGGTGCGGTCAGTGTTGTCGATGATGTCGAACGAAGAGTTGGATCCTGAGCCCGACGTTGAACCGCTCATGACATATGCGACCCAGAAGATCGCATTGGCGATCGACCAGAGCACCCACCAGGCCAGTAGCAGGGTGTTTCGCGGGCCTTTTCGCCAGTTGGGGTCCTGGGCCGCTCCCGGTGCAGTTCCGCGGTACGAGTCACTCAGCGACCAGTAGGGCCCCAAGTACCAGAACAAGGGGATGAACCAGCTGCCGACTGCCATGCCGGCCGAGAGTCGGGCCCCACGGACTCCGTAGAGATCGAGGTTTCGCCTGGCCCGCTGGGCGAAGATGACGAGCAACACGAATATCGGCAGAGCAAGCAGGGCGAACAAGATTGAGCCCACTGCGGCCATGCCTGCGGCGTCGTCGGCCATCACGATCTGACGGAATGTCGAAGCGTCGCTGTTTGCGATGTTGGCGACTTTTCGGGCCGCTCCGCTCAAGAGCACGGCACCCAGAACGCTCAGCAACGCGACGATCGAAAACAACACCGTGAGGGCGGTTGACAGGCCGGTGAGGCGGCCTGGAGCTGGCTGCAACGCAGGTGGCGGTACCGCACCATATGTCGGGTGCTGGTTGGGTGAGTAATGGGGTCCAGCCATGCCGGCTGGCGGCGACGGAACAGCTCCAAACGGGGGAGGAGGAACGGCTGCGGGCGGCGGTGACGTGAGCGACGTACCACAGGAGGCGCAGTACGTGGCGGTGTCGGGATTGTCGCTCTGGCAGCGGTAGCAGGTGGCCATGGCCGGACTCCCTCTTGGAAACCATCGCGAAACTACCGGCTGGGTGGCGTTCCCACGCTCAATGGCCGGGGTGACGCTGGTAGCGTCTCCTCGTGCGCTTGGCCGTCCTCGCTTCAGGAACCGGATCGATTCTGCAGGCGATCGTCGAGGCGGGTCTCGCTGTTGACCTGGTGCTCGTCGACCGTCCATGCAGAGCGACCGAACTCGCCGCTGAGCTCGGCGTTGCTGCTGTGTCCGTCAACCGCGACACGTTCGGTCCGGATTTCGACCGCGATGCATACAGTCGCCAGGTTGTCGGTGCCCTCAACTCGTGCGACATCGACGTGATCGCCATGGCCGGATTTGGCACGGTTCTCGGGCCAGACTTTTTCACTGCTTTCCCCGGTCGTGTGTTGAACACTCATCCGGCCCTGTTGCCGTCGTTCATTGGCTGGCACGCAGTGCGTGCCGCGCTGGACTTCGGAGTGAAGATCACGGGCTGCACGGTGCACATCGCCACCCCTGAAGTCGATGCTGGCCCGATCCTGGCTCAGGCTGCCGTCGAGGTGTTGCCTGGCGACGACGAGGCTTCACTTCACGAACGAATCAAGGCTGTCGAGCGACGGCTCTACCCAGACACGATCCGAGAGTTTCTGGCTTCGGGTTGTGCCCACGAGGAGAATCCATCATGAGAGCCCTACTGTCGGTTTACGACAAGACCGGGATTGTTGAGTTCGCTGCGGCGCTGAATGAGCTCGGCTGGGAACTGGTGTCGAGCGGTGGGACCCATGCCGCGCTCAGCGCTGCAGGCGTGCCGGTGATGTCGGTTGAGGAAGTCACCGGTTCGCCTGAGATGCTCGACGGGCGGGTCAAGACCCTCCATCCCCGGATCCACGGGGGCATTCTCGCCAACCGGGCTGAGGAGTCTCATCTCGCGTCGCTCCTTGAGCATGACATCACTGCGATCGATCTGGTGGCGTGCAACCTCTACCCGTTCCGATCCGACCCGTCGGTTGAGCTCATCGATATTGGCGGCCCGACCATGGTGAGGGCCGCGGCCAAGAACTTCGACAGTGTTGGAATCGTGGTCGATCCGGCCGACTACGGCACGGTGCTCAGCGAGCTGCGGGATGCAGGCAAGCTTGGCGCCGAGACTCGCCGCCGCCTGGCTCGGACTGCGTTCGCTCACACTGCTGCCTACGACGCTGCGATTGTTGGATGGCTTGATGGCGACGAAGTTTTGCCTCCCACGATCCACCTGGCCCTCGAAAGAGTCGACAGTCTGAGGTATGGCGAGAACCCGCATCAGGAGGGCGCTCGGTACCGCGAGGTGGCCGACAATCCGTGGTGGGACCATATGGTCCAACACGAGGGTCTGGCCTTGAGCTACCTCAACCTGTTCGATGCCGAAGCGGCCTGGCGTTTGGCTCATTCGTTAGCTGAGCTATCTGGCGAGAAGGCCGTTGCCATCATCAAACACGCCAACCCGTGTGGCGCGGCGGTCGGCGACTCTTTGGCCGACGCCTACCGGCGCGCCTTCGAGTGTGACCCGCGTTCGGCGTTTGGCGGGATCGTGGCGTGCAGCAGCATTGTCGACGATGCCACCGCTAACCGGATCGTCGATGCCGCCCAGGCAGACGTTATTATCGCTCCGGGCTACGAAGATGGTGTGATCGAACGGCTTCGGGCCAAACGCAAGAACACCCGGGTTCTCGAAGCGCCGGCGCCCGATCCCGTCACCGTGGATCTGCGTCAGATCAGCGGCGGCTGGCTTGCTCAGACTCCTCACCATTTCGTCGCCGGGCCCGACGATTGGCGAGTCGTCACCGACCGGAAGCCAACCGATCAGGAACTTGCAGACGCCGAGTTGGCCTGGCGGCTTTGTGGGCATGTCACCTCAAACGCCATCGTGCTCGTCAAGGACGGCACGGCGTGGGGTATCGGCGCCGGCCAACAGAATCGGGTCGAGTCCGGCGAGATCGCCACTACGAAGGCAGCGGGCCGCGCTACCGGCGGGGCCTGCGCCAGCGACGCGTTTTATCCGTTCCCCGACGGCATCGAAGCAGCCGCAGCAGCTGGAGTTGCGGTGGTGATTCAGCCCGGCGGCGCTATGGGCGATGAAGCGGTGATCGCCAAAGCCAACGAACTCGGCATTGCCATGATCTTCACTGGCGAACGCCACTTTCTTCACTAGTGGTGTTTCAGTAGCCACATGACTCTGCTCATCGCTCACCGGACGGCACCGCTGCACGCGCCAGAGAACACCCTCGCTGGGATCAAGACAGCGGTGTCGGCGGGTGCCGACGTGATCGAGATCGATGTGCGGCGTGGCATTGGCAGGGAGCTCTTTCTTCATCACGACAGTCACGGTTGGCGACTTCTCCGGTTCCCATGGGTGTTGCGTTGGACCCCATCGATCGTGCTGCGACGGCTTCGACAGAACAACGGTGCGGGGCGGCTCGCCACCTTCGGCCAGGCGCTCGATCTATTGCGAGAGCTTCCGGACCAGGTGTCGTACGCGGTTGATACGAAACAACCGTCCGCGGCACCGTTGGTCGTCGCTGAGGTGCGGAGAAGCGGGCTCAGCTCCCGGATCAGGCCGTGGTCTGAGAAGCCCGAAGCGGTCGCCACCTATGTGTCTGGCTTGCCAGACAGCGAGGTCGCGTTGCTTCGCAGCGCGAACACACCGGCGGATAGCACTGTGTTTCTAGACCAGGCGTCCAAGCTTGGCGCACGTGCCGTATCGGCCCATTGGAACGAAGTGTCAGCCTCGTTCGTCGCCGCAGCCCACGCTCGCGGCCTGAAGGTCTATCCGTGGACCCAGGATTGGCTCGACGATCTTGATGAGAAGATCGGCACCGGCATCGATGGAGTGGTGACTGACCACCTTGAGGCGGTGTCGGCAGCCATCGCAACACGCTGGCCACAGGGGTCTTGAACGATTGTTCAGCTCGGTAGAGTTGCCCCAATGACTGCAAAGATCCTTGATGGACAGGCGCTCGCCGACATCGTGAAGGCCGAAGTTGCCGAGGGTGCTGCAGCACTGTCGGTCAAGCCAGGCCTTGGCACGATCCTGGTTGGTAGCGACCCAGCTAGCGAGAGCTACGTCGACGCCAAGATCCGCGACTGCGCCGACGTTGGATTCAACTCGATTCACGCCCATCTCGACGCCGACATCGACCAGGACACGCTCGAAGCCACTATTCGCCAGTTCAACGACGATCCAGCGGTGCACGCCTACATCGTCCAGCTGCCCCTTCCGAAGCAGCTCAACGAGGAACGGGCCTTGTTGGCAATTGACCCCAACAAGGACGCTGATGGTCTCCACCCGGTGAACCTGGGTCGTCTCGTGATGGGTGTCGACGGTCCAGTTCCCTGCACTCCAGCTGGCATTCAGGCGATGCTCGAGCACTACGAGGTTCCTGTCGAGGGCAAACACGTGGTGGTGATTGGCCGCGGGCTCACGATTGGGCGCCCCATGGCTCTGCTCATGGCACTGAAGCGCAAAACCGCCAACGCCGCTGTCACCGTTGTGCATACCGGGGTTGCCGATATGGGTCAGTACACCCGCCAGGCAGATGTGATCATCGCCGCAGCGGGTGTGCCCAACCTGGTGACGCCTGACATGGTGAAGCCCGGCGCTGCCGTGGTCGGCGGAGGTATCACTCGTGAAGGCAAACGGATCATCAGCGATGTCGACGAGTCTGTTGGCGAGGTCGCCGGGTTCGTCACTCCCCGCCTTGGTGGCGTGGGCCCGATGACTCGGGCGATGCTCCTGAAGAACACCCTCGACGCTGCTGTGCGCGCTGAGGGTGCCTGAGCCACACTGGCTCCATGGCTGAAGGTGCGGGACCCCTAGCGAGAGCGTTGCGACGGCTACGGGCGCGTGCTGAACCAACAACTTTGACTGCACTCAGCCCGCAACTCGACGGGCCATCAGCGCTGCAGCTGCGGTCCGTCATCGACGACGTCGTGAGTGGCCGGGGTGGAGAGGTCGCTGCGCGCCGACGCGCGGAGCATGTCGCCGAGATGTTCCTCGGCTTGGATCGGCTTGGCAAGGAACGATTTTTCCGACTGCTCGACGACCACTATGGCGTCAACCCTGGCGAGATCGATGTGGCAGCGCAGGCTGTGGTCGAAGCGCCCAACGACGAACGAACTCAGCTGGAGCATCGCCTGCGCTCAGCGCTCGAGCCGGCTCGCGAGAAGCTCTTTCGCCGATTCCTTGGTGTGGATTCAGGTTTGGCGTTTCTTGTTCGGCTTCGTGCGGACCTGCATCAGGTCTCACAAGGAGGTCAGTTCGCTGAACTCGATCGCGAGCTACATCGTCTCTTGGAGCAATGGTTCGACATTGGACTGCTTCAGCTCGAACACATCACATGGCAGTCGCCGGCCTCCTTGCTCGAGAAGCTCATCGACTATGAGGCAGTTCATGAGATCGCTTCCTGGGAGGACCTGCAAAATCGCTTAGGCCCAGATCGCCGTTGTTTCGCGTTCCAGCACCCGTCGTTGCCCGACGACCTGCTGATTTTTGTTGAGGTTGCGTTGACCGAAGGTCTGGCGGACAACATCGTCGACCTGATCGATCCAGCGGTTCCTGACCCGGACCCGGGGCGCGCGAACACAGCGATCTTCTATTCGATCTCCAACTGTCAGGACGGTCTGGCGGGCGTGCGGCTCGGTGACTTCCTCATCAAGCGAGTGGTAGCCGAACTTCAGGCCGAACTTCCCAATATCCGCGGTTTCGCGACCCTGTCGCCGATCCCTGGATTCCGGCCCTGGCTCGAAGAATTGATCGCCGCCGACGCGCTCATGCTTGAGGAGCTGAGCGGCTTTTCCGCCGGGGATCCGCGCAGCCTGGCTGAGATGCTCAACGATGCCCTCGTCGACGACGCCTGGTACTCCCGTCCCGATCTGGTGGCGTCGTTGCAGCCATATCTTCCCCGGCTGTGTGCTCGGTACCTGTGCGATGCAAGGCGTGGCACGCGTGCCCTCGATCCCGTTGCCAACTTCCACCTGAGCAATGGAGCCAGGGTGGAACGGCTCCAGTTCTTGGCGAATCCGGCGAGGGTCGGTCAAAACCGGGCTTTGGGGATGATGGTGAACTATCGCTATCTCCCCGAGCAGATCGAGGAAAACCACGACTCATACTTCAGGGACGGTTTCGTGCATCGCTCGACGGAAATTGATGCCCTCCTCTGAGTCGGAAACAATGAGCGGTCACAACTGATGCCGCTCTCGGCGTTTCTGCTCGCCCTCGTGGCAGCGGTACTGCACGCGGGGTGGAACTCGATCGTCAAAGCCTCGCCGGATCGCCTGATGTCAGCGTTGGATCGCTGGTTGGCACGGTTCCGATTCTTGTTGTCGCTGGGCTCCCGGAGCGTGAGGCTTGGTGGTACGTGGCCGGGTCATCGTGTGTCCACACCGCCTACGTCTTGTGCTTGGCCGGCGCTTACGAACGAACGGACTTCACCTTGCTCTATACGGTGGCCAGGGGATTGGCGCCAGCGATAGCGGGTGTTGTTTGGCTTGACGACGACTTGTCCCTGCTCGGTGGAGTCGGGATTCTGCTGGTCTCAATCGGCATCGGAAGCTTGGTGAGGCTCAAGTCCGGCGAACTCGCTGGTTTGCGGTGGGCGTTGGCCACTGCCGTGTGCATCGCGACGTACACGGTGCTCGACGGCGCAGGAACCGGGGCCGGCGACGAGAGCTTGCGTTACCTGTCGGCTGTTTTGTTCTTGTCGACGATGTTGATCATCGGTGTGGTGGTTGTCCGGCGTCGGTGGGATGCAGTGGTCAACGAGGTCCGCACAGGGTTGATGCCGCGGCTCGCCGCGCACCGATCGGTCTCGTGTCGGGCGCGCGAGAAACGTCAGTGATGTTCGGCCTGCTGATTGCGTGGTTGGTCTTTAAAGAGACAATCTGGCGACGTCATGCCGCGGCGGTAGCGGTGAGCGCTTTTGGGGCCCTCTGCATCGCACTTTCGTAGTTGGTCGGTCCTGGCCGGGAGCCTCTTGACCTCGGCCAGTCTTCGGCTGGCCACGGGATTCACACCTGTGAGTTCGGGCCTCTCGGTAGGTTGGTCCGTCTGCACTCGTGAGGGGGAGCTAATAAATGGCGAGCTCCCCAACGGGCGTTGAGAACAGCGAACGAGCCAGCCAGGTGCTTCTGGAGGGCCTTCGGCTGATCCGCACGTATGTGTCGAGGCGCCCATGGGTGTTTGGCACAGCGGTCTTCGGTGGATTTGTCTACTCGATCATGCTCGTCGTCGGTACCGAGGTGCTCGGCGAGGCCACCGACAGGGTGCTCATCCCAGCCTTCGAGGATCGAGCTCCAGACGGGTCGCAACGTTGGCTTCTCGCGTCAATCGTCGTTGTTGCCCTCCTTCGCTCCGGCGGTGTGGTGCTTCGCCGATTCTTTGGAGCTATGACGACTGAGAGCAACAACCGCTTCATCCGCCGACAACTCACCGATCTCTACCTCGAGCGTTCGATTTCCCAGTTGCGGTCGAAGCCCACTGGCGAGCTCATGGCTCATGCCGACACCGACGTCGAAGTGTCCACGATGTTGCTTCAGCCCCTGCCGTTCACCCTCGGAATGGTGGCGCTCGTCGGAGCATCGGTACTGTCGCTGTCGTTGATCGATCCGTGGCTGCTGCTGGTGGCCCTGCTGGTGTTTCCGGCCACATGGTTCGCCAATCGAATGTTCACTGAACGGGTCATCGAGCCGGCCTCGAAGGTGCGCCAGGCCGTCGGCGACGTCTCCGCCATCGTTCACGAAAGTTTCGATGGGGCTCTCGTCGTCAAGACACTTGGTCGGGAGGCGGCTGAGGTCGACCGGCTGCGAGTTCCCGCTGGTCGTCTCCGGCAGGTTCGGCTCCGTGTCGGGCGCCTGAGGGCAACGTTTGAGCCCGCCTTGGAGATGCTGCCCAGTTTCGGTGTGGTGTCGGTCTTGGCTATTGGTTCATGGCGGGTCAGCGAGGGTTCGGTCACGACCGGCGAAGTCCTGCAGGCGATGGTGTTGTTCCAACAACTCGCGTTCCCGATGCGGATTGTTGGGTTCTTCCTCGAAGAGAACGCCCAGTCTGTCGTCG